>JAUHYW010000030.1 GCA_030426085.1 bacterium | reverse complement strand
GGCGGCGACGGCCCGGGCGACCTCGTCGTGCGCGTACCACCGGTCGCCCTGCTTCCAGGCGGCGCTGACGAGCACGACGATCGTCGCCGCCTCGGCCAGCGCGTCGATGATGTCGGTGTCCCACTTGTCGCCGGGGCTCAGGTCGAGGGTGTCGACGAAGGCCCGGCAGCCGAGCGCCTTCAGCGCCTCGCCCAGCGCCTCGGCCTCCTCCCGATCGGGGCCGGCGTAGCTGATGAAGATGAGATCGTCGCTCACCCGTCCGTTGTCGCCCGCGGGCGCCCGCTTCGCAATGACAGCGCCGTAACAGGCCCACCCGCGCGGCGCGATCGCCCCGGACTCGCCGGCGCCGGGCTTCCGGCGCGGGGTCTTTGCCCCGGAATCCCGGGCGGTGGCATCCCCGGGCGGGGTCTTTGCCCCGGAACCCCGGTGGGTGGGCCCCCGGCGCGCCCCGTCTGCCGGGCGGGGCCCACCCGGTGGCGCCCCTCGGCCAGTCGTCTGCCCGAGCGGGCCGGCGCCGGGCCCCGCGGGCAGACGTCTGGCCGCAGACGCCGGCCGGTGGCTCCCGAGGCCATTGCTTTGCCGCCCGCGAGCCGCCCGGTGGGTCCCCGGGCGCATACCAATGGCCGATCGGGCGCCGCCGCCCGGCCATTGCTTTGGCCTCGACGGCCCACCGCCCGGCTCGTCGAGGCCATTGCTTTGGCCTCGACGGCCCACCGCCCGGCTCATCGAGGCCATTGCTTTGGCCTCGACGGCCCACCGCCCGGCTCGTCGAGGCCATTGCTTTGGCCTCGACGGCCCACCGCCCGGCTCATCGAGGCCATTGCTTTGCCCTCGACAGCCCACCGCTGGCGCTCCGACGCCAAAGCTCTGCCGTCGGGGCCCCGGTGCCCGGCGCCCGTCGTCAAACGCCTGCCCTCCAGGTCCCGGTGACCGCGACTCGGGGGCAAACGCCTGCCGCCGATGAGCCACCCGGTGCAATCCGGGGCCATTGGTCTGCCCGGCCGGCCCCACGCCCGGGCCCCGAGAGCAGACAGATGACCGCCGGCGCCACCGACCGGCCCCTGGGGGCAGAGCTTTGCTGCCCGGCACTTGGTCAGACAAGGTGCCCAGACAAGGTGCCCGGCACCTGCACCTGCACCTGCAGACAAGGTGCCCGGCACCTGCACCTGCACCTGCACCTGCACCTGGTCAGCACCTGGTCACCCCCCAGTGCTCACCGACGGCCCACCTCGCCGCTCAGCGGGCTATACTGCCCGGGCGCGCGCCACCGGCAGGTCACTCATGAGCCAGACCCACCTCATCGAAGCCGTCGTCGAGCCCCTGCGGCGGCACCCGCCCTTCGATCGGCTGCCCGACGCGGCGCTCCGGGCGCTGGCCGGGGCGGCCCGCATCCGGCACCTGCCGGCGGGGGCGGTGCTGTTCGAGCAGGGGGCCCGGCCGCACGACGACGTGTACGTGGTGCGCAAGGGGGCCATCGCGGTGCGGCGCGAGGTGGACGGGGCGTCGATCCTGCTCGACCGGTGCGACGCGGGGGCGGTGCTCGGCGCGCGGGCCCACATCGCCGGGACCCCGTACGCCGCGCGGGCCGAGGCCGAAGAGGACGCGCTGATCGTGGCGCTGCCCTACGCCCGGCTGGGGCCGATGCTCGAGGCGCACCCCGCGCTGGCCCTGTTCTTCGCCGCCGGGTTCGCCGTGGGGCTGCCCCGCACCGGCGAGCGCATCATCGAGGCCACCGAGCGGGCCCGCCGACGGTGGGCGCTGGGGGCCGAGGCCGACGAGGACGACCGGGCGGTGATGCCCAGCCGGTCGGTGCTGACGTGCGCCGGCGAGACGACGGTGCAGGCGGCCGCGCAGGCGATGGCCGCCCGGGGCGTGGGCTCGATCATCGTCGCCGACGCCGAGCAGCGCCCGCGGGGCATCATGACCGACGTCGACCTGCGGGCCCGGGTGGTGGCCGAGGGGCTCGATCCGGCGCGGACCCCCGTCGGGGACGTGATGAGCAGCCCGGTGGCCACCGTGGCCGAGGGCGTCACCGCGGTCGAGCTGCTCGGGCGCATGATGCGGCGCCGCATCCACCACTTCTGCGTGACGGCCGACGGCACGCCCGACACCGCCATCACCGGCGTGATCAGCGATCGGGACGTGCTCAGCAGCCTGGGCACCCACCCCACGAGCCTGATGCGCCGCATCGGGCAGGCGCCCGACGCCGAGACGCTGCGGGCGCTGCGGGCGCGGGCCGAGCGCCTGATCGCCCGCTATCTGGAGCAGGAGCGCGCGATGCGCTTCGTGGCCGGGGTGGCGGCGGCCATCGACGACGCGGCGACCCGCCGGGCGCTGAGCTTGGCGCTCGAGGCGTCGGGGCCGCCGCCGGTGGCGTTCTGCTGGCTGGCCCTGGGCAGCGAGGGCCGCGAGGAGCGCCTGCTGCGCACCGATCAGGACAACGCCCTGGTCTATGTCGATCCGCCCCCGGCGCAGGCCGAGGCGGCGCAGGCGTGGTTCCTGGGCTTCGGCGAGCGGGTGACCGATCTGATCGCCGCGTCGGGGGTGGTGCTGTGTCCGGGCGGGGTCATGGCCCGCAACCCGGCGTGGTGTCAGCCGCTGAGCCGGTGGAAGGCGACGTTCTCCAAGTGGATCCGCACCCCCGAGCCGCGGGCGCTGATGCACGCCGACATCGCCTTCGATCTGCGGCCGGTCGAGGGTGATCGGGCGCTGGCCGAGGCCCTGCGGGATCACATCTTCGCCGAGCTGGACGCCGAGCGGGGCTTCCTGAACTTCCTGGCGGCCAACGCCCTGCGCAACCCGCCGCCGCTGTCGTTCTTCCGCCAGTTCATCGTCGAGCGCAGCGGGGCCCACGAGAGCGCGTTCGACCTCAAGTCGCGGGCGATGATGCCCCTGTGCGACGCGGCTCGGGTGCTGGCCCACGCCCACCGGCTGACGGTCTACGGCAGCACGCCCCGCCGGTTCCGGGCCCTGGCGGCGGCCGAGCCGGAGCGGGCGGGGCTGTTCGAGGAGGCGGCGGTGGCCTACGAGATGCTGATGCGGCGGCGGGCTCAGAGCGGGCTGGCCCACGGCGACTCGGGGCGCTTCGTGCCCATCGACGAGCTGGGTACGTTGCAGCGGCGCAGCCTGCGCAACATCTTCGCGGTCATCGACGAGGTGCAGGGCGTGCTGCGCAGCCGGTTCCGCACCGACTTCATCCGCTGATGGGCTGGTGGTCCGAGCGCCGGGCGCGCAAGGCCCGGGCGGCGGCGCGGGCCGCGCTGGAGGGGGCCGACCCCCGGGCCCTGCGCTATGTCGAGCGGCCGTTCGCCCTCGACCCGCGGTCGCCGGCCGAGCGGGCGCGCTTCGTGGTGCTCGACAGCGAGGCGACCGGGCTCGATCTGGCCGCCGATCGGCTGCTGACGGTGGCCGCGGTGGCGGTGGTCGACGGCGCGGTGCGGGTGGCCGATCACGTCGAGCTGACGATCGACCGGCCGACGGTGGGCGCGGCCCCGATCCACGGCCTGCTGCCCCGTGATCTGGCGGGCGGCACCTCGGAGGCCGAGGCGATGCTGGGCCTGCTCGACCATCTGGAGGACGCGGTGCTCGTGGCCCACCACGTCGCGTTCGACGGGGGCATGATCGAGGCCGCCCTGCGCCGCATCCACCCCGCGCTGCGGCTGTGGAACCCCCGGCTCGACACCGCGGCCCTCGCCCGGCGATTGGAGCTGGGGCCGCTGCCGGTCCAGCCGTCCCGGGGGGCGTCGTTCGCCCTCGACGCGCTCTGCGATCGCTACGGGGTGCCGATGAGCGGGCGGCACACCGCGGCCGGCGACGCCCTGGCCACCGCCTGCCTGCTGCTGGTGCTGCTGGCCCGCGCCCGGCGGCAGGGCATCGTCACGGTGGGTGATCTGCTGCGCTGAGGAGGGGGGTCGGCTCCGGGGCAGGGGGCCGGTTTTTCGAGGGGGCCGGCGGGCGCGCCTCGCAGAAATCCCCGGTCGCGCGGGGCCCGGGGCCGCCGAATCGGCCATCTGCGGTGGATATTCCCCTGGCACGTCGATTGCTGTCCCCGGTCGGCGGAGCCACGCCACCGACACACTGGGAGAGACGCGATGCCCGCACCCATGACCTCCGCCCTCGGCGCGCTCGCCGGGGTCCTGCTCGCCCCCGCCGCGGCCCTCGCCTGCGGCGGCTTCTTCTGCAACGCCACGCCGGTCGATCAGCAGGCCGAGCGCATCATCTTCGTGCAGGAGGACGCCGACACCGTCACCAGCTACGTCGAGATCAACTATCAGGGCGACCCCGCGGCGTTCGCCTGGGTGGTCCCGGTGCCGGCGGTGCCCGAGCTGGATGTGTGGTTCTCGGGCGCGTTCAACGCCCTCGATCTGGCGACCCAGCCGGTGTTCAACATGCCCTGGGCCTGCGCCTTCGACGCGGCGGGCGGCGCGCCCGAGGCGGCCGAGGACGACGGCGACGGGCGGGTCGACGTGCTGGCCCAGGAGCGGGTCGGGCCCTTCGAGACGGCCACCATCCAGAGCGACGACCCCCGGGCGCTCGTCGAGTGGCTGCGCATGAACGAGTACCGCATCACGCCGGCCATGGAGCCGTTCGTCGAGATGTACACCGCCGAGCGCATGAAGTTCCTCGCCATGAAGCTGGCCCCCGGCGAGGACACCGCCAGCATCCGCCCGATCAAGATGACCTACACCGCCGCCGGCCCGGCGGTGCCCCTGCGGCTGACCGCGGTCGCGGCCCAGCTCGAGATGGGGGTCAAGGTCTGGATCCTGGGTGAGGGCCGCTACGGGCCGACCAACGTGCCCGACGTGGTCATCCCCGACGCCGATCTCAAGTTCGACGCGCAGCGGTGGCAGACCAACTACCTGCCGCTCGTGGCCCGCAAGGTCGACGATCAGGGCGGGCGGGGCTTCGTGACCGAGCTGGCCGGGGCCAGCGCGCCGCTCGCCGAGCGGGTGCGCGACAGCTTCATCCCCGGCTTCGCCGGCGAGGACGCCATCGAGGCCCGCGACGCGCTCGTCGAGCTGCTCGAGAGCCGGCCCTACATCACCCGGCTCTACACCCGGCTCAGCCCCGAAGAGATGGACATCGACCCCATGTTCGCGCCGGTGCCCGGGGGCGATGTGTCCAACGTGCACGAGGTGCCGGCCCCCGATGACGCCGACGCGTGCAACTGGAACTTCGAGGACGCCGGGGCCGAGCGGTGCGACTTCGTGGCCTGCGGGGCGGGCGGGGTCTGCGCCGACGTCGAGCCCGGCGTCGCCCCGGCGGGCGCCGGCTGCGCCTGCGTCGAGGGCAGCCTGGCCCGGGCCGGCTTCGGGCCCGACGGGCAGCTCCAGGTGGCCTGCGCCGACGCCCGGCTCAACTTCACCGCCCCCGAGCTCGACCCGGGCAACCTGGCCTTCGTCGACGTCTGCGAGCAGGGCGACTTCTGCGGCGAGAACGGCGAGTGCGTGATGCACAACGGCTTCCCGAGCTGCCGCTGCTCGGTGGGCTTCGTGGCGGTGCCGACCCTCGACGAGATGGGCATGCCGGTCGCCGACTGCGTCGCCCCGCTCGAGCCGCTCGCCGCCGACGCCTTCGCGCTCGTCGAGCTCGCCGAGCCGAACCTGCCCTACCCCGGTCGCCCGGAGCCGGTGGAGGCGCCCGAGCAGGGGCGGGGCAGCGCGGCCCCCGGTCAGGTGCTCGGCTGCAACACCGCCCCCGGTCTGCCCGGCGGCTCGGCCTTCTGGCTGGCCCTGCCCCTCATCGGCCTCGCCCTGCGCCGCCGCCGCTGAAGCCCGCGGCCGAAGCCCCGCCCCCGACGCCCCGCCCGGCGCGTCCGTCGCCCGGCGGGCTTGCATCACCCCCGGCGGCGGGCGATACCAGACCCCATGCCCTCCGCTGCGTGTCCGCTCCATCCCCAGGCCGAGCTGATCCCCGTCGTCGAAGGCGCCGCCGACCGCTTCTGGGGGTGTGACGGCGCGTTCGACTACGGCCGCTGCCCCGAGTGCGGCACCTGGGTGCTCGACCCCCGCCCGGCGCCGTCCGCGATCGGGCCGTTCTACGCCCACTACTACAGCGAGGCCGAGCTGGCCCAGGCCCGGCGGGCCTACGGGGGGCTGCCGTCGAGCCGGGCGTTCGGCATCGACAAGATGCGGGCCCAGCAGGTCATCGCCCGCCTGAAGCGGCTGGGGGCGACGCTCGACGGCCGGCGCCTGCTCGATGTGGGCTGCGGGCTCGGCGGCTTCGCCCGGGCGATGCGGGCTCTGGCGGGCATGGTGGTGCGGGGGGCCGACTTCGACCCGAAGTGCGTCGCCATCGGGGCCGAGCTGCACGGCATCGAGGTCGACGCCGGCGAGCTGGCGGGGCTGGCCTACCCCGAGGGCACCTACGACGTGGTGTCGAGCTGGCACTGCCTGGAGCACACCTACGACCCGGCGGCCGAGCTGGCCGAGATGGCCCGCATCACCCGCCCCGGGGGCTGGCTGGTGCTCGAGGTGCCGACCCCCAGCGTCTGGGCCCGGGTGTTCCGCGGGCGATGGTTCTTTCTTCAGGCGCCGACCCACTTGTACCATTTGAGACCGGCGACTCTGCGGACCCTGCTCCGGCAGAGCGGCTGGGCCCCGGTGCGCATGGAGCGCCCGTGGGCCGCCACCGAGCTGGCGGGGAGCGTGGTCATGGCGCTGGGTCTCACCGGGTTCGCCCCGCGGCTGCTGTTCGGCCCCAAGGGGCTGGCGGCGCACCTGTGGCGGCTGCTGTTCTGGGCGCTGCTGCCGCTCGATCTGGTGGTGACGGGGGTCCAGGCGGCCCTGGGCCGGGGCGGCGTGCTGCGGGTCTATGCCCGGCGGGACGAGGCGTGATGGGGCGCACGGTGATCCTGGGCGCGGGCGAGCTGGGCGGGCGGGTCGCCCGGCTGCGGGCGGCGGCGGGCGATCGGGTCGTGGGTCACACCCGCTCGGCGGCGCGTCACCCGGCGCTGATCGCCGACGGGGTCGAGGCTCGGACGGGGTTGCCCGATGATCGGGCAGCGGACGACCGGCTGCTGATCGCGCTGCCCGGCGCCGATCGGCAGATGATGGCGGTCGCCGCGCTGCGCAACCGGCCGCCGCCGGCCCGGGTGGTCTTCGTCTCGTCGACGGGCTACTACGGCGCGCCCCGGGGTGACGTCGACGAGGACACCCCGCCGGGCACCAGCGATCGGGCGCAGCGCAACGCGGCCGCCGAGCGGGCGTTCGCCGCCTGGGCCGGCGACCGGGGGGTGATCGTGCGGCTGGGCGGCCTGTACCGCCCGGGGCGGGGGCCGCTGTCGGCGCTGGCGAAGTCGAAGCGGGTCCCGCCGGGGCCGCCGGACAAGACGCTGGCCCTCATCCACTACGACGACGCGGCGGCGGCGACGGCGGCGGCCCTGGTCCACCCCGACCCGCGGCCGGTGTACCTGGCGGTGACCCCGCCGTGCCCCCTGCGCCGCGACTTCTACCTGGCCGCCACGGTGATCCTGGGCCTCGATCTGCCCGGCTTCGATCGCCCCCGCGGTGGCCCGCCGGCGGTGTATGATGTCCGCCGATTGCGCAGCGACCTCTTGGCCGAGCCGATGCACCCGCGCTGGCAGGGCGCGCTGGTGCCCGGTCCGGCGTCATGATTGGGAGTCAGTGATGGAGACTTCAGCCCTCGCACACTCGGACATCGGGCGGGTCAAGCCGACCAACGAGGACAGCTACCTCGTCGACCACGATCTGCAGCTCTACGTGGTGGCCGACGGCATGGGCGGGCACGCCGCGGGCGAGGTGGCCAGCGAGACGGCGGTGGCCGAGGTCCGCCGGGTGGTCGAGGAGCAGCGCGATCTGATCGGCCGCTTCGGCGAGTCGGGGGAGGGACGGGGCGAGCTGCTGCAGCTCCTCGAGGACGCGGTGCGCACCGCCGGCCGCACGATCTACGAGATGGCCCAGGCCGACCCCGCCCGGCGGGGCATGGGCACGACGGTGTCGCTGCTGTTGGTGACGCCCACCCGGGGCTTCATCGCGCACGTGGGTGACAGCCGGGTCTATCTGGCCCGCCAGGGCGACGTCATCCAGCTCACCGAGGATCACTCCCTGATCAACGAGCTCATCCGCCGGGGCCGGCTGCGGCCCCAGGACGCCAAGCGGGCCCCGTACAAGAACGCGGTGACCCGGGCGGTGGGGGTCTACGCCGACGTGCAGGTCGATACGCTCGACTTCGAATTGGCCAACGGCGACGCCTTCCTCATCTGCAGCGACGGGCTGACCGAGCACGTCGAGCCGACCGACGAGCTGGTGGCCCTGCTGACCGACGAGGCGCTCGACGCGGTGCCCCGCATCCTGGTGGGCCGGGCCAACGACCGGGGCGGCAAAGACAACATCACCGCGCTGGTGGTGCGCATCGACGGCGGGGGGCAGGACGCCAGCGCCCTGAGCGGCGAGGAGGTCTCGCTCAAGCTCAACGTGCTGCGCCACATGCCGCTGTTCCAGCACCTGACCTACGTCGAGCTGGTCGAGGTGCTCAACGTCAGCGACGTGCACCGCTTCGAGGCCGATGAGACCGTCTTCGACGAGGGGCAGATCGGGGAAGAGGTCTATGTGGTGCTCGAGGGCATGGTCAGCATCCGCAAGGGCAACATGGAGCTGGCCCGCCTCGGCCCGGGGGGGCACTTCGGCGAGATGGCGATCATGGACAAGGGGCCCCGCTCGGCCCGGGTCATCGCCGAGCAGAAGACCCGGCTCATCGCGGTCGGCCGGCGGCCGCTGTTCGCGCTGATGCGGCGGGACAAGGAGATCGCGGTCAAGCTCTTGTGGTGCTTCGTGCAGGTGCTCAACCAGCGGCTGCGGGCGACCAACGCCGACCTGCTGCGGGCCCGGCTCGACCAGAACGAGCTGCAGAACCTGCTGGTGCTCGACGAGTTCGATTGACCCCGAGTGGCCCCGGCCAGGGAGCGTGAAGCATGCGACTCGTGATGGGCCTGAGCACGTTGGTCGTCGCCGCGGTGGCCGTGCTGTGGCTGGCGATGCGCCCGGTGGAGGCCCCGAAGCGGCCCGCGCCGGGCGCGACGGGGGGCGAGCCGGCGCGGTCGGCGGCGCCGGCCCCGGCGGATGAACCGGCGCCCGAGGCCGCGGCGCCCGCGGCGGTCGAAGAGGCGCCCGAGCCGGCCGAGGCCCAGGTCGAGCCGCCCCCCGAACCGCCCCGGCACCGCCTCGTCGCGCCCCGGGCGACCCCGCTGCCCCGCCCGGTGCAGGCGATCCCGACGCCGACGGCGATCCCACCCCCGCCGGTCGATCCGCCGCCGACCCGGGTGGCGGTGCAGAACGCGGTGCGCTCGGCGAAGCCCCTGGTGGGCGACTGCTACGCCCAGGCGCTCGAGCACAGCCCCGATCTGGGCGGCACGCTCAAGGTGAGCTTCACGGTGACCCCCGATGATGAGGGCGTGGGCCGCATCCGCGACGCCGAGGTGCTCGACGAGGGCCTGCGGCAGCCGTTCTTGGAGATGTGCGTGCTCGAGGCGCTCGGCACCGCGGAGTACCCGGTCCCCGAGGGGGCCGACGGCGAGCTGAAGGTGACCTACCCCTTCGTGCTGCGCCCGGCGGATTGACCCCGGGGCGCGCCCGCCCTCACTGCACCACGCACACGTCGAACGCCGCGCCCTGGGGGCGCTGGCAGCCATAGCCCTGGGGGCAGTCGCCGGGGCCGTTGCACGGCGCGGTGCAGCGGTCGAACGGGTCCTCGCCCTGGGGCGGGGCGCAGATCTCGGAGTAGCAGGCGTCGTCGCCGGTGGGGCAGTTGTAGCCCGCGATGGGCAGGCACATGCCGGGGCGGGTGGGGTCGTCGTGCGCGATCAGGCCCCGGCTGCACGCGAAGCCGAGCGGGCAGTCCCCGGCGTCGCGGCAGGTGCACGAACACAGACCGGGGCCGTTCTCCAAGCCCGGCGCGACGAGGCAGTGGCTGACGACGAGCGGGTCGGCCCCGCCCCGGAGCGGACACACCCCGCCGCAGGTGCCGTTGCTGCCGTCGGGGCAGGTCGCCACCGCGCTGGCCGCCGCGCAGACGTCCACCGCGCCCCCGCCCTGGGTGGGCACCGCCTGGCAGCGGAAGCCGATCGGGCAGCCGGCGTCGTCGGCGCAGCGGGCCCCGCACACCGCCTGGACCGCGGCGCCCTGGCCGGCGAACGGATCGGGCGGGGTGATGCAGATGCCGTCGATGACGCAGTCGGCCGCGCCCCGGCAGGGGATGCCGGTCTCGTTGGGCGCGCACACCTCGACGATGTCGCCTTCGTTCAGGCCGAGCCCGGGGTCGGGGCAGCCGGGGGTCAGCGCGGGCACCCGGGCCTGCACGCAGCGGTCGATGCCCGGGCAGCGGGCCTCGGCCACCCCCGCCCCGCAGCGGGCGCTGCACTGCCCGGCGAAGTCGTTGTACGGGTTCTGCAAGCAGAAGCCGCTCTCACAGTCGGCGGCGCAGCGGCAGGGGTCGCCGTAGCGGCCGTCCCCCCGCACCGGCGGGGCGGCGTCGACCGGCGGGGCGGCGTCGATCGGGGGCCGGGCGTCGGGCCGCGGGCGGGCGTCGGGCGTCGGCGGGCGGGCGTCGGGGGCCGGGGGCCGGGCGTCGACCGGCGGGCGGGCGTCGGGCCGGGCGGCGTCTCCCCTCCGAGCGTCGCGGGGATCGGCGTCCCGGGGCGCGGCGTCCCGCATCTCGACCCGCATGTCGGACAGCGCCGAGACGCAGGAGCGGGTCGGCAGATCGCAGACCAGCCCGAACTCCCGGCAGTCGGAGTCGCTCATGCAGTTGGCCAGGGGGTCGATGCAGACGCTCATCTCGCACTGCTGGCCGTCGGGGCAGTCGGTGTCGATGCGGCACTCGATCACGCACCGCGCCTCGACGCACACCTTCGGCAGCTCGCAGTCGGAGTTGAGCGCGCAGCGGCTCGAGCCGCCGCCGGCCGTGTCGGTGCACCCGGCGCAGGCCGCCAGGGCGCCGAACAGGAAGAGCGCCAAACCTCGTGATGCCATCGAACCCCCCACACTCGACGGCCCACGCTACCAGCCGCCCCCGCGTGGGGTCACGTCGAGGGCCCGCGGGGCGTCACCGGGGTGACGCCGTCCAGTCGGGGCCGAGCGGGCCGACGCCCTCCAGATCGCCGGGCCACGGGCTCGCGAAGCGCAGGACCTCGCCGCTGTCGGGGTGGGGCAGCGACAGCAGCGCGGCGTGCAGCGCCTGCCGGGGCGCGGTGTCGCTGCGGGCGTAGACCCGCTCCCCGCTCACCGGGCAGCCCAGCTCGGCGAGGTGGATCCGGATCTGGTGGGTGCGCCCGGTGGACAGCTTGACCTCGAGCCCCGCCCGGTCGTCGGCGCGGGCGACGGTGCGGTAGCGGGTGATGGCCAGCCGGCCGCTGCCCGGCATCGGGCCCGGGTCGGGCAGCGTGCGCGGGCGGACCTTGAACGTGCCCGCGCGCGACCCCCGACGCCCCCGCCCGGCGTCGCGCATCAGCATGCTGCTGACGAGCCCCTCGCCCGGCTCGGGCACCCCATCGACGACGCAGCGGTAGATCCGGCGCATCTTGTTGGCCTCGATCGCCCGCCGCAGCGCGCGGGTCGCCGGCACGCCCCGGGCGAAGACCATCAGGCCCGAGGTCTCCCGGTCGAGGCGGTGCACGACCTTCACCGAGCGCCCGTCGCCGGCCAGGATCCGGGCCCCGTGCAGCGCGGTCTCCTCCTCGCCCCGGCCGGTGGGCGTCGACAGCAGCCCGGCGGGCTTGTCGATCACGATCAGCCAGTCGTCGCGGTGCACCAGCCGGACCCCCAACGGCTCGGTCTTCGCCGGGTTGGGGGCGGCCATGTGCAGCGCGACGCGGGCCCCGGCCCGCACCGGGTGGCCGATGTCGAGCCGGCGCACCCCGTCGACCTGCACCTTGCCGGTGCGGATCGCGCGGCGGGCCTGGCTGTTGCTGCACTCGAGGGCGGTCTTCACGGCGCGATCGAGCCGGTCGGCGTCGGGCGCGACCCAGGTCTTGGATTGCATGCCGTGCTTTTACTTGATCTCGGCGCCGCGAATCACCCAATGTGGCGCCTGACATTGACATTCAGCGCCTTTTCGGCCGCACGCGGGCCGGCTCGGCGACCGGGAGGCAGGCGGATGCGCCGTCTCAGCGCAGCGATCCTCGGCGTGAGCACGCTCCTCTTCGTGCTCGGCGTCGCCCAGGCCAAGGTCTTCTTCTCCAAGAAGGGCGCGCTCGAAGCGGTCTTCCCCGAGGCCGACGCCGTCGATCAGGCCAACCTCTTCCTCAGCGAAGGCGACGTGCAGGCCATCGCCGCCGCCGCCGGCACCCCGTGGAAGAGCCGGCTGACGAGCGTCTACGTCGGCAAGAAGGGCGGCGAGGCCATCGGCTACGCGTTCATCGACACCCACAAAGTGCGCTCGCTCGACGAGACCCTGATGGTCGTGCTCGGCCCCGACGGCGCGGTGCGCAAGGTGGTCGTGCTCGCGTTCCACGAGCCGATGGAGTACCTGGCCCACGCCCGCTGGCTGGCGCAGTTCGCCGGGCGGCAGCTCGACGGCTCGCTGAGCATGCGCGCCGGCGGGGTCGACGGCATCAGCGGGGCCACGCTCACCGCCCGGGCGGTCACCGCCTCGGTGCGGCGGGTGCTCGCGCTGCATCAGCGCAAGGTCGCCGCCAAGAGCAAGGGCACCAGCCGGGCCACCGGCGGCCGGTAGCCATCGGGCATCACGCGTGCGCTTCGTCATCACCGGAGAGTGGTCCCGCAATCGACTGCTGCGCCTGATCGTCTTCCTCTTCCTGGGCTACATGCTGCTGTTCGTCATCAGCAGCGCCCTGCTCTACTTCACCCGCATGGGCCTCGACCCGGCCTCGGTGCAGCTCTACTTCCTCGGCGAGCCGCACCTCGAGTTCGGCCGCCCGCCGCGCCCCTACGCCTCGATGGTCGAGACCAGCCACATGCACCTCTTCGCGATGGGCATGCTGGTGATGGTGCTGACCCACCTGCTGCTCTTCGTGCCGATCAAGCCCGCGGTGAAAGGCTGGCTGGTCTTGATCGCCTTCTCGGCGGCGCTGCTCGACGAGGGGGCCAACTGGCTGGTGCGCTTCGTCGACCCGGCCTTCGCCTGGCTCAAGATCGGGGCGTTCCTGATCATGGAGCTGAGCCTCTCGGCGCTGGTCATCCTGCTCGTCGTCTACGTGATCAAGCCCACCCGCAACGCCTACAAGGACACCGCCCGCGCATGAGGTGGCTGGCCCTCGCGCTGGCCCTCGCGCTGCTGCTCGGCTGCGCCGGGCCCACCGAGTCGACCCCGGCCCCGCCCGAGGCGGACGACCGCTGGTGGCACGGGGCGTGGGTCGTCGACGAGGCCCGGCTGGCCCCCGACGAGGCGCTGTCCCCCGCCGCCCGCCAGACGGCCCGGGCGCTGGCGGCGACCTTCGCCGACCGGGTGCGCTTCGACCTGGGCCCCGAGCGGGTGCGGCGGGAGGTGGCCGGGGCCGTCGTCGAGACCCCGCTGACCGCCGCGTCGGTGGGCCCCGAGCGGGTGGTCCTGACCCTGACCGGCGGGCAACACCTCGTGCTCGAGCGGGGTGAGGCGGGGCCGGTGCTCAGCGACGCCGACGGCAGCCGCCCGGTGCGGCGGCCCTGACCTGCCCCCGACGGCCGGCCCGTGCTACGTTGCCGCCGACTCGGCGACTCGGAGGGATGATGCGGCGCTTCGCGGTGCTGGCGACACTGCTCGGCCTGACGGCCGCGGCTCAGGCCAACCCCTTCTTCATCGGTCGGTTCCAGGGCCTCAAGGGCGACCCGGTCGACCGCAGCGCGTTCGCGATCTTCTGGAACCCGGCCGGCCTCGCCGGCGACGGGGGCCGGCTGCACCTGCACCTGATGGGCGTCAACCGGGCGGCGACCTACGACCGGGTCGCCGAGTGGAACGGCGAGACGCCCGATCGGGCGGGGTCGAACGCCGGCCTCAACCACACCGGGGCCACCGCGCTCGCGCCCGCCCTCGCCGGCGCCTGGGGCACCGCCCTCGGCGACTTCGACCTGGGCCTGGGCGCGGCGTTCTACGTGGCCCGGGCCGGCGCGACCAACTGGCGCCCGGCGTTCGACGCGCCGGCCGAGCACCCCGGCGCGGTCGACGGCCCCCAGCGGTGGGCCACGGTCAACACCGCGATGCTCATCTACAGCCCCAGCGTGGCCCTGGCCGCCGCCCACCGCCCCACCGGCCTCGCGCTGGGCGTCGCGCCGGTCTACAACATCGCCACCCTCGACACGATCAAGGCCCGGACCCCCGACGGCACCACCCGGCTGGTCGACGACCGGGGCCAGCTCGCCGAGGGGCGCATCCTGCTCGAGGACGGCAGCGGCGAAGAGCTGACCTGGGTGGTGGGCCTGCGGTGGGACGTCTCCGACGACCTGACCTTCGCCCTGGCGTGGCACAGCGAGGCCGACCTGCGGCTCGAGGGCGACGCCTTCATCACCTTCGGCACCGCCGAGGAGGCCCGCGAGCGCTCGGTCTTCAACCTGCCGGTGGCCCAGACGCTGCACGCCGGGGCCCGGGTCGCGCTGACCGACACCCTCGCCCTGCGCCCGTCGGTCATGTGGCACGAGTGGTCGGTCATGGAGCGGCAGGTCGCGATCAACGTGCGCAACGGCGAGCAGCTCATGGATCTGGCCCGGGACTTCGACGACACCTGGCACGTCATCCTGCGCGGGGACTGGCAGGCGGGCGAGATCGTGACCCTGCACGCCGGGCTGGGCTACGAGACCGGGGCCACCCCGGAGCACACCTTCGAGCCGGGGCTGGCCGAGAGCGCGAGCTACGAGTTCGCCGCCGGGCTGACGGTCGACCTCAATGAGAACCTCTCGCTGTCGAGCAGCTTCTTCTGGCAGCAGTTCGAGGACGTCACGGTGCGCAACAGCGTGCAGAAGCCGACGACCAACGGCACCTACACCGACGCCCGGCAGTACCTGACCCTGGACGTGGAGGTGCGGCTGTGAGGGCTCTGCCACGCCGAAGCCTGCCGCTCTGCGCGCTGGCGGCGCTCACCGCGCTCGCCGGGTGCGACGACCGCACGCCGCGGGACGACTACGACGACTTCCGCGACCGCACCGCCGCCGCCCGGGAGAGCGCCTGCACCGCCGGCGGCGGGCAGAGCGGGGTGCTGGCCGACGTCGAGGGCCGGTGGCTGCTCAACGCGCTGCTCAAGGGCGGCATCCGGGTCGGGCTGCGCATCGTCTTCGAGGCCGCCGAGGGCAGCACCGACACCCCGGCCCAGGACCTCGACGCCCGCATCTGGCTGCACGACCAGCCGCTGGACGCCGAGCCGCTGGTGGTGACCACCACCACCGTCGCCGACGACGGCACCTTCGAACTGGTCGCCGACCCGCTCGACCTCGGCACCGACGTGCTCGAGTCCGAGGCGTCGGTGATCGCGGTGGTGACCATGCTCTCCCGCATCCTGGACGGCGAGCGGTGGTGCGGCGACGCGACCGGATCGGTCACCAGCCCGTTGACCCTGGCCCTCGACGGCAGCACCTTCTACGCCCAGCGGGACGACGGCGGGGCGCTGGTGCTCGACGAGCTGCCCTTCGAATGCCCCGGCGACCCCTGCGCGCCCGACGCCGGGGTGCCCGACGCCGGCCCGCCCGACGCTGGCGTCGACGGCGGCCCGACCCGCCCCGAGACCCCCGACCTCAGCGACGTGCCCAGCGCCCGCCGCGACCTGAGCGGGGAGTACATCCTCACCGCCTCGCTGCGGGGCCTCGTGACCGCCCGGCTGTGGCTGTCGGTGATCTATCGGGAGCACGTCGGCGACGACGGCGCGGTGCAGGCGGCCCTCGACGGCACCCTGCGGGCGGTGACCGACCCCCCCGGCAGCCCGCCCGCGACGACCTTCTTCACCCCGGTCGACCCCGAAGGGCGCTTCGAAATCTGGCTGCCCGACTTCGCGCTCGAGATCGGCGGGCTCGACGTGCAGGGCGACATCCTGCTCGCGGCGGCCTCGCTCGAAGACCGCTTCTGCGGAGCGGTCGCCGGCGAGGCCCGCAGCCCGATCATGCTCGACCTCGCCGGCTCGACCTTCTCGGCGATGCCCTGGACCCCGGGCACCGAGCCGCCGATGGACCCGCCGAACGCCTGCCCCGGCGAGGACCCGCCCGAGGACGCCCCCGCCGAGTAGGCCCGCTCAGCCGCTCAGACCGCGACCGCCTTCTGCCGCACCAGCACCCCCCGGGCCTCGGCCAGCCGGGCGTTGAGATCCTCGACGGTGATGTCGTGCAGCCGGGGCGGCAGCAGCCGGCGGTTGCTCGCCTCGTGCACCGCGAGCAGCTCCATGTAGCGGATCATGTCCGTCTCGCGGGTGGGCATGAAGTCGGCCACCGCCCGGGCGAGGAAGGGCAGGGTCAGCGACTCGGGCTTCTCCTCGACCCCATCCGGCAGATCACCGGTCTGCAAGTCGTCGTAGGCCAGCAGCACCAGCGCCTCGAGGTCGGCCGCCGCGTAGCCGGCGAGCCCGTCGAGCACGGGCAGCAGCGTCTCATCGGGCAGATCGGCCTCGATGCCGTGGCGCCGCAGCACCGCCCGCACGATCGCCGCCCGCTCCTCGGCGTTCTGGGGGCTGAAGAACGGGATCTTGAGGTCGAAGCGCCCCGGGCGCTTCATGTCGGTGTCGAGCTTGTCCGGCCGGTTGGTCATCATCACGAAGATGATGCGCCCCCGGTGGGTCGGATCGCTCATGAACTCCTTGAGCCGGGCGATGACCCGGCTGTTGACCCCGCTGTCGCCATCGGCCCCGCCGCCGATGGAGCGGTCGCCCTCGTCGATCATGACCAGGATCTCGCCCAGCCCCTCGATGACGTTGAGCACCTTCTCCAGGTTGGCCTCGGTGCTGCCGACCCACTTGTCGCGGAAGTTCTTGAGCTTGACCGCCGCCAGCCCGCTCTCCCGGGCGAAGGCCTCGGCCAGGAAGCTCTTGCCGGTGCCCATCGGCCCCACGAAGAGGATGCCCATCGGCACCTGCCGCCGGCGGCCGGCCTTGACGTGCCCCGCGATGCGGGTCAGCACCGACTTGATCGGATCCATCCCGCCGACATGGCTGAAGTCGTGATCCGGCTGGATGACCTCGATGAGCCCGTAGCACTCCTGCTCGAGGATCTCCTTCTTGCGGGCGGCGATCTTCTCGGTCGGCACCGGCCCCGGCCCGCGGAAGACCGAGCGGGCGTCGCCCTTCGGGTCGAGCGCGGTGGACGCGGTGGGGGTCTTCGGCGCCACCAGATCCTGGATCTGGCGGAGCTGCAAGCCGGCGGTCACCCGGGTGAGCATCTCCCCCCGGTCGGGATCGAGCCCCGGGCGGATGTGAGCCAGGAAGCGGGCCCGATCCAGCGCCTCGGGCAGCGGCACGTGCAGCGCGCCCACCCGGGGGTTGCGGGTGACCCGCTTCGCCAGATCGGACAGCGCGCCGGTGAGCATCAGCACCAGATTGTCGCCCCGCAGGATGTCGTCGGACAGGCTCCAGCGGTGCAGCCGGGCGGCGGCGGTGCGGTCGAAGAAGCTCATCGTCGACGGCGAGCCGTCGGGGGCCACCAGCTCGGCGTAGTGGATGACCGCCGCCACCGGCAGCTCGGAGGCGAGCAGCAGCGCCTCGAGCGCCTCGAGCGCGATCTCGGGCTGGCGCTCCGAGCCGAGCTGCTCATCGAGGCCCCGGGCCAGCATGCTCTTGGGGGTCTTGTCGACGCCCCGGGGGGCGACCTTGGCCTCGGCGATGAAGCCGCCGGCCACCAGGGCCACCGCCGCCCGGGCGCCGTGGTCGACGTCGGGGAACCACAGCCCGCGGCCCGGATCGTAGTGGGCCACCAGCTTCTCGCTCGGCGCGAAGAACGCGTCGAGGAAGCCGGGCATGTTCCACACCCGGCCGGCGCACATCACCACGTCGTGCACGTTGCCGTGCAGGATGAACTGACCGGTCTCGGTCTGCAGGTAGCGGTCGCGGAGGGTGCGCATCCAACCGGGCAGGTCGGCGGCGCGGGGCAGGTCGGGCGTGCTCATCGGGGCTCCGGGGCGGGCACGACCGGGGCGCGCCGGGCGGGCCCCGGAGGGTGGGAGGGGTTCGGGCGGCCGTCAGCCGGCCGTCAGAAGCCGATCTTCAGAGGGTCTTCTCGGACTCGGCCGCAGCACCCCCGGCCTGCTTCTCGCGCTTGGCCTTGAGGGCGGCGAGGCGGGCGCGGGCCTTGGCGTTGCCGGTCTTGGCCTTGATCGAAGCCAGCTTGCCTTCGAGGGACTCCTCGCGCAGCTCGTCGCCGATCTTGACCTCGGCCCGGACCTTCTCGGCGTACTCCCGCACGTTCTCGAGGGCCTTGACCTCCTCGTCGACGCTCAGGCCGTCGAGCTGCTCCTGGATCTGCTTGCGGGCCTCGGCGTCCTTGATCTGGGCGACGACCTTGTCCCGCTCACGCTTGAGCTTGTCGATCTCGCCCTTGATGGACCGCAGCGAGTCCTTGGCGGTGTCGGCGTCCTTGGCCGCCTGATCGAGATCGCGCTCGTACTCGGCGAGCGCGCTCTCGAGCTCGTCCTGCCGCTCGAGCAGGGTCATGGCGATCTCGTCCTCGCCCTCGTCGACCGCCACCTGCACCTGGAGCTGGACCTCCTCGAGGTCGACCCGGGCCTTCTCGATCTTGGCCTCGAGCTTGGCCCGGTGCTTGATGAGGCCGGCCGCGGCCGACTTGAGCTTGGCGTACTTCTCGGTCATCCCGTTGATCGCGTTCTCGTAGGCGATCTCGGGGTGCTTCTCCTCGACCCGACCGACGAAGATGCTCAGGAAGCCCTTCCACAGGTTGTACATCCGCGTGAGGAAACCCATCTCTCAGCCCTCCTTGTCGAGCGAATCTTCGATGGCCTCGTCAGACAGGCCGAGTTCACGCCCCACCTCGCGGACCGCGTCCGCGTTGCGCAGGGCCTGGGCGAGCTGCCCGAGCAGGTAGCGCCGGGCCTCGACGTGCAGGTGCTCGAGCCGGGCGGCGTCGAGGCCGAGCGCGTCGCCGTACTCGCCGATGCGCTTGCGCTCGGCGTCGGAGAACTCTCCGTCGGCGTAGATGAGCAGGTAGCACGAGATGAGGAAGGCCTCGACGACCTCGCCTCCCCCCGCGGTCAGCGTCTTGGCGGTGGCCTCGAGATCGAAGCCCTGCTTCACGAGCGCCTCGAGGTCGTCCGACTTGCCGCTGCCCCGATAGAAGTCGTGGATCAACGCCAGCTCGGTCTCGTGGACCCCGTCGGCCGCCGCGAGATCGAACAGGCCCCGGCAGACCGCCTCGGTCTGGGCCTCGTCGAGCTCGATGCCTTCGTAGAGTTCGTGCATCCCCCTCTACCCCATGTCGATTGGTGCTTGCGCGTGCCGCGCACACTAGCCGTTTACGGGCCGGGGCACAAGTCCGCGGATCGAGCGCCCCCCGGGCTTTTTGCGCGCCTCGGGTTGCCATCGCCGGGGCGATACGCTAACGTCCCGCGCCCTGACGCGATCCCCGCGATCCCACCGACGCCCGAGGAACTGCACGATGGCCAAGCCGAAGCGCGACAAGATCAAGCTCGAGAGCACCGCCGGCACCGGCTTCTTCTACACCACGACGAAGAACCGCCGCACCGCGACGGGCAAGCTCGAGATGATGAAGTACGACCCCAAGGTCCGCAAGCACGTCCTCTTCAAGGAGACCAAGCTCAAGTGAGCCGGCGGGATCCGCCCTCGGATCCCGCCCCGGTCCCCACCCCGCGGGCGCCGCCGCCCGCCGGGCTCAGCCCTCCCGGGCCTCGAGCCACTTCTCGGCGTCCATCGCCGCCGCGCAGCCCATGCCGGCGGCCGTGATCGCCTGCCGATAGATCGGATCGGCCACATCCCCCGCGGCGAAGACCCCCTCGACGTTGGTCTTCGTCGACGGCGTCTTCACCAGCAGATAGCCCACCGGATCCATATCGAGCGCGCCGGTGAACAGGTCGGTGTTCGGCTTGTGCCCGATCGCGCTGAAGTAGCCGGTGACCGCCTTCTCGGCCTCGTCGCCGGTCTGATTGTTCTTCAGCCGGACCCCGACCACGCCGCTGCCGTCGCCGAGCACCTCGGTGACCTCGGTGTTCCACAAGAACTCGATCTTGGGGTTCTTGAACGCCCGCTCCTGCATGATCTTGCTCGCCCGCAGCTCCTCGCGGCGGTGCACCACGTAGACCTTCGAAGCGAAGCGGGTGAGGAAGGTGGCCTCCTCCATCGCCGTGTCGCCGCCGCCGACGACCACGATCTCCTGATCCTTGAAGAAGAATCCGTCGCAGGTGGCGCAGGCGCTGACCCCCCGGCCGAGGTATTCCTGCTCACCGGGGATGTGCAGGTACTTGGCGCTCGCCCCGGTCGCGATGATGATCGTATCGGCGGTGTGCTCTTCGTCGTCGTCCTCCCAGATGCGGAAGGGGTGCACCGACAGGTCGACCTTCTCGACCATCTTGTGCTCGACGGTCAGCCCGAAGCGCACCGCCTGCTGCTCGAAGAGCTGCATCATCTCCGGCCCCATGATGCCCTCGGGGAAGCCGGGGTAGTTCTCCACGTCGGTCGTCGTCGTCAACTGCCCCCCGGGCTGGATCCCGGCCGCCATGTACGGCTCGAGGTCGGCCCGCGCGGCGTAGAGGCCCGCGGTGTAGCCCGCCGGGCCCGAGCCGATGATGTAGACCCGATGATGCTGGATGTCGCTCACGTCTCTGTCCTCCGGACGGTGCATGCGCCGTTGTCGGGCGACTCTGGTGCGGACGGCGGCCGACGTCAAGGCCGCGGGACCACGGACGGAGTGGATGCCCGAGGCGCTGTCGGGGATGCCGCCGCCGCCGGCGCAGGTCGTCGGGCGGGCCCCCGCGGGCCGCGGCGAGCGCGTCGCGGCCCGCCCGAGGGCCTCCGCATCGCGCGCCGCCCGCGCCGGACGCGCCCCGAGGGCCCGGGCGGGCCGCGACGAGCCGATCGGGGGCCCGCCCGAGGGCCTTCGAATCGCTCGCCGGCCGCGCCGGGTTCGTCCCGAGGGCCCCCGTGACGCTCCCTGCGCAGGTCGGGGGCCCTCCGGAGGGCCTGCGAGCCGCTCGCCGGCCGCGCCGGGCTCGTCCCGAGGGCCTGGGTGGCGCTCGCGCTGCAGATCGGGGGCCCTCCGGAGGGCCTGGGTGGCGCTCGCTGCGCAGCGCGGGAGCCCTCCCGAGGGCCTGGGTGGCGCTCGCGCCGCCGCGGGGGGGCCCTCCCGAGGGCCTGCCCGGCGCTCGCTCCACAGATCGGAGGCCCTCCCGAGGGCCCCATCGACGCGTATCGAGCCGCGTCGGGCCCCTCGCGCCCGATCCGCGGGCGGCGGCGAGCGCATCGGGGGCTCTCGCGACGGCCCCGCCGACGCGGAGCGCGCGGGTCCGGGGCCCTCGCGCCCGATCCGGCGGCCCCGGAGAGGCCGTCAGGGGCCCTCGGGAGGGCCCGGTCGAAGCGGAGCGCGCGGGTCCGGGGCCCTCGCGCCCGATCCGCCGGCCCCGGCGAGCGCATCGGGGGCCCTCGGGAGGGCCCGGTCGAAGCGGAGCGCGCGGGTCCGGGGCCTTCGTGACCGATCCGGCGGCCCCGGCGAGGCCGTCAGGGGCCCTTGGGAGGGCCTGCCCGGCGCTCGCTTCGCAGCTCGGGGGCCCTCGCGACGGCCCGGTGGGCCCATGGCGAGCGGCGTCGGGGCCCTCGCGGCCGATCCGCTCGCGCCGAAGCGGTCGAGCCGGGTGCCAGGCATGGGCTCTCGCTTGCCGGTCGAGCCAGCTTTGGATACCGTGCGCTCCGCACCTCGCGTAGAAACGACGCCCGGGCCGGGAGCAGGTACGATGGCGACGCCTCTTCACCGTGGGCGCATCCAAGCGCAGGGCGATGATCTCCCGGGTGATCCGTCACGCGCATGGAGCGACCCCGAGGCACCCACGAAGGGAGCCGGGCTCCAGATGGCCGATGCGCTCGAGGGTGAGCTGCCTCGGCGACCCCGCAAGCGGCGCGGGATGCCCTTCGCTCAGTTGCGGCGTGCGATTCGAACCGCGCCTCCCGAGGGGGTGTTCGGGCCCTACTCGAACAGCTATTACGTCGACTCGCCGCCGAAGAAGGCCCGTGGAGCGCGCGTCGACCTGGAGGTCCGGACCGGGCAAGCCTTCGTGGGCGAGCCATGAACGCCACGCTGCGAGAACTCCACGCGGATGTCGAGAGAGCCCGCGGGCTGTCGAAGTCCCGCGACGTACGGCTCATCGAAGCTCTCCTCGCCCTCAGTGAGCAAGGCGGCGCTGCCTCGACCGCGATGCTCCTCGCGTTCGCGGTCGAGACGAGAGAGGTCGTCGCCCTGCGGACGCTGGGGTTCCACCTCGCGCGGCTGGAGCAGACCGACGCGCTCGACGACTGCGCGCTCGCGTGGTTGCTCGACAACATGCCGAGTGACCTGTCGACCCGGCAGAACGGTTTGAGCGCGGTCCAGGCCGTGCTCGCCGACCGGGGCGAGCTGCCCGTCGTCGCCCGGCCGTGGATCGGGGGTCACATCCTGCTCTGTCTGACGGCGGCCGAGGTCGTATTGGCCTTGTCGTCATTCGAACTCACCCGGCATGTGGTCTCCAGCGATGCTCTCGGCGCGATCCTGCCCCAGGGCGACGCGCCGCGGATGATCGAGGCTCTCCGGCGCCTGCGGGTCCATGCGCTGGGCGATGAAGCCGAAGAGTTCGACCGCGTGCAGCAGGCGTTGGGTGGAGCGCTCACGTCGAGCATCGCGATACCGCCGGATGCTCGGGGGCACCTGCACGAAGCGCGGCAGGTGTTGGGCAGGTTGGACCTGCTCCCCGACCTGACCGAGCGTGCACGGGACGCGATGCGCGGGGTCGAAGCGCACCTGCTTCGACTCGAAGCCGCCCTGGAGGCCGTCGATTCGGGGTGACTCGCTCGCCGGGATCGGGATAATCCGCACCCGTGTCCGATCATGAGGGGTCGCCCATGGGGTCACGCTGGCTGCGCCGCCTGAGCGGCGTCGTCCTCGTCGCGCTCGCCGCCGGCCTGGGGGCC
This sequence comes from bacterium, assembly GCA_030426085.1. Taxonomy (GTDB): domain Bacteria; phylum Myxococcota_A; class Bradymonadia; order UBA7976; family UBA1532; genus JACKDM01. The sequence continues at coordinate 76,055 of JAUHYW010000030.1, read as the reverse complement.
ACCGGGGGGCACCTCTTCGCCGCGCCGGCGGCCGATGCGCTCGCGCCGCTGCCCCTGCGGGCCGGGCCCATCCCCGATTACGCGCCCATCGACAGCGTATGGACCCACCCTCAGCTCTTGACGATCGCGCCCGAGCTGGCCGCGACGCTGACCCGCTACCTCGGCGAGCAGCACCGCATCGAGACCTGGGTCCCGCCGCCGCCCGAGGCGACCGACGAAGAGCTCAGCCAGGACCCCGACGTCGACGGCGACGCGCTCGACCAGGAGGACAGCTCGCTGGTCTGGATGCGGGACTATCAGCCGATCTTCGTGCGCCGGCCCGACGGCGGCATCAAGGTGCTGCGCTATCTGCACCACAACCCCAACCGGTCGAGCTACCTGCCGCTGGGCCACCCGACGGCCGATCCGTTCCCCCCGGCGCGGCAGGTCGAGCGCGAGCCGTCGTTCGAGCTGCTGCCGCTGCTGCACGAGAACGGCAACCTGGTCGTCGCCGGGCGGTGGGTGCTGCTGACCGATCTGATCTTCGAGGACAACGGCTTCGAGGACGGCGCGCCGCACCTGGTGGCCGCGGGCTACGCCGGCATGGACGCCGGGCGGGTGCTGGCCCGGCTGGCCCGGGCGCTGGGGCGGCACCCCCGGGAGATCGTCGTCCTGCCCCGCATGCCGGGGGAGCAGACGGGGCACGTCGACCTGTTCGTGATGGCCCTGTCGGACACCGTGGTGATGGTGCCCCGCGTGCCCCGCGAGGCGCTGCGGGTCCGGGCCGACGCGGTCGATCCGGCGCTGGCCGAGGAGGTGCGGCTCTTCCTCGACGACGTGGCCCGGCGCCTGGAGCGGCTGGGGCTGGAGGTGGTCCGGCTGCCGATGCTGCCCCCGCTGGTGCTCGACTCGGTCGACGCCGACGAGCCGCCCGATCCGGTCTTCTTCTCCCCGGCCAACGGGCTGCTGCTGCGCACCGCCGACCGCGCCCGGGTGCTGCTGCCGGCGGCCGATCTGCGGGCGGTGGCCCCGGGGCTGGCCCCGCTTCAGCGCAAGTACGAGCGGCTGTGGTCCCGGGTGTTCCGCTCGCGGGGCTGGCGGCCGACCCGGGTCGACGCCACCGAGCTGGCCCGCTACCTGGGCCTCTTCCGCTGCGTATCGCAGGTGGTGCCGGCCCGGTAGCCGGCGGTGATGGGGCGCGGATGGGCACATTCCGCCCCGCTTGGGATATAGTGCCCCGGCGTCCGCTCGGGTCCGGTCGGGCGCGCACCACCGACAACCCGAGGGGCCTCCGCCCGACGATGCAGCACGATCAGGTCATCGCCGGCATCCGGCTGGGCAAGATCATCGGCGCTGGCGCCACCGGGGTGGTGCACGCGGGCACGGTGGTCGCCACCGGGCAGAAGGTCGCCGTCAAGCTGGTCCGCCCCCAGCCGGGGCAGCCGGCGAAGCTGGTCGAGCGCACGGTGCAGGAGGGCCGGGTCGGCTGGGCGGTGCGCCACCCCAACGTGGTGCGGGTCTACGAGTGGGGCATGGCCGGCGGCGGGGCGGCCTACATCGTCATGGAGCGGCTCGAGGGCGAGACCCTGGCCCAGACGCTGCTGACCCGGGGCCGGCTGGAGCCCGACGAGGCCATCCGCATCGCCCGTCAGATCGCCCGGGGGCTGGACGCGATCCACGCCGAGGGCGGGGTGCACCGGGACGTCAAGCCGGAGAACATCTTCCTGTGCACGGCGCCGGCCGACACCATCAAGCTGCTCGACCTGGGCATCGTGCACCTCGGCGCCGATCACCCGGCCCGGCTGGTGCGCACCGGGGTCGGGCTGGTGGTGGGCACCCTGGGCTATCTGGCGCCGGAGCAGGCCCGGGGCGGCACGATCGACGCCCGCTCGGACCTCTACGGCCTGGGCGCGCTGCTGTATCACGCGCTGGTCGGCGAGCCGCCCCACCCCGACGGGGACGTGGTCGACGTGCTGCGCCACATCGCGCTGACCACCGAGGCCCCCAGCCTGCCCGAGTCGGTGCCCGACCCGCTGGCCGAGCTGGTGCGCTGGCTGCTGGCCCCCGAGCCCGACGACCGCCCGCCGGACGCCGCCTCGGTGCTCAACGCGCTCGAGCTCGCCGGCCCGTCGACGCCCGAGGAGCGGCCCCGCCCGCCGACCACCGAGGACGTCTTCCCGGCGATGGACGAGATCGCCGACCATCAGCAGATCAGGGCCGGCATCATCGCCGGGGTGGCCCGGGCGATGCGCGGCGGCGGGCCGGCCTCGCTGGCCGACGATCTGGACGCCCTCGACCGCCTCAAGGAGCGCCGCCGGGCGGCCTCGGCCCGCACCCGGGAGCTGCGCCGGCAGACGGCGGCCCTGGCCGACGAGCTCGACGCCCGCAAGCGGGCCCTCGAGGAGAGCATGGCCCAGCTCGAGGGGGCCCAGGACGAGGTGCGCGAGCGCTACTTGCAGTCGACGGCGGCCCTGATGGAGATCGCCGACAGCATCGAGGACATCGACCGGCGCTACCTGCGGCAGTACGAGACCCTCGACGGGCTGCTGGCCGATGAGCCGCCCGAGGGCGAGGCCCCCGCCGGCAGCGTGCCCCGCTGCCTGGCCGAGATGGAGGCGCTGCACCAGTCGCGGGCGTTCTTCGCCGACTCCCAGGCTCAGGTGCGGGCCCGGCTGCGCACCCAGCACCGGGCGGTCAGCGGCATCAACCTCCAGATCATCGAGCTCAAGCGGGAGCTGCTGGCGGTCGAGGCCGAGCGGCAGGCGACGCTGGTGGGGCTCGAGGACGCCCAGCGCACCGCCGACGACGCGGTGTTGCAGCTCGATCGGGAGATCGAGCACCAGTTCCTGCGGCTGGGCTTCATCCTCCAGGCGCATCAGGCCCGGCGCCGCATGCGGCCGCGCACCGAGAGCGAGGCGGCCGAGGTGGCCGAGCCGCCGACCCGCCCGATGGAGCCAGTGCGCCGCCGGCCGCGGGTGGTGGGTCGGATCAGCCGCAACCGCAAGAGCCCGCCCGACCGGCGGCCGGGGCCCGCCGAGGCCGCCGAGGACGCCGATCGCACCGACGAGATCGAGCTGCCGGCCCCGCCCGCCGCCGAGGCGGCCGATGAGATCACCGACGAGATCACCGACGAGATCGACACCAACCCCCGCCACCCGGTGGATCGGGTCGGGGGGGAGGACGCGATCGAGACCAACCCCCGCCACCGGCCGGCGCCGGTCGAGGGGGGGGCCGACGACACCGCGCCCCAGGACCGCATCGAGGCGCCGGCCTACGCCGGGGGCGACGCCACCGCGCCCGAGCGGCTGCCGCCGACGCGCCGGGGCGACACCCAGGAGCTGGTCTCGCCCGGCTTGAAGCCGGCGCCGGCGGCCTTCATCCGCGATCGCAAGTCGCTGCCGCCGCCGCTGCCCGACGAGGTGTGGACCTCGGCCGGCAGCCCGCCGGCCGGCGGCGAGCGGCGGGCGGTGCCCCGGGTGCCGTGCACGGTGCGGGTCGAGGTGGACGGGGCCGACGAGCGCTCGCTGCTGACCAGCCGCGACCTCAGCGCGCAGGGGGTGTTCGTCTTCGCCCCCCGCATCCGCCCGCCGGGCAGCGCGGTGGGGGTCGTGCTGCACCTCGGCGAGGCCCGGGTGAGCCTGGACGGCGAGGTGGTGCACGGCCAGCCGGGGGTGGGCTACGCCATCCGCTTCGTGCAGCCGCCGCGCGCGGCCCGCGAGCGGCTGGACGGGTTCCTGGCCGACGCCGCGTCCCGGGCCCGCTCGGGCTGAGCCGGTCACACGTCGACGACGGCCTCGTGCAGCAGGCGCCCGAGCGGTGAGATCCACGCCGCGTGGAGCTGGCGCCCGCGGGGGTCGAGGGTGAAGACGGTGTAGTTGTTGATGCCCGTCGCCCAGTCGAACTGCGGCAGGCCGGGCAGCAGCAGGTAGCCCGGGTTGGGGAGCTGCCCCCCCGGGCCGCACAGGAACTCGGGCACCCTCGACCCGGGCCCGGCGGCGGTGAGCCGGCCGGCCGAGGCGTGGTGGAAGTCCCCGGCGATGAAGACGACCCCCTCGATGCCATCGAGCTCGATCGCCTGCATCAGCGCGTCCCGCTGCGCGGGGTAGCCCGCCCAGCGGTCGGCGCCGAGCGGGTAGGGGAAGTCGCCGGCGGGCACCGAGCTGCACACGATCTTGAACACCGCCTCGCTGTCCCGCAGCCCGGCGATCAGCCAGTCGAACTGCGCCGGTGAGAGGTACTCGGCGTCGGGGCCCAGGCGGGTGGAGGGGCGGCGCTCGCCGCGGCTGTCGAGCACGAAGAACTCGGCGGTGCGCCCCCAGCGGATCGACTTCCAGATGCGGTCGGGGGCCATCGGATCACGGCGCAGGGGCAGGTTCTCGAAGAACGCCGCGGTGGCGTGCCCCCGGACCGCGCCGTCGAACTGCTCGGGGTCCCAGTTGTTGTCCACCTCGTGGTCGTCCCAGGTCGCCAGCAGGCTCGTCGAGGCCCGCAGGCGGCGGTAGGCCTCGGTCTCGAGGTTCTCGGCCCACTTGCGGCGGTAGGCGGCCCGGTCGGCCGATCCGTCGGCGTAGGTGGTGTCGCCGAGCAGCACGAAGAGGTCGAGGTCGGCCCGGTCGCCGGCGTCGCGCAGGGTGTCGAAGGCGTTGCCGTTCGAGGTGCAGGCGCAGGCCCCGAAGACGACGGTGTCCAGGCTGTCGGGGGCGATGGCGGCCCGGAAGGCGCCGATCGGGCCCCGCCCGGTGGCCCGGCCGGCCGCGTCGAGCTCGACGAAGGTGAAGCGGTAGCGGGTCGCGGGGCGCAGGCCGCCGGCGTCGACGTGCACGAAGCCGCCGGCGGCCCGGCGGGCGGGGTGCTCGGCGATGAGGTCGAGGGTGGGGGCGGCGGCGGCGGGCCACAGCCACAGCGCGAGCGGGGCGTCGCCGGTGTGGCGGGTCCACAGGATGGCCTGCTCGGGCAGGACGTCGCCGACGGCGACGCCGAGGGGGAAGCGGCCCTGCTCGGCCAGCTCGACCTCGGGGTCGAACGGCGGGGGCTCGGGGGCGGCGTCGGGGTCGGGCGCGGCGTCGGGTTCGGGGTCGGGGTCGGGCGCGGCGTCGGGCGCAGCGTCGGGTTCGGGGTCGGGCGCGGCGTCGGGGTCGGGCGCGGCGTCGGGGTCGGGCGCAGCGTCGGGTTCGGGGTCGGGCGCCGCGTCGGGTTCGGGTTCGATTTCGGGGGCAGCGTCGGGGGCGGCGTCGGGCTCGGGGTCGGGATCGACGGCCCGGTCGGGCCGGTCGCCGTCGGTCATGCGCAGCCGGGCGTCGGGGTCGGCGATCGGCGCGCCGTCGTCGACGCAGCCGACGAGCAGCCCCCCGGCGGCCGCCGCGGCGGCGCCGATGAAGCGGCGGCGGGTGGGCTCGGGGCCCGCGGGCGGTGATGGGGGGTCGTCGTCGGGGCGCATGGCGGGCACGGTGCCGCTCGGGGCGGCCCCGTGTCAACGCGCCTGCGCGGGGGGTGGGGCGGGCCGGCGTCGGCCGGCGGCGAGGGGTCGGATCAGAGCTTGTCGATCAGCGCGTCGAGCTGCTTCTCGACCTTCTCCTTGGCCTCGCCGTAGCGGGCCTGGATCTTGCCGACCAGCCGCTCCCGGCGGCCTTCGCTCTGCTCGATGTCGTCGTCGGTGAGCTTGCCCCACTTCTGCTGGACCTTGCCCTTCACGTTGCGCCAGTTGCCTTCGACCTGATCCCAGTTCATCGATACCTCCTGTGTTCTGGGGACGGACCCGATGTCCGCCGTGTGCCCAGGGTATGTGCAACCGGCGGGCCAACCCCGAAGCGGCGGCGGTGCGGGGCCGGTCGGCGGGGGCGGCGGGGCAGCCTGCCCCGATCGGGCTGCGGCGTGCCCCGCTCGGGGTCAGGAGGCGTCGCCCAGCCGGAGCTGCTCCAGCTCGAAGCCGCCGTACTCTTCGATGTAGGGGTCGACCTTGTACTTGCTGCGGGTCGACTTGCTCGTCATGTAGCGGATCTTGCCGAAGATGGGCCGCTCGGGGCCCCAGGCCCGGTCGAAGCGGCCGAGGACCCAGAAGATGCCGCTGTACGAGTTCGGATCGCGGCCGTCGATCGCCCACCGGTTGTTGAGCTCGATCATGATCGACAGCGCCTCTTCGGGGGTCTGCGACCAGTGCAGGATCTTCTTGCCCCACAGCATGCGCAGGTAGTTGTGGATGATGCCCTCCCGCCGGAGCTGGTTCTGGGCGGCGTTCCACAGCGGGTCGTGGGTCTCGGCGTCCTCGAACTCGGTCCGGGTGTAGAGGTCGGGCCGGGGGTCGCCGCGGTGCTCGGCGAGGGTCTTCTTCGCCCAGTCGGGCAGGCTGCCGAAGCGGGTGTAGTCGTCGGCGGCGTGGGCGTACTGGTAGCCCAGCTCGCGCCAGGTCACCAGCTCGTCGAGGAAGGCCTCGGCCGAGGGGCGCATGCCCCACCAGCCCTCGCGCCCGCCGCCGGTGCTCGGCGAGAGGTCGTCGGGGCTCCAGCCCTCGTGCTCGGCGACGGCTTCGAAGACCTGGTGGGCCCCGACGTGGCCGTAGTGCAGGTAGGCCGACAGCCGGCTGGTGCCGTCCCGGGTGGGGTGGTTGCGGTCGTCGGCGTAGCCGTCGAGGCCGTGGGCGATGAAGTGCGCCAGCCGCTCGGCCCCGGCGATGTGGCCCCCGATGGTCTCGACCGGCGGCACGCTGTTGTCGATGGGCAGGCGGCGCTCGATGGCCGACGCCCGGTCGAGGTCCTCGGCCGCGGGCCACGTCTCGAGCACGGCGTCGGGCAGGGCGTCGAGGGTCGGCAGGTCGACGTCGAGCGGGTCGGCGGCGGGGCGGGCGTCGATGTAGTCCGGCAGGTGCTTCTGGATCGCTTTGCGGAAGCTGTACGCCCGGGGGTAGGCCCGGGGCGCGGCCTCGAGCGGCAGCAGGCCGGTGCCGTCGACGGTCTCGAAGCGGGCGTCGACCTGCTTCGCGGCGGCGGCGAGCATGGCCGGGTAGAAGAACATCGGGCTCTCGTCGCCGACGACCACCGCCGCCCGCTGCGCGAGGGCCGCCAGCAGGCCCTTGCCCGCGCCGTCCTCCGGCTCGATGTAGGGGTGATAGGTCACCGGCGTGTCGGCCAGCGTCGCCCGGTGGGCGTGCATGCCGTCGATGATGAACCGGTGGTGGCGGGCGTTGGCCCAGCGGTAGCCGATGCGCAGCGGCTCGAGGATGACCAGCGGCTTGCTCAGCGCGCGGGCGTGCCACACCGCCCGCTGGAGGGCGAAGTTGTGGACCGGGCGCCGGGCGGCGGTCATCCAGTACAGCACGTAGTCCCGGTCTTCATCCGGTGGGCGGGTGTCGCGCACCCGGATGCGGATGTCGTACGGGTCGGGGGGGTCGGTCGGCATGGCCACCTCGGGTCGAGGGCGTGTGCCTGCCGATTCGGGGGCGGCGGTCGGGGTTACTTCTCGCCGGGCATGCGCTGGTCGAGGGTGAACCAGAACGTCGAACCGGCGCCCGGCTCGCCCTCGGCCCACAGCTTGCCCCCGTGGCGCTGGATGATGCGCGAGGCGGTGGCCAGCCCGATGCCGACCCCCTCGAAGCCCTGGTCGCCGTGCAGCCGCTGGAACGGGCGGAACAGGTTGTCGGCGAAGGCCATGTCGAAGCCGACGCCGTTGTCCCGCACGAAGAAGGTGCTCTCCCCGGCCCGCCCGATCTCGACCCGCGGGGGGTCGGCGTCCCGGGTGAACTTGAAGGCGTTGGCCACGAGCTGGCCCAGCGCGATGCGGATGAGCCGGGGGTCGCCCACCGCCCGCAGGTCGGGCGCGACGGTCACCGCGAAGTCCCGGTCGGGCCACGCCCGCCGCTGGTCGTGCACCACCCGCTCGGCGGTGGCGCTGAGGTCGAAGTGCTCCCAGCGCAGGGTCGTGCGCGCGGTGCGCGACAGCTCGAGCAGCGCGTCGAGCACCGTCTCGAGCCGCTCCGAGGCCCCGGCCATGCGCTGGAGGTAGTCCCGGCCGTCCTCGTCGAGCTGGCTGCGGTGCTCGTCGAGCAGCAGCTCGGCGAACCCGTGGATGCTGCGCAGCGGGGTGCGCAGGTCGTGGGTCAGCGAGTGCAGGATGGCCTCGAGCTCCTGGTTGGCCGCGGCCAGCTCGGCGGTGCGCCGCTGCACCCGGACCTCGAGCTCGACGTTGAGCGCTTCGATCTCGTCCCGGGCCCGCTTGCGCTCGATGGCGTAGCGCAGCGCCCGGGCGAGCAGGGCCCCGTCGAAGCGGCCCTTGACCAGGTAATCCTGGGCCCCGGCGTGCAGCGCGGCGACGGCGGTCTCTTCGTCGTCGATGCCGCTGAGCACCAGGATGGGCAGCCCGTCGTGGGCCGCGCGCATGCGTCCGAGGGTGTCGATGCCCCGCGACTCGGGCAGGCTGAGGTCGAGCAGCAGCGCGTCGAAGGTGCCGTCGGCCAGCGCGGTCAGGCCGGCGGTGAGGGTCGGCTGCCAGTCCAGGGCGAAGGTGGGCCCGGGGGCGTCGAGCAGCGCCTCGCGCACCAGCACCGCGTCGCCGGGGTTGTCCTCGACGAGCAGCACCCGAAGGATCGTGATCGTGTCGCGGGGCATGGCCTCGTTCTCGGCGACGTCGGGGGCACGCTACCGCCGACGGGCCAGGGTCTCAAGCCCCGCCGAACGGCGTCGGCCGCGGGCGGGGGCGTGGATCTGCGGCTGAGCATCCGGTCATCTTCGGGTCGTCGGCAAGGCGGTCTCCAGCCGAGGAGTTCTCCGGTTCGGGTGGCCCCCGGCTGCCGGTTGCTGACCGCCGGGGGCGGGCTCGCCCGGGGGTCCGCTCACTCGCCTTCGGGGTCGGGAGGGGGCGGCCAGCCCGAGCGCAGGTGCAGGTCGCGCTGGGGGAACGGGATCTCGATGTCGGCCTCGACGAGCGCCTTGTTGATCGCCATGTTGAGCGCGCCCCGCAGCGGCGCCTGGCGGGTCGGGTCGACGTGGTGCACCCGCAGTTCGAAGTCGAGCGAGCTGTCGCCGTGGCCCATCATCAGCGCGTTGGGCGGCGGCTCGGCGAGCACGTCCGGGTTGCGGGCGGCCACGTCGAGCAGCAGCCGCCGCACCCGCTCGACGTCGGTGCCGTAGGCCACCCCGATGCCCACCGAGAGCCGCACCACCCGGTCGCGGTGGGTCCAGTTGATGACCTCCCGGGTGATGAAGTCCTTGTTGGGCACGATGATCTCCTGCCGGTCGAGCGTCAGCAGGGTGGTGGCCCGGATCTGGATCTTCTGCACGGTGCCTTCGGTGGAGCCGATGGTGATCCAGTCGCCGATGCGGATGGGGCGCTCCATGAGCAGGATGATGCCGCTGACGAAGTTGGCCACGATCTCCTGGAGGCCGAAGCCGAGTCCCACCCCGACCGCGGCCACCAGCCAGCCGAGCTGGCTGAGGTCGATGTGCAGCGCGTCGAGCGCGACGACGACCCCGATGAAGAACGCCGCGTAGCGGGCGATGGTGACGATGGCGTAGCGGGCGCCGGCCTCGACGTCGACGTAGCGGAAGAGCGACAGCCCCAGCAGCCCCGGCAGCCAGCGCAGCACGCCGACGACCACCGCGAAGGTCACGATCACCCGCAGCAGGTCGGCCAGGGTCACCGGGCTGGCCCCCTCGCCCGAGCCGATGGTGTAGAGGGTCACCGCGTCGAGGATGCCCAGCGCCCGGCGGTCGACGTCCCAGATGTAGGCCAGGGTCACCACCGCCGTCAGCAGCAGCGCGCCCCGCAGCACCCGCCGGGCCCGGCGCAGGCCGAGGGCGGTCAGGTCGTCGCCGCTGTCGAACAGCTTCGCCAGCGCCGGGGCCACCCGCTCGCGCAGGAAGGGCCACACCAGCAGCGCGACCCCGCCCACCGCCAGCGAGCCCAGCGCGTTGCTCGCCAGCCACCACGCCCCGTAGCGGTAGCCGCCGTAGTCCATGCCCACGACCACCAGCCCGAAGAGCATGAGCAGCGACCACGCCGGCCCGGTGCCCCGGCGGGGCTGGTCGTCGGTCTGGCCCACCAGGTCGCGGACCACCGGCGAGCGGGGGCGCAGGATCTTGAGCAGCACCACCAGCAGCACCGCCTCGAGCGCCGAGTCGACCAGCCGGGGCAGCGCCTCGAAGCGCAGCGGGGCCACCGCCAGCGCGGCGTGGGGCACCAGGGCGAGGAGGGCCGCGATGAGGCCGATGCGGGTCGCCCGGCGCAGGGCGGCGGTGGTGTCCGCCGGCAGCCCCAGCTCGACCTGAGCCAGCCCGTTGGGGCGGAAGAGCAGCCGGGTGGTGAACAGCAGCAGCGCCAGCAGGGCCAGCATGTCGAGGCCGGCGGCGGCCGGCCGGCGGACCACCTCGGAGAGCGGCGAGACCTCCAGCAGCCGGGCGAGGCCGTAGAGCAGCAGCGGCAGCAGCGCGGCGGTCAGCGCCCCGATCAGGATGATGCGCAGGCCGATGAGCGGGCTGTCGTCGATCGGGTCGTCGGGCGCGTCGTCGGCCTCGGGGGGCTGCCCGTCGGGCGCCGGCGCGCGGCGCGGGGGGTGGGTCGGGGGGCCTTCGAGCCCGGCCGGGCCGGCCAGCGCCGCCGCGTCGGGCGGCCGGCGGTCGTCGGCGTCGCCCGGGGCGCGCTCGGCCTCTTCGGCCTCTTCGGCGCGCTCGGCCTCTTCGGCGCGCTCGGCCTCTTCGGCCCTCTCGGCCTCGGCCGCCTCGGCTTCGGCCTCGGCGGCCCGGGTGCGCGCCTCCCGGGCCGAGTCGGCGGCGGCCCGGGCCCGCGCCGTCGCCTCCGCGCTGGCTGCGGCCCCCCGCTCGCCCTCCATCCGGGCCTCGGCCGCCATCCGGGCCTCGGCCGCCGCCTCGGCCCGGGCCCGCGCCGCCCGGCCCCGCTCGACCGCCGCCACCCGATCGGGCCAGACCCGGGTCGACCACCGGCGCAGCCGCCACCAGACCAGCAGGACCGCCAGCGAGCCCACCACCCCCACGAGCAGCAGCACGCCCGCGGGCCACGCGTCGGCCCGGTCCTCCACCGCCCAGGTGCCGCCGTCCACCGTCAGGTGCCCCAGGCGCACGGTCTCCTGCTGGGCCTCGGCGATGACCGCTGCGCCCAGCGGCCGCTTGTCCTGGACCCAGAAGATGCGCCCCCGGACCAGCGCGTCGAGCTCCTCGAGCACCGCCTCCCGGTCGCCGAGGGTCGCCTGCAACGCCTCGCCGCTGGCCAGGGCCTCGGCGATGGCCTCCTGCTCGGTGCGCAGGGCCGGGCGCAGCTCCTCCCGGATCGCGCGGGCCCGGGCCCGGGCCTCGCGGTCGTCGAGGTTGTCGATGGCGAGCTGCCACCGGTCGTCGAGCGCGTAGATCTCGGCGGCGACCTCGAGCCGGCGGGTGCGCAGCTCGCCCAGCCCGTCGAGGCCGTCCATGTCCCGGGCCCGGCGCAGCTCGACGTAGCGCCGGTCGAGCCGCTGGAAGGCGTCCTTGAGGGTCTCGGCCGAGCGGCCGGTGGTGTCCCGCTCGACCAGCCGGGCGAGGCCCTTGAGCTCGGCCCGCTCGGCCTCGAGCAGCTTGCGCTGGTGGGTCAGGCTGCGGTCGAGCACGAGCTGGAGCCGGGCGGCCTCGGCGGCCCCGATGCGGGACTCGCCGAGCTGCACCCGGGCCCGGGCCAGCAGGCGCTCGGCGTCGCCGGTGGCCCGCTCCAGGGCCCGGCGGGCGTCGGCCAGCGCCCGGGAGGTGTCGGCCCGGGCGTCTTCGAGGGTGCGTTCGAACGCCTTGCGGGCTTGCTCGACCCGGTCGTCCCGGGCCCGCAGCCGGCGCCGGGCCAGCTCGATGCGTCGGGCCAGCAGCCCCTCGCCCCCGCGCAGCGCGCGCAGGGCGCCCTCCAGCCGACGCACGGCCAGCTCGGCCGCCCGCTGCTCGAGGCGGGCGGCCTCCAGCTCGCCCTCCAGCCGGGCCTGCTCGTCGCCGGGGGCCGCCGCCCGGGTCGCCTCCCGCAGCTCGACGACCCGGCTCTGGGCCTCCTGGGCCCGGCTGCGCTGGGTCTGGATCTCACCCGGCAGCCGGTCGAGGCGGGCCTCGGCCTCGGTGCGCTCGTTCTCCAGGGCCTCCAGCGCCCGCCGCTGCTCTTCGGCCCGGGCCTCGATGCGCTCCAGGGTGGCCTGATCGACCCGCTCGGGCAGCGGCTGGGGCTGGCTGCCGTCGAGGGCCGCCTCGTCGGCGGCGACCTTGGCCTCGCGGGCGGCGCGGGCCTCGTCGTCGGCCCGCAGCCGCTCGAGGGCGGCCCGGGTCGTCCGGATCTCGTCGATGAGGTCGAGGCGCTGGCGCAGCGAGGCCCGCCGGGGGTCGTCCACCCCGCCGTCGGCGGCGGGGGGCAGGGCGCCGAGGGCTTCGGTCAGGCTCGCCCGGCGGCGGTCCAGCTCGCCTTCGAGCGCGTCGAGCGCGCCCGGCGGTTCGACGGCCCCGGCGCCGGCGTCGGGCTGGCCCGCGGCCGAGGCGGCCCACATCACCGCGCAGACGGCCGCGCACCACAGCGCCCGGCTCAGCGCCCGGCCGCGGCGCGGTCCGACCCCGATCTGTCTGCGCGGCATCGATCCTCCCCGAACGCTCCGACTTCACGTCGGACCGCCGCCGCCGTCAAGAACACGTCGCGCGCCGCGGAGAGCGGCGACGCGAAACGCCCCGGCGCGACCGGACGTATCGATCCGGTGTCGTCCCGATGCGCCGCGAACCGGAGTCGTCACGATGATCGAGCTGTACACCGCCGCCACCCCCAACGGGCACAAGATCTCGGTCGCCCTCGAAGAGCTGGGGCTGCCCTACACCGTCCGCCCGATCGACCTGTCGGCCGACGAGCAGAAGCAGCCGTGGTTCCTGGCGATCAACCCCAACGGCCGCATCCCGGCGATCATCGACCGCGAGGCGGGGCTGACCGTCTTCGAGTCGGGCGCGATCCTGGTCTACCTCGCCGAGAAGACCGGCCGCCTGATGCCCGCCGACCCCCAGGGGCGCTACGCGACGTTGCAGTGGCTGATGTTCCAGATGGGCGGCGTGGGGCCGATGATGGGGCAGGCCAACGTCTTCGCCCGCTACGCCCCGGAGAAGATCCCGTTCGCCATCGAGCGCTACCGTCGGGAGTCCCGCCGGCTGTTCGGGGTGCTCGACGCCCGCCTCGCCGAGCAGCCGTGGCTGGCGGGGCAGATCTACACCATCGCCGACATCGCCAACTGGTGCTGGGTGCGCACCCACCGCTGGTCGGGGGTCGACCTCGACGGGCTGGATCATCTGGCGGGCTGGGTCGACCGGATCGGGCAGCGGCCGGCGGCGCAGCGGGGCGTGGCGGTCCCCCCGCGCCCGGACAAGTCGGTCGAGCAGTTTCAGGACGACGCCCGCAAGATGCTGGTCTGACCGCGCTTCTGCCCCGCCCGACCCGTCACCGTCCCGTCGTTTGACTCGGTCCGACACGTCACCACATCATCCGCGCGTGAATCGACGGTAGGAGTGGCCGCCGGAGCGGCCGACGGGGGAGCGGATGCAGCGCAGAGCGTGGGTGAGGGTGCTGTGGGCGATCGGGTTGTCGATCGCCCTCGGCGCGTGTGACGACACCGAGGATCCGGGCGGTGATACCGGCCCGGCGGTGGACATGGAGACGGACGGGACCACCGACCCCGACCAGGGGCCCGATCCGGACATGGCCCCCGACCCCGATACGGGCCCCGACCCCGACGTCGGCCCCGACGCCACCCCACCCGACTGCACCGAAGACATCCAGTGCGCGGTCGACGCGGTCTGCGGCGAGGGCCGCTGCGTCGAGGGCGAGTGCGTCGTCGAGCCCATCGAGGGCTGCTGCGAGGGCGACGAGGACTGCGAGGGCGAGCAGGTCTGCGACCTCGAGACCAACACCTGCGGCGAGCCGGTCGATCCCTGCGCCGACACGGTCTGCGACACCCCGCCCGAGCCCGAGTGCAACGACGAAGGCCAGCGGGTCACCTACGGGGCCGGGGCCTGCACCGCCGAGGACGGCGAGGCCGCGTGCCTCTACGAGGCGACCCCCGAGGACTGCGGCCCGCGCGAGGTCTGCGAAGAGGGCGCCTGCGTGCCCGACACCGGCGTCGACGCCTGCCGCTTCGTCGCTCCGGCCGACGCCGAGCTGTTCACCGGGGCCCCGGTCACCCTCTCGGCGGTGGTGCTCGAGGCCGGGCTGACCGATCTGACTGACGGGGTCGACGCCGACGAGGGCCTGATCGCCGAGGCGGGCTACGCCCCCGAGGGCGCGGGCGACGACCCCGAGGCCCTGGTCTGGATCGCGGCCGAGGCCGACCCCGCGTGGAGCGCCGAGGCGGCCGACGCGGCGGGCTACGATCAGTACCTGGCGACCTTCGACGCCCCCGCCCCGGGCACCTACGCCCTGACCTTCCGCTTCAGCCTCGACGGCGGCGACACCTGGCTGCTGTGCGACCTCGACGGGTCGGACAACGGCTTCCAGGCCGAGCAGCTCGGGCGGCTCGTCTCGCTGCCCGGCCCGTGCGACGGCGACCCGTGCGCCGAGGCGCCCCCGCCCGCCTGCGAGGGCGACGTCGCGGTGACCTACGCCGGCGGCGGGGCCTGCGAGGCGGTCGACGGCGAGGCGCAGTGCACCCACGACGAGGTCGAGCGGCGGGACTGCGCCGCGGCCGGCGGGCGCTGCGAGGGCGGCGCGTGCGTCGATCTGGCGCCCCTGCCCGCGGCGGGCGAGGTCATCATCACCGAGATCATGTACGACGCCCTCGACCCGCTGAGCGACGAGGACGCCGAGTGGTTCGAGGTGCTCAACCTCGCCGACGGGCCGCGCTATCTGGGCGGCTGCGAGATCTACGACGGCGGGGACAACGTCGAGGTGCTCGAGGGCGGCCTGATCGGGGCCGGCGAGCGGCTGGTCTTCGGGCACAGCGCCGATCGGGCGATCAACGGCGACATCGAGGTGGGCGCGATCTTCGAGTTCCGCCTGGGCAACGAGGGCGACCTGATCGGGCTGCGCTGCGACGGGGCCGACGTCGACGAGGTCGATTACGGCCAGCCGGGCTTCGCTCCGGTCAGCGGGGCCTCGATCAGCCTCGACCCCGAGGCCCGGGACGCAGGGGCCAACGACGACGGCCCCAACTGGTGCCCGGCCGCCCTGGGCGACGTGTACTTCGACGGCAACCGGGGCACCCCCGGCGCGGCCAATACGCCGTGCCCCCCGCCGACGGTCGACTACTGCCGGCTCCAGGCTCCCGGGTCGGTGCGGGCCGAGCAGGATACGCAGTTCGAGGTCTATGGCGTCGTCTACGAGGCCACCTACACCGATCAGACCCCGGGGATCGACGTCGTGCCGGGCCTGATGGCCGAGGCCGGCATCGGCCCCGACGGCTCCGATCCGATGGGCAATGACGGCTGGCAGTGGATCGCCGGCGCGCCCAACCCCGAGTGGGACGGCGCCGCCCGGGGCGAGCCGGACAACGACGAGTATCAGACCACGCTCACCGTGCCGGCCCCCGGGGCCTACGACTTCGCGTGGCGCTTCAGCCTCGACGGCGGCACGACCTGGACCTACTGCGACCTGGGCGACGGCTCGACCGACGGCTACCAGCCCGATCAGGCCGGCGCGCTGACCGCCATCCCGGTCGGCGGTGAGCTGTGCGACGGCTTCATCTGCCCCGCGCCGCCCGCGCCCCGCTGCTCGGACGACGGGCTGAGCGTCATCGAGCCTCAGCCCCCCGGGCAGTGCGAGGCGGTCGACGGGCAGGCCCGCTGCACCTACGCCGAGGATCTGCTCGCCTGCCCCATCGGCGCCCGCTGCATCGACGGGCAGTGCTTCGTGCCCGCCGCGCCGCCCGAACCGGGGGAGGTGCTCGTCACCGAGTTCCTCTACGACGCCGACGGCGACCTCGACAGCGGCGACGCCGAGTGGATCGAGCTGTACAACGCCAGCGACCGCGAGGTGGGCCTCGACGGCTGCCGCATCGGCGACGACGGGGGCAATCAGAGCCCGCTGGAGGCGATCAACCTCGCGCCGGGGGCCTACATCGTGCTCGCCCGCAGCGCCGATCCGGCGGTCAACGGCGGGCTCGAGGTGGCCGGCACCTTCGACTTCGGCCTGGGCAACGACGGCGACCGCATCGCCCTGACCTGCGGCGAGGTCGAGATCGACGCGGTGGTCTACGACGCCGGCGACCGGTTCCCCGCGGCCTCGACCTACAGCGTCTCGCTCGACCCCGAGGCGTACGACGCCGCGGCCAACGACGACGGCGCGAACTGGTGCCGCACCCGGTCGGTGTACTTCGAGGGCGACCTCGGCGATCACTACGGCACCCCCGGGGCGGCCAACCCGCCGTGCCCCACCCTCACCATCTGCACCCTGCTCGCCCCCGACGACGTCGACGTCGTGAACGGGGCCGACGTCGAGACCAGCGCCCTGGTGGTGGCCCCCGGCCTGACCGATCGCACCCGGGCGGTGGACGCCGACGTGCGGCTGCGGGCCGGCGCGGGCTACGGCCCGGCGGGCAGCGACCCGGCCGTCGACCCCACCTGGGTGTGGTTCGACCCGGTGCCCGACCCGGCCAACGACGCCCAGAACGCCGACACCTGGCTGAGCCTGCTGCCGGCCCTGCCCGCCGGGCGCTTCGACGTGGCGTGGCGCTTCAGCGTCGACGACGGCCGCAGCTACGCCTACTGCGACCGCGACCCGGGCTCGATCAACGGCTACCAGCCGGCCGACGCGGGCCACGTCGTGGTCGGTGATCCGGTCGACGCCTGCGACCCCAACCCGTGCATCGACCCGCCGGCCGACGCGTGCCGCGACGCCGACACCCTGCTGATCTACGCGCCGCTCGGCGCCTGCGCGGTGGAGGACGGGGCCCCGGTCTGCGAGTACGCCAGCGAGATCGTCGGCTGCCCCCTCGGCTGCCTCGACGGGGCCTGCGTCGACGCCGAGCCCCGGGCGCCGTTCCCCGGTGATCTGGTGATCTCCGAGATCCTGTACGACCCCCACGACGGCCTCGACGACAACACCGCCGAGTGGTTCGAGCTGTACAACAGCACCGACGAGCCGCTGCTGCTCGAGGGCTGCGAGTTCGCCGACGCCAACGCCGAGAGCCCGGCCCCCGACATCGTGCTCGAGCCGCGCAGCTACACCGTCTTCGGCCGCAGCGACGACCTCGCGGTCAACGGCGGCATCGAGGTGGCCGGCACCTTCGACTTCGGGCTGAACAACACCGACGACACCCTGCGCGTCTCGTGCGGGGGCATCGTCATCGACCAGGTCATCTACGACGAGGACGCCGGCTTCCCGGCGGTGCGGGCGTTCGCCATCCAGGTGCGCGACGGCCAGCTCGACCTCGTGGGCAACGACGACCCGGCGAGCTGGTGCCCGGCCCGGACCCGCTACTCGCTCGACCCCGCGCAGTGGGGCTCGCCCGGCGCGCCCAACCCGCCGTGCGACGACGTGGTGGACTTCTGCCGGTTGCAGTTCCCCACCGACCTCGAGGCCGAGTTCCAGACGGTGCAGTCGTTCTATGGCCGCATCTACGAAGAGGGCCTGACCGACCTGAGCCCGCTCAACGACGCCACCGGCCTCATCCGGGCCGAGGTCGGCTACGGCCCCGACGGCACGATGCCGATGGACGACCCGGCCTGGGTGTGGGTGCCCGGCTTCACCAACGACGAGTACGACGGCGCCGGTCCGCTCGGCGAGCTGAACAACGACGAGTGGCGGGCCGACGCCGTGATGCCGGCCCCCGGCGAGTACGACGTGGCCTTCCGGTTCAGCGTCGACGGCGGGCGGACGTGGCAGCTCTGCGACGCCGGCGACGCCGGCTCGTCCGACGGCTACCGGGTCGAGGACGCCGGCCGGCTGGTGGTGACCCCGCCGGTCGCGCCGTGCGACCCCAACCCGTGCCTCGCGCCGCCGGTCGCGTTCTGCGACGACAACACCGCGGTGAGCTACCCCGAGGTGGGCGAGTGCGCGGTGGGCGATGACGGCCTCGCCGCCTGCGAGTACCCCGAGATCCGGGAGGACTGCGGGGGCACCGTCTGCGTCGCCGGGGCCTGCGGCGGCTCGCGCCCGCCGGTGGTCGGTGAGGTGATCGTCAGCGAGATCATGTACGACCCCCACGGCACCCTCGCCGACGAAGACGCCGAGTGGATCGAGCTGTACAACACCACCGGCAGCCCGCTGAACCTCGAGGGCTGCGAGCTGGCCGATCGGTCGAGCGGCACCGACATCGGCGGGGTCGAGATCCCGGCCCGGGGCTTCGCGCTCTTCGCCCGCAACGACGACCCGGCGCTCAACGGCGGCCTCGTCGACCTGGACGGCGTCTTCGACTTCTCGCTGACCAACGGCGGCGGCGACACCGTGACCCTGAGCTGCGGCGGGGCCCTGATCGACACCGTCACCTACGACGACGGGGGCGAGTTCCCCGACGCCCGGGCGGCCTCGCTCAACCTCAGCAGCGCCCGGCTCGACGCCGGGGAGAACGACGTCGGCCGCAACTGGTGCCTCGCCGAGACGG
The DNA here is from genome assembly GCA_030426085.1 of bacterium. Lineage (GTDB taxonomy): Bacteria > Myxococcota_A > Bradymonadia > UBA7976 > UBA1532 > JACKDM01. The sequence goes on along the minus strand of JAUHYW010000030.1, from coordinate 57,568 downwards.
TCTACCTCGCCGACCCGCTGCACCTCGGCACCCCCCGGGGGCTCAACATCGAGTGCCCGGTGGGCGACCCCTGCGACCCCAACCCCTGCGCCGACGCCCCGGCCGCCTTCTGCGACGGCGACGTGGCCGTCACCTACCTGCCCTCGGTGTGCGAGGCGAACGGCGACCAGCCGCGCTGCTTGCAGCCGGAGGAGGTCCGGGAGGACTGCGGGGTGGGCAACTGCCTCGACGGGCAGTGCGACATCGCCCAGATCCGGGGTCCGGCGCCGGGCGAGATCGTCATCACCGAGATCATGTTCAACACCGAAGGCGAGCTCGAAGAGCAGTTCGGCGAGTGGTTCGAGATGGTCAACACCACCGACGAGCCGCTCGACCTCTCGGCCTGCGAGGTGCGCGACCGGGCCAACGGGCTGGCGGTCGGTGATCTGATCGCCCCGCCGGGCGGCACCCTGCTGTTCGCCCGGTCCAACGACCCGGCCAACAACGGCGGGCTGGGGCCCAACGGCCTGTTCAACTTCAGCCTCAACAACGGGGGCGACGTCGTCGAGCTGCGCTGCGGCGTGGTGACCATCGACGCGGTGGACTACGCCGTCGCCGGCTTCCCCGGCGGCGTGGCCGCGGCGGCCTTCCAGCTCGACCCCGACCTGATCGACGCCGACCTCAACGACTTCGGCGACGCGTGGTGCAACGCGCAGGAGGCCTACTTCGACGGCGCGCCGCCCCACTTCGGGACCCCCGGCGTGCCCAACCCGCCCTGCGGGGACGTCGTCGGGGCCTGCGACCCCAACCCCTGCGTGGACGTGCCCGAGGACGAGTGCCTCGACGCGACCAACGCCGCGATCTACGACGAGCTGGGCACCTGCACCCTCGAGGGCGACGCGCCGGTGTGCGACTACGACTTCCAGATCCTCGACTGCGGGGCCATCGGCCAGGTGTGCGCCGCCGGGCGCTGCATCCCGGCCGACGCGCTCGCCGGGGCGGGCGAGGTGATCATCAGCGAGGTGATGTACAACCCCCGGGGGGCGCTCGCCGACGAGCAGGCCGAGTGGATCGAGCTGTACAATACGACCGACCGCCAGCTCGTGCTCGAGGGCTGCACCCTCGAGGCCGAGGGCCAGCCGAACCCGCTGGCGCTGGACTTCGCCATCGACGCCGGGGCCTACGTGCTGCTCGCCCGCAGCGCCGACCCCGCGGTCAACGGCGGGCTTCAGGGGGTCACCCAGGTCTTCGACTTCCCGCTCGGCAACAACGGATCGCGGCTGGAGCTGAGCTGCGGCCAGACGGGCATCGACGTGCTCGACTACGACGTCGGCGGCTTCTTCGTGGCGGCCAACGGGGCCGCGATCAGCCTCGACCCCGACGCGCTCGACGCCGACCTCAACGACCAGGGCGTGCAGTGGTGCCTCGCCGCCGACCCCTACTTCGCCGACCCCGGGGGCGACCCCGCGCTCGACAACTTCGGCACCCCGGGGGCGGCCAACCCCCAGTGCCCCGAGGTCGACGTCACCGTGGACTACTGCCGGTTCACCTTCCCGGTGCAGGCCGGCAACTGGGAGGCCGGAGGCGACGCCCCGCCGGCCTACGAGATCTACGGCCTCGTCTACGAGGAGGGCATCACCGACCAGTCGCCGTTCGTCGACTTCGACGCCCGGCTGCGGGCCGAGGGCGGCTACGGCCCGCGGGGGTCCGACCCTGACGGCAACCCCGAGTGGACCTGGGTCCAGGCGATCGACTCCCCGGGGTGGAACGGCGACCAGCGGGGTGAGCCCGACAACGACGAGTATCAGGCCCGGTTCGACGGGGTGAACGCGGTGGCCGGGGCGTACGACATGGCGTTCCGGTTCAGCGTCGACAACGGCCAGAGCTGGCTGCACTGCGACCTCGACGGGTCGCAGAACGGCTTCACCGCCGACCAGGCCGTCGACCTGACCATCACCATCGACCCCTGCGCCGACGTGTTCTGCTTCGACTTGCAGCCCAACGTCTGCGTCGACGAGACCACCGTGGGCTTCTTCGGCGAGGGCATGTGCGTCGAGCAGGACGGCGAAGGGGTCTGCGAGTACCCGATCAACTTCACCGAGAACTGCGCCGCCAACGGCATGGTGTGCATCCCCGACGAGTTCGGGGCCTACTGCGGCGACCCCTGAACCGCCCGCGGTTGAACAAATGACCCCCGGCGGCCGATTGTAGGGGCCGTCCCCCCGCCGGAGGTCGCCGTTGGACATCGCCCACCCCCGAGACCTGCCCGCCTTGCGGGCCACCGCCTCGCTCGTCGGCGGCTGGACCCGCCTCATCCCCCTCCTGTGCGCCGTCGCCGGCACCGCCGCGGTCTTCTTCGCCGTCGACGCGCTCGCCCCCGACGGCCGCCTGCACACCCTGCTCTGGCGCCGGGGCTTCAGCCAGCCGCTGACCGTCGCGCTCTTCTTCTGGGGCGTGGGCCACATCCTGCGGCGGCTGGTCGTGCAGACCGGCGAGCGGCGGGCGCTCGACGCCTGCCGGGGCCTCCTGTGGCGCGGCGCCGTCGCCCGGGACGAGCTCGCCGGCCGCCTCGAGGTGCTCGTGCGCCTGCGGGACACCCTCGCCGGGGACGTGCTCTACGCCGTCTTCAGCTACTTCCGCGCCCTGCGCCCCACCCGCGACGAGCTGCTCGAAGCCGCCCGCCAAGCCGTCGACCGGGCCCACGACCGGGTCGACGACGACTACCGGGCGCTCACCGCCGCCATGTGGCTGCTGCCGCTGTCGGGCTTCTTGGGCACCGTCGTCGGCATGGCCGGGGCCATCGCCAGCTTCGACGGGGTCATCACCGGCGTCGGCGACGACCTCGCCGCCCTGATCCCGGCGGTCTCGGGGCTGGCCATCGCCTTCGACACCACCCTGCTCGCCCTGGCGCTCGTCGTGCCGCTCAAGCTGCTCGAGGTCGGCCTCGAAGGCCGGGACAAGCGCCTGCTCGAGCGCATCGAGCGCGACCTGGGCGCGGGCTACGTGCAGCGGCTCGACCTCGCCGGCCTCGCCCAGCAGACCCCGGCCGAGGCCGCCCTCGACCGGCAGGCCGAGACCGTCGAGCGCATCGAGCGCAGCCTGCACGCCATCGACGGGGCGCTGTCGGCCGTCGCCGACCGGCTCGCCGCGCTGCCTCCGATCGACGGCGCCGTGGGCGAGCTGGTCCAGGCCGCCCGGGAGACCCGCAGCGCGCTGCCCCGCATGGCCGACGCCCTGGCCGACCTGCGCCGGCAGGGCGAGCAGCCGATGATCATCCGCCGGGGCCCCGCGCCTCGAAATACGCCCGCCGCGCGCCCGCCGTCCTTCTCGCTGGAGCTGCCCGAGGCCGACCGCTCGGCCCCCTACACCCTGGGCGACGACCCCGACGGTGAGCCGTGAGCCGCCGCCGGGAGAAGCGCCGGGGGGCCGAGGTCTTCGGCACCTCGCTGGCCGACATCCTCACCACCGCGCTGGGCTGCGTGCTGCTCCTGTTCCTCGTCGCGGTCATGCACATCCGCGGATCGCTCAACGACGCCCGGGACGAGCTGACCGCCGAGGCCGACCGCCGGGCCCGGGCCGAGGCCGCCCGGATCACCGCGCTCGACCGCGAGCGGGCCGCCGAGGCCGCCGCCCGGGTCGCCACCGGCGCCGCCAGCGAGGCCGAGCTGGCCCTCGCCGCCCTGCGCGCCGAGCGCGACGCCCTGCTCGCCGACCGGGAGCGCCTGCTCGCCGACCGGGCCGGCCTGACCGAAGCCCTCGCCGAGAGCGAGCAGATGGCCCGCGCCGCCCGGGGCCGGGCCGCCGCGCTCGACGAGACCGCCCGCCGGGTGCTCGGCGAGCTCGACCCGCTCACCGCCCGCCCGGTGGACGTGATGCTGGTCATCGACGGCACCCGCTCGATGGCCGCCGGCCTCGACGCCACCCGGCGCAACCTGCGCGCCACCCTCGACACCCTGCGGGTCGTCAGCCCCACCGCCCGGGTCGGCGCCGTCGTCTTCCGCGACCGCCGCGAGGCCCCCGGCCTGCGCCTCGAGCAGCACCCGCTCACCGCCGACGAGGCCGAGCTCGGCGGCTTCCTCGCCGACATCGAGGCCACCAGCACCGCCGTCGACGACGACCGCCCCGAGTGGCTCTGCGGCGGCCTCGCCGCCGGCGCCGCCGCCCGCTGGCGCCCCGACGCCATCAAGCTGATCATCGCCACCAGCGACGCCGCCGCCGACGACCCCGGCGCCCGCCCGTGCCTCGACACCGCCCGCCGCTTCGCCGCCGACGGCGGCCGGATCTACGTGCTCTCGACCCCGCCCCCGGGCTACGGCCGCCGGCGGGGCATCACCCGGGAGCACGACCGGATCGTGCGCCCCCAGCACCGGGCCATCGCCGCGGCCGGCGGCGGGGCCCACGTCGACGGGGCCCAGGCCGACGCGCTCTCCACCGAGGTGCTGCGGGCCGCCTTCCGCGCCCGCACCGGCGACCCGCTCGACCGCCTGCGCCGCGCGGTCGACGCCCCGCCGCCGCCCGCGCCCCGGCCCTCACCGCCGCTCGACGAAGACGCGCCCTGAGCCGCTCCGGCGAAGGGCCGCCGTCAGACCGCCGCCAACGCGGCCGCCACACAATCTCCACCGCCCACCGCAACCCGCCCCCCTGCCCGGCGTAGTGCCGACACCACCGGGAGGAACGGTGAACGACAGGAGGAGGAGACCGATGCGTATATCCGAGCGTGGGTGGCTGGTGTGGCTGGTCGCGGCCTGCGGGCTGTGGCTGAGCGCCTGTGACGACGACGACCCGGCCGATCCGATGGCCGACATGGACCCCGGCGCCGACATGGGGCCGGCGCCCGACATGGCCCCCGAGGCCGACATGACCCCCGAGCCCGACATGGTGCCGGGCGAGACCCTGGGCATCCTGACCGAAGAGCAGACCCGCATGGCGCGGGCGATGTCGCCGATGCCGCCCATCCCGGCGTCGCCCACCAACGACTACGCCGACGACCCGGCGGCCGCCGCGCTGGGGCAGAAGTTCTACTTCGAGGCCGACTGGGCCGGGCCGCTGCAGATGGACAGCCGCCTGGGCGCCGAGGGCGAGGCGGGCAAGGTCTCGTGCTTCGTGTGCCACGACGACGACACCTTCGGCTCGGCCGATCCGGTGGGCGTCGGCGCGCGCTTCCACCCGCGGCACGCGCCGGGGTCGGTCAACGCCGCGTGGTACGCCGAGGCCGGCTTCACCTGGCGGGGGCGCTTCGACGTGATGTGGGCCCTGCCCCGGGCGGTGTTCGAGGCCGGGGCCATCTTCAACAGCAGCCGGCTGCGGGTGGCCCACGTCGTCTTCGAGCAGTACCGCGCCGAGTACGACGCCGTGTTCGGGGATCACCCGCTGCCGCCGCTCGACGACCTCGACCGCTTCCCGGCCGAGGGCAAGCCGGGGGACGCAGCGTGGGACGAGATGGACCCCGCCGACCAGGAGGCCGTCAACCGCCTCGTGGCCAACGTGGGCAAGGCGCTCGAGGCCTACCAGCGCACCCTGCGCAGCACCACCTCGGCGTTCGACCGCTTCGTGGCCGGCGCGGGCGAACTCGACGAGAGCGCCCAGCGGGGCTTCGCCCTCTTCGTGGGCGACGCCGGCTGCGTGGGCTGCCACAGCGGGCCGTTCTTCACCGACCAGTCGTATCGCAACCTGGGCCTCGAGCAGACCGGCGACGCGCCGGCGATGGACGCCGGGCGGTTCGACGTCGTCGAGGCCATCGCCGGTGATCCGTTCAACGGCGTCGGGGCCTACAGCGACGACCCGGCCGCCGGGCAGCCGTTCATCGACGCGGTCGAGGCCCGCAGCGACGCGCTGATCGGGCGGTTCCGGGTGCCGACGGTGCGCAACGCGGCCATCAGCGCCCCCTACATGCACGCCGGCCAGATCGCCGACCTCGCCGCGCTCGTCGACTTCTACGACGTCGGCGGCGGCCCGGCGCCGATGGGGGTGCGCGACCCGGCGCTGATGGCGCTGGGGCTCACCGCCGCCGAGAAGGCCGATCTGATCGCGTTCATCGAGGCGCTCACCGGTGATCCGATCGACCCGGCGCTGGGCGAGGACACGTCGAACGACCCCTGAGCGGGGCCCACCCCGACCCGGCCTCAGCCGGCCGGCGACCAGCGGACGGCGAGGCAGGCCCCGCCGAGCAGGGCGCCGACCCCGATGAAGAGCGCGACCGGCAGGACGTGCCCCAGCAGCAGGTGGGGCACGTGGCCCACCGGGCACCACAGATCGGTGACCACCCAGGCGAAGGCTCCGGCGACCGCGCCGAGGGCCGCGCCGAGCAGCCGCGGGTGGCGCGGCTCGCTGGCCCGCCGCGAGAGCAGCAGCGCCAGCGCCGGCGTGATCGCGGTCAGCAGGCTGATCTGGAGACAGGGCCAGCCTACCCGGCCGGGCCACGGGGCCAGCCCGCCGGGGAAGCTGGCGCTCCAGGCGATCTTCCACGCCAGCAGCGCCAGCGGGATCCCGACCGCGGTGGCCACCAGGGCCCCCGCCGAGCGCGACAGCATCGACCGCTGCCCCAGGGTCAGCCACAGCCCGAATCCGGCGATGAGCGCCGCCCCGAGGCTCGTGGCGACGATCTCCAGCACCGGCCGCGGCGCCCCGCCCTCGCGCAGCCCGCCGTAGGCCAGGAAGACCCCGCCGGCCAGCGCCACCGACAGCGCGACCCAGCCCCAGGCCCGGCGCCGGACGACCGGCCGCGGCGGCGACGGCTCGGCGCCGACCGCGTCGAGCACGTCGTCGAGCAGCCCCGGGCGCAGCGTCGGCGGATGGTCCGCCCCGTCCGTCCGGCTCATCGCGGGCCCCCGTCGGCGTCGCGATACACCCCGCGCAGCGCCCGCAGGGCCCGGTGGATCAGGGACTTGATCGCCGGCGGGCTCGTGCCGAGCGCCTCGGCCGCCTGTCGGTGGGACAGCCCCTCGGCGCGGACCAGGGTGAAGGCCGCCCGCTGCCGCTCGGGCAGCCGGCCCACCGCCGCGTGCAGCCGCGCCTCGAGCTGCCCCGCCGCGACCCGCGCCTCGGGGCCGGGCGCGCCGTCGACCAGCGCCTCGCCCGGCCGGGCGCTCGCCGGCCGTCGCTGCCGCTGCCGGTGGCGATCGACGACGAGGCGGGCGGCGATGGTGAACATCCAGGGGAAGACATCGGCCCCGGGGCGGAAGCGACCCCGGGCGCGGTGCATGTGCAGCAGCGTCTGTTGCATCACGTCCTCGGCCGCGGCCCGGCAGCCCACCCGCCGGGCGACGAAGCCCCACAGCGCCGGAGCGACCAGCGCGTAGAGCCGGGGGAACGCGCCGTCGTCGCCCTCGGCGTAGGCCTGCATCTCGCGGCTGGCCTGCCGGCGGCGCGCGGCGTCGCCCCGCGTCGGACTGTACGTGCCGTCGCCGTCTGGTTCCATGTGTCGGACGCCTCGTGTGGCCGGCTCGGGCGGGCCTCCCCGGTCCCCGATGGGGAATATGGGGTAATCGTGACATATACAGCGGGAGGGTGACAGCGTGACGCCCGACGGTCGACGACCCGGCGGCCCTCTGCCGCGGTTGACAAGCCGGCCGGCGGGCGGTGGCATGCCGGTAGAGCCGACGGATCGGAGGCGCCGACGTGCAGCCCGAGCTGGAAGCATCCCTCATCGAGGCCGCCCGCCGGGCGACGGCCGCCCGGCCGCTGGACGGCGACGAGGCGACGGTGCCGGTCGAGCGCTACACTGACCCGGCCCGCTTCGCCCGGGAGCGCGCGGCCCTCTTCCGATCGACGCCCAACCTGGTGGCCCACAGCAGCGAGGTGCCCGAGCCGGGGGCCTTCGTGACCCGCGACCTGGTGGGCACGCCGACGATCGTGGCCCGGGGCGACGACGGGCGGGCGCGGGCGCTCGTCAACGTCTGCCGCCACCGGGGCGCCACGGTCGAGCGGCGCCCGGCCGGCCGCTGCAAGCGGTTCGTCTGTCCATACCACGCCTGGAGCTACGCCACCGACGGGGCGCTGGTGCACGTGCGCCACCCGGACGGCTTCCCCCGGCTCGACCCCGCCGGGAGCGGGCTGGTCGAGCTGCCGTGCTTCGAGGCCGGCGGGCTGGTGTGGGCCGTGCCCGACGGCCGCCCCACGGCCGGGCTCGACGGGCCGACCACCCGGCTGCTGACCGAGATCGAAGGCCTGGTCGGGCCGGGGCTGGCGGTCTTCGCCGCCGAAGAGCGGGTGTGGCGGGCCAACTGGAAGCTCATCGTCGACGGCAGCCTGGAGTCGTACCACTTCAAGATCGCCCACCGGCGCACCATCGGCCCCGCGTTCGCCGACACCGCCTCGATCCACGCCTTCGTCGGCGAGCACGTCCGGCTGGTGCTGCCCCGGACCTCGATGGCCGACCCCCCGCCCGGCGCCCGGCTGCTGCAGCACGCCAACGTGCTCTACGTGATGGCCCCCAACGTCTCGCTGCTGGTGCAGGACGGGCACCTGGTCCTGGTGGTCATGACCCCCGAGGCGGTCGACCGCACCCGCATCCGGCTGGTGACGGTGGGCCGGGCGCCGGGCCCCGACGGCTACAGCGCGGGCGCCCGCCGCTTCCTCGAGGCCAACCACGCCATCACGGTGGCCGCGCTCAACGAGGACTTCGAACTGGCCGAGCAGATCCAGCGGGGCATCGCGACCGGGGCCAACGCCGCCTTCCGCTTCGGCCGGTTCGAGGCGGCGCTGTCGGCGTGGCACGCGCGGCTCGAAGCGCGGCTGGATGCGGGCCCATGACGGCCGACGCGCTGGCGGCCGACGCCGATCGGATGGCCCGACGCCTCGCGGCAGGCGACGTGCCCCCGGACGACTTCCGCCGGGCCTTGACCGCGGTGCCGCCCGACCGGCGCGACGCGTGGGTCGACCGGGCCTTCGGGCTCGACGGGCTGCCCGCGGACGGCCCCGCGCTGCCCCGGGGCTGCGTGCCCTACCTGCCGAGCGACGTCGATCTGGTGCTGCGCATGCTCGACGCCGCCGAGGTGACCGCGGACGACGTCTTCGTCGACGTCGGATCGGGCGTCGGCCGGGTGACGGCGCTGGCCCACTTCGTCACCGGCGCCGGCGCGATCGGGATCGAGGTCCAGCCGCAGCTCGTCCGCCGGGCCCGGGCGCTCTCGGCCCGGCTGAACGCCGAGCGGGTCGCGGTCATCGAGGGCGACGCCGCCGAGCTCGTCGGGCGGGTGCCCATCGGCACGGTGTTCTTCCTCTACTGCCCCTTCAGCGGCGCCCGCCTCGCCCGGGTGCTCGACGACCTCGCCGCGCTCGCCGAGGCCCGCCCCATCCGGGTGTGCAGCCTCGATCTGCCCCTGCCCCCGGCGCCGTGGCTCACCCCGATCTGGCGCGACGCGCGGCTGCTCGTCTGCCGCAGCGGCCCCTCGGTCAACCCCCGGGCATAGAGAAATCGCCACTGATCCGCGGACGCGGCTTCTCTACCGTTAACGACATACCGCCATCACCCACTCGCCCGAGCGGCGGCACCCCGAGGAGGTCATCGTGCGGATCAACAAGGCCGCTATCTACTGCCCGGTGAACGACAAGAGCCTGCTCGGGGACATGAAGGGCTTCTGCTATTTCTGGCCCAACAGCTTCGCCAGGCCCTTCCTGGCGGGCAAGGGCGGCCTGGACACGCTGCACTGCCGCGCGCCGCTGTACCTGTTCGTGCACGGCCACGGCCTGGTGCCGCTGTTCACCAGCGCCGTCGGCTCGCTGACCCCCGATCAGGTGGCCGCGCAGCTCCTGAAGGACGGCCTGAACCGGGACCACCGCGACCTGCACCTGCTGGTGTGCAACGCGGGGTCGTCGGTCACCTCGTGGTCCGAGTCCAAGAAGCGGCTGGCGCTGCGGGACAAGGCGATGACGGCGAAGCGGCTGGGCGACGACAAGACGTTCGACAAGTACTCGAAGCAGTTCGCGCAGCGGGCGAAGAAGGGGCCGAGGATCCAGCCCTACACGTTCGGCCGCAAGCAGACCTACCCCCTCGCAGCGCTGCTGATGGGCGCGATGAAGCGGCGGGGCTTCTCGATGCTGCGCATCATCAGCTACGCGGCGCCGGTGGTGCCCAACTTCGATCAGCGCGAGGTCCTGCTCGACCTGTCGGGGCTGGTGCCCGGCGGCGATTACGGCGACAAGGCGAGCGATCACCCTCAGTTCGAGAAGGTCTGGCACTGATCCGAGGCGCCTCGCCGGGGGCCGGTGTCCGGGTGCGACCGGCGCGTCGGATCCGGTTCGGAGCGGGCGGACGGGTCGGACCCGCGCGCTCGAGCGGCGTGATGCCTGGGGTACGGGTCGGACCCGCGCGCTCGATCGGCGTGATGCCCGGAGGACGGGTCGGACCCGCGCGCACGATCGGCGTGATGCCCGGAGGACGGGTCGGACCCGCGCGGCGGATCCGGCTCTGAGTGGGCGGACGGGTCGGACCCGCGCGCGCGATCGGCGTGATGCCCGGAGGACGGGTCGGACCCGCGCGGCGGATCCGGTTCCGGGCGGGCGGACGGGTCGGACCCGCTTCACCCGCTCGGCGCTGGAACCCGCGCGCAGGTCGGACCCGGCGCGCAGATCGCCGTCGCGTCTGGCGGCCGGGTCCGACCCGTCGGGCATCGGCCCCGACCGACCGGTGGGGCGGGTGGGGGCTGTACTTCAGGCATGAGGGCGATCGATTTTTCCGGTCGGACCCGGACTTCAGGCATGAGGGCGATCGATTTTTCCGGTCGGACCCGGACTTCAGGCATGAGGGCGATCGATTTTTCCGGTCGGGCCCGGACTTCGGGCATGACGCCGATCGATTTTTCCGGTCGGACCCGGACTTCAGGCATGAGGGCGATCGATTTTTCCGGCCGGACCCGGACTTCAGGCGTGAGGGCGATCGCTGTGTCGAGTCGCCTCCCGATCTCGGACACGGGCGCTTGCTCCTCGACCGCGCGACCAACTCCGATGTCATCTCACGAAGACGAGGACGCGCATGGCGGACGACGAGAGCGACTCCACCGGCGCTTGCCGACCCCCGCAGCCCCCGGCATGCTGGCCCCATGCGCCGTCCACCGCCCGCCTCGCTGCTCGCCCTCGCCCTCTGCTGCACGCCCGGTTGCCAGCGGGACGAGGCCTCCGCCCCGGACGCGCGGGCCCTCGCCGACGCCGACCCGACGCCCGCGCAGCAGGCGGCCGCGCCCCTGGCGGTCACGCCGGCCGCCGGTCTCGCCGGGGTGCAGGACGACGTGCCGCGCCTGCGCGTCGCCCGGGGGCGGCTGACCCTCGGTGAGACCGTCATCCCGATCGACGGCTTCGAGGCGCCCACCCGGGGGGGCAGCGAGCTCTTGATCGAGCCGCTGTACGACTGCTGACAAGGTGCCCGGCACCTCGATCCCGGACAGCACCTCGATCCCGGGTGAAGGCCAGGGAAGAGATCGGGCGCATCGACTACAAGAAGTGATACCCGAGCGGGCCGCACCCGAACACGTGCCCGCCACGCCGGGTCAACGCCGGGTCACCCCGTTGCTGCGCTCCTGCGGTCACAGGCCGTGGGCGCCCTTTGCGCTCGTTCTCGGGTGAGGCTAGTGTTGTCGAACAGCCCGACCCACAGCGCCGAGAAGCCTGGAGGATTGAAGGATGAACAGGGACGAACTCGGGGTGGGCCCGGGCCGTGTGTGTCAATCCTTGCTCGTCGCCCTGGTGCTGACGGCGTCTCTGAACCTCGCCACAGCGTGCTCCGAGACCGTGGTCCACATGAAGGATGGATCCACGCTGAAGGGGCGAGTGCAGCAAGCCGAAAGTGGACGCATCACGCTCACCGACAAATGGGGTCATACGAAGACCTTCGATAGGCGGGGCGTCGCCAGGGTCCGGCATGCGGGTGAAACCGAGCAGCTTGCCGGGGGGATCGTCGTGGGTATCGGCGGGGTCACACTCCTGGTGGGCGCGGCAGTATACGCCAGCGTCGAATCGGATCCCGACGCAGGCTACGACGGATATCGAGTCGAGGAGATCATGGGCGGCGCCGGCGCGATGCTTGCAGGAGGCATCATCGCGGTGATCGGTGGAGCGGCGATCCTGGCTGGGCATCACCTCGAGAGCGACTCACGAGAAGCTTTTGACAGGGCTCGATCGGTGTCGTTGGTCCCGATGCTCGATCCCTTGGGAGAGCGTCGGGGACTCCTGGCGAGGTGGCGCTGGTAGGCAGGGACTCCTGGCGAGGTGGCGCTGGTAGGCACGGGTGCCTGGATCAGGTGCTGCCTGGATCAGGTGCTATCAGGATCAGGTGCCGGGCACCTTATCTGGATTCCGGATCAGGTGCCGGGCACCTTATCTGGGCACCTTATCTGGGCACCTTATCTGGATTCGGTCGAGGAGGCCCATGCTGCCGCTGCCCCACTGGACCATCGAGACCGTGCCCGCCGGGTTCTGGCGCCGTATCGAGGCCGCCGAGGGCCGGCCGGAGGTGTTCGTGGCCGCCCTCGCCGACCTGGACGAGCCCGCGCTGCGCGAGGTCTACAGCCAGTACAAGGGGTTGATGGAGGCGCTGGTGAAGTCCTGCTTCGCCGGCCTGGCGCCCGACCTCCGCGAAGAGTCCGTCGAGACGCTCGAGCTCATCGCCAACTGGATCATCACCCAGGGCGAGGCCCGCTACCGGGCGACGCTCGCCGATCCGAGCACCTTCCCCCGCCGCGGAGACATCCGCCGCCCGATGTTCGCCGGCCACATCGTGATGGCCTGCACCGACCGCTTCGGTCGCTGGCGGCCCGACGCCTGAATCACGCCGGCCCGGGTTGGGAGACCGACATGCAGCGCGCGTTCGGCCGGTACGTGTACTCCACTTCTCTGGCATGGGACGACAGTGAGGGGTGGAACGGGTCCATCGACAGCCTCGCCCTCGGGCACCGTTCGCGCACCGGGCCCGAATCCACCCGGTCGAGCGGGGTCGGGGCCTGGATCGTGGTGCCGGGCACCTCTGGATCGTGGTGCCGGGCACCTCGGTCAGGTGCTGATCGTGGTGCTGATCGTGGTGCCGGGCACCTCGGTCAGGCACCTCGGTCAGTCAGCTGCCTCGACGTCCGGCAGACGCTTCTCTATCATGGCCGGCAGTCGGTGGTGGCCCGACCGATTCACCCTGCCACCGGGGAGGCTCAGCGGCGATGTCTTGGGATAGCTACATCGACAATCTGATCGGACAGTCGAGAGATGCCTCCGGGCAGCCGGCATGTGACCGCGCATGCATCATCGGGCTCGATGGCTCGCCCTGGACGTCGGGCGCCCACCCGAGCAGCTGGGAGTTGACCCAGGCGGAGGGGTCGTACCTCGCCGCAGCGCTGAAGAGCGGAGATTTCTCGGTTCTCCAGGCCGCTGGGATCCGGGCTGGGGGGGTCAGGTACCAGTTCCTGAGGGGCGAAGACGGGATGGTGCTCGGCAAGAAGAAGGGTGAGGGCGCGATCACGGCGCAGAAGTCCAGGACGGCGGTCGTGGTCGGGCACACCGTCGAAGGTCGCTCCCAGGGCAACACCAACAAGGCGGTCGCGGTCATCGCCGAGTACTTGGAGTCCCTGGGCATGTGATCTGCCCACCCTGGATGCAGGTCGAGGATCAGGGCCCGCCGCTCGAGCACATGCGTCAGCAGCGCATCCTGCCCGCCTTCCAGGGCCGTCTCGTACGCCGGAATGGGGTGCCGGAATGGGGTGCGGTGGTGCTGGGGTGCCAACCATCTCATGAAGGTAGAGGACGCGGTACCGAGAAGAGGGGTAGGCAAGTATCGAACTCGGCTATCTGGCCCCTCCCCGGCCACCACGGGACACCACCTCCGCTGCCTGACGGCGCCTACACATGCGCCCTGAACGTACTTCCCCCACACGCCCGACCCCGGCGCCCCGCCAACCCGCATCCTGCTCACGCTTGCGCGAGCCCGCCGCGCGCTACCCGCCCGCCTCCGGCAGCAGCACCGCCGGCCGGCAACCCTCCTCCGGGAACCCCACCGCCCCCCACCCCTCCCGCAGCGCGTGCAGCGCCGCCCGGTACGCCTCTACGAACGCGCTGTACGCCTCGCCCCACGCCTTCCGCAACGCCTTGCACCGCGTATGCACCCGCGGCGCCGGCGACGTCTTCGTGCGCGGCGGCCGGGTATGCGGGTCCGCCTCCACCAGCGCCGCCGCCCCCACCACCCGGGTGGGCCACGGCGCCGGATGCCGCTCCACCGCCAGCTCCACCAGCTCGACCCACTTCGCCCGCAGCACGTCCTCTCCCAACCCGGCCCACATCGGCGGCGGCGTCAGCCGCACCACCTTGCGCAGCGCCACGTCCCCCAGCGTCGGCTTCGGGCCGCGCCGCCCGCCCTGCGCCCACCGCTGCCGCAACGCACACAGCCGGCTGCGGTCGTACCACACCCCCACCAGCGGCCGGCCCTCCGTCACCGCCCGCACCCACTGGATCCCGGGCCAGCAACCCGGGGTCTCGACCAGACCCTCTTTCACCCCGTGCGCAGCCAGGTAAGCCAGCCGATCCGCCAAGGCCCCGTCATCCAGGATCGCGATGTCCCGCGTGCGCCGGTCCCAATAGCTGCCCGGCCAGTCGAACAGCTCGCCCAGCTCCTTCGAGATGTTGGCCTTGATGTGGCACTTGAACCGCGCTTTCCACTCGGCGCTCTCGAACGCCCCCACGATGTGCAGGTGGTTGCTCGTGCCCCCCGCGAAGTACAGGTGCACATGCGCGCCGTACAGCTCCAGCGCCCGCCCGATCACGCCCAGCACCCGCCGGCTGCATTCGTCGCCCGGCCGCATCAGCAGGCGGCTGTGCATGCAGCGCATCGTGATTTCGAACGGGGTCCAGGGCCGGGGGACGAACATCAGCGGGCGGGGCATCGCGGCCTCCGAGCACATCGTGGTCTCGAAGACCTCATCGATCAGCCGGAGCGGTTGTTGCGCAGAATCTCGAAATGAAGCGCCGCCGGGCCGGCTCGGGCGCCTCGGCTCAGGGGTCGGGGTGTGCCGCCTGGAGGCGGCAGGGCCACGCCGTGGGCCGACCGGCGGCCTTCCAGGCGGCGGCCCAGGCCGGGTAGGGCGTCCACCATGTTCGGGCCGGGCTCGCCTCGATCGCGGCGCGCGCCGCCTGCGCGCCGCTCACCCGGTAGATCGCGCCGACGCGGCGGGCCTCGGTGGCGATGAGCGCGCGCTCGGCGTCGTCGGGGACGCGTCGGATGGGCGTCGCCGGCGCCGGGACGGGGGCCAGCAGGGCCCGGATGGTCTCCGCGGCCCGCGCGATGGGTGCGTCGTCGTCGCGCCCGCTCGCGGCCCTCGCCGCGGCTTCGATGAGCCAGCGGTTGTGGGGCAGCGCGGGCCCCCGCGCGGCGAGGAGCCGCGCCAGCGGCGGGCGCAGGGTCGGGTGCGGTCGCAGGAGCGCCAGCCACGAGGCCCACACGACGCCCCGCCAGGTGCCGGCGGTCAGGTCGGCGAAGAGGGCCGGGCCGAAGGCGCCCAGGCTGTGCAGGCAGGTGTAGAAGAACTCGAGGGGCTCGATGGCGCACGCGGGGTAGTCGAGCAGCGTCGCCCGGCACTCCCGGCCGGCGTCGATCTGCGCCTCCAGGAATCGGACGGCCCGGCGCTCGCGGGCCAGCGCCATGTAGGGGCTGGTGGCGATGAGGTGGTCGACGTCGGCCGGCAGGAAGTGCGGTCGGGGGGCTTCGAGCGTCGCCATCACCCGTACGAGACGCTCACCCCGCCTCGAAACTCCCGCCGCAGCGCGTCGTTCAGCGCGTCGCTCGGCTTGAGCTTCACCGGCGGGGCCAGCCTCACCTTGCAGCCGCCGTACTCCTTCGAGGTGGTCAGCTCGATGATGGTGTCGCAGTTGCCGGCGAAGCGCTGGTCGCCGAGCACGCCCCGCAGGCGGCCGACGTTGCGCCGGTCGAGCACCCCCGCTTCGAAGATCACCTTGACCGAGCGGCTGCGCTCGGCGCGCACCGCGGCGAGGCTGCGCACGTCGGGGGTCTCCGGCTCGGGGTCGCGCTTGCGGCGGCGGCTGCCGAGCCGCACGCTGATGCTGGTGCGGTCCTCGTCGCGGTCGATGCGCACCTTGCCGGCGAGCAGCAGCGGCTCGTCGCTGGTCAGCAGCTCTTCGTAGCGGTCGAAGTCGTCGCCCATGGCGATGACCTCGATCTCGCCGGTCAGGTCCTCGAAGAGCATGATCGCCATGCGCCCGTCGCCGTTCTTGAACGGGCGGATGCGCAGGCTGGTGATGATGCCGCCGAGGGTGACGACCTCGTAGTTCTCCCGCCGGCCGAGGTGCTCGACGCTGCAGTTGGCGTACTTCCGGATCTGGTCCGAGAAGCGGTCGAGCGGGTGGCCCGAGACGTACATCCCGAGCACCGACTTCTCGTTGGCGAGCAGCTCCTGCTCGGCCCACTCGCCGATCTCCATCAGCTCGGGGGGCAGCGCGTCGTCGTCGAGCGGCGCGTCGGCGGTGGGCGGGGCGGCGAGCATGCCGAAGAGGTTGGCCTGCCCCGAGGCTTTGTCCCGCTGGGTGTTCTGGGCCCGCTCGACGGCGATGTCGAGCGCGGCGACGAGCCGGGCCCGGGGGTGGCCGCAGAAGTCGAACGCGCCGGTCTTGATCAGGGCCTCGATGGTCTTCTTGTTGACCTTGCGCAGGTCGACCCGCTCGCAGAAGTCGAACAGCGAGGTGAACGGCTTGCCCTGGCGGGCCTCGACGATGGCGTCGACCGCGGTGCTGCCCACGCCTTTGACCCCGCCCATGCCGAACAGCACCTTGCCGTCGACGGCGTCGAACGAGTCCTTGGAGTGGTTGACGTCGGGGGGCAGCACCTCGACGTCGATCTTGCGGGCGTTGCGGATGCCTTTGGCGACCTTCTCCGGGTTGTCCCGGTCGTTGGTCAGCAGCGCGGCGACGAACTCCACCCGGTGGTGCACCTTGAGGTAGGCCGTCTGGTAGGTCAGCAGCGCGTAGGCCCCCGAGTGCGACTTGTTGAAGCCGTACTGGGCGAACTTCTCCATCAGGTCGAAGATCTCGCTCGCGAGGCTCTCTTCGACGTCGTACAGGGTCTTGGCGCCCTCGGCGAAGACCACCCGCTGGGCGGCCATCACGTCGAACTTCTTCTTGCCCATCGCCCGGCGCAGCAGGTCGGCGGCGCCGAGGGTGAACCCGGCGAGCACCTGGGCGATCTGCATCACCTGCTCCTGGTAGACGATGACCCCGTAGGTCTCCTGGAGGATCTCGGAGAGCTTGGGGTGGGGGTAGACGATCTTCTGCCGCCCGTGCTTGCGCTCGATGAAGTCGTCGAGCATGCCCGAGTTGAGCGGGCCGGGTCGGTAGAGCGCCACCGCGGCGACGATGTCTTCGAACTTGTCGGGCTTGAGCTTCTTGAGCAGCTCCTGGAAGCCGCTCGATTCGAGCTGGAAGACACCCTCGGTGTCGCCCTTGCTGATGAGCCGGTAGACGCCCGGGTCGTCGAGCGGCTGGGTGCTCAGGTCGAGCGGGTCGTCGGGGCGGCTGCGGTTGACCATGCGCACCGCGTCGTCGATCACGGTGAGCGTCTTGAGGCCGAGGAAGTCGAACTTGACCAGCCCCGCCTCTTCGACCTCCTCCTTGGCGAACTGGGTGACGAGCTCGCCGTTGGCCCCCCGGAAGACGGGCACGTACTCCCACAGCCGCTTCTCGCCGATGACGACGCCCGCCGCGTGGATGCCGGTCGACTTGTAGAGCCCCTCGAGCGACCGGGCGACGTCGATCAGATCGCGGATGCGGTCGTCGTCCTGGTACATCTGCCGCAGGCGCTGCTCCTGCTCGAGCGCCTGCTCGAGCGTGATACCGAGCACGTCGGGCACCATCTTCGAGAGGCGGTCGGTCTCGCTGAACGAGAAGCCCTGCACCCGGCCGACGTCCTTGATCACCCCCCGGGCCTTGAGGCCGCCGAAGGTCGCGATCTGGCCGACCTGCTCGGCGCCGTACTTGTCGGTGACGTACTCGATCACCTCGCCTCGGCGGTTCATGCAGAAGTCGATGTCGAAGTCGGGCATCGACACCCGCTCGGGGTTGAGGAACCGCTCGAAGAGCAGGCCGTAGGGCAGCGGGTCGAGGTCGGTGATGCGCAGGGCGTAGGCCACCAGCGAGCCGGCGCCCGATCCGCGGCCGGGGCCCACCGGGATGTCCTGCTGCTTGGCCCAGTTGATGAAGTCCTGGACGATCAGGAAGTACCCCGGGAACCCCATCTGGATGATGATGCCCAGCTCCTCGTCCAGCCGGGCGTCGTAGACCGCCCGGTCGTAGGTCTTGCCGACCTTGTCGAACTCGGCGTAGCGGGCGTCGAGGCCCCGGCGGGCGACCTCCTGTAGCCAGGTGACCTCGTCGTAGCCCTCTTCGTCGATCGGGGCCGAGGGCAGGAAGACGTCGCCGAGCGGGATCTCGACGTTGCAGTTGTCGGCGATGTACGTGGTGTTCTGCAGGGCGTCGGCGAAGTCCTCGCCCATCTCGCCCCACATCTCTTCGGGCGGCTTGAGCCACAGGCTGTCGACGTCGAGCCGCGGCCGGTCGGGGTCGTCGAGGCTGCGCCCGTAGCCGATGCACATCAGCACCTCGTGGGCCCGGGCGTCCTTGCGGTCGAGGTAGTGCACGTGGTTCGAGGCGACGAGCGGGATGTCGAGCGCGGCCCCGATCTCGCGGAAGGCCCGGTTGACCCGGTCCTGGCCGTCGAGGCCCGAGGGCACGACCTCGAGGAAGAAGGCCCCCGGTTCGAAGGTGTCGCGGTAGATCGCGGCGATCCGCTGCGCTTCGTCCATCCGCCCGGCGAGCACCGCCTGGGCGATCTGGTTGCCCTTCGAGCCCGAGAGCGCGAAGACACCGCCGGCGTGGGCCGCGAGCAGCGCCATGTCGACGTGCGGCTTGCCGTGGTGCAGGCCCTCGAGCCAGGCCATGCTCACCAGCGTGCGCAGGTTGGCGTAGCCGGTCAGGTCCCGGGCGAGCAGCACCAGATCCCACGCCCGGCGGCTGCGCGGTTCGTCCCGCGGCCCGTCGGCGACGAGGACCTCGACCCCGATGATCGGCTTGACGCCGGCCTTGCGGGCCCGCTTGAAGAAGTCGACCGCTCCGAACATGTTGCCGACGTCGGTCATCGCGACCGCGTCCATGCCGGCGTCCTTGACCCGGCCCATCAGGTCTTTGACCCGGATCGCGCCGGTGAGCAGGCTGTACTGGGTGTGCAGGTGCAGGTGGGTGAACTGGCTCAAGTGTGGTGGGCCTCGGCTGGGGTCGATGGGTCGGGCGGGGCGGGGCTCAGCCCTCGCCGTTGATGCGCTCGCGCAGCTCTTTGCCGGTCTTGAAGAACGGGGCCTTCTTGGGCCCGACCATGACCTCGCGGCCGGTCTTGGGGTTGCGGCCCTTGTAGGCGGCGTAGGCCCGCACTTCGAATGAGCCGAAGCCCCGGATCTCGACCCGGCCGCCGTCGGCGAGGGTCTCGCTCATGGCCCGGAAGATGGTGCTGACCACGATCTCGGCCTGCTTGAGGTTGATCTGGCACTCTCGGGCGACCCGCTCGATGAGCTCGCCTCTGGTCATCGGTGCATCCTCGGGCTGGCGGTTCGATGCCGGCCGCTGCGGCGTGACCGCTGCGGGACGGGGCAATGATGTAACCATCGGAGTTCATTGGCAACGCCCGTCTCGGACCGGTGCGCCGACGGCGTCATCCGCGGCGTCATCCGCGGCGCTTGCGGGGCCCGATGCGCTCGGCGGCGGCGGCGGCGTGCCACGCGGTGAAGCAGGCCCCTTCGAGGCCCAGACCGGGCAGGATCCACTCGCCGACGAAGAGCAGGTTCTTCAGCGGGCCCCGGATCGGGCGGGTGAGCAGCGCCAGCGGGTCGTCGCCCGGGGCGGGGTAGGGGACCGCGGCGGTCTCGACGCCTTCGGGGCGGGCGTAGGGCAGCAGCCGGGCCAGGGGCGGGGTGCCGCCGCCCTGCCACGAGAGCACGAGCCGGTCGCCGGCGACCCGCACGAGGTGGGCCGGGCCGCCGGGCTCGGCGATCCAGCCGCAGGGGTCGCGCAGGTCGGCGGGGCGGTCGGCGGCGGCGAGGCGCAGGCCCATGCGCCGGCCGGGCAGCGAGGTGTGGGGTGGGGCGTCGGGCCACAGCCGGGCCAGGTCGGGTTCGCCGCCGGCGAGCACCACCACGTCGGCCCCGATGCGGCGGTCGTCGGCGGTGACGATCGCTTCGACCCGCCGCCGGCGCACGCTCAGCGCGTCGGCGGCGCGCCGGCCCTCGATGTGGCCCCCGAGCACGTCGAGCTTCTCCGAGACCATGCGGGCGAATCCGGCCCGCCCGCCGCGCATGGGCACGACGCCGTGGGTCAGGTGCCACAGGGCCCGCACGGCGCGCACGGTCATCGGGCCCTCGGCGTCGTCGGTCTGGCCGGCGGCGCGCAGCAGGGCCCGCAGCGTCATGCGCACCAGCGGGTCGTCGCTCCACGGCAGGCGGTCGACGAGCCGGGCGGCGGAGACGCCCTCCCAGGTCCGATTCCAGGCCCGCTTCGCCCGCCAGCCGGCCTCGGGCAGCGGGGCGTCGCCGTCGAGCAGCGGGTCGAGGCTGGGGCCGTAGCGCTCGATGCGCCCGAAGACGTCGAGCAGCGGGTCGACCCGCCCGGGCAGCACCTCGCCCAGCTCGCGGCCCCGGGCGCCCTCGTCGGCGGGCAGCACGAAGCGGCGGTCGGGCAGGGCCAGGGTCACCGGGCGCCAGGCGCCCTCGAGGCGGGTGCGCATGCTGTGTTGCAGGCCCAGCTCGTCGAGCACCCGCACCACCAGCTTCGCGGTGTCGCCGAAGAGCGGCGGGCGCTCGAGCGGGGGCGCGCCGGCGCAGTCGATGACCGCCACCCGGAACTTGCGCTTCGCGAGCAGGGCCGCGGTGAGCAGGCCCGCCAGGGACCGCCCCACCACCACCACGTCGAAATGCTCGGCCGCCGCCATGCACGCTCCGCTCGGACTGCACGCCCATCGGTATCGCGAACGACCCTCGATCGGCAATCGCCCCGCGTCGCTTCACTGGCGCCCCGCGCCCGAGAGCGGTAGATCAGAACGATGCGATCCCGATCCGCCCGCCCCCGAGCCGTCCGCCTCGCCCTGGTGACCCTGGCGCTGCTGGCCCTCGGCTGCAGCGCGCACCCGGTGCCCGACGAGGCGCCGTGGTTCTGCGCGGTGCAGGGGGCCGACTTCGACGACGCGCTGCGGCTGATGCAGCGGCGCAGCGACGCCCGCACGCCCAAGGCGGCCCGGGGGGTGCTGTCGAGCGACGACTGGCGCGGGTGCTGGGGCAACGCGGCGCTGGTGCTCGGGGCCCATGGTGATCCGCACGCCGAGCCGCTGCTGCTCGAGGCCATCGAGCGGGTGGCCGAGCGGAGCGAGTCCGACCTCGAGGCCGACGCCCTGCTCGCCGGGCTGGGGCTGGCG
This sequence comes from bacterium, assembly GCA_030426085.1. Classification (GTDB taxonomy): domain Bacteria; phylum Myxococcota_A; class Bradymonadia; order UBA7976; family UBA1532; genus JACKDM01. The sequence goes on along the minus strand of JAUHYW010000030.1, from coordinate 36,162 downwards.
GTGCGCCAGAGCGACGACACCGCCCGCATCGAGGCGGTGGTCGCGGCGCTGACCGAGCGGGCCGATCCCGGCTGGTGGCACACCCGGCGGGTGACGGACGGGTCGACCCCGCCCTCGGCCCGCCGGCGGCGCTCCGAGATCAGGGCCCGGGCGGCGCTGTTCGGGCTGGCGTGGTCCGGCACCCGCCGGGCGGGGTCCGCGCTCGAGGCGCTGCGCCGGGCGCCGCCGGGGCCTCCGGCCTTCGATGCGACGCCGGGGGACGTCTTCAGCGCCTACATCCGCCAGAATCGGCGCTATCACCGCCAGCCGCCGGGCGCCATCGCCCGCTGAGCGCGCGGCTCGCTCCGGCCCGATTCAACCCGACCCGATCATGCGCACCGCGCCGGGCACGACCTCGAACCGGGCCGGGGTCGTGCCCCCCTTCTCGCCGTCCACCGAGAACCGCCGGGCGGGCACCCCGTCGATGCGGATGCGGCGGCCCCGGGCGGCCCAGACGTGGGGCGACTCGAGGTGCTGGCCCAGCGCGAGCTCGACCCCCAGCCGGAAGTGCTCGGCGACCTCGGCGGTGGTGACCGCGAGCACGTCGAGCATGCGGTCGGCGGGGTCGGTCTCGGGGGCGAACTGCATGCCGCCGGCGTAGCGCCCGTTGGCCACGAGGAAGGCGCAGGCGTCGACGGTGTGCACCGTGCCGTCGACCTCGACGGTCAGCGAGGCGCACATCAGCGAGGGCAGCACCTCGAGCGTCGCCCGGAGGTAGGCCAGCGCCTGCCAGCGGGCCTTGAGGTCGTCGTCGAGGGCCGCCTCGACCTCTTCGGTGAAGCCGGCGCTGGCCGCGTTGACCATCCACCGGGTGCCGTCGGCGTCGGTCATGCGGGCGAGGTCGATCGGGCGGGGACGGCCGTCGCGCAGCAGGTCGAGCGCCGCGCCGGGGTCGTCGAGCGGCACGCCGAGGGTCTTGGCGAGGTCGTTGGCGGTGCCGAGCGGCACGACGCCGAGGGCCGGCGGGGGGGCGTCGGCCACCGCGGTGACGACGTCGTGGATGGTGCCGTCGCCCCCGCCGGCCGCCAGCCGCTCGACGCCGCCGGCCACCGCTTTACGGGCGGCCTCCCGGGCGTCTTCGGCGGACGACGAGCGGTAGACGTCGAGCCACGGGCGGGCCTCGATGGCCGCGTCGAGCGCCGCCTGCCGCCGGCCCTGGCCGGCGTGGGGGTTGACGATGAGCAGGGGGCGGGGCATCGGCATCTCCTGGCGGTCGACCCCCATCGGATGTCGCCCGCCCGATGGCGGTCGCGGGGGCTGTGAATCATGGGCCCCGGGCGTAGACCACCGCCGCGCAGGGGGCGATGATCACGCCCGGGGTCGGGCTCCACTGCGGCAGGTGGCTGACGCAGGCCGCCGCCTCGCGCTCGGCGGCGATCGGGGCCTCCCAGGTGATCTGCGGCGGGCCCTCGCAGCCGAACATCGCCCGGATGGCCTCGATCGAGTCGCCGTCATAGCCCCGCCCGGCGAGGGCGACGGCGTCGCACACCCGGGCGTCGCCCACGATCGGGCGCTCGATCGCGCCGATCTCGGCGCCGTCGGTGAAGAGGCGCCCGGTGTCCAGGATCGCGCAGCCCTCGGCGTTGGCCGCCGCCCCGTGGGTCGCCCGGCAGTCGAGCAGCACCGCCAGCAGCCGGTCGAGCGCCTCGCCCTCGCCGCCGAGCGCGGTGGGCACGGCGCACAGCCCGCCGGGGGTGCACGCCGAGGCCCCGTCGCACTGGCCGTCGAACAGGCACCGGGCGCAGTGGCCGATGTCGGCCCCGCAGACCCACATCCCGCCGCAGTCGCACGGCTCGACGCACCGGCTGCCCTGGAGCCCGTAGCACCGGGGGTCGAACTCGTCGCACAGCGCGTTGAGCCCGCAGAAGGCGTGCACCGGGCAGTCCCGGTCCGCCGCGCACAGCCCGCCCGGCTCGATGGGCACGCAGGCCCCGTCGATGCAGTCCGACCCCCGGGCGCAGGCGACCGCGTCGCTGCACACCTCGCCGGGGGCCGCCACGCACACCGCGTCCTGGCATCGCTGGCCCGGGGCGCACTCGTCGGTGCTGCCGTCGCAGTCGTCGTCCACCTCGTCGCACGGGGCGAGGTCGGCGTTGGGGGTGCAGCCCACCGGGCACATCGTATCGGCCCCGTCGCAGTCCTGGTCGACGCCGTCCCCGCAGGGGTCGGAGGCCCCCGGGCGGATGAGCGGGTCGTCGTCGTCGCAGTCGGCGAGGCGGCCCGGCTCGACGCAGTCCGCCCGGCGCACGCCGTCCTCGTCGGCGTCGGGGCAGGCCGGGGTGAGGTCGGGGGCGGGCAGCGCGCGGTCGACGGTCACATCGGGGGTCCGGCCGGCGTCGGAGGCCGGCAGCGGCCCGGCGGCTTCGCAGGCGAGGGCGCAGGCGGCGAGCGCGAGCAGCGGGAGGCGGTGGGGGTGCATCGGGGGCTCCTGGCAGATCCCGGGTCATTGCGCGCCCGGCGGGCGCGGCGGCAGAATGGCGCGATGCTGAACCTCTATCTCGCGCCGCGCAGCGGCAAGGCGCCGATGCCGGCCGACGAGGCCATCGACGACGTGCTCGCCTTTCTGGCCGATGAACGCGTCATCGGCAACCCCCTCGGCCCCGAGGCCTACGCCCCGGGGGTCGCCGTCTCGGCGCTGTTCCACCCCGACGCCGACGAGCTGCTGCTGCCCGCCGAGCTGACGTTCGAGAGCCTGTCGCTGCATCGGGCCCGCCGCCCGCGGTTCCTGCCGGTCGAGGTGCCGGCCGACGAGTTCGAAGCGGCGGTGTGCACCGTCTGCGAGGAGCCGATCGACGTCGACGCGCTGCTCGCCGGCCTCGAAGAGCTGGTCTACCGGCCCATCGAGCGCTTCGCCTACACCTGCCCCTCGTGCCGCACCGACCTGTCGCTGTTCCAGATCGACTTCGGCCAGCCGACCGCGGTGGCCCGGTTCTGGATCAAGATCGAAGGGGCCGCCTTCGGCCGGCTGACCCCGGCCTTCGTCGAGCAGCTCGCCCGCCGCCTGGGGCACCCGCTGGTGGTCGTGCCCGAGGTGCCCGAGGACGACATCGACGACTGGGTGCCCGCCCGCCGGGCCCGCCGGGGGCGCCGCGGGCGCTGAGCCCCGAGTTCAGATCTCGACCAGGACCTCGCCCGGCGCCTTGCGGGTGATGGCCGGCACCCGGCAGCCCTCGGCCGGATAGCCCACCGGGATGAGCAGCCACGGCCGCTCGTGGGCCGGCCGGTCGAGGATCTCGCCGAGGAACTTCATCGGGCTCGGGGTGTGGGTCAGCGTGGCCAGCCCGCACTGGTGCAGCGCCGAGAGCAGCATGCCGCAGGCGATGCCCACCGACTCGGCGACGTAGTAGTGCCGGGCCCCGTCCTCGGCGGTGCGGTGGGCGAAGACGACGATCAGGGCCGGGGCGGTCTCGAGGAAGGGCTTGTGGGCGTCGGTGCCGAGCGGGGCGAGGTCGTCGAGCCACGACTGAGGGGCGCGGCCGCTGTAGAAGGTCTGCTCCTCGGCCTCGGCCGCCCGGCGGATGGCCCGCTTCGTCTCGGGGTCGGTGACCAGCGCGAAGGTCCACGGCTGCTTGTTGGCCCCCGATGGGGCCTGGGCCGCGGCGTGGATGCAGTCCCGCACCGCGTCGAGCGGGATGGGGTCGGGCGCGAAGTGGCGCACCGAGCGGCGACGGGTCAGGGTCGCCCGCAGCTCGCCGGCCCGGCGGCGCATGGCCTCGGGCGGCTGGCGGTGGAAGTCGAGGGGCACGGTCGGCGGGTCGGACATCGGGGCTCCCATGCGGCGGGCACGTCGCGGGCGAGTGTACGCCGGCCGGGCGCCGCTGTCGTGGGGGCGGCCGGCCGGGGTCCGAAGCGTCCGCAGATCCACCGTTTGCGCCCCGTTCGGGGGCCGTGTCATCGTCCTCCGATGGCCCGCTGCACGCTCCTGATCCTGCTGGCGCTCGCCCTGACGGGCTGCCCCCGGGCCGACACACCGCCCGATCTGGCCCCGCCCGCCGGGCGCGGCGGCGCCCAGCCCATCCGCCTCGCGGGCGACGTCACCGCCACCCCGCTGGTCAACCACCTGGTCCAGGTCTTCGAGTCGCGGCTGCCCGGCCGCCCGATCGTCGTCGAGCCCCCGCTCGGGGTCGACGGGGCCCGGGCGGCGATGGTCGACGGCCTGCTGTCGGGGGTGCTGGCCACCGTCGTCGCCGGCCGGGACGGGTCGGGGGCGCTGCTCGCCCGCTCGCCGGTCGTCCTGGTCGTCGGCCCCGGGGTGCGGGCCCGCCGGGTCACCCCCGAGGCGCTCGCCGCGCTGGCCGGGGGCACCGCCGACGACTGGCCGGGGGGCCTGCCCCGCCAGCTCGTGCTGCGCCCGATCGACGACCCGCTCCAGGCGGCGCTGGCCGCGGCCACCCCCAGGCTGGACGGGGCGTTGACCGAGGCGGTGCGCGCCCGCCGGTGGCCGGTGCACAGCCGCGAGACGACCCTCCGCGAAGCGCTGCGCCGCCCCGGCGTGCTGGGCGTCGCCGACCGGGGCAACCTGCGGCTGCACGGCTCGCCCACCTGGGAGGTCGACCTGCCCGGCCGGCAGCCGGCCGCCGTCGAGATCCGCCTCGAGCCGGCCGAGCCGGTGCCCGCCCGCCTGCGGGCCTTCCTGGCGTTCGCCACCGGTGAGGAGGGCCGGGGCCTCGTGGTCGACCTGGGCTTCGAAGCCCCCGGCGAGGCCCGATGAAGCCCGCGCCGCTCGCCGGTCGCTTCTCCCGCCGCATGCTGCCCCTCGCGCTGCTCGCCGGGGCCGTCGTGGGCGGGGTCGTGCCGTTCTTCTACGCCCGGGAGGCGGTCGCCGAGCGGGCCGGCGAGGCCACCGCCTGGGCCCGCCAGCTCGCCGATCGCCTCGAGGGCCTCGCCCGCACCCGGCCCACGCTGTGGCCTTACGACCGGCTGGCGCTCGACGCGCTGGTCGAGCCGCTGGTCGGGCCGCCGATCGACGCCCGGGTCCGCCTCGACACCGCGAGCCACCCCGCGATCTACGAGGCCGGCGCCGCCCGGGGCGACGCGGTGGGCGGCTGGGCCACCGTCGGCCGGGGTCCGCGGGCCGTCGGCCGGGTCCGGGTCGAGCTGCCCGCCCCCGAGCGGGCGGTCGCCGTCTGGATCGGGGCCCCCATCGTCGGCCTGGCCCTCGCCGCGGGGCTGTTCTTCCTGCCGCTGGCCGCCGTGCGCCGGGGCGACGCCCGCAACCGCGCGCTGTGGCAGGCGCTGGTCGAGGCCAACGCCTCGCTCGAGGCCCGGGTCGAGGCCCGCACCGCCGAGCTGCGCCGGCGGGAGGCCGAGCTCCAGGCGCTCGGGGCCCGGCTGGTGGCGGTCCAGGAGGAGGAGCGGGCCCGCATCAGCCGCGACCTGCACGACGACCTGGGGCAGGTGCTCACCGGCTTGCGGCTGCGGCTGACCGCGCTGGAGGCCGCCGCCGACGCCGCGACCCGGCCCCACCTCGAGGCCGCGCTCGAGGCGGTGGACGACGGGGTCGAGGCGGTGCGCCGGCTGGCCCACGACCTGCGCCCGCCGGCGCTCGACGCGCTGGGGCTGGCCGACGCCATCGCCGGCCACGCCCGGAGCTGGGCCGCGATGGCCGGCCTCGAGGTCGCGCTCGACCTGGCCCCGGTGCAGCCCGACAGCGCCGCCGCCGAGGTGCTGTTCCGGGTGTGCCAGGAGGCCCTGACCAACATCGCCCGCCACGCCGACGCCCGGCGGGTGGACGTCCACCTGGGCCCGGCCGACGACGGCTGGCGGCTGGTGGTCGAAGACGACGGCCGGGGCTTCTCGCCCGGCGGCGGCGAGGGCGCCGGCCTGGGCCTCGTCGGCGCCCGGGAGCGGGTCGAGCAGGCCGGCGGCTACTTGGATCTGGAGAACCGGGACCCGGCGCCCGACGACACCCCGGGCGGCGCCCGGGTGCTCGTCTGGCTGCCGGCCGATGCCTGAACGGAGGAGAGCATGAGCGAAGCGCAGAGCCCCATCCGGGTCTTCGTCGTCGAGGATCACACCATCGTGCGCCAGGGGCTCATCGCCCTGATGGAGACCGCCGGCGACCTCGAGGTCGTCGGCGAGGCCGGCGACGGCCGCAGCGCGCTGGAGATGATCCTCGAGTCGAAGCCCGACGTCGTGCTGTGCGACCTGGCGATCCCCGGCCTGTCGGGCCTGGAGGTCATCAAGCGCTTGCAGGACGCCGACGAGCCGCCCCGGGTGGTGGTGCTGTCGATGTACCACGATCCGGTCTGGGTCAAGCGGGCGCTCGACGCCGGGGCCAACGGCTATCTGCTCAAGGGGTCGGGGGTCAAGGACGTGCTCGACGCGGTGCGGGCCGTCGCCGCGGGTGAGGACTACCTCTCGCCCGGCGCGAAGCGGGCGGCCGACGCCGACCCGCTGACCGACCGCGAGCGGGAGGTGCTGACCCTCATCGCCCAGGGCCACACCAGCAAGGAGATCGGGGCCATCCTCGACATCAGCTCGCGCACCGCCGAGCATCACCGGGCGCGCATCATGAAGAAGCTCAAGATCGGGGACGTGGCCGGCCTCACCCGCTACGCGATCCGCACCGGGCTGGTGGACGAGAACCTGCGCTGACCGCGCGGGCTGCGTCGATCAGCCCCGGGGCGCCGGCCCGGCCTCGATGACCGCCTTCGGCACGTCGGGCAGCGCCCGGATGGCGCCCTGGAAGATGCCCGCGAGCTTGTCCGCCGCCGCGTCGTAGGCCGCCGCGTCGTCCCAGAAGTTGCGCGGGTCGAGCACCTTCGGGTCGACCCCGGGCACCGCCTTGGGCACGTGGTGCTTGAAGACCGGGTCGTAGACGAAGTTGTCGTCGCTCAGGTCGACCTGCCCGTCGCGCACCGCGTTGATGATCGCCTTGCTCACCAGGATGTCGACCCGCCCCCGGCCGGGCGTCGTGGGCCCGAGCCAGCCGGTGTTGACCAGCCACACCTCGGTGCCGTGCACCTCGATCAGCCGGGCGAGCAGGTCGGTGTAGTACTGCGGCTTGAGCGGCATGAACGGCTTGCCGAAGAACGCCGAGAAGGTCGGCACCGGCTCGGTGATGCCCTGCTCGGTGCCCGGCATCTTGCTGGTGAACCCGCACGCGAAGTGGAACTTGGCCCCGTCGACCGTCAGCCGGGCGAGGGGCGGCAGCACCCCGAAGCCGTCGGCGGTCAGGAAGGTGATCGCCTTCGGCGCCCCGCTCGTGCCGCTGGCCTTGGCGGTCTCGACGAACGCCAGGGGGTAGCCCACCCGGCCGTTGGCGGTGATGTGGGTGTCGTCGTAGCGGGCCTGCCCGGCGTCGTCGACGGCGATGTTCTCCGCCGTCGTGCCGTAGCGGATGGCGTCGTAGGTCTCGGGCTCCTTGTCCCGGCGCAGGTTCTCGGTCTTGGCGTACTGCCCGCCCTCCATGTTCGAGACCACCGCCTCGGCGTCGGCGGCGTCGATCTCGATCACGATCTGATCGTCGGCCACCGGGTGCCCGGTGTTGGACAGCGTCGTCTTGCCGGTGCCCGACAGCCCGGCGTGGATCGCCGCCCGCCCGCCGTCGCCCTCGCTGGCCCCGGCGTGCATCGTCAGGATGCCCTCGAGCGGCAGCCGGAAGTTCTGCACCGCGAAGATGCTCTTCTTGATCTGGCCGTGGTACCGGGTGCCGCCGATGATCGTCAGCTTGCCGGCGAGGTCGGTGATCACGAACGCCTTGCCGTTGGTGCCGTCGGCCGGCTCGGCCTCGACCGCCGGCGCGTGCAGGATGGTCCACTCGGGGGCGAAGTCGACCAGCTCGTCGGCGGTGGGCCGCAGGAAGATGTTGCGGGCGAACAGCGCGCTCGGCGCCCGGCTCGTGATGACCCGCACCGCCAGCCGGCTGGCCGGGGTGCGCCCGCTCCAGGCGTCGGTCACGTAGAGGTCGCCGTCTTTGGAGAGGTGCTCGACCACCCGGCTGCGCAGCCGGCGGTAGACCGCGGGGCCGATGGGCAGGTTGTCGAACTCTTTGCGGGCGGGGTCGCCCCAGGCGATCAGCTCATCCAGGCTGCGCCCGGCGATGCGCACGTCCGGGTCGGCGACGTAGAACGACGACTTGGCCGCCCGGCCGAAGAACGGGGTGGTGTCCTGAAGCAGCGCCCCGTTGGCGATGACCCGCGCCTGGCCCTGCTGCACCGCCGCCTGATAGAGGCTGTCGACCCCCGGGTTGCGGTAGACCAGCCCCGACGGCCGGATGTCGTGCCGGCCGACGAGCTCCCGGGCGTCGCTGAACCGGCGGCCGTCGATGATGCTCTCGCTCATGATGTCTCGCTTCCGTGGGGGTGGTCGGCTGCTGTATCTGGTGATGTTTCTACATCATTTCGAAGGCCGGCAGGTTATCACAAGCGCCCGGGGGCCGGGAGGCACCCACACCTGAGCGACGGTCGGTTTTCACCGACCCGTCACCCCGCCGGGGCCGCCGCTTTGCGCGCCCGCGGCGCTTTCGGGTAGAACCCCGCCGTCATTGCCCCGCGAGGCCCCCATGCCGCCCGAAGACGACGCGATCCCGCTCGACGGCCACCGCCTGCCCCCGGCCGCGGTGATCGAGGCGCTCGCGCCCCACGTCAGCGACAGCCGGCTGGCCCGTATGCGGGGCGTGCTCGCCCGCCGGCTGGGCTCGGTGGCGCTCGGCGTCGAAGACCTGCACCACTCGCACAACGGCCACGCCTGCCTGCGCACCGCCGAGGCGCTCGGCGTGCAGGACGCCGTCGCCGTCGAGCTGCGCCACGCCTACCCGCTCGACCTGCCGCCCGACCCGCCCGAGCGCAAGATCACGATGGCCGCCCACCGCTGGATCTCGCTGCACCGGCTGCCGACCAGCGCCGACCTCGTCCGCTGGGCCCGGGATCGGGGCATGCTCATCTTCGGAGCCGGGCCCCGGGGCGAGCGCACCCTGGCCGAGCTGCCCGACCGCCCGCTGATGGTGCTGTTCGGCAACGAGAAGGAGGGCCTGCGCCCCGAGACGATGGCCGCCTGCGACGGCGTCTTCCGCATCCCGATGTACGGCTTCTGCGAGTCGTTCAACGTCTCGGTCAGCGTCGGCATGACCCTCGCGGCCCACACCGCCCGGGTCCGAGCCCGGCTCGCGGCCGAAGGGCGGGCGGGCGATCTCTCCGAGGCCCGCCAGCGCCGGCTGCTCGCCGAGTGGCTGCTGGCCGACCACCGCGCGGCCCCGGCGATCGTGCGGCGCAAGCTCGGGCTGGCCTGACGGGCGGCCTCCCGGACGGCGCCGCCAGCGGCTATCATCCTCCCGCACGGCCCGGGAGCCTCCCATGATCGACGCGCTGCTCGAGACCCACGTCCCCGACCCCGCCCGCCGGGTGGCCTTCGCCCGGGCGCTCGCCGCCTCCGGGCCGGCCGACGCCCGCTGGCGGTTCGTCAGCCGGGAGCTGCTGCGCCCGACCGACCCCCACCCGCTGCACGCCGGCCTCTTCGCGGCGGTCTACGCCGACTGGCCCGCCGCGGACGGCCCCCCGCCCGCCTGGAGCCCCACCCCCGACGAGGTCGCCGAGGCCCGGATCGCCGCATTGGACCTGCCGTGGGCCGACATCCACCGCCGCTCGGTCGAGCAGCCGGGCTGGTTCTGGCGGCGGGCGCTGGACGCGCTGAAGATCCAGCCGGCGAGCCACAGCGAGGTGGTGCTGCGGGGGCCGGCCGACGACCCGACGTGGTTCCCCGGGATGCGGCTCAACGCGGCGGCGGCGTGCTTCGACGGCCGCGATCAGGACCGGGTGGCCCTGATCCGCCGCCGCGAGGGCTCCGATCGACTCGACCGCTTCACCCTGGGCGACATCCGCGAGCGGGCGGAGCACGTCGCCCGCGCGCTGCGGGCCCAGGGGCTCGAGCCGGGGCACGCCTGGGCGGTCGACATGCCGATGACCGCCGAGTCGGTCTGGATCTACCTCGGCATCGTGCTCGCCGGCGGGGTCGTCGTCTCGATCGCCGACAGCTTCTCGCCCAGAGAGATCAAGACCCGCCTGCACATCGCCAACGCGGTGGGTGTCTTCACCCAGGATGTCATCCCCCGGGGCGGCAAGGCGCTGCCCCTCTACGAGCGGGTGTGCGACGCGGGGGCGCCGATGACGGTCGTCCTGCCCGCCGGCGAGGCCCTGGTCGCCGATCTGCGGGACGGCGACCTGTCGTGGGCCGACTTCCTGGCCGCGGTCGACGAGACCGACGCCCACTTCGACCGCCACCTGCCGGTGGTGCACTTCCCGAGCAACATCCTGTTCTCGTCGGGCACGACCGGCACCCCCAAGGCCATCCCCTGGACCCACCTGACCCCGCTCAAGGCCGCCGCCGACGGCTGGGCCCACCACGACATCCACCCGGGGCACGTCGTCGCCTGGCCCACCAACCTGGGCTGGATGATGGGCCCCTGGCTGATCTACGCGAGCCTGCTCAACGACGCCGCCATCGCGCTGTACGAGGGCAACCCCGGCGGGGCCGGGTTCTGCCGCTTCGTGCAGGACGCGGGGGTCACGATGCTGGGGGTCGTGCCGAGCCTGGTCAAAGCGTGGCGCACCCGGGACGCGACGGCCGGGCTCGACTGGTCGGCCGTCCGCTGCTTCAGCTCGACCGGCGAGGCGTCCAACGCCGACGACATGCTGTGGCTGATGGCCCGGGCGGGCTACGCGCCGGTGATCGAGTACTGCGGCGGCACCGAGATCGGCGGGGGCTACATCTGCGGCAGCCGCATGCAGCCCCAGGCCCCGGCGACGTTCAGCACCCCGGCCATCGGCTGCCGCTTCGTGCTCATCGGCGACGACGGCGGCTTCGCCGACGAGGGCGAGGTGGGCCTGATCGCGCCGCTGTTCGGCAGCAGCCAGCGGCTGCTGAACAAGGACCACCGCGCGGTGTACTTCGAAGGCATGCCGCCGGGCCCCGAGGGCGAGGTGCTGCGGCGGCACGGCGACCGCATGCGCCACCTGGGCCGGGGCTACTACCGGGCGCAGGGGCGGGCCGACGACGCGATGAACCTGGGGGGCATCAAGATCAGCGCCGCCGAGATCGAGCGGGCGTGCCTCGTCGACGGGGTGCACGAGGTCGCCGCCATCGCCCACGACCCGCCCGACGGCGGCCCGTCGCAGCTCGTGCTGGTGGTGGTGCCGAAGGGCGCGGCCGACGCCGAGGCGCTGCGGGCCGCGACGCAGGCGGCCATCCGCCGCGAGCTCAACCCGCTGTTCAAGGTGCGCGACGTCTGGCTGATCGACGGGCTGCCCCGCACCGCCTCGAACAAGGTCATGCGCCGGGTGCTGCGCAGCCGCTACGCCGAGAAGGTCGGGGGCTGAGGTGGGCGGCGTGACGCGCTGGGGCGCGCTGGTGGTGCTCGGGGTGATGGTCGGCTGCCTGCCGGCGGGCGGTGGCGGTGGCGGCGGCGGGGACGGGTCGGTCGCGCGCGACGGGTCGGCCGGCGACGTCGCGCCGGGCCCGGATGGCGCCGCGGACGGCGCGCCGCTCGGCGATGGGGCGCCGCGGCCGGACATGCGGCCGGCGCCCGACATGCGGCCGGCGCCCGACATGCGGCCGGCGCCCGACATGCGGCCGGCGCCCGACATGCGGCCGGAGCCCGACGCCTTCGTGCCCGCCGACATGCGGGTCGAGCCCGACCCCGACCGGGGGGTCGAGCCCGGCCCCGACCCCGACATGGCCGTCGAGCCCCCCTGCGCGGTGGATCGGGACTGCGTCGGCCCGTGGGGCGTCTGCGACGAGGACCGCTGCCGACCCGACCCGGCCCCCGAGGTGTATGCCGCCACCGCCATCCGGTTCATCGAACCGGCCAACTCGGCCGATCTGCTCGGCGCCATCTTCGACGACCTCATCGAGAGCCGGGCCCTCGGCATGCTGTTCGAAGCCGGGGGCTACGAGGCCGGCGGGCGCTACGTCTGGTACATGGGCAACGGCGTGCGCCGGGCGCTCGGCTATGCGTATCGACCGGGCGTGCCGGTGCCCCAGGCCAGCGGCCGGTGGTGGGAGGACGACTTCCGGGGGTTGCTGTGGAGCCCCGACGTGCGCTTCGCCCATCGGCTGTTGGTGCCCTCGGGCACGGTGGAGAACGCGCGGGGCGAGTTGGTCACCTGCCTCAGCGACTGGCGCCTCGAGGGCGAGATGACCCTGCAACCCGCCGCCCGGCCCGATGGCGACCTCGGGGTGTACGGGCTGGTCTACGCCGCGATGCGCGAAGCCGACGCCGCGCGGGTCGTCTTCCGCCTCGGCAACGGCGCGCTCATCCGGCTCACCGAGCTGCTCGATCAGGCTGACCTGCGCATCGACACCGACGGGGACGGGCTGGCCGACGCCTACCCCATCGTCTACGAGGTCGACGCCGCGCCGGTCGACTTCATCGGCCCGCCGCCCCCCGAGGGCCGCGACCCCGACGCGCCGCTGGTGAACGACCCCGCCTGCGACCTCTGATCGGGTCGCCGCTCAGCCCCGCCGACGCCCCAGCCCGAGGAGCAGCCACAGCGCCAGCGGCCAGCCGGGGGCGCCGTCGGCGGCGATCCGGCCGAGGCAGTCGAACTCCCGGGGCGGGGCCAGGTCTTCGAGCGGGGGCAGATCGTAGTCCAGCCGGGTGGCGTCCCGCTCGGCGGCCGGGGCGCCGCCGTCGGTGGGTCGCCGGGCGTCGGAGGCCGCGCCGAAGTCGGGGGCGGCGGCATCCGGCGCCGGCTCGTCGATGGCGTCGACCGCGGCGTCGCTGATGACATCGCCCATGGCATCCGGCGCGCGGTCGGGCATGGCATCGACGGGGGGCATGGCATCGACGGCGGGCATGGCATCCGGCGTCGGCTCGATCCCACCCCGATCGGCCAGGGGAGCGGGCGGCCCGTCGGGCGCCGCGTCGGCCTCGGCGTCCGGCTCCGCGTCCCACGCCGCATCCAGCGCCGCGTCCGGCTCCGCGTCGGGCGGCGCCATGTCGCCCCCCGCGTCCGGCGCGCAGCCCTCGTCGAGCACCCCGTCGCAGTCCCGATCGCGCCCGTCGCAGCGCTCTTCGCCCGGCAGGCCCGGCTGGCAGTCGGCCGCCGCGAAGACCCCGTCCACGCACCGATCGCGCACGCTGCGCACGCAGGCCCCGACCCCGCAGACCGCCCGCTCGCCGACGAAGTCCTCGTCGACGGCGCCGTCGCAGTCGGCGTCGACCCCGTCGCACACCCCGTCGAGCGGCCCCGGCGCGCCCGGCTCACAGGCGTCGACCACCGCGCCCGCCGTGCACCGCCGCTCGCCGACCCGCAGGCAGGCGCCCCGGCCGCAGGTGATCGCTCCGGCGGCGAAGCCCTCGTCGACCACCCCATCGCAGTCGTCGTCGATGCCATCACAGGTCGGATCCCCATCCGCCGGCGCCCCCGGGGCGCAGACCTCGACCTCGACCCCATCGACGCAGCGACTCGGCGCCTCGTCGGCGCAGGCCCCGACCCCGCAGCGCACGACCGCCGGGGCGAACCCTTCGTCGACGGCCCCGTCGCAGTCGTCGTCGACGCCATCACAGCTCGAGTCGTCCCCCGACGCGCCCGCCGCGCAGTCATCGACCTCGACCCCGCCTACGCAGCGCCGAGTGCCCCGCGCGGCGCAGGCCCCGACCCCGCACGCCGTCTCCACCGGGGTGGCGTCCTCGTCGGGGACACCATCGCAGTCATCGTCGACGCCGTCGCAGGTGGCGTCACCCGCCGCCGGCGCGCCCGGCGTGCAGCGATCGACGTAGCGTCCCCGGCGGCACACCCGCTGCCCGTCGGCGGCGCAGGCCCCGACCCCGCAGGTGATCGGCTCGGGCCACGCGCCCTCGTCCACCGTGCCGTCGCAGTCGTCGTCCAGCCCGTTGCAGATGGGATCATTCGCCCGCCCCGGCCCCGGCCGGCAGCGCTCGATCACCCGCCCGTCCACGCAGCGCCGGGTGCCGACGGCGGCGCAGATCCCGACCCCGCAGGCGATCTCGCCGTCCACGAAGCCCTCGTCGACCGCGCCGTCGCAGTCGTCGTCGACCCCGTCGCAGTCCGTATCGTCCCCGGTGGGATCACCCGGCGCGCAGTCCACCGCCAGCGCCCCGTCGACGCAGCGCCCGTCCCCGACCGTCGCGCAGGCGCCCAGCCCGCACGGGGTCGGACCGGGCACGAAGCCCTCGTCGACCGCGCCGTCGCAGTCGTCGTCCGCGCCGTCGCAGTCGTCGTCGCCCACCCGGCAGCCGCAGGCCGGGTCGTCCGGCGGGCAGGCGCAGATCGCCGCCTCGTCCACCGGCCCGTCGCAGTCGTCGTCGACGCCGTCGCAGTCGTCGTCGGGCGCCGTGGGCCCCGCCGCGCAGTCATCGAGCGGCGCGCCGTCGACGCAGCGCAGCCGGCCCACCGCGGCGCAGACCCCCGCGCCGCAGCGGGTCTCTTCGCCGACGAAGCCCTCGTCCACCGATCCGTCGCAGTCATCGTCGACGCCGTCGCAGGTGTCATCCGGGCCGATGGGTGCGCCCGGCGCGCAGTCATCGACCGCGGCCCCGTCCACGCACCGCACCGCCGCGGCCGCTGCGCAGGCGCCCACGCCGCAGGTCGACTCGGCGGCGAACCCCTCGTCGGCCGCGCCGTCGCAGTCGTCGTCGACGCCGTCGCAGTCATCGTCCGGCGCGCCGGCGCCCGCCCGGCAGGTGTCGACCTCGGCCCCGTTCACGCATCGGATCACACCCGCCGCGGCGCAGGCGCCGGCCCCGCAGGCCGTGGCCCGCTCGACGTGATCCTCGTCCAGCGCGCCGTCGCAGTCGTCGTCGATCCCATCGCAGGTGCCATCGTCGGCCGCCGGGGCCCCCGGCGCGCAGTCTTCCACCGGGCCGCCGTCCAGGCATCGCACGGTCCCATCCCGGCGGCAGGCGCCCACCCCGCAGCGCACCGGCACGTCCCCCGCGTCCTCGTCGGCGGCGCCATCGCAGTCGTCGTCGGCGCCGTCGCAGGTGGCGTCCGCCGGCGCCGGCGCACCCGGCACACACGCCGCCCGCTCGACCCCCGCGATGCACGCCGAGCGCACCACGACCCGGCAGCGCCCGACGCCGCATTCGATGTCCCGGGCGGCGTAGCCCTCGTCGGTCGCGCCGTCGCAGTCGGCGTCCAGCCCGTCGCAGGCCGTGTCGGGCCCCGTCGGATCGCCGGGCGCGCACGGCGCCTCGACCCCGCCCGCGCAGCGCGGGACCTCGACCGCGCAGACGCCCTCGCCGCAGCGCAGCGTGCCCTCGTCGACCGCGCCGTCGCAGTCCTCGTCGGCCCCCGAGCACCGCTCGGGCGTGGCGTCCACCACCGGCGCGCAGCCGGGCACCCCGCCGACACAGGTCGCCCGGCCCGCGGCGCACAGCCCGACGGCACCGGTGGGGCACGGGCCGCCCTCGACCCCCTCGTCGACGGCGCCGTCGCAGTCGTCGTCCGCCCCGTCGCAGACCTCGGCCTCGCAGACCAGCGCCCCGGGGTCGGTGCCGTCGAGCAGGATCTCCTGCCCGTCGGTGCGCCCGTCGTCGTCGGTGTCGGCGTCCGCCGGATCGGTGCCCAGCGCGGCCTCGATGACATCGGGCACCGCGTCCCCGTCGGCGTCGGGCTCCCGGGCGTAGCAGCTCACCGCCCGCGCCGGCCGGCCGAACGCCGCCGCCGCGTCGTCGAACCACGCCAGCACCGGCAGCCCGAACGGGTCGAGCGCGATCTGCAGCTCGGCGTAGAGGTGCCGCTGCCCGGCGGGGCCGCTGTCGGCCAGGATCGTGCGCTCCAGCGCGCCCCCGGCGGGGCCGGTCATCAGGTACAGGCCGTCGAAGGCCCCGAAGAGCGCCGAGCGGGTGCGGCTGCGCACGAAGAGCCACATCTCGCCGCCCGCGCCGATCGCGTCCAGGCTGCCGCCGAGGTCGAAGCCGGGCTCGATGAGGGTCTCCAGCGGCCCCAGGGGCGGGCCGGCCGTCGAGTAGACCACCACGTCGCTGCCCACGTCGGGGTCGTCGGGCACCCCGCCGTGGTAGACCCGCAGCGTCTCGCCGTCGAAGAACGCCGCCGGGCTCCACCCGCCGCTGCCGGCGGCCGTCGTCCGCCAGCGCCAGCCGTCGATCGGCCCGTCGGTCCGGGCCGCGCTCACCCGCAGGGCGCCGGCGGTCGCGTCGAGGTGGGCGATGGCGATGACCCCGTCCCCCACCGCGATCGAGGGCTGGCCGCCCACGTCGCTGTCGGGCAGCGCGTCGACGTCGACGACCCGCCACCCGCCGTCGGTCCGCAGCGCCGCCCGCAGCACGCCGGCGCCGCGCCACGCCGCGAACAAGCCGCCGGGGGTCTGCGCCAGCTCGCAGCTCTCGCCGACCCGGGGGCCGACGTCGAGCGGCGCCCGCTGCCACTGCCCGTCGACCCCGGTGTGCACGTCGAACCGCCGCTGGACCGCGTCGTAGGCGCAGATGTGGACCGCGCCGTCGGCCACCACCAGGCCCAGATCGCGCACCTCGTCGTCGAGGAGGCGGCTCAGCCGGTCCACGACGACGGTGTCCCGGGCGGCGCCGTCGGGCGCGATGGCGGTGTGCAGCAGCGCGCCGAGGATCCGGTCGACCCGGGCGAGGTGCAGCGTGCCGTCGGCGGCGACGGCGAGCTGCTGCCCGTCGCCCTGATATTCGCCGGGCAGGCACACCGTCTCCCGGGCGGCGGCGGGCGCGGCGAGCAGCGCCAACGCGATCGTCGGCGCGAGCGCGGCCCTCATCGGCCGGGCCGGCAGACGAAGCCGATGTCCTGCTCCAGATCGAGCCGGCGCACGACCTCGAACCCGGCCGCGGCCAGCCCCGACTGCACGGCGGCGATGGCCTCGATCTTGAGCACGCTCAGCGCCAGCCAGCCGTCGGGGCGCAGCACCCGGGCCATCTCGGCCAGCGCCGGGGCCGGGTCGACGAAGTCCAGCAGCGCGGTCACCGACAGCGCCAGCCCGGCGCAGCCGTCGCGCAGGGGCAGCCGGTACAGATCGCCCAGCGCCCGGGGGCCCTCGGCCCGCTCCAGCATGCGCCGCGAGGCGTCGATCGCCCACAGCGGCCCGCTCAGCCGGTCGGCCAGCAGTCGGCGGGCGATGCCGGTGCCCGCGCCCAGGTCGAGCACCGGGGTCGGCAGCGGGTCGGGCAGCGCGCCGACGAGCGCCTCGATCTTGGGCGTCTGCTGCGGCGCGAAGATCTCGTCGTACCGCGGGGCGAAGCGGTCGTAGCTGCGCTGGAGGCTGATGAGGTGCATGGCTATCGCCCGGCCGCCCGCTCGGCCATGCGGCGGTAGGCCACCGCCCGGGGGTGGCTCGACTGCCCGAAGCGGCGGGCGGCCTCGGCGTAGCGCCCCGCGTCGTAGAGCAGCACCCCCGCGTTGACGTGCGCCGGGTAGTCCGGCTGGGCCCTCAGCTCGTCGGCGGCGGCCAGCCGATCCTCCAGCGAGCCCGCCCGCTGGTACTCCACCCGCCATCGCAGCAGCCACGCCCGCTCGGCGGGCCACAGGTGGGCGTCGAGCGGCGTCCGGCCCCGCAGCGGCGCGACCCAATGCTCGATGAACAGGGCCTGCACGAAGGGCAGCCGCTCCTCGACCAGCCGCCCGTCGCGCAGCAGCCCGCCCTCGGCGGCGAAGCGCACGAAGCCGCCGCCCACGTCGATGTAGGCCTCGACCGCCTCGGGCCGATCGGGCAGGGCCAGGGCCTCGGTCAGCGAGAGCCCCCGGGCGTCGCACAAGGCGAGCAGGGCCGACAGCCGCTCGGCGAGCCGCATGCCCTGGCGCCGGCCCACGTCGAGGAAGTCGGCCCCGCCCCGGCGGTGCACGAAGTCGGCCGCGGCCCGGCGCCAGCGCTCGGCGGCGGCGGCGTAGCGCGGGTCGCGGGGCGGATCGGCGCTGGCCACCTCGGCCCGGTTGAGCCCGGCGAAGGCGGCGAGCAGCGGGGCCACCGCCCGCTCGGGGGGCGGCGTGATGGCCTGCACCTGAGCCAGATAGGCGCTCCACGCCGCCGGATCGACCGGGGGGTGGAGCTGCTCGGGGTCGACGTCCTGCGCCGAGCGCCACAGCCCCAGCAGAACGATGCCGGCGACGAGCGCGGTGAGGCCGACGATGGCGAGGGTGCGGCGCATGCCGGCCATCATACCCGCGGCGCCCGGGCCCGGCGAGCGGTGTCCCGGCGAGGGGGTCCCCGCGGCCGACGAACCGGCGGATGCATCCGCCGCGGGGCTCCGCTACACTGCGCCGCGATGACGCCGACCGCCCGATCCGACCGCCACGCCGAGCTGCGCCGCCTCGCCGAGCGGGGCGGGTTGCTGTTCGACGGGGGCATGGGCACCATGCTCTACGAGCGTGGGGTCTACCTCACCCGGTGCTTCGAATACGTCTCGATCGAGCAGCCGGCGCTGGTGCGCACGATCCACGCCGACTTCCTGCGGGCCGGGGCCCGGGTGCTGACCACCAACACCTTCGGCGCCAACCGGCTCAAGCTCGAGAAGCACGGCCTCGCCGACAAGGTCGCCGACATCAACCGGGCCTCGGTGCGCCTCGCCCGGGAGGTGGCCGACGGGCGGGCGTTCGTCGCCGGCAGCGTGGGGCCCACCGGCCTCGGCATCCGCCAGCTCGCCGGCGCCTCGGGGCTGCGGGCCGAGCAGGCGCTGGCCGAGCAGATCGACCTGCTGCTCGAGGCGGGGGTCGATGCGCTGGTCTTCGAGACCTTCTCCAACGTCGCCGAGGTCGAGCTGGCGGTGCGCATCGCCCGCGACCGCAGCGCCCTGCCGATCGTCGCGCTGGTGATGTTCGAGGCGAGCGGCAAGACCGTCAGCGGGCTCGGCCCCCAGCCGGTCAGCCGGCGGCTGGCGGCGACCGGGGCCGACGTCATCGGCTCGAACTGCGGGGGCGGGCCCGATCTCCTGTTCCGGGTCACCGCGCCGATGGTCGCCGCCGGCAAGCCGGTGATGGCCATGGCCAACGCCGGCCGCCCGGAGAACGTCGAGGGGCGCACGATCTACGTCGCCAACCCGGAGTACTTCGGGGTCTTCGCCCGGCGGCTGCTCAAGGCCGGGGTGCGGGTGCTCGGCGGCTGCTGCGGCACCGGCCCGGCCCACATCCGCAAGATGGCCAACGCCACCCGCATGTTCGCCCCCGACGCGCCCCGCACCGGCGCGGTCGAGCTGACCCCGGTCGACCCCAACGCCGGGGTGCCGATCGCCGACCGCAGCACGCTGGGGGCCCGGCTGGCGGCGGACGAGTTCGTCACCAGCGTCGAGATCAACCCGCCCAACGGCTTCGACCTGGGCAAGAAGATCAAGGCCGCCCGGGCGCTGAAGGCCGCCGGGGTGACCACCATCAACATCGCCGACGGCCCCCGGGCCAGCCTGCGCATGGGCAACGTGGCGATGGCGGTCGAGGTCGGCCGGGCCACCGGGCTCGAGCCGCTGGTGCACGTCTGCTGCCGCGACCGCAACCTGCTCGGGTTGCAGAGCCACCTGCTCGGCATGCACGTGCAGGGGCTGCGCAACCTGGTGATCATCACCGGCGACCCGCCCAAGATGGGGCCCTACCCCCACGCGACGGCGGTGTACGACGTCGACAGCGTCGGCCTGCTCGACATCGTCAACGGCTTCAACCACGCCATCGACCCCGCCGGCCGGGAGATGCCCGAGCCGACCCGCTTCGTGCTGGCCACCGGCGCCGAGCCGGCCGCGCTGGACTACACCCGCGAGCTGCGCCGGCTCGAGATGAAGCGCGACGCGGGGGCCGAGGTGGTGATGACCCAGCCGGTCTACGACCCGGGCAAGGTCGAGCGATTCCTGGACGACACCGCCGACCTGGGCCTGCCGGTGATGCTCGGCCTGTGCCCGCTGGCCAGCTTCCGCAACGCGAAGTTCCTGCACGAGAACGTGCCCGGCATGCAGGTGCCGGGCGACATCCTCGAGCGCATGGCCGCGGCCGACGCCCGGGGCGAGGGGCAGGCCGAGGGCATCCGCATCGCCCGGGAGGCGCTGACGGCGGCGCGCGATCGGGTGCAGGGGGCCTACATCATGCCGCCGTTCGGGCGGTACAAGGTGGCCATCGCCGTGCTGGATGGCTTCATCGACCCCATCGAGTCATCGCCCGAGGCATCCCCCGAGGCATCGGCCCTACGGCCGGCGGCGCCCTGAGCCATCACACCGTCGAGGGCCCCAGGGCCTTCTCGAAGGCATCCCGCTGGCTCGGCAGGTGGAAGTACGAGCCGACGCCGCGCAGCTCGAGCGGCACGTGCTCGGCCGTCGAGTCACCGAAGAGGACCGGCAGCAGCCGCGGCTGGTCGCGCTGCTCGAACAGGATCTGGCGCAGCAGCGTGGCCTCCCAGCGGGCGCCGAGGCCGCCCTGGATGATCGTCTGCTCCACCCCGGGCATGGGATCGGGCCCATCGCTCTGCCACGTCTCGTGGTACTTCGGCCCGCAGACGAGCACCACCAGATCGGACGCCTCGATCTGCTGCACCGCCCACTGGGCCCAGCCGCCCTTGGGGTGGGGCTCGGCCTCGTCGAACCGGACCTCGAAGCCCCGCCCGGTCAGCTCGGCGACGAGCGCCCGGACCGCCTCCCGCGCCGGGTCGTGGTGGCTGTAGCTGACGAAGACCCGCCGGGGGCGGGCCCGGGGACGGGGGCGGGGGCGGGGGGCGGCGTCCGGCGCGTCGCGCAGCACCGGCCCCAGCAGCCCGATGCGCAGCCGGGCCTCGGCCCCCGCGCCGCGCACCAGGTGATGCCGCGCCGCGAAGGCGGGCAGCTTGGGGCCGGCCGGCTCGCCCCGGGCCAGGGCCCGCAAGGCGTCCCGCGTCGTCGGCGGCAGGCGCCGGACGAGCCCTTCGAGGTACGGCCGGTGGCCCGACAGCACGCCCGGCACCAGCCGCTCGACGTCGGCCGCGTCGATGGGCCCCCCCGGCCCGACCGCGGCCAGCGCGGCGCTGCCCAGCAGCCGGGACAGGTAGACGTGGCCCCCGGTCTCGGCGAAGAGCGCGTCGAGCGCGGCGGCGGTGAAGGTCAGCCCGACCCGGGCCCCGGTGAGCGTCACGAAGTCATCGAAGGCCTCCCGCTCGAGCAGCGGGCAGTCGAACAGCTCGAAGCGGCCCCACAGCGGGTTGTCGAGGTCGCCGGCGTCGGCCGGGATGACATCCCGGGCGATCAACTCGAACGCGTCGCCCCCCAGCACGAGCGGGAAGCGCTGCGCGACCGGCCCGTCGCAGCCGAGGCGATACAGCAGCCGCAGCACGTCGACCCGCACCGTCGGCGCGCAGCGGTGATCCCGGGCCAGCTCTTCGCACTCGTCGATGAGGATGAGCGGCGGGGGCAGCTCGCCCCGGGCCCGGCGCATGGCCTTGATCGCGGCGCCGACCTCGGCGAACCGCCCGTCGGCCGCCGCCTGCCACCCCGCGCCCCGGGGGCCGAACCGCTCGGCGTCGAGGACGACGGCGTCGGCGATGGCATCGAGCAGTGACAGCGGGGTGATGACATCCAGCGCCTTGAGGTCGATCAGCGCCCGCGGCCGATCGCTCACCTCGTCCCGCAGCCGGTGCAGCACCGAGCTGACCCCCGACTTGGGCAGGCCGTAGAGCACCACCGGCGACCCCTGCGCCACCACCCGGTCGAAGAGGGCCCCCACCAGGGCGTCGACCCCGAAGAAGTCGAGCGGGTCGCGCACCGGCTCCCGCAGCAGGAAGGGGTCCTTCTGCACGCCCTCGACGAGGCTGCGCAGGTGGCGGGCGGCGGTGCCGGCGCCGGTCTCCCGGTCGAGCGCGGCGGCCGAGACCGGCACCACCTGCACCCCCTGGCGGGTGGCCAGATCGAACCACGTCTTGTAGACCCCGGTCGCCGGGCGCCGGTGGAAGACGGCCAGGGCCAGGATCGGGGCCGCGGGGTCGCCGCGCAGCCGCAGCAGGGGCTGGGCGTGCAGTTCGAAAGCTTGCGTCGCCAGGGTGCGATCGACGTCCCGGGCGCCGGGCGCGTCGAAGGCGAGCGCCACGATGCGATCGTCGAGGTGTGATCCGAAGGGGTGCGCCTGCAAGCGGAAGAGGCCGTCGTCGATGGCATATGCGACGCCCGCGGTGTCGAGGTATGCCATGAGCCGCTGGCTGTCGGGGCTGAGCTCCGGTGGATCGACGGGGGTCTCGACGGTGGGTTCGTCCCACGGGGGCTCGGGCTCGGGCGGCGGGGCGGTGAAGTCATCGAACGGAGGCGGGTCCACCACCCGGCGGCGGAAGAGGGCGCCCAGCGAGCGGACGACGGCCCCGAGCCAGGCGGTGAGCCAGGCGAGCGGCGCGGCCGAGCGGGGCATACCGGCTGACACCGGAGCCTCGGCGACTTCGAGGCGGTGATAGTCATCCGGGTAGACGATGGGCGGACGGGTCGCAGTCCGCAAGGCGAGCGCCATCGCCGCCGCCGAGGGGTAACGCGCCTCGGGCCGTTTCTCCATCGCTCGAAGGATGACATCCGACAACGCGGCGGGCACCCCTGGGGGCAGCGGGGGCGGCGGCTGGTTGATATGGGCAGTCAGAACCCGGACCGCGATCCCGCCGAAGGGTCGGGCGCCGGCGGCGGCCTCGTAGAGCACGCACCCCATCGCGTACAGGTCGGCTGCGGGCCGTACTGCCTCGGATTGGATGACCTCGGGCGCCATGTACGACGGCGTGCCGATGACCATCCCCTCCCGTGTCCGCTGCGCGTCGTCCTCGAGGTCCGCGTCGTCCATCAGCCGGGCGATGCCGAAGTCGAGCAGCCGCACCGGCGGCTCGGCGCCGTCGGGGGCGACCATGATGTTGCCCGGCTTGATGTCCCGGTGGATCACGCCGTGGGTGTGCGCCTCGTGCAGCGCGTCGAGCACCGGCCCGAGCAGCCGCCCGATCTCGGCCGGCGGCAGCGCCGGGCGCGCCTGCAAGACGTCCTTCAGCGTTCGCCCCTCGGCCAGCTCCATCGCGATGAAGAGGCTGTCCCCGTAGGGGCCGTAGTCCAGGGTGCGCACGGTGACCGGGTGCCGCAGCACCCGCATCACGCGCGCCTCGCGGTGGAACCGCCCGGCGTGGTCGGTCCGGCTGGAGAACTCCGGTCGCGTCAGCTTGATGGCCACCGGCAGCTCGAGCCGCAGATCCAGGGCCCGGTAGACCTCGGCGAACCCCCCGCTGCCGATATGGGACTCGACCCGATACCGCCCGTCGATCACCTCGCCGATCATCTCACCGGGCGCCATCGCGCCTCCCCGAGCCGCCGCGTCGGCTCATCGTCGACGATCGACCGCCCCCGATCAACGCCCGCCTACCACCGCCCCTCGCGCTGGATGCGCAGCACCAGCCGCATCAGCATCCAGCCGCCGATCACATAACAGAGCAGTGACAGCGCCGGCATGCCCAGGATCGTGATGCCATCGTCCAGCCGGGCGAAGGTGCCGCACAGCAGCAGCACCGAGCCCACCGCGGCCAGCACCGCCCGGTTGAGGCGCTTGTCGCGCTCCGCTTCGAGCCGGTCGAGCTGGGCGTACTCCACCCCGAGCGCCAGCCGGCCCTCCTCGAGCTGGGCCAGGAACTGGTTGGCGCTCACCGGGAACTGGCGGGCGAAGCGGGCGAAGGCTTGCAGCGTATCGGCGGCGCTCTTGAGCACCCGCTCGGGGCCGTAGCGCTGGGCGATGAGATCTTCGATGTACGGCCGACACTCGCTGATGAGATCCATGTCGGGGCTGACGATCTTGCCGATGCCTTCGACCGTCATCATGGCTTTGAAGAACATCGTGAAGTCGGGTGGGATGCGCACGTTGTGCCGGATGGCACCCTCGATCAGCTCCCGCAGGTACTCGCCGAAGTCGACCTCGGCCAGCGAGGCGCTGGTGAAGTAGCGCTCCATCAGCTCGACGACGTCGGCCTCGAACGCCTGATAGTCGACCTTGCCGCTGCGGATGGACAGCTCGTAGAAGCTGCGGGCGACCCCCTCGAAGTTGCCGCTGACGATGGCGAGCAGCAGGTCGGCCATCTGGTCCTTCATCCGCTGGGTCATGCGACCCACCAGCCCGAAGTCGATGAGGCCGATGCGGCCGTCGTCGAGCACGAAGAGGTTGCCCGGGTGCAGGTCGCCGTGGAACAGGCCGTCGTCGAAGACCTGCTTGAGCAGCATGCGGATGCACTCCCGGGCGATGGGCTCCATCTCGTGGCCCCGGGCCGCCGCCTCGGTGATCTTGACCCCCCGCAGGCGCTCCATGACCAGCACCGTGGCGCTGGAGTGATCCTTGTACACCCGGGGGATGTACACCGTCGTCCAGTCGCTGAAGTTGCGGTCGAAGCGCTCGAGGTTCGCCGCCTCGAACTGGAAGTCCAGCTCTTTGCGGATGGCCCGCTCGAACTCCCGGGCGATGCTGGTCGGGTTGAACGCCTCGGCCTCGGGGATGGTGGCCTCGACCTGCTTGGCGACCCAGTAGAGGATGTTCAGGTCGCTCTCGATGCTGGCGGCGATGCCCGGCCGCTGGATCTTGATGACGACGTCCTCCCCCGACTTCAGCTTCGCGGTGTGCACCTGGGCGATGCTGGCGCTGGCGAGCGGCGTGGGGTCGAAGTCGTCGAAGACGGTGTCGAGCGGCGCGCCGAGCGAGGCCTCGAGCACCGCCCGGGCCTGCTCGAAGGTGATCGGGGCCACCCGATCTTGCAGCGTGGCGAACTGGTCGCACAGCGCCTGGGGGATGAGGTCGCTGCGGGTCGACAGGATCTGACCCAGCTTGACGAAGGTCGGGCCGAGGTCCTGGAGCGCGAGGGTGATGCGCTCGAACAGCGGGATGGGCTGCGCCTCGGGCGGGCGCTTGTTCACCAGCAGGCCGACGATGGCCTTGTCCTGGAGGTGCCACGCCTCGACGACGTGCCCCAGCCCGTGGCGCACCAGCACCGCGGCGATCTGGCGCAGCCGGCCGATGTCCTTGATGGCCGTCTGGGCCGCCCGGATGTTGGTGTAGAGGGTGCGCATGGTCGACATCGGCGTCTCCTTCGCGGGGGCCGACTTCGCTGCTACACCGATGCGCGGGCGGGGGCAACCTGCGCGCGCCGATCACGGGGCGGGGTCACTCGCAGGTGGCCTCGGGCAGGTCGAGGTGGGTCAGGCCGGCGAGCAGCATCGCCATCTGGTAGCGGGGCAGGTCGTCGGTGGGGCAGAAGCGGGTCGCGGTGCAGCCGCTGACGTAGCCCGCCGCCTTCATCGCCTCGACCAGCGGGGCCGCCCAGTGGCCGGGGTCGAGGTCTTCGAAGACGCCGGTCGGCTCGACCGGCTCGACGTTGAACGCCGCCGCCAGCATGACCACCGCCTGGGCCCGGTCGACGGTGTCCCCGGGGCAGAACTCGCCCGCTTTGCAGCCCGAGATGATGCCCTCGCGGTACAGCGCCTCGATGGCGCCCGAGGCCCAGTGGGTGGCCGGCACGTCGGCGAAGATGCCCCCGTGGGGCTGGTGGGCGAGGCCGAGCACCGAGGCGATCACCGCCGCCGCCTGGGCCCGGCTCATCGAGTCCTCGTGGCAGAACTTGCCCTCGCCGCAGCCGCTGAACCAGCCGGCGTCGGTGGTGGCCTGGATGGCGCTCCAGGCGATGTGCTCGACCGGCACGTCGGCGTAGTGGCCGCAGGCCTCGGGGGCCTCGGGCTCGGGCGCGCCGCCGGCGGCCTCGCAGGTGGCGCTGCGGGCGAAGCCGTCGAGCGGCGAGCGGGCGACCCGGGCGGCGGTCTGGGGGCCCCAGCCGCCGTCCTCGGCGATGCGGTCGTCCGGGTTGTTGCGGTTCCACAGCTTCTGGAAGGCCAGGACCGCCAGCGGGCGCAGATCCTCGCCCGAGAAGTAGTCGAAGTGCACCACGTCCCGGCAGCCGCTCGACCGGCCGCCGTTGCGGTAGTCGCAGTACCACGAGAAGCCCTCGGCCCGCAGGGCGGCCCGGGCGGCGCTCCAGTTGCCGACGTCGAGGGCCAGCCCCGACTGGTGGTTGCTGCGCCCGGGGGCCGCCGCGATGCCGATGCCGCAGCTGCCCTCCCAGCTCTTGAGCACGTACTGCTGAGCCACCGAGCGCCACGCGCTGTTGACGCTGACGCCGCCCACCCGGCCGGCCACCCGGCGCAGGGCGTCGGCGGCGTCGGCCTGGATGAAGCGGCGGGCCCCGGCCCCCAGGCTGACCCCGGGGATGTCGTCGATGCGCTTCATCGTATTCGGGGCGAGGCAGGCCAGCTCGGCGGCGATCTGATCGTCGAGCGCGGCCAGCGGCCCGGTGCTGCACCCGTAGCTGCGCACGACGTCCTGCACCGTGCGCAGGCCGGCCGCCTTGAGGTCGATGGGGGCGTCGGTCTCGTGCAAGTGGTCGTCGTAGTCCTCGCCGTGACCGTCGTCGACGGCCTCGGAGGCGCAGCCGAGGGCGAAGAGGGCGACGAGGGGCAGCAGGTGCAGGCGACGCGGCATCGGGGTCTCCTCGGGCGGGTGATGGGTCGCGCTGATTGCGAGGGGCATGCCAGCCCGAGGGGACGGTGGGATGCGGTCTGCGGGCCGCTGTGGGGCCGATGCGGGGGGCGTGGGGCGCCGATGTCCCGGGGTCGGGCGACCCCAGGATCGGATCAGCCGCGGGTGAATACCTCGATCTCGTCGCCCACCGCCATCAGCACCTCGTCGGCCAGATCCAGGAAGAGCCCGTGCTCGACCACCCCCGGGACGCCGGCCAGCGTCGCTGCCAGCGCCGCCGGTCGCTCGATGCGGCCGATGTGGCAGTCGAGGATCACGTTGCCCTCGTCGGTCGTGAACGGCTGCCCGTCGGCGGTCCGGCGCAGCTCGGGGGCCAGCTTCAGCCGGCGCAGGTGGTGCTTGACCCGGGCGCGGGCCATCGGGACGACCTCCACCGGCAGGGGGAAGGCCCCCAGCGCCTCGACCCGCTTGGTGTGGTCGACCATCACCAGCATGCGGTCGGCGGCGCTGGCCACGATCTTCTCCCGCAGCAGCATGCCCCCGCCGCCCTTGACCAGCCGCAGCTCGGCGTCGAACTCGTCGGCCCCGTCGATGACGAGGTCGATGCGCGGCGGCACCGGGCCGGTGATGAGCGGGATGTCCCACCGCCGGGCGCGGGCCGCGGTCTGCTCCGAGGTGGCCACGGCCACGAACTCGAGCCCGGCGGCGACCCGCTCGCCGAGCGCGTCGACCAGCTTCAGCGCGGTCGAGCCGCTGCCGAGGCCCACCAGCATGCGCGGCTCGACCCGCTGCGCGGCGGCCTCGGCGACGGCGGTCTTCTCCCGGGCGATCACGGTGGCGTCGATGGTCTGCACGGCGGCTCCTCGGCTCGGTGTGGCGGCGCGTGCGAGGTCTATCCGGCCTCTGCGCAGCGATCAACCGCGGAGATGCGGCGCAGCGATCAACCGCGAAGATGCGTTAGTCTCTCGCCGCCTGTGCCCGGGAGGAGATCCGATGGTTCGAGCCGTGGGGGTCGCGTTGTTCGCGGCGTCGCTCGTCGCCTGCGCCGACGCCGAGCCGCCGTTGCAGGTGGGGGTGTGCGACGAGGCCCGCCCGTGCGGGCTGGGGGCCCGCTGCGTGGCCGGGTTCTGCGTGCCGCCGACCCCCGACGCCGCCCGCTTCGACCGCGGCCCCGACGGGGGCGGCCCCCCGCCCGATGCGGCCCCCGACCCCGAGCCGCCGCCCGATCGAGGCCCGCCCATCGACGCCCGGCCGGTGGATCGCGGCGTCCCGCCGGATGGTGATACGCCGGGCGACGGCGGCCCGATGGTCGACGGCATGGGCCTGGCCGACGCCGCCCCCGACCAGGGGCCGCCCGACGACTGCGGGCGCTTCGGGCAGGCCTGCTGCCCGGGGGATGTCTGCCGCGACGGGGGCTGCCTCGACGGCACCTGCGCCGCGTTCGGCGGGGTCTACGCGTTCGGCGGCCTCGACGGCGACTGCACCACGGGCAACCCGCTCAACCGCAACCGCTGCACCTGCCCCACCGGCTTCACCGACCACCCGCTCGAAGACGTCGACTTCGACGAGACCGAGGGCCTGGGCCTCTTCCACAGCGTCTATGTCTGCGCCCCGGAGGACGACGACCCCATCGCCGACCTGCGGGGGGCCTTCGCCGTGGCGTCCGATCCGGCCGGCGTCGGCTGCCCCAGCGGGTGCCGGCTGGGCCCGCTGCAGCCCGAGTGCGGCTGCCCCGAGGGCGCGACGGCGCTGCGCTTCGAAGGCGTGCGCCAGATGTTCCGCGGCATCGACCAGTGCCCCCGCGCGATCACGCTGTGCGCGGCGAACGCCCCGCTCACCTTCGGCGGGGCCTACCGGGTGTGGCGCCCGCAGACGGTGGCCTGCAACGAGATACAGGGCGACGCGCTGTGCGTGCCCAACCCCCGGACCGGCGACTGCACCTGCCCCGAGGGCTTCGAGGGCGCCGCCATCGGCATGATGGCCCCCCACCCGACCCGAGGCGCCCCGTTCTACTGCCGCTCGGACGTCGTGGTCTGCGGCGCCCGGCCGTGAAGCCGCTGGAGACGCTGCTCGCGCACCGGCGCACGATCCGGGTGATGGGCTTCGACGACGCGCCGTTCGAGAAGCGGCCCGGGGCGCCGGTCGACGTCGCGGGGGTGGTCTGCGCCGACACCCGCTTCGAGGGCATGGTGTGGGGCACCGCGACCCGCGACGGGGACGACGCGACCCGGGTGATGGCGGCGCTGCTGACCGGCAGTAAGGCTCCGTCAGGAAATGACTCGGGCTGCGGCCGCGATCTCGACCCCCATTCGCCGCTTTCCTCCTCGCCTGGTCTCCGCGCTGCGCGCCTCGACCCGGGCCTACGCCCCGTCGGGTCGTGGGCTTGGCCCCCTCGCCGCACCTCTGGTGCGACTGCGTCGCCGGCTGTGGGGGCGCTGGCGACTGGGGGCCGACCTCACGCCCTCGCTGTCCGAGTCATTTCCTTCCGGAGCCTGAGTTCGCCGATCAGGTGCACCTCGTGCTGATCGATGGGCTGGCGGTGGGCGGGTTCAACCTCGTGGATCTGCCGGCGCTGGCCGCGGCGGTCGGGCGGCCGTGCGTGGCGGTGATGCGCAAGCGCCCCGACATGGCGGCCATCCGCCGGGCGCTGGCCCGGTTCGACGACGTCGAGCGGCGGCTGGCGCTCATCGCGCGGGCGGGGCCGGTGCACGACGACGGGCCCTTCGTCTTCCAGGTGGCCGGCGCGGCGCCGGATGTGATCGGGCCGACGCTGAGCCGGCTGACCGACCGGGGGCACGTGCCCGAGGCGCTGCGCATCGCGCACCTGATCGGCTCGGCGGTGCGCACCGGAGAGAGCGGCCGCCGGGCGTGAACCGCCGCGGGATCAGCCCGAGATGTGCACCAGATCGCGGCGGCCGATGCGCTTGAGACGGCGCCGCAGCTCATCCGGGCTCCAGACGCTGCCCGCGTCCCAGGTCAGGCCGGTCACCGTCGCCAGATCGAAGCCGCCGATGGTCGGGGTCGCCTCCGGATCGGCCGGCGGGGCCTCTTCGACGCGCAGATCGAAGCGCCCGTGGTCGAAGGGCACCCCCGGCGCCGGGCGGGCGTGCACCAGCACCTCCCGCTCGCCGCGGGCCTCGTGCTCCAGCGCCCGGTGGATGCAGTAGGGGTTGTTGCCGGCCTTGCCCAGCGTGCACTGGCTGGTCCAGGTGCAGCCGGCCTTGCACACGTCGGCGTAGTAGCAGGTGCGGCAGAAGCCCCACAGGTCGTCCCGGGTGCGCTCGCGCAGGAACCGCAGCTCGGGCGTGTCGGCGACCACCTCGGCCAGCCGGTCCCGGCCCAGGTAACCCCCGGTCCAGTCCTCGCTCGGCAGCGACGGGCAGCCCTTGATCTTGCCGTCGGCCTCGACCCCCAGGCACCACTTGCCCGCGCCGCAGCCGCCCCAGTGCGCGCCCTCGCCGCCGCCGTAGCGCAGGACCTTCTCCCACGGGCCGAAGTAGCCGATGTTGTTGCCCGGGAAGAGCCGGATGCCATGCGGAGTGAGCTTCTCCTGCTTGATCCAGGCCAGCAGCGGGAACAGCTCGAGCAGGTCGTGGGGCTGGAGCAGCATGTCGGGGCGGTCGGCGCCCCGGCCCATCGGCACGGTGATCTGGATCTGCCACGCCTCGCTGCCCAGCTCGCGCAGCAGGTCGGCAACGGCCGCCAGCTCGGGCAGCGACAGGCGGTTGATCTGGGTGTTGGTCGACAGCCGCATCGGGCTCTCGGCGATGCGCCGGGCGGCGGCGGTGGCCGCCTGCCACGAGCCGGGGCTGCCCCGCTGGGCGTCGTGGGTCCGCTCGAGGCCGTCGAGGCTGACCGAGATGCCCCGGACCCCGGCGTCGACCGCCCGGGCGACCCGCTCGGCGTCGAAGTTGCGGGCCCCGGTCGTGATGCCGCAGGTCATGCCCCGGCGGGTGATCTCGGCGGCGATGACGTCCCAGTCGTCGCGCAGGTAGGCCTCGCCCCCGATCAAGGTCACCTCGCGGATGCCCATGTCGGCCATCTGGCGCACGGCGTCGAGGCACTGCGCGGTGCTCAGCTCGTCGCTGCGGGCGGGGCCGGCCCGCGAACCGCAGGTCTTGCAGCCCAGGTCGCAGGCGAGCGTGATCTCCCACACGACGTAGAGCGGGTGGGGCGCGGCGTACTCGTCGGGGCGGGCGGTGCGGGCCAGGGCCTGCACGTCCTCCGGCAGCGCGCCGATGGGGGCTCGGGGCTGATCGGTCTGCGACACGGGGTCAATCCATCGGCGGGACGCCGTAGAGGGGCACGTCCGGCGGCTCGGGCGGGGGCTTCGGCGCGGGCTTCACCGGCGGGGCGGGCTTCACCGGCGGGGCGGCGTCGGCCGCGGGGTCCGGTCCAGCGTCGGCGGCGGGGGTGGGGGCGGTCTCGGCGCGCACGCCGCAGCCCAGCGACACCAACCCGAGGGCCAGCGCCCCGGCCCGACCGAGCCGGCCCAGGCGCAGACCCGGGCCATCACCGGCGCAGAACGGGCACGCCGCGTCGGGGCGGATGTGGGACCGGCAGTCGGGGCACGAGACCAGGGTGCGTCGGGCGTCGCGGCTCATGCCTCCTCCGGCTGGGGGGGCACGCCGTAGAGCGGCACCGGCACCGGCTCCTCGGCGTCGACCTCGGCGTCGCGGGTGCTCGGCGGGCCCAGGTCCTCCTGCGGGGGGATGCCGTACGGCGGCAGGGCCACCGCCTCGTCGACCTCGGCGTCCATCGGCGGCCCGAAGTCGGGCGGCGGGCCGCCGTACTCCGGCTGGCCGCCGAAGTCGGGGGCCAGCTCCATATCCTGCTCGACCCCGAAGTCGTCCGCCGGCTTGCCGTACTCCGGCTGGAGGCCGAAGTCGGGGGCCAGCTCCATGTCGACCTCGGCGTCCTCTTCGCCCAGGTCGGGCTCGGCCGGATCCATGTCATCGTCGGGGCCCAGGTCGTCGGGGCCCATGTCGCCCAGCCCGCCGTCCACCGCCACGTCGGCCGGGTCGACGCCCACGTCCCCGCTGCCGCCGCCGTCGTCGCACGCGGCGATGCCCAGCGAGAGCAGCCCCGCCGCCAGCAACCCCGCCCGCCCGGGAGCCCGGAGGCCGGGCGGCGCCTTGGCCAGCAGCTCGGCGTCGCAGAACGGGCAGACCGTCTGCCGCCAGTCGGCGCTGTCGATCCGGATGTGGGTCCCGCAGCCGGGGCACGCGGTGAGACCGTGGCGTGAGACGCGGAACGTACGACGGGCCATGCTGCACCTCCCTCTCGGGCCAGTGTGTGACGAGTGGGCGGTCGAGGGCAACCGCCCGATGGCGGGGGCGCCTCCGCGCCCGCGGTCAGTGGCCGCCGTGGCCGCCGTGCACCGTCGCGGGGTCGTGATCCGACCCGGTGCGGGCCTGCCACGTCGCCGCGTCCACGACCTCCTGGCGGTAGGTCGCGTGGCAGGTGGTGCACGCCTCGAGGGTGTCGGCCGTCGCCCGCAGCACGCCCGGCCCGTCCTGAGCCCGGGCCGCGACGCCGATCCGGTCCGCCCGGCGGTGGAAGTCGAGCGCCAGATCGGTGAAGCCGTCGGCGCCGGCGCCCATGTGGCGACACATCTGCTGCATCTGGGGCGAGGACTCGATGAGCGCCGAGGCCTCGGCGATGGCGCCCCAGTCCTCGCGGGCGAGGGCCTCGGTGATGCGCTGCACCGCGACGAGGTGCTCCATCATGTTCTGCTTCTGATGCCAGGCCATCATCGGCTGCAAGGGCACCGGTCGCCGGGGATCCATCGCGGCCAGGGCTTCGATCGGCGCGCAGGCGCTCGGGGCCGGGGGCGGGGCCGGCGCAGGGGTCGGCGCGGCCGGCGCGGGGGTGGCCGGCGGGGGCGCCTCGCGCGGGCGGTCGCAGGCGGTCAGGCCGAGGGCGCAGGCCGCCAGGAGCGCGGCGAACGAGCGGGGGGTCATGGGCGGTCCTCCAGAGGTGCGGGCGCCCGCATTCTATCGGGGCGCCCGCGCCGACATGTCAACCCGGCGCATCCGCGGGCGCCACCACCCCCCGGCTCTGGTACCGTGGCCCGATGCATCACGCCGCCTTCGACTTCCCGGTCGGCCTGCCGGGCATGGAGACCGACGACCCGATCCGCCGTATCCCGTCGCCGGCTGTCTCCACCGCCCGGGCGGGGGCGGGCATGCTCGGCTGCCTGGTGCTCGGCGTCGGCGGGGGGCTGGCGCTCATGGCCGCGCTGGGCCTGTTCATCGCCGGGCGATACGCCTGGAGCGGCGGGCTGGTCGCCGCGGCGCTCGGACCGCTCCTGATCTGGGGCACCTTCAGCGCGTCGGCCCGCATGAAGCGGGCCATCCGCCGCTACGCGCCCGGCCTGACGTTCGACCTCCAGGTCAGGCCCGGCGATGACGGCCGGCCGTATGCGCTGCGGGTCCCGCTGGGGCAGACCCGCCCCGCGCCGACGCCGTTCGACCCCGCCGACGCCGCCCAGCGCGAGGCCATGGATGCGCTGTGGCGGGCCCGGATCTGGGACGCGATCCACCTGGAGCCCGGCGGCGCCCACGACCCGCGATCCGGCGCGACGCTGGTGGGCGACCCCGACGGCGGGCGCGGGCAGCGGCCGATCCGGGTGCGGCTCGAGGCCATCCTGCGCGTCGTCGCCTTCCTCGACGCCCGCCCCGACCCGCGCAGCGCGTGGCTGGCGGCGATGGCCGGCGCCGAGACGGTCCGCTGGACCCGCGCCCGGGAGGCCCTCGAACAACTGGCGGACGTCGACCCCGACACCCGGGATCGGCTGGTCGCGTGGCTGGCCGATCACGGCCCGGCGCCGGCCCGAGCCGCGGCGGCGATGGCCGAGGGCGACGTGGCGCGGATGGACGCCCTCATCGCCGCCCCCGACGGCCTGCCGTACGCCGCCCGGGGTGATCTGATGCGCGCCCGCTGGATGGCGGCGCCCGCCCCGGACCTGCTCGAGCGGTGGTGCGCCGACCCCGAGCTGTCCATCTGGCTGGCGGGCCTCGATCTGCCCGACGCCGGGCTCGATCACTGGCTGCGGCTGGCGAACCACCCCGAGCCCGAGGTCGCCGCCCGGGGGATCGAGCGCGCGCTGCGGGTCCCCGACGCCGCCATCCCCGCGGCCCGGGCCCTGCTCGACCGGGACGATCTGCGGCGCCGCTTCGAGGCCCTCGGCGACCGCCACGTCGGCGCGATCCGGGCCGCCCTCGACCACCTGGGCCACGTCGGCGCGGTGGAAGATCTGCGGCGGCTGGGGCGCTGGGGCGGGGTGTCGGGTCCGCTCGGCGGCTTCGCCCGCGCGCAGCGGGACCGGCTGGAGATGCTCGTCGGCCGCCCCGACGCCAGCGGGGGGCTGGCCCTCGCCGCGGAGGGCCCGGCCGGCGCGCTCAGCGCGGCCGATGACGAGCAGGCGTGATCCGCCGGTCAGGCCCTGATCGATCGGGGGGCCGGATCGGGGGGCCGGATCGGGGGTGCCAGGCACCTGGTTCGGGCACCTGGTTCGGGCACCTGGTTCGGGGCAGGCACCTGGTTCGGGGCTGACCGAGGTGCCTGCACCTGATCTGGGCCTTTGCACCCACGGTCGCTATAGTGGCGGCATGGCCACACCCTCGAACCCCGGCGCCGAGTCGGCGGCCACGTCGGCACCATGGCAGGTGTCCGTGTCCGGCCCCGCCGCGCACGAACTCCGGGCGCTCGTGCGCGCCGCCGCCAGCCCCGAGGCGCTCACCCGGGACTGCGCCGAGCGTCCGCTGCCGCAGCTCCGCGCGCTCGTCGAAAGTTGCCGCCAGGAGGTCGAGCGCGGTCGTCGCTTCGTGGTCGTCGATCTGCCGCCAGCCGAGGGCGCCGACCCGCTGGCGTGGCGTCGCGCCGGGGTCGCCGTGCTCGCGCACCTGTTCGGCACCGTCCTGCCCCAGGACGCCGCGGGCGCGCTGGCCATCAGCGTGTGGGATCGCGACCCCGAGCGGACCATGGCCGACGGCGCGCGTTATCACCAGACCCACGAGGGTGGCTCGATCCACACGGACAACGTCAACCAGCCAGCGATCTGGGACTATCTGGTGTTCGGGTGCATCACCAGCGCGCCGGTGGGCGGCGAGACCATCCTGGTCGACGCCCGTCGGCTACACGACCACCTTGAGGCCCACCACCCGGAGGTGCTGGCCACCCTGCGCGAGGATGTCTCCTGGGACTACCGCGGCATCAAGGACGACGTCTACCGCGCGCCGGTGATCAGCTACGACCCGCGCGGCGAGTGCCGATTCCGTTATCTGCGCCCGTATCTGGAGGCGGCCCACGCCCGGACCGGAGAGGCGCTCAGCCGGGCCCAGGTGTACGCGTTCGACGTCCTGGACGCGCTCCTGCAAGAGAGCGTGTGGCAGATCCGCTTCACCCTGCGGCCCGGCCAGGTGCTGATCGCGCGCGACTGCCAGATGCTGCACGGTCGCACCGGATTCGTCGATCATCCAGACGCGGTGCCCGCCCACCAAGCGCGCCCCGGCGACCGGGTCAAGCGCACCATGGAGCGCTACTGGGTCGAGCGCGCGGGACCCATACCCGACCCGGAGGCGCGGGCGGCCGCGGATCTCGCGGACCGCTACGAGCGCACGCGCCTGCTCCTGTCCGAGGAGATGTACGGTCCGGGCTTCCAATCCTCGGGCGGTGAGCGCTTCCTGGCCATGACCATCCCGCACCTCGAGCTCCAGCCCGGTGACCGGGTGCTCGATCTCGGCTGCGGCACCGGCGGCACCCTGCGCTACCTGGCGAGACACTATCAGGTGCACGGCACCGGCGTGGACGGCGCCGCGGATTGCATCACGATGGCGCGCGAGACGGCCGCGCTCCATGGCCTCGGCGGCCTCGACTTCGTGCACGCCGACTTCCGGACCGTCGAGCTCGAGCGGCGCCATCACGCCCTGTGGACGTGCCAGTCCCTGCTCTACGTGGCCGACAAGCAGGCGTGTCTCGAGCGCGTACGCCCGCATCTCGAGCCCGGTCGCCGCAGCGTCCTGGCCGACTACTGCCGCGACCCCGGGCCGCTCTCGTCGGGGTTCCGCGCGTACTGTGACGCGTGCGGCTTCGAACTGCCGACGGTGGACGGGTTTCGCGAGCTGGTCGAGCGCGCGGGCTTCGAGGTGCTCGACGTGGTCGACTACACCGAGTGGTTCAGCGACGCCATGGCCGATGAGCTGGCGCGCCTGGAGGCGGGCGAGGCCGACTTCCTGAGTCGCTGGCGCCAGGCGGATTTCGACCACCTGCGCAGCCGCTGGCAGCAGAAGATCGGATTCTGCCGCGCTGGCGATATGCGCGTGGCGTACATCGTCGCCCGGGCGTGACTCCCGCCCACGCTGATCGCGGTGCCAATCGAGGCGATCGAGGCGCCAGGCGCCCGAGGCGGCACGCGCCGGGGCGGGGCGATCACTCGCCGATGTGTACGAACCCGTTGCCGTCGTTGGCCGCGGCCTCGTTGCGGGTCAGCTCGCCGACGAGACGGTCGGGGGCGGCGTAGGAGCTGCCGCCGCCGCCGCCCTGGGCCGCGTTGCCGCCGCCGCCGCCGGCGTAGCCTCCGCCGCCGCCGCCCGATCCGAGGCCCGCGCCGCCGCCGCCGAAGCCGCCGCGGCCGTTCTCCCGCCGCCCGCCGCCGGTGGCGTTGGCCGGCGCGTCGCCGACGCCCCAGCCGACGCCGCCGCCGCCGCTGCCGAAGTTGCCGGTGTTG
>JAUHYW010000160.1 GCA_030426085.1 bacterium | reverse complement strand
GCAGGCGGTACGGTCGGCAAGTGCCCTGTCGGCACAGCGTGGCGATGATCGCCGCGTCCTTGGCGTCGGTCTTGCGCCGGGTGCCGTCGATCAGCTCCTTGAATCGGTTGGTGTGCAGCGCCTCGACCTGCATGACCTCGATGCCGTGGTCCTGTAGCCACGCGACCAGCGGCGCGCCGTAGTGCCCCGTCGGCTCCAACGCGACGACGAAGTCCTTCGCTCCAGCCGTCGCCTTCGCCCGTCGGCCAAACGCCAGCAGTCCTTCGAATCCGCTCCAGTTCGTCTTGAACGTGCACGGCTTCGTCACGCCGCCCTCGCCGGTCTGCGCGACCGCCACGCAGCTGTGCTTGGCGATATCGACGCCGATGACGATTCGATCGGGCTGGATGCACGGGCTCCGAAGTGTTCTGATTCTCATGGGCCACCTCCTTCTTCTCGGGCCAGGTGTAGGTGTCGTGACCACACCAGTAACCCAAGTTGAGGGAGGGGCCTGTTTCGCTTACGGGCTTACCTGCCCATAGGAATCTCACGCGGGGGTAGGCCCGCGGCGGGAGGGCGGTGTCAAGAGGCGCCCCTTCGAATCATCGCCGGTGCGGCCAAACGGATCGGCCACGCACCGTCGGACCAGCGCGTCGCGGCCGGGGTCGTCCCGAGCGCCGAACTCATGGCTGGCTGCCACCGCGCCGCATGCGATCACCGAGATGGCCGTATCCGCTCGGCAGGCTACTCCATTCGATATCCCATGATCGCGCAGGTTTGCGATGCTGCGTTCGACATCCGAGCCGCCGGGAGGATGCTTCCCTCACCCAGCGTTCATTGATACGCTCCATCATGAATCCCATGGGCCATTCCAGTATGACTGTGTGGCATACACAATCGACAGAACCCGAACCCGAGAGACCCCTATGCGTCACCCCCGCCTGCTCTTCGCCCTGCTCTTCGC
Source organism: bacterium (assembly GCA_030426085.1). Lineage (GTDB taxonomy): Bacteria > Myxococcota_A > Bradymonadia > UBA7976 > UBA1532 > JACKDM01. The sequence continues at coordinate 2,428 of JAUHYW010000160.1, read as the reverse complement.
ATCCTCCGTCGCGCACGCCGCCGAGGTGCCCCGCGACGGCGCCCCGCTCGGCGGCGACGGGCCCTGGACGGTGGCGGTCGAGCTCGACGGGCACCTGCCCGACGCGATCTCCATCGCCGGGCGGCCGGTGCTCGACCTGACCCTGTACCGCGGCGGGCTCATCACGCTCGGCGGCGCGGTCGATGTCGCCGCGCCCCGGCCGCTGGCCGAGCTGGCGATGGGGTCGGTGATCGCGCCTCTCTGGGCCCCGCTCGAGGCCGGCGCCTGCCCAGACGGCGCGGTCCGGGGCGAGGTGCGGCGGACGGACACCCCCGGTGGGGTCCGATTCGCCTGGATCGATGTCCCGCCGGCCGGCTGCCCGCCGGGCGCCGAGGGGGCGACGTTCAGCGCCGAGCTGGTGCTCGACGGGGCGGGGGCCGTGCGCGAGATCGAGCTGCGCTACGAGGCGCTGCCGGTGGAGACGCCGGACGTGGAGCCCCGGGCGGGGCTGGCGGTCCGGGCGGTTCGGGGGGCGGGGACGACGCTGGAGCTGCTGCCCGACGGGCCCGAGGGCCCGCTGCGCGGCCGGGCGAAGTGGCTGCTGGAGGGGTCGAGCGACGGCGAGCCGGGGGTCTGGATCATCGAGCTGGGCGCCGAGGGCGGGATCGTCGGTGATCTCGACCTCGACGGGCGGCGCAGCGTCGACAACTGCGAGGACGACTTCAACCCGCGGCAGGAAGACCTCGACGGCGATGATCGGGGGGATGCTTGCGAGGACGACACCGATGGGGACACCGTCCGCGACGGGGAGGACAACTGCCCGCGGGTCCCCAACGGCCTTCAGGCCGACCTCGACGGGGACGGGCGCGGCGACGCCTGCGACCCCGACGACGACGACGACGGGTGGCCCGACGCCCTCGACCGATGCCCCGCCGTCTTCGACGCGCACAACCTCGACCTCGACCGCGACGGGATCGGCGACGTCTGCGATCACGACCCCGACGGCGATGATCGGGCGGCCGGTCGCTGGGGGTGGCGAGCGGTCGACCCCTGCCCCTGGGCCCCCGACCCGTTCGGCCGGGATCGGGACAAGGACGGGCTGGGGGATGTCTGCGACCTGCGGCCGTGGAGCCCCTGCCGCGGCGATTGTCGCCAGCAGTCGGACGCCGACGGCGACGGGTTCGGCGATCTCGTCGATCGCTGCCCCTACACACCCGAGCGGGTCCAGGCGGATCGGGACGGCGACGGGGTCGGCGACATGTGCGACGCCGACGCCGACGGGGACGGCGTCTTCGACATCTACCAGCTCTGCATCGAGGGCGCTTGCCCGCCCCTCGAGCGCCCGGCTACGGTCATCCGACCGCTCGTGGAGCCCGGCTGATGCGCGCCGCCATCTTCATCACGGTCGTGCTCTCGACGGTCGGCCCGGCCTTCGGCCAGCGCGGCGCGCCGCTCGTCGACGGGATGGGCGGGCCCTTCGGCGTCGGTGAGCCACACGACGACGATCACCTCGTCTCGCTGGCGCCGGCGCTGCCCGAGGGCGTCCGGTTCTACGGCGAGCTGGACGACGAGGTGCGGGTCAACTGGACGGGCAGCATCTCGTTCTTCTGGTACGACGACCGCCTCGGGACGCCGATCCCGGGCCCGCTCAGCGTCTGCGGCATCGGGACGCGGCGCATCGTGCCCCTCCAGCACAGCTCGGAGCTCACTCAATACGAGCTCGGCCAGCGCGATCCCCCGCCGCCGACCTGGATCGGCCAGATCCCGCCGGGCGACGACGGGAGCCCGGGTCGCTTCGTGGCGACGTGGTATCAGGTCACCGATCGTCGTCCGCGTGAGGGCCTGCCGCCGCCGCTGCTCAACACCTGGCAGACGATCATCACCGGCCCCGACCCCGACGACTACGAAGTCGAGTTCCGCTACCACCGCTGCGAGTGGGCCCGCGGCGCATTGCGCGAAGAGGGCTCGGCGATGGGCTTCGACGGCGGCGAGGGCCCCGACGGCCCCGGGTGGATGTGGCCCGGCTCGCTCACCGACGACGTCACCCTGCTCTGCCGCCTGTCCAACGTCCGCGAGCCGGGCGTCTTCCGCTACCGGATCATCGACGGCCGCCCCACCGGCTGCGGCATCGGCCCCGAGCCACCCCCCGGCGGCGGCCGCTGCCACGACGACAACCATCTACCCGGAGACGGCTGCTCGCCGGCCTGCTACGTCGAACCCGACGTCGACGGCGACGGCCGCTTCGAGGCCCCACACCCGGATTCGGTCGATCCCCGCGGGGTCTACGACGACTGCACCGACCTCGACAACCCGCTGTGCAACGACGACCCCGACGGCGACGGCGTGGCCTCGATCAACGACACCTGCCCCGACCTCTTCGACCCCGAGCAGCGGGACTACGACCGGGACACCGTCGGCGACGCCTGCGACCCCGACGCGGACGACGACA
>JAUHYW010000029.1 GCA_030426085.1 bacterium | reverse complement strand
GACGATGGGGTCACCCCGCGTTCTCCAGCGAGTTCGACCTCTCGACGAGGAGGTCACCCCGCGTTCTCCGGCGAGTTCGACCTCTCGACGAGGAGGTCACCCCGCGTTCTCCGGCGAGGTCGGTGCCGATCGGAGGAGGTCACCCCGCGTTCTGCGGCGAGGTCGACCTCTCGACGATGGGGTCACCCCGCGTTTTGCGGTGAGGTCGCACGCTCGAGAGTGGGGTCACCCCGCGTTCTGCGGCGAGGTCAGTGCCGATCGGAGGGGGTCACCCCGCGTTCTGCGGTGAGGTCGAACGCTCGGGAGTGGGGTCACCCCGCGTTCTGCGGCGAGGTCGAACGCTCGAGAGTGGGGTCACCCCGCGCTCTGCGGTGAGGTCGAACGCTCGAGAGTGGGGTCACCCCGCGCTCTGCGGTGAGGTCGAACGCTCGGAGACCCCGGTGTGCCCCGCGGGTCGCCGCGGACCCGTTGACAGAGTCCGTGAAGCCCGCTCATGCTCGGGGCAGACGTCACAGCCTGTGAGACAGACCCATGAAGATCTTCATCGGCAACCTGGCCTGGTCCACCGACGAGACCACGCTCCTCGAACACTTCGAACAGTTCGGCGAGATCGAGCAGATGCGCCTGATCACCGATCGCGAGACCGGGCGCAGCCGGGGGTTCGCGTTCGCGACCTTCGTCAACCGCGACGACGCGCTGAACGCCATCGAGGCGATGAACGGCAAGGAGCTGGACGGGCGCCCGCTCAACGTCAGCGAGGCGCGGGAGCGTCAGCCGCGGCCCGCGCGCTCCTGGTGAACCCGGCGGCCTCCGGCCACCGCTCGCTCCCTTCGGGCGCCCGCATCCCACGCCGACCCCCGATGACCGCCGCCGTCAGGGCCCGACCAGCGCGGTGACCACCAGCAGCCAGTCGTGGGCGTCGAGCCGGGCGTGGGTCACGACCCGCGGGCCGAGCGTCATCGGCGGCCGGTCGGGGTCGGCGCCGAGGCTGGCGACGTAGGCCCCCAGGTCGGGGTCCACCTCTCCGATCAGCGGCATGCCCACCGTCTTCTGCCAGTCGTCGCCCTCGGTGCGGGCCCGGGTGTCGATGACCACCCGCATCTCGCGGCGCACGTCGCCGCCGCTCCGGACGGCGAACGGGCGCACGAGCAGCGCCCGGATGTCGCTGCCCGCGCGGCGGGTGAAGTCGAGCAGGATGCGCTGCACCGTCTCCAAGGTCACCTCGACCCCGACCACGCCGACGGTCTCGGGGGGGTCGCCGGCTCGGATGCGGGCGATGCAGCTGATCAGGATCTGGCCGGTGCTGGCGTCGACGTAGGGCTCGCCCCAGATGGGCGCGTCGTCGATGGCGTCGATCGCGGCGGTGTACCACGGCCGCTGGACGGGGTCGTAATCGGGCTTGTCCGCGTAGCGCCCCGAGCCGGGGAAGCCCACCAGCAGGCCGCTGCGGGTGCCGGCCAGCGACCACTTGAGATCGCGGCCCCAGGCCCGGTGCACCTTGCCGAAGAGGCCGCCGAGGTGGGCCAGCCGGGCGGCGTCGCGGTCGGCGGCGGCGATCCGCTCGCCGAGGACCCACGGGGCGCGCACGATGGTCGGGTGGCGCAGCGACATCGGCTGGTCGTAGCCGTCCAGCGGGGCCAGATCGGGGGGCGCGGTCGCCGGGTCGGCGAAGTCGGCGTCGAGGTAGAAGCCGGGGCGGCCGGCGGGGGTCGGCGCGGGCGGCGGGGGGGGCGCGTCCATCAGCTCGACGGCCCGTTGGCGGTACAGCTCGGCGATGCGCTCCACGTCGCCGATGAACTGCCCGATCATGTCGGCCCGCCCCTGCACCGCGGCCTGGAACATGCGGGCCCGGCTGCGATCGGCGTCGCCCCGCCGGGCGTCGAGCATGAGCGCCCCGAAGGCGACCCCCACCAGCGCGACGAGGCCCAGCCCGATGGCGGCCCACCGCAGGCGCCGCGCCCGGCGGGCCAGATCGGCCCGCCGGCGGCGGGTCTCGGCGACGATCACCCGCAGGTGGCGGGCGGCGTCGTGGGCCAGGGCCCGGAACTGCGGATCCGCGTCCAGCCGGGCCGCCTGGTCGATCTCCCGGATGCGGACCTCGGCCAGCGCCAGATCGCCCTCGGCGATGGCCAGCTCGGCGGCGAGGATGCCCGCGTCGACCAGGCCGGCCTTGGCCTCGCCCTGATCGGGCAGCGTCTCGAGCCCCTGGCGCAGCCGGGCGATGATGTCGGCCAGCCGGGCGTAGAGGGCGGCCACCTGCGCCGGGGGCTGCGGGGCGACGGGCGCGTCGTCGGGGCGCAGGTCGAGCTGGAGGGTGCCCAGCTCGGCCAGGGCGCCGTCGATCACGGTCAGCGCGTCGGCGTGGGCCAGGTAGTCCTGCACCTCGGCCCGCAGCGCGGTGACCGACGGGTGGCGCTGGGCCATGTCGGGGGCCATCGCCTTCATGATGATCGCCCGCAGCGCGGGGGTGAGGTGCACCGGGTGGGGGGCCTCGGCCGGGTCTTCGGGGCGCCCGGAGAGCGCCATCATCAGCGAGGCCCGCAGGTCGCGGCCGTGGCGGGGCATGCGCCCGGTCGCGATTTCGAAGAGCACGCCGCCGAGCAGGTAGACGTCGGTCGCCTCGCTCAGCCGGCTCAGCTCGCCGCGCACCATCTCGGGCGCCATGTAGCGCGGGGTCCCGGCGAGCTTGAGGTCGGCGCCCTGCGCGTGGTCTTCGAGGCCGGCGTCGGGCCCGAACGGCGTCGCCAGCCCCCAGTCCATCAGGTAGACCTCGCCGTAGTCCCCGATCATGACGTTGGCCGGCTTGAGGTCCCGGTGCAGGATGCCCCGGCTGTGGGCGAAGGCGACGGCGTCCATCACCTTGAGCAGGATGCCGACGTGGTCCCGCCAGCTCATCAGCCCGGCCCGGGCCTCGGCTTCGGCGTGGGCCTCGGGGTCGCTGACGGCGTCGGGGTGCAGCAGGGTGCGCCAGGGCACGCCCTCGATCTTCTTCATCGTGAAGAAGAGGTTGCCGTCGGGATCTTTGGACAGCGCGTGCACCGGCACGACGTTGGGGTGCTCGAGCCGGGCGGTGAGCACGGCCTCGCGGGCGAACTGGCGCATCTCGCCGTTCGGGTCGTCGGTGCCCTCGCCCCGGCGGTAGACCTTGAGCGCGACGGTGCGGTCGAGCGAGGTCTGGCGGACTTCGAAGACGTCGCCCATGCCGCCCCGCCCGAGCCGCTGGGCGATCTGGTAGTCGGGCACCTCGTCGGGCACCACTCCGGGGAAGTCGTCGTCGGGGTCGAGCCGGGCGCCGAGGGTCTCGATGGGCAGCTTGCGGGCCCCGACGATGCGGTCGATCTCGTCGAGGCGGGCCCGGTCGGTGGAGGAGATGGAGCGGCGCAGGCTGTCGCTGGCGGGCCGGGGGGTGTCCATCAGGTCGAGGTCGAGCGCCGATCCGAACGTGCGGTCGGCGGCGTCCGGATCGTCGTCGTCCACCATGGGCATCCCCCCCGGGCATCATGCCCCAAGGGCCGGGCGGGGGGAAGGCGGGCGCTCTGGGGGGCGTCGGCCGCTGTGTCGTCCCCGGACTTCCGGAAGACCGCCGCAGTGATACAACCCCGCTCGGCGCCCACTCGAGCCCGTGACGCGAGAGGGCGCGTGATATAGCCGTGTCATAGACGAACCCCCGCCCGGGTCGGCAGGATGGCGTCGCCATCAAGGAGGCCCGATGAAAGACTTCTTCAGCGCTGTCTCGCCCGGTCGCACGCTCCAGACGCACCCCGACATCATCCTGTCGATGCACGCCCGCGAGCAGCGGGCGGGCCGGGCGCGGCTCGAGATCCCCAAGGAAGACCCCGGGGGTCGGCCCGAGCCGATCGGGCCGGCGGTGGCGCTGATGGTCGCGACCGGTGATCGGTGGGTGAAGTCGGGCACCCGGCGGGCGAAGGTCGGGCAGCACCTCTTCGAGGTCGGCCCGGACGAGGAGCAGATCGTCGTCTTCGAAGATCCCAAGAACCTCGGCGAGCTGAGCGTCCTCGAGATCCGGGTCTACGACCTGCCCACGGTGGAGGGGCAGCCGTTCCCCGACGCGTCGCAGCGGTCGGTGGTCTATCGGGGCCGCGCCAGCCGGCTGACGAAGTGGTCGGCGGTCACCGAGGCGGCCGAGGCCCTGAGCGACGACAAGCGCGGGCTGCGGTGCTCGGTCGACGGCGGCTCGCTGACGATGGACTGGTGGCACGTCGCCCGGTCGTCCGTCTTCTACGAGATGGAGGCGCTGCGGCGGAAGGCGGTCGACCCGTTCATCCGGGCGATCCTGTCCGCCGAGGGGTCGGGGCCGAGCGCGGACGGGGGCTGGTTCCAGGCCCGCACGACCCGCTTCGAGCAGATGGCGCCCTGAAGCCCGAGCCCCCCGCACCCGGCGGTCGACGCGCGACCGGCCGCCTCCGGAGACTGAATGGCCGATGACGGCGACGACGACTTCACCCTCCCCACCGACGGGGGGCCCGTCGAGGTGCCCCGTCAGCTCGCGCAGCGGTTCGATCTGATCGAGCCGGTGGCCCGCGGTGGCTCGGGCGTCGTCTATCGCGCCTTCGATCGCGAGCTGCGCTGCCGGGCGGCGGTCAAGGTCATCGAGACCGCCCGCCACACGCCGGCCGAGGCGCTGTTCGACCGCCCGCCGGCCGATCACCTCTTCCGTCACCCGTGCCTGGTCCGGGTCTTCTCCCGCGGGCGCTGGGCCGGCGGGGTCTGGGTCGCCATGGAGTGGGTCGACGGCGCGCCGCTGTCGGCCTGGATCGACGCGGCCCACGCGCTCACCCCCTCCGATGAGTTCACCCTGCGCCCGGCGGACGCGACCGATCCGCCGCCCGAGGCCGCCCCCGCGGTGGAGGCGACCGAGCCGCTGACGCTGGTGCGCGTGCTCTACGAGGCGGCGCTGGGCATCGGCGCGGCCCACGGGCAGGGGCTGGTGCACCTCGATCTCAAGCCGGACAACATCATGGTCGAGGTGCGCGCCGGGCGGCCGGTCGCCCGCACCCCCGGGGTGTGGCACGACGAGGACGCCGACCGCCGCTGGACGCCGCGCCTGATCGACTGGGGGCTGAGCCGGTCGGTGGAGGACGGGCCGGACGGGGAGGGGGCGCCGAATGGATCGGGGGCGGCCGGGCAGGCGGTCCCGGTGCACGGCGTGCCGGCCTACCTCGCCCCCGAGCGGGCGGCGGGCCGGCGGGACGGGGTGCGCCCCCAGGCCGATGTCTACGCGCTGGGCGCGATCCTGTACCGGATATTGACCGGCGACCGGCCCTTCGGCGCGCGCCCCCGGGCCGAGGTGGTGGCCTGTCTGGCCCGCGGCGAGCGCCCCGATCCGCCCGACGGGCGGGCCGATCCCGATCTGATCGAGTTCTGCGCGGTGTGCAGCCGGGCGATGGCGGTCGATCCCGCCGAGCGCTACCCCGACGGGGCCGCCTTCGCGCTGGCCCTGCGGCGGGCGCAGGCGGTGCGGCTGCTGCGGTTGGCGGCGCCGCTGCGGCACCGGGCCGAGGGGCTGCGGGGCGAGGCCGGCCGGCTGCAGGACGAGGCGTCCCGCCGGCTGCGCGCCGAGGAGGATCTGGGGCCGGCCGAGCAGCACGCGGCCTGGGATCTGGAGGGGCGGGCGGCCGATCGCGAGGCCGAGGCCAACCTGCGCGAGGCGCAGTGGGTGCAGAAGCTGCGCGACGTGCTCGCGCTCGATCCGGGCATGCCCGAGGGCCGGGCGGCGCTCATCGAGTGGCAGTGCGCCCAGCTCCTCGACGCCGAGTCCCGGGGGGACGATCGCCTGGCCCGGCTGAGCCTGGAGGCGCTGCGCACCGACTTGAGGCGCTTCGACGAGCGCACCATCGACGCGGTCGAGCCGGCCATCCGGCGTACGGTGCGCCGGGCCCGGTGGCTGGTGGCGGGGTCGGCCCGCCTGAGCCTGCGCACCCACCCCGAGGCGCTCATCGAGGTCGCGTCCCAGCGCGAGGTGCACCGCCGGCTGACGACCGGGCCGTTCAAGGCCCTCGGCCGGGGGGCGCTCGATGGGGTCGAGGCGCCGTTCGGGCGGTTGGTTCTGCGGCTGAGCGCGCCGGGGCACCACCCGGTGCTCTATCCGCTGCGCACCCACCGGGGTCAGGCCTGGACGACGGCTCGCCCGGGCGAAGAGAGCCCCCATGTCATCCCGCTGCCCCCGCTCGACGCGCTCGGCGCCGACGAGGCCTATGTGCCGCCCGGCTGGTGCTGGGTCGGCGGCGAGCGCCACGCGTGCGACGCGCTGTGGCCCGGGCGCTGGATCTGGGTCGATGGCTTCGTGATGCGGACCGAGCCGGTCACCCACCGGCAGTGGATCGCCTTCCTCGACGATCTCGTCGCCGCCGGCCGGGGAGACGAGGCGGCGGTCCGGGTGCCGGGCGGCGCGCTGACCCCGTCCAGCAGGCCGCCGTCGCTGCCGGGCTATGTCCGGGTCGACGGGCGCCACCGGCTGGTGCCGTCGTCCGGGCGGGACGGCAACCCCCCGTCGGATGTGTCGGCGGCGCTCGGCTGGCCGGTCGGGGCCATCACCCGGGACGACGCGCTGGCCTACGTGCGCTGGCGGGCGGCGCGGGACGGTCGGCCGTGGCGCCTGCCCTCGGAGTGGGAGTTCGAGAAGGCGGCCCGCTGCGGCGACCAGCGGCGGCTGCCCTGGGGCTCGCACCTCGAGCCGCGCTGGACCCGCATCGGGCGGTCGACGGCGGGCCAGTATCAGCCGGCGCCGGTCGCCTCGCAGACGCAGGACGTGTCGGTGCACGGCATCCGCTGGCTGGTGGGCAACATGCTGACGTGGTGCCTCGAGGGCTGGTCCGATCCGGCGCCGACGCCCGGGGGGGTGCTCGACCTCGCCCGGGCGGTGGCCGGCGCGGCCGGGGGCGGGCTGCGCATGGTGCGGGGGGGATCGTTCTCGACCCCCGAACAGCTCGTCTCGGGCGCGACCCGGTTCGCCCTGGCGGCGGTGAGCCGCTCGGTGGGCACCGGCCTGCGCCTGGTGCGTTCGTGGCCCGGTTCGGGCGACGGTTGATCGCGCGCGATGGCGCGCGCAGCGGCATACGGAGGGGAGATCGATGCCGGTCATGGTGAGCGCGGACGACCCGTCCCGGGTCTTGGAGTGGGCGTGCAATACGTTCGTCGGGCGGCGCATGGTGGGCGGCTTGAACGTCGACGGCAGCGCGGCGAGCGATCGTGAGGTCTCGTCGGTGCACGCGGCGCTCTTCTGGAGCCGCCGGGCCCGGGCGTGGCACATCCAGGATCTGGGCAGCGCCAACGGCACCGCGGTCGACGGGACCCGGGTCCCCCGGGGGGAGTCGCTGCCGCTGCATCGGGGGGTGAAGGTGGCGTTCGGCAGCTCGCAGTGGGTGGTCCGGGAGGACGAGCCGCCCTCGGCCGCGGCGACCTCGGGCGGCGAGCTGCGGGTGGCGACCAACGACTTGCTGTTGCTGCCCGACGAGAAGAGCCCCGAGGTGGTCGTCATCCGGGAGGGGGCCGGGTGGCAGGTGCGCCCGTGGTCCAGGATGGAGGCCCCCGACGGGCAGCCCATCGGCTACGGCGACACGGTGGAGGCCGGCGGGCGCACCTGGCAGATCTCGCTGCCGGGGGAGGCCGATCTGCGCACGGCCCGCTCGGTCGGCTTCGTGGCCGATCACGCGCTGCACCTCGCGGTGCCCCGGCGCATGGAGAGCATCGCGCCCACGTTCGTGCGCGGCGAGCACCGCATCTCGCTGCCCCCCCGCCGGCACCACGAACTGTGGTGGCTGCTGGCCGAGGCCCGCCTCGCCGATCGGGCGAAGGGGCGGGGGCCCGAGGACGAGGGCTGGGTCGAGACGGGCACCCTCGTGCGCCAGCTCGGCCTGGGGCTGGGCGACTCGGGCTACCTCAACGTGCTGGTGCACCGCTCGCGGGATCAGCTCGCCAAGACCGGCTTCACCGACTTCGTCGACATCATCCACCGGCGGCAGTCCCCGGGCACCGCGCTGCGGCTGGGGGTGCGCGACGTCGTGGTCACCCGCATCGATCGCTGAACGCGCCGTTCACACTCTGATAGCCCGGTGTAATCGAGTTCGACCCGGTCGGGTCCGATACTGGGGGCACGCCACGGCGCGATGGCCGGGGCACTCCATGAGACAGGAGAAGCGGACCGATGAAGCCCCCCGTGCAACTCGTCAACCCGGGCATCCCCGATCGGCCGCGGTCGGCCGCCCTGCGCACCGACCTCGGTGACCGGTTGGGGCGCTTCGGGCTCCACGAAGACGATCAGGGCCGCTGGCACCGCTGGGAGTGGCTGGAGGAGCGCTGGCCCGACCGCGTCTTCTTCATGGTGCCCGACCCGTACGAGCCGGCGCCCGACGCCGCGCTGAGTCAGCTCTACGGCCTGCCGGCCGAGATCCGGGGCGCCGTCGCCGGGCGCCTCGTCGTCGATCTCGCGGGCTGCGACCGCATCTACGACGTGCTGCGGGTGGACGGCCTGCCCCGGCGGCTGGCCGCGCTCGCGGTGACCGGGCGCACGCTGCAATGGCTCGATGTGGGCCACGGCGGGGCGCTCGAGGTGGCCCCCGGCTGGCTCAAGTTCGTGCCCCGCCGCCAGGCCGAGGGGCCGTTCACCCGGCGCTTGATCCAGCGCATCGAGCGGCCCCGGCGCAAGACCCGCACCGGGGTCGAGCCGCCGGGCGACCCCCGGGCGGGCGTCTGCTCGGGCCTCGACGCCGCCCGCCGGCCCCGGCTCGGCTGACGGGCGATCCGGGTGATCCGGGCGTCAATCCCACCAGTCGCCGTCGGGCGGCGCCAGCGGGTGGGTGCGCGCGGCGAGCGCCGGGGGCAGCCGCTCGGCGAGCAGCCGGTGCACCTCGGCCGGGCGGTAGAGCTGGCTGAAGTGCATCAGGATCAGCGCCTCGTTCTCGAACCCGTCGGCGTACTTGAGCAGCTCGTGCAGGTGGATGTGGCACCCGGCCCGGGCCTTGTCGAGCGGCTTGCGCGCGTCGAGGAAGGTGCACTCGACGATCGCCACCCGCGAGCGCTGGATCGACGGCGTGTGGCGCAGCACCTCGGGCAGCGTATCGGTGGCGTAGGCCAGCTCGAGGTGCTCGGCGGTGTCGAAGATGTCGGCCCCCTCCCGCCGCAGCCGCCCGATCTCGTGCCCCGGCAGGTGCTTGAACTCTTCGCGCAGCTTGTCGACCCGGCGGAAGAACTGGTAGCCCAGCGCCGGCACCGGGTGGAAGGTCTGGAACGCCCGGACCCACATGTCGGCCCGCACCTTGTACTCGTCGCCCGCCCGCAGCCCGATGGCCTCGACCTCCAGCGGCCAGCGGTGCAATCGGCCGAAGCCGGCGAGGGCCCCGTTGAGCTCTTCGGCGACCGGGGCCGGGGCGAAGACCCGCAGCGGGCGCTCGACGCCGGTCAGCCCCCGCAGGCCCAGCAGGGTCGGCAGGGCGCCGACGTGGTCGACGTGGGCGTGGGACAAGAAGAGGTTGCGCGCGGCGCACCCGCTGCGCAGGGCGGCCCCGCAGTCGAAGAGCGCGTCCAGCTCGGGCACGTGCAGCGCGGTGTACATGCCGCCCAGCGAGCGGCCGCGGATGGTGTAGCGTTCGGTCTCGATCTCGGTCAGCACGGGTCGACTCCAGCCGGTCGAGGGGAACGGTGTATCGCATGCGGGGGCTGCGGATCGAGGGGCGCCTGCGTCTCCCTCGGCTGACGGTGGTCGTCGGGGTCGGATCCTGTTAGATCTCGAAGGCGCCCCCGAACCACGACCGGATCCCGTCAGGAGTCGCCGTGCCGCGTCCGCCTGCAAATGTCTCCGGCGAGCTGTTGCAGCGCGGCTATGTGCTGCTCGGCAAGCTCGCCCGGGGGGAGACCTCCACCGTCTACGAGGCCCAGCACGAGGCCACCCGCCGCCGGGTCGCCCTCAAGGTCACCGCCGCCGAGGCCCCCGACGCCGAGCGCATGGCCGGGCGGCTGATGACCGCGTGGAACGTCGCCCGCGGCCTGCGCCACCCCCACCTCGTCGCCGCGCTCGACGCCGGCCGGCTCTCCGACGGGCGGGGCTGGATGGTCATGGAGCGGCTGCGGGGGCGCGACCTCCAGATCGAGCTGGACGAGGTCGGCCGCCTGCCGCCCCCCCGGGCGGTGCACATCATGCGCCAGGTGTGCGAGGCGCTGGCGGTGCTGCATCGGCGGGGCGCGGTGCACCGGGCGGTCGAGCCGCGCAACATCTACCTCAGCAGCGCGGGGCACTTCGCCGATCACGTCAAGCTCATCGACCTCGGGCGGCTGGCGGTCGGCGAGGACGATCCGATGCGGGAGCACGCCCCCACCGGGCCGTTCACCCTGGGCACGCCCCTGTACCTGCCCCCCGAGCTGGCCCGGGGCGAGACGGCGACCCCGGCGGCCGACGTCTACGCGGTGGGCGCGGTGCTGTTCCACCTGCTCGCCGGCCGCCCGCCCTTCGAGGACGACGAGCCGCTGCGGCTGGTGGCGAAGCACGTCAACAGCCCGGTGCCGCCGCTGCCCGACGCCGGGGGCATACCCGCCCGGCTGAGCGCGCTTGTGCAGGCGTGCCTGGCCAAGGACGCGGTCGACCGCCCCGGCGGGGCCGAAGAGGTGCTCACCGCGCTCGACGCGTGCCTGATGGAGATCGGCGGCCCGCCGCCCGAGTCGCCGAGCCCCGCGCCTCAGCTCCCGCCCATGCCGGCGGTGGGGGTGGCCCCCGAGTGGGCCCGGTTCTCCGACCACCTGCGGCGGCAGATCCGGGCGTGGTTCGGGCGGGTCGAGAGCGCGCCCCAGGCGATCGGCGACGCGCTGGCCTGGGTCAGCGGGGCCCGCACCGCGTTGGACGAGGCGGTGGCGTCCGCCGAGCGCCAGCGGGCCGTCACCGACACCCGGGCCCGGGCCCGCATCACCCGTCGGCAGAGCCTCGAGCAGCGGATCTACACCCTCGACCGCTCGCTGAAGGCGGCCGAGTCGAAGCTGCGCGAGATGGAGCACGCGGTCTTCACCGCGGTCCGGGCCCGGGAGCGGGTCGACGAGGACTATCGGGCGGCGCTGCGCAACGTCGAGATCGCGTCGAGCGGGGTGACGGTGCGCCCCGGTGATCTGCTGCCGCTGCACGGCGAGATCCGCACGCTGCTCGCCCGCCGGGCCGATCTGGAGGCCCGGGTCGGCCAGCGGCGGGAGGCCGAGCGGGAGGCGGCGGAGTCGGTGGCGCTCTTGATGGCCGAGCGGCTGGAGGTGCTGCGGGCCCACGCCGACGTCGAGCTCGAGGAGCAGGACGAGGGCCAGCGCTCGGAGTGGCTCTCGGCTCGGGCGGCGGACGACGTGCTCGCGGCCCAGCGGGCGTTCGAGAACGCCTGCCTCAACCTGCACCTGCGCTGCGTGGAGCTGCTCGACGCCGAGTAGCGCCGACCCGGGCGGCCGCGATCGGCAGGGTCGACGGGCCGGCCCCGGCTGGTAGAGTGGGGCATGCTCGACCCCCGCCCCGACAACCCCCGCTCACCGGTCTCGCCGGTGCTCGTCGAGCGCTTCCGCCCGCTCGTGCAGGCGCTGCGCGCCTATCACCGCCACCGGGTCATCGGCCTGGAGCATGTGCCCCGCACCGGCGCGGGGCTCCTGGTGCTCAACCACAGCCTCGCGACCTACGACGGGGTGCTCTTCGCCGACGCGATGCACGCCGCGAGCGGGCGCTGGCCGGCCTCGCTGGGCGACGACCTCATCTTCAAGACCCCGCTGGTCGCCGACTTCGCCCGCCGGGCGGGGGTCGCGCCGGCCAGCCCGGGCAACGGGCACGCGCTGCTCGGGGACGGGCACCTGGTCGTCGTCGCGCCCGGGGGCATGCGCGAGGCGCTGCGCCCGTCCGAGGAGCGGCACACCGTGCGCTGGGCCCGGCGCAAGGGCTTCGTGCGGCTGGCCATCGAGACCGGGGCGCCGGTCGTGCTGGTGGCCTGCCCGGCGGCCGACGATCTCTTCACGGTGTACCCCAGCGGCCTGACCGCGCGGTTCTACAAGCGGTTCAAGCTGCCGCTGCCGCTCATCCGGGGCCTGGGCCCCACCCTGCTGCCCCGCCCGGTGCGGCTGACCCACCTGGTGGGGGCGCCCATCGCGCCGCCGGCGCCCGACGCCGACGATCCCGACGGGCAGGTCGACCGCTGGCACGCCGAGATCGTGCGGCGGATGGAGGCCCTGATGACCGCGGCCGCTCGCCGTTGACGGGGTCGTCGGCGAGCCGTCGGCGGCGGGCGCTTCGGGTCCCGCCCGCGGACTGCGCGATTCCCCGAGCCGGGGGCCCGCGGTCGTTGCAGTTCGGGGGCCGCCGTGCCAACGTCGAAGCGTCGACGAGGGTGGGGGATGCCCATGACCGACGAAGACTACGCCTTCCTCCGGAAGCTGCCGCTCTTCCGCCGGCTGACGGCCGACGAGCTGACCTCGATCGCGTCGACGATGCGGATGCGTCGGGCCAGGCCGGGCGAGCTGCTCTTCGAGCAGGGCGAGGCCGGCGACGACGCCTTCGTGGTCCGCCGGGGCAAGCTCGCCGTCGAGCTGCCGCTGCCCGACGGCGTCGTGCGCACGGTCGCGAAGCTGGGCGAGGGCACGGTGGTCGGCGAGGCGTGCCTGGTCATGCCGTCGCCCCGCAGCCTGCGGGCCCGGGCGCTGCTCGACACGACGCTCTTCGTCATCGACGGGGGCCGCTTCGCGACCCTGCGCACCGCCCGCGATCCGGGGGCGTACAAGGTCATCCGCAACATCGCCCTGACCCTCTGCGATCGGCTGCGCGACACCAACGTGCGCATCCAGGAGCACTGGCAGGGGCGGGAGCGGGCTGAGATCGAGCGCACCGCGCGGGGGGTCGAGGTGGCCCCCCGCACCGCCTGGAGCCGGCTGCGGCAGCTCTTCGGGAGGGCCGGCTGATGCCGATCAACGACCGCTCGCTGGTGCTGCTGCCGCTGTTCTCCGAGCTCGACGACCGCCACCGGCGGGTGCTGGCCCAGGTGATGCACGAGCGCTCGTTCGACCCCGGCGCGCCCATCTTCGGGCAGGGCGAGCCGGGGCTGTACTGCGGCTTCGTGACCTTCGGCGACGTGCGCATCGTGATGCCGGCGGCCGAGGGCGAGAAGCCGGGGGTGCTCGCGACGCTGGGCATCGGCGAGCTGCTCGGCGAGATGGCGCTGCTCGACGGCGGGCCGCGCTCGGCGGGCTGCGTGGCCGGCGAGCACGGGGCGGTGCTCGCGGTGCTCGCCCGGACCGAGTTCGACCTGTTGTTCAACGCCGGCAACCCGTTCGCCTTCGCGTTGATGGATCTCATCGCCGAGCAGCTCGCCCGGCGGTTGCACCACGCCGCCGAGGTCCTGCGGGACGCGGCGCTCGACGAGCCCGACGGCTGACGGAGCAGGGGATGATCGACCCGGTCAAGCTCCAGGCGGACGCCCTGATCACCGAGATCCGGGCCAACTACGATCGCACCTACGGGCGCCTGAACCCGGACTACCCCGACATCGCGGTATGGGCGACCAACATGGCGCTCGAGATCATCGGCAACGGGGACGCGCTGTACCACACCGTCGAGCACACGGTGATGGTGACCCTGGTCGGCCTCGACATCATCCGGGGCAAGCACCTGCGGGTGGGCGGGGTCTCGCCCCGCAACTGGCTCGACTTCGTGGTCTCGCTGCTGTGCCACGACATCGGCTACGTGCGCGGCATCTGCCCCGGCGACACCGGCGAGCGCTACTCGACCGGCCGGGGCGACGAGACCATCCGGCTGGGGGTGGGGATCACCGACGCCTCGATGGCGCCGTATCACATCGACCGGGGCAAGCTGTTCGTCAAGGCTCGCTTCGGGCCGACCCCGGTGCTCGACGAGCACACGATCAGCCGCAACCTCGAGCGGACCCGGTTCCCCGTGCCCCAGACCGGCGATCACAAGGCGACCGATGACGATCCGGGTCTGGTCCGGGCGGCCGATCTCATCGGCCAGCTCGCCGATCCGCGCTACATCAACAAGCTGCCGGCGCTGTTCTACGAGTTCGAGGAGCTCGGCCAGAACATGAGGCTGGGCTACGCCAGCCCCGACGACCTCGCCCGGGGCTACCCCCGCTTCTTCTGGGAGGTCGTCAGCCCCTACATCACCGACGGGCTGCGCTACCTGCGGGCCACCCAGCGCGGCCGGCAGTGGATCGCCAACCTCTACGCCAATGTGTTCATGGTCGAGCACGACGTGGTCGACCACGGGGGCACGGTGATGTCGGTCGGGCCATCGGCCATCCTGCCACCGGACTGAGCACCGCCGGGCGCGCCGGCTACTGGCAGACCACGTTGGCGCCGCCCGGGCTGCCCAGATCCCCGTCGCCGTAGGCCACCGCCGACAGGCACCAGTTGGCCGGGTCGTTGCGGTCGGCCGCCCCGGGGTTGGTCGAGTCGAGCTGCACCGAGGCGCCGGCGGCGTCGGGCCAGCCGTTGGCGTCGTCTTCGTAGGTCACCGAGTCGATGGTCACGTCCGGGGCGCCGGGCAGGGTGAGGGTGATCGTGTCGCCGCCGTTGGCCAGGGCGAAGCCGAAGGCGATGCCGCCGGCGATGCCGCCGTTGACCTGAGCGTCGGCGTCCCGCACGAAGACCAGGGTGCCCCCGGCCGCGATGGAGGTGCCCCCGGCGATGGTCAGCGGCTGGGTGTCGGCGGTGTCGGTCAGCACCAGCCCGTCGAGGTCGATGGCGGCGCCGGTCACGTTGAGCAGCTCGATGTACTCCCCGACGCTGTCGTCCACCGCCGACGGGTCGTACATGATCTCGTTGATGATGACCTCGCCCGCCGCCGGGCGGTTCAGGCAGACGATCTGCCCGTCGCAGTCGGCGTCGGCGCAGTCGGCGTCCCCGTCGCTGTCGTTGTCGACCCCGTCGTCGCAGACCTCGGTGGTGTCGATCTCGAGCTGGCCGGCGTCGGCCGGCGCGTAGCCGTCGCCGCTGCCCTGGCCGCTGTCGCAGTAGACGTGGGTCGCCCCGTTGTCGAGGCTCACCCGCACCGCGAAGTCGTAGGGGCCGCCGGTCAGCGGGATGGGCATCGCGCCCTCGTACTCGTCGTTGTTCGGCTCGCCTTCGCTCTGGGCGTCGAACAGCGCGTTGGCCGCCATCGCGGTCCACCGCCAGCCGGGGTTGCCCGTCGGATCGCTGCCGTCGGGCCCGACGCCCACCTCGACCACCGGGTTGCCGTTGCCGTCGTCGTCCGGGCCGAGGGTCTGGTCGGTCAGCCCCTCTTCGTAGATGCGGCCGTAGACCGTCACCGTGGTGCCGGCCGAGGCCGCGCTGCCCCCGGCGAGGTCGACGGGGAACTGCAGCCGGCAGAAGTCGACGAGGTCGACGCAGGTCCCCTCGACGCAGGTCGGCGTCGGCGCCGCGCAGTCCCCGTTGCCGGCGCACTGCACGCACGCGTTGGCCACGCAGATCGGCTGCTCCCCGTCGCCCGCGTTGCACCCGGCGTTGACGTCGGCCACGTCGCACTGCTCGCAGCGCCCGGCCACGCAGTCCTGGCCCGCGGGGCAGTCGGCGTCGAGGTTCTCGACGTCGCACGCCTGCGCTTCGCAGGCCCCGCCCTCGCAGATCTCGCCGGCCCCGCACTCGCCGTCGCCGGTGCACTCGACGCAGCGCCCGTCGTCGCAGGTCGTGGCCGGCGCGTTGCCCGCGCAGTCGAGGTCGCCGTTGTTCGGATCGCACTGCTCGGCGACGCAGCCTCCGGCCTCGCAGATCTCGTTGGCCCCGCAGTCGCCGCCGACGAGGCACGCGTCGAGGCAGACGGCGCCGACGCAGTTCTCGCCGATGGCGCAGCCGGCGTCGTCGACGACATCGCACTGCTCGCAGCGGCTGGTCACGCACTGCCCGCCGGCCGGGTTGCCGTCGCACTCCTCGTCGCTGGCGCACTCGGCGGCGACGCACGCGTTGGCCTCGCAGATCTGGCCCGGCTGGCAGTGGGCGTCCTGCACGCACTCTTCGCACGACCCGCTCGGATCGCAGCGGGTGGCCCCGGCGAAGCCGGCGCAGTCGTTGTCCTCGTTGCACCCCCGGCAGGCGTTGGCGTCGCAGATGGGGGCGTCGGCGACCGCGGCGCAGTCGGCGTTGCCGTTGGCCGCCTGATCACACTGCTCGCAGCGGTTGTTCACGCACTGCTCGGCCGCGGGGTCGGCCACGCACGCCCCATCGACGTCGCACTCGGCGGGCACGCAGGTGTTGGCCTCGCAGATCTCGCCGTTGTTGCAGTCGGCGTCGCCGTTGCCGACGTCGCACGGCCCGCCGTCGCCGTTGCATACGAACGCCCGGCACTGCTCGCCAGGCCCGCAGTCTTCGTTCCCGACGCACTGCACGCACTCCGCTCCGCCCGGCTCGCAGACATGACCGCTGTCGCAGTTCGTGTTGGACGCGCACGCCCGCTCGCAGGCGTCGCCGACCTGGTCCTCGTCGGTGTCGGCCTGACCGACGTTGTCGGTCTCGACGCAGTTGTCGACGTCGTTGGCGAATCCGTCCCCGTCGACGTCCGGATCGCACGCGTCGCCGAGCGCGTCGCCGTCCAGGTTGGCCTGATCCGGGTTGTCGTCGTCGGGGCAGTTGTCGCAGGCGTCGCCCAGTTCGTCGTCGTCGTTGTCGGCCTGATCGTTGTTGTCCGCCAGCGGGCAGTTGTCGTTGTTGTCGTCGTGGCCGTCGCCGTCCGAGTCCGGGTCCAGCGGATCGGTGCCGTTGGCGATCTCGGTCTCGTCGGGGATGCCGTCGTTGTCGTCATCGTCGTCGCAGGCGTCGCCGTCGTCGTCCAGGTCGGAGTCGAGCTGGTCGGGGTTGGGCTCGACCGGGCAGTTGTCGTCGGCGTCGATGGTCCCGTCGCCGTCGAAGTCGCCGAAGCACGCCTCCTCCACACACAGCCGACCGGGGCCGCAGTCTTCGCTGCCGCGGCAGCCGACGCACTGCACGGTGTCGGGATCGTCCCCGTTGTCCACCACCGCGCACACGAGGTTGTTGGGGCAGCCGCTCTGGCCGGCGGCGGCTGCGGGATTGCAGACCTCACACTCCAAGACGCCGTCGCCGTCGACCTCGGCGCACTTCCCGCCCAGGGGGTTGCCGTCGCACGACTCGTCGTTCGCGCAGGGCGAGCAGAAATTGCCAATGCAGACGTTGCCCTGCGGATGGCCGATGCAGTCGGCGTCCCGCTCGCACCGGCCGCACAAGTCGTTCCGGCAGATGTTGCCCGCCAGATGATTCTCGCAGTCGACCGCCGATTCGCAGCGCTTGCACGCGCCCTGCTCGAGCGAGCCGACGACGTCGTCGCACAGGTTGCCGCGGGGGTTGTCCGCGCAGTGCGCGTTGTCGGTGCAGCCCACGCACGCCGGCGCACCGCCGGCGTCCGAGCACCGGGGGGCGGTCGAGTCCGAAACGCAGCCGCGATCGCTGGGCGGATCACACACGCGGCAGATCCTGACGTCCGGGTCGTTCTGGTCGGGATCGGTGATGCAGATCGGGTTGGCCCCGTCGGGGCACTCCACGTCGTTGCGGCAGCTCCGGCACACGCCGGTCGGGCTGTCGCACACCGACGTCCGGCTGCCGGCGACGCACGCGGCGGGCAGCCCCACACAGTCGGTGCAATAGCCGGTGCCCTCGTCGCAGTACTGCCCGGCGTCGTGCACCTGCTCGTTCTCTTCACCTTCGTTCCTGACGCAGCCCACGTCGGGTTCGGCGCACGAGGTGCACCGCCCGAGCACGCAGACGTTGCCGTCGGGGTGTCCGTCGCACTGGCCGTCGTCGACGCACGGCTCGCAGACCCCCGCGTTGCACACCTCGGCGTCGCCCCGTCCGGCGCAGTCGTCGTTGCCGGTGCAGCGCCGACACCGGCCATCGGATTGACACTGCGTGCCGTCGGGGCACACCGCGTCGTCCTCGTCGCCCCCGTAGTCGCAGCGCCCGCAGACGCCCTCGCTGCTCCCATCCCCGGTCAGATCCACCGCGATGCAGCTCGTCCCGCCGCAGCGGGCGTTGAGCCCGGTGTCCGGGTCATTGCCGGCCGGCTGGCACTCGGCGCAGTCGCCGGCGACGCAGGTCAGCCCGTACTGACGGGGCCCGCCGCCATCCGGACCGCCGTCGCACAGCGGGTTGCCGTCGCCGGCGTTGGCCGACACGTCGCATTCGAAGCACGCTCCGCCGATGCAGGTGCCCGCGGCGCAGTCGGCGTTGAACCCGTCGGCCTCGTTGTCGCCCGGCGCGCAGTTGGCGCACACGTCGTCGATACAGGTCTGACGCCCGGTGCACAGGGCGTTGCCCGCGGTGGTGTTCGCGGCCGGGTCACACGCCACGCAGATGTCGACGCCATCGCGGGAGACGCAGGCGCCCTCGTTGCCCTGCCCGTCGGCGCACTCGTTGCCGACGCACGCCCGGCAGATGAAGACCGACGGCTCATCCTCCGACGGCTGACAGGTGAAGCCCGCCTCGGGGCCGACGCACGCCGGGTTGCCGTCGACCCGGTTCTCGGCCGGGTTGCACGCCTGGCACGACCCGTTGACGCACTGCCCGAGGGTGTCGGAGACCGCGCCGCACTCGTCGTCGCGGGCGCACGGCCCGCAGCGGAAGTCGTCGGCGTCGCAGATGGGGTTCGCCGTGGCCGCAGCGACGGTGCAGCCGGTCACGTCGAGCGCCGGGTTGCACTGCTCGCAGGTGCCCTTGCCGTCGGGGCGCAGCACACACTGGTTGCCGTTGGGGTGCCCCCCGCAGCCGACGCCCCCCCCGCACGAGATGCACCGGGACTCGGCGCCGCACACATTGCCGACCGGGTGCGAGCTGCAGTCGCTGGCCCTCTCGCACTGCCCGCAATTGCCGCCGCGGCAGACGTTGCCCACCGGGTGGCTCGGATCACGCTGGCATGCGTCGTCGTCGTTATCGCAGCCCTGACAACGTCCGTCGATGCACAGGTTGCCGTCTTCGTGGCCCACGCACTCCGCGTCCGAGTCGCAGTCGTCGCAGAAGGTGTTGTCGCCGCCGTCCGGCACCGCCCGACAGATGGGGCCGGTGGCGTCGTCCTGCGCGCAGCCCCGGTTGTCGCCCGGATCACACCGTCGGCAGCTCCCGCCGTCGCAGATCTCGCGGCCCTCGACCGTGAGCTCGGCGCACTCGAAGTCACCTCGGCACTCGACGCACCGACCCGTCCCCTCATCGCAGACCGGGGCGTCGCTCTCGACCGCGCAGGCGACCCGGTTGGGGTCGTCGTCATCGGCGTCGCGGCAGGGGGCGCAGCGGTTGGGGTCGGTATCGGCGTTGCAGTAGATGCCCTCCTGGTTGCCAGCGCAGGAGCCGCCCGCGTCGACGTCGCATGGCCCGCAGGCACTGCCCGCGCAGACGTTGCCCGCGAAGTGGCCGATGCAGTTGTCGTCGTCGTCGTCGCAGGACGTGCACAGCCCGCCCTGGCAGCGGTTGCCCTCCGGGTGACCGGCGCAATCCTCGTCGGCGGTACACCGCCGGCAGACATCGCGGTCGCCCTCGGTCACGCAGCGGTTGCCCACCAGGTCGATGTCGGGGTGGCCTTGGCAACTCCCGTCGTTGACGCACGGACTGCAACGCGCGTCGACGCACAGGTTGCCCGCCGGGTGATCCACGCAGTCGGCGCTCGAGTCACAGCCTCCGCAGGTCCCATCGGCGAGGCACTGATCGCCGTCGGCGCACTCGGCGTCTCCCTCGCAGCGGCGGCAGGTGAAGGTGGCAGGGTTGCAATACGGCCGCTCGGCGGGGCAAGCCCGCCCCGGATCACGCCCGGCCTCGCCCGGGTTGTCCTGGGGATCACACTCGCGGCACACCCGGCCCGCGGGAGTCGGGTTCTCGGGGTCGCGATCGACGCACACCGTCCCTTCGTCGCAGTGGTCGTCTTCCAGGCACACCACGCACTGACCGCCGTCGAGGTTCGAGTCGCAGAACGGCGTCCGTCCCCCGCAAGCGGGGTTCTCCCCGCACTTGCACGCTCGGTTCAAGGCGTCGCATTCGTTGGCTGTGTCGGTCTCGCAGCCCACCCCGCAGCCCCGGCAGTTGCCGAGCTCGGCGATGTCGACCTCGATGCACCGTGAGTTGCAGCAGATGTGGTCGTTGAACGCTGTCGCGACGGGCTGCCCCGTTTCGGGGTCGAGGGCTTGCTGGATCTCGTCGTTGCGGCAGTCCTCATCGTTGTTGCATTGCTGGCAGGTGCCGAACGGGTCCCTGGCGTTCTCTGGGACACACAGCCGCCTGAAGCGCCCGTTCACCGGCGGTCGGGCGGGGTCGCGGCACTCCCCCTCGCCGTTGTTGTCGGCGACCCGGCAAGGCCGGCACGAGAAGTTCCCGGTGTCGCACACCGGGGTCGGGTTGAAGCAGCCGTCATCGCCCGCGGGCGTGCAGGTGCCGCACGACCCATTGGTGCAGGTGCGCGAGCGTCCCTCAATCACGGGGCAATCTAGGGCCGCTGTGCAGCCGTTACACTGGCCCCGGCCATCATCTCCCTGGTCGGGATAACAAAAGGATTGCCGTTCGCCGCCGCAGCCGATGTCGGGTCCGTTGTTGAGTGGACGGTTTCCGGCCTTGATACGGCAGCGCACGCATCCCCTGAAGCCACCCGTATGATAGTCTTCCGGCTCGTCGGAGGGGTTGTGGCAGTAGGGGAGAATGCTGCCCTCCACCCCGTTGCCGTCGTAGGCGGTTGCACAGTCGTCGTCGTTCCTGCACCTCTGGCACAGGAAGCGGTTGTCCTCCCCCATGCGGCAGACCTGGGTCTCCGGCGCGTTTTCGCCTTCGTCGTTGTCGAGGCTGCAGCCCCGGTTCCCCGTGGGGTTGCAGGCGTGACACCGCCCTGCGATGCAGTACTGCCCGGCGTCCGAATCGTCGAGGCAGTCGCTGTTGGTGTGATCCACCGGGTCGTCGTTGCTCGCCCGGCACTCGACACACGCCGCGTCCAGTCCCTCGCCGACGCAGAACGGTTCCATGCCGCCGGGATCGCACGCCGCCCCCTCGCCGCAGCGGCACTCGCCTGGTGCATCTGTCTGAGCGGGCACACACCCGGTCGCGATCCGGGCGTAGCCCGGGTCGGAGTCGTTGCGCCCGTCATTGCCGTCGTACCCGTCGACGCCGTCTCGATCGAGCTCTTCGTTGAGGGGTTCGCCCTCATCATTCGTGGGGCGGGCGCAGCTCGTCGCGCACGTCCCGCAATGGTCGAAGTCCGTCCCCAGGTCGGACTCGCACCCGGTCGCCAGATCCCCGTCGCAGTTGGCGAAGGTGTCGTCGCAGCTGCTGATCTGGCACACATAGTCGCGGGCGTCATCACCGGTTTCCTGGCATCTTGGCACACCATGGGGCGGATCGCAGGTCGTCCCGCAGGAACCGCAGTTGAAGAGCGGCCCGCCGGGTTCCGCCCCGTCGGATGGCTTGCCGCTGTATCGACCGTCGTTGGTGGCCGTCTCGTCGGTCTTGCCGTCGCAATCGTTGTCGAGGTAGTCACAGGTCTCGGCGACAGTACCCAGTCGGTTGACGCATCGGTCGCGCGGGTCGCGCCCTTCGTCCAGCGGCGGGTCGAACGCATAGATGATGGTGCTGCGATCACCGGGCGATGGCGGCTCGCCGTTCGGGGTCAGCAGCGTCACCCGACACTCGATGGCACGTCGACCGTCACCGAAGCGGCGGCAACCGAGCACGCCCTGGCATTGGCACTGCGCGCCGTCGGTGTCGGGGTACATCTCGATGGGGCAAAGGTCGCCGAGCTGCCGGCCGGGCTGTTGCAGCCCCACGCAGTCCGCCTCACAGCCGTTGTCGCCGTCCCTGTCTTCGTCGTAGTAGTCGAGCTCACACCCGTCGTCCTCGACCTGGCACTCTCCTGCCTCGCACCTCGCGGCGCGTACGTTGTTCTTGCCACTGCAGTCGCTGTCGGCCCCCGGGCCTTCCGATTCGCCGACCTCCTCGTCCGTCGCGCCATCGCAGTCTTCGTCCCCCGTCGCGTTGCGCCGACCGGGCTCGGTTCCACAGATCTCGTCCTGGCGGTCGTGGAGCGCCTCGCACGAGATCTCGGGAGCGGCGCCAGCCACCGGCGGGAAGCACCGCCTCTGCCCCAGCTCGCAGTCGCCGCGCCTATCGGGCACCATGCAGTCGAACGTCTCCACGTCGGCGGCCCGGGCCACGTCGCCGATGCCATCCCCGTCCTTGTTGAGGAAGTCCTCGTCGACGGAGCCGTCGCAGTCGTTGTCGTGACCGTCGCAGATCTCGTCGACCGGCGTGATCTCGTCGATGCAGCCGTCCATGTCCTCGTCGACATAGTCTCCGTTCTGGAGGTCGGGCTCGCCCGTGCCGTCGACGAACTCCGCCAGACCCCCGTCGACGCAGGCCTGCCGGCCACGTTGGCAGAGACCTTCACCGATGGTGGATGGCGCGCCGGGCGCCTCGACGTGGGTGTAGCACTCCGGCGTCAGCAGGCTGCGCCGCTCGTCCGGCCGGCCATCGCAGTCGTCGTCGGCTCCGTTGCACCGCTCGCCGCAGCGGGGCTGGGGGTTGTCCGGGCCCACGACCTGGCCGATCTCGCCGCACGCGCACATGCCGGCGGGGGCCGAGTTGTCGCACTCCAACTCGCACTCTTCGTTGGGCTCCCCATCGTCGCAGAAGCGGGTCGCGCTGCCCGCCTCGCCCGGCTCCTGGAGGGCGCACTCGCAGCTTTCGCCGTCCCGGTCGGCGTCGACCCGCCCCGGCACGCAAGTCCTGCTGCACGCGTAGTTCTCGTCATCGATCTCCACGCATGCCTTGACATAGTATCGCTCGTCTGCGAAGTCATCGCAGTTGTTGCCGCACCGTCCGCAGTGATCCGACGAGCGGTACCTCCGATTCTCGATGTCCTCCGGCCGGAAGTAGAAGCCTTCGTCGACGCGCCCATCGCAGTCGTTGTCGATGTCGGGGTTGTTGCTCGTCTGCAACGCCGTGCCGTCGGGCCCCGTGCCGTCGCAGATCTCGGCCAGCTCGCCCGGCTTGGTCTCGGGCACGCACACCGTGCCGTTGGTCGGGTGGCTCACCACCCTGAAGCCCTGGGGGACCTCGAAGTCGAGCACCGCGTCGGCGCCCCCGGGGAGGCAGCGGTAGTATGCCTGGCGGCAGGGCCCGACCAGCTCGTTCTCGTCGGTGCAGTCCCGCAGGTCGTCGGGCGAGATGCCGTCGACCGGGTCGTCTTCGCCGAGGAAGCCCTCGTCGACGCTGCCGTTGCAGTCATTGTCGATCTGGTCGCAGACCTCCTCGATCGGCAGGCGCTGACCCGCGCAGCCGTTGCCCTCGGTCGTGCCCCCGACGCAGATCTCCCGGCCGGGTCGGCAGTGGGTCCGCTCCTCTTCGCGTCGGCTGAAGTCGATCTCGTCGGAGTCCAAGCCATTGTCGTAGCACGGCCCTGTCACCAGAGCCTCTGGCTGGGTGGCGTCGGTGCGGCCGTCGCCGTCGTCGTCGAGCCCGTTGCACACCTCCAGGCAGCGGAGCCGCTGGCCGTTCGCGTCGACGAGCTGCCCCGCGTCGTTGCGCTCATAGCGCCCGGTGCGCGGGTCTCGGACCGGCCTGGTGTTGGGCTCGCCGTCGTCGCACGTCTCGAGCGCCTCGAGCTGCAGCGGCTCGCACGCCGTCTCCTCGTCGCTCTGCTTGTCGAAGCCCTCCAGGCACGTCGTGGAGCACGCCTCGGCGCGAGCGTCGCACACCGGCTCGGTGTTGGTCTCGTTGGTGATCGCCTGCGTCCGGCAGCTCTGGTTGAAGGGCCGGGCCCCCTGGGCGCTGGGCTCCACCGGATTCCCCACCGCGTCGATGTAGCCGTCGGCCTCGTCGACCCCGTCGTCGCAGTCGTTGTCCGCGCCGTCACAGATCTCGGGTTTGCCGTAGGCGGTGTCGGGATCACCGTCGTTGCAGTCGTAGGTCGTCGCCGGCTCCTCGATCTGCAAGCCCCCCTCGGGGTTCTGGAAACAGTCTCGCAGATCGAAGAGATCAGGATCGGTCGGGGCGCCCGCGCCGATGTAGCCGGCGATGCTCCAGCCTTGGGGCAGCGTGGACTGGATGCGGTCGAGCAGCGCGATCGCGCTCGGATCGAGGGCCTCCTCCCAGCCGTCGTTGGGGTAGCCCCGGTCGAAGATACCGGGGAAGCCGTCCCGCAGGCGCAGCGCGTAGACGCAGTGCTGGCAGGCGGGTGCGCCGTCGTTGTCCTGATCGTTGGACAGGCCGTCGGTCACCTCGTCGACCCGGGCGTCGCAGTCGTCATCGAGCCGGTTGCCGCAGATCTCGGTGCGCCCCACCTCGACGAAGTCGCAGGTGAGCGCGCCCGCGCCGTCGCACTTCGCGGTCACCGCCCCGCAGAGGCCTACGCTGTCGCGGTTGCAGATGCCGTCCTTGAAGATCTCATTGCCGTTGACCCGGGTCGGGCTGCGCCGGGGGTCGAGCGGTCGGGTCTCGCCGTCGGGATACGGCAGGACGTCGCCGGGGAATACGCGAAAGTTCTCGTCCACGTAGCCGTCGCAGTCGTTGTCGAGTTCGTCGCAGACCTCGTCGCTCGGCAGCGCCGGCGGGGTGCCCTGGGGCGTGAAGTCGGTGTTGCAGTAGAGCTTGCCGACCGACTCGACCGGGTTGGCGAACCAGGCCGGGTTGCAGCTCACCACCGCGTTGGTGCACACCCCGATGTCGCACTCCTGCCCCAGGTACAGATCGGTGCCCACGCGCTGCGCCGGGTCGACGTTCTCGTCGGGATCCGGGTCGGCGGCCACCTCGGGGAAGGGGTAGAACCTCAGCGTGACCGTGCCCTCGGCGCCGAAGTCTTCGTCGGTCACGCCGTCGCAGTCGTTGTCGAAGCCGTCGCACTCCTCGTGGCCTCGCGAGCGACCGCTCTCGCCGCAGTCGTTTTCGCCCCGGGCCAGGCGGCGCTCGCTGCACACCCCGAGGGCGTCCCGCTGGTTGATGTCGTTGGGCTCGAAGTCGTCCTCGACCGTGCCCGGGCGGTTGTCGTTCTCGCTCATCTTCGGCAGGCAGACGCCCGACTGCGAGACGCAGCCCCAGCGCACGAAGTCCCACACCGAGATACCGCGCGCGCCGCCGAAGCGTACGAAGACGTCGCGGGGGGCCACCGTATCCTCGGCGAGCGAGAGCCCTTGGAGGTCCTCGGCGAGGTAGCTGACGCCCTGTCGGACCCCGTCGATGTAGATGTCGAACCGGGGCGCGTTGCCGCCCGCGGACCCGGCGTCCAGATCGGCCACCGGGCGGTTGTACTCGATGCGGTAGGTGTGGAACTGCGACGGGTCGAGGCCCTCGATGGCCACGTCACTCCGGCCGCCCCCCGGGCCGAAGGCGCCTTCGCCGATGCAGAACCGGGCCTGCGCCATCGCCCGTGGGCCGGCGTCGGGGTCGAGGGACGGGAACTGCATCTCGACCACGGCCTGGCACGGCCCACCCGGCCCCTGGGTCCGCATGCGGAACTCGACGAAGACCGCGTTGGTGCGGGTCTCGTCGCGGCTGTCGGGCACGAAGAAGTCGATTTCGAAGAGCTGCTCCTGATCACCGGGCGTGATGACGAGAAGCTGATCGTTCCCCCGGGGCTGCGCTTCCGCGACGTTGCCTTGCAGGGGCGTGCGGCTGCGCACGATGACCTCCCGCCCCGCCTCCGAGATGCGCTCGACCGGTGTCAGGTAGGGCGGCGGCTCGTCCTCGACGCGGTATATGCCCGCGCCGCACGGATCGTCGGGCACGCAGGCCCCGGCGAGGCAGAGCTCGATCTCCGGGCAGTCGTCATTGGTCTCGCACGGGGGCAGGTCGCCGACCTCGCTGCATGAGACCGACCACAGCGCGAAGGCGGCGAGCAGCCCGCGCACGGCGAGCGATGCGCGGCGGGACGGGACCGTATTCGGTGTGGAAGTGGCCATCGGATACGTACTCCGGTCATGCGGGTCGAGAGCGGTCGTTTTGGCGAAGCCGGGCGAGACGGCGGCGAGCAGGCCCGGGTGGGGGCCGGCGATGTCGGATGGGGTCTGGGGACGGGCGTGCGCGCCGGAGCGCGCCCACGTCTACCATCGGAACACCAACCCCCCGCCGTCCGCTTCGTCGTCGACGATCTCCCGGAAGGGCGAATCGTCCGACTCGGGCCACAAGAGCACGACCATACCCGTCAACAGGAAGACGGCGCCGGCTCCGTAGCTGATGAACATGCCCAGGCGGTCGTCCTCGACCTGCTGGACGAGCGCGTCGTAGCGCGGGCGATCACGCTGCTGCAGGCCGCTGGCCTCGGTCGCCGCGTTGGAGGACGAGATCGCGAAGTAGGTGCCCAGGCCCACCCCGACGACGCCCAGCCCGATGGCGCTCCAGCCGATGACCGACTGCGCGCTGACCCCCTCGGGATCGGTGATGCTGCCCCCGATGACCCGGAAGGCGTCCTGACGGAAATAGACCGTCTGGGCCCGGGCCGGGTCGAATCGGGCCGAGTGCTTGCCCCGCGAGTAGTAGCCCGCGTAGATGAGGCCCTGCGACGGGACCCCCCGCAGGGGCAGCTCGATGTTGGGCACCTCGAGCCCCGGGGTCAGCTCCCAGCGCCACGAGCCGAAGCGCACGCCGCCGGGGTTGCTGCGCATCCGCTGCTCCCGCCCCTCGAACCACTCGTTGGCCGTCAGCCGATCCAGCTCGTCGACCAGCTCGGCGTCGTAGGCGACGACGACCTCCACCCTCACGGGGTTGTCGTCGTTCGCCTTGCGCGACACGTCGAACTTCATGACCAGGCGGGTCGGGCCGCTGGGGCCACAGCCGATCGCGAGCGCGCAGGCCAGGGCCGGGAGCGCACGCAGGATACCGTGATGACACTTCAACACATCCACTCACAGTGTAGGATGGTGTGTTCACATCTGGCGGGCGATCCAACGGAATAGTTCCCCCCAGAACTCTCCCCATCTTGGGCAGACCCCGCGGTGAGATCAACTTACGGGACCACGGATCGGGGCCGCCCGCCGCATAAGTTAACCGTATTCGGTCAAGCGGCGATACTCTTTGACAGCCGGGGAAGCAGCCCCTTTTAATGACCGCTGTATTCGCGCGTAAACGCGGAGGACGTCCCACTTCGGGGGGGGGCGCCGTCACTGAAGGATGACGTTGAGCCACACGAGCGCCCGCTATCTGTGTGCCTGTATCTGGGCGTGCCTGCTCGCCGCCTGCGGGCCGTCGGTGCCCGAGAAGCTGCGGGTCGCGGTCGAGGCCGAGCCGGGGGCCAATCAGGACGCCCCGATCGCCGTCGCCGTGCTCGTGATCTACGAAGACACGGTCTTTCGGGACCTGATGGGGCTGTCGGCCGCCGAGTGGTTCGATCAGTCCGAACAGCGTCTTCGCGACAACCCCGACATGCAGGACTTCGACCTCGTGCAGTGGGAGGTCATGCCGGGTCAGGTGGTCCCCGAGGTGGTGCAGCAGCTCCAGGGCCGCCCGGCCGAGGGGATCGTCTTCGCCGACTACTATGCCGAAGGTGACCACCGCATCCGGTTCAACCCGATGAAGCGCATCGTCATCGTGCTCGGCGCCAACGACTTCGACGTCGTCGACCGGCGAGACAATTGAGCCCGTCGCCGGGGCACCATCCTGACCGCGCCCCCGGGCGCACGGAGTGGACCGACTCTTGAGTACCACGCCGATCCCCGAGGCCCTCCGCTGGCATGAGGGCATGCTGCTCGCCCCCCAGCACTTCCAGCAGCTCGCCCTGCGCAGCGAGGGGTTGATCCACCACTACGCCGCGTCGGCCGTGCCCTTCTTCTACGGCGTCTGCGAGATGGTCGTCGACGAGGCGCTGCTCGACCACAAGGCGTTCCGGGTGCAGAGCCTCGAGTGCGTGATGCCCGATGGCATGTACGTGCAGACCGCGCCCGATACGTTCGACCTGTCGGCCTACAAGGCCGACGCCGAGCGGGGCCCGATGCGCATCAACCTGTGCCTGCCCGACGCCGCGGTCGCCGATCGGCAGGGGGTGATGGCCCGCTACGTGGCGGTGGGCGGCCCGGCGGTGGCCGACGGCGACCCCGAGGCCGACGAGGGTCAGCAGGCGGTGGCCGTGCCCCGGCTGCGGCCCAACGTGCGGCTCGCCGGCAGCGACGTGCCCGCGGGCATGATCGCGATGCCCATCGCCGAGGTGGAGTACGTCGACGGCGCGTTCCGGCTCACCGACTACGTGCCGCCGCACTTCAAGGTGATCGACCGGCCGTGGTGCGGCCCGCTGCTCAAGGGCTGCAAGCTCGCCGCCCGCAAGGTGCGGGACAAGGCCAACTACCTGCTCGAGATGATCCGCTCTCCGGTGGGCAGCGCCAACCGGCCTCGCTTCGAGCGCCAGCTCAACGCGCTGATGGCCGGTCTGCCGGCCTTCGAGATCCTGCTCGACTCCGAGCAGGTGCACCCCTACACGCTCTACACTGCGCTGTGCACCCTCGGGGCGCACGTGGCCTCGGTGGGCACGATCGACGAGATCCCCCGCTTCCCGCGGTACGACCACGACAACGTGCTCGAGCTGTTCGAGTCGGTCTCCGAGACCCTCTTCGACACCCTCGAGCTCGGGGTGCAGGAGAGCTTCACCGAGTTCCGCCTCGACGGCGAGGGCCAGAGCTTCACCATCAACTTCCGCGACGAGTGGATCGGCCGCAAGGTGGTGCTCGGCTTCATGGGCCAGCCCACCCCCGAGATCATCGCCTGGGCCGAGAACTGCTACATCGGCACCGACAGCCACATCGAGTCGATGAGCAAGAACCGCGACATCGGCGCCAAGCGCCTCCGCGACGACCAGCACGAGGGTCTGCGGCGGCGGCCCGGCACGATCCTCTACACGCTCGGTGAAGACCTGCGGCGCATCCAGCCGGGGGAGACGATGCACGTCTACAACCCGGTCATCGGGCCCAACGACGCTTCTCCCTCGCGAATTTTTCTATATGTGAAGCATGACGAGTAAGCTGTTTCGGAACCCGGACGCCGCGCGCCCGGAGAGGACGACCAGGAACCGCCGTTGAACGCAGTCCAGCTCAGCCGTTCGGCCCTGCTCACCAAGCTGCGGGGCTTCTATGCCCTCGTCTCGCGCCTCAAGGGCGAGATCGAGGAGAAGGGGGCCGACGTCTCCGTCGAGCGGGTGCAGGGTGAGCTGCGGGCCTACATCGACAACGAGCTGCGGGCCCAGGGCGAGGACGAGAGCGGCTACCACCTCTACGACTCGATGCGTTACATCATGGTCGCGCTCGCCGACGACCAGTTCCTGCACATGAAGACCGAGTGGCCCGGCCGGGCTCGCTGGCTGACGAACCTGCTCGAGAAGCAGTACTTCGGCACCCAGCGGGCGGGGGCGACGTTCTTCGATCGCATCGACGAGCTGCTCGCCAGCCGGGACAAGACCAAAGAAGAGGTCGCCACCGCCTTCCTCATCGCGCTGCTGCTCGGCTTCAAGGGTCGCTTCCGGGGTGACGAAGAGCAGGAGATCACCGGCTACAAGGAGCGCCTGCAGTACTTCGTGGGCGTCGGCAAGGCCGGCACGGTCGACCCCAGCAAGCCGCTGTTCCCCGACGCCTACGCCCATACGATCACCACCGAGCCCGACCAGAAGATGCCCGATCACCGGATCTACGTCCGGCTGACCGTGCTGGCCGTCGTCGCGTACTTCGGCATCGCCCACTGGTCGTGGTTCGAGCAGACCAACGAGATCCGGCAGACCGTCGAGAAAGTGACCCCCGCGGCGACGACCAAGGCGAAGTCGCCGGCCAAGGCCCGGGAGCGATAGGGGTGGCGAAGGCCAAGAAGAAGGCCGACGAGGCCGCCGGCCCGCTCGCGCCGCCCAAGGCGGTCAAGCGCGCGTTCGGCAAGGCGGCCCGCAGCTTGGAGAAGCAGCTCCGCAGCGCCGAGGCGATCTACAACGTCCCGTGGTTCGCCATGGTGGGCGAGCCCGGCGTCGGTAAGAGCGCGATCCTCGGCGAGAGCGGCCTCGCCGCCCGCCCCGGCTCGCCGGAGACCTTCGGGCTCGACGAGCCCGATATCGCCAACTTCTGGTGGTTCTTCAACGAAGCCGTCGTCATCGATTTCAACGAGGCGCTGTTCGCCGTCGCCGACGAGCCCAAAGGCGGCAACGGCAAGAAGGACGCCGACGAGAAGCCCGGCTTCTTCGCCCGGCTCTTCCGACGCAAGCCGGGCGGCAAGGGCGCCGGCGCGTGGCGGGTGCAGCTCGACGCCCTGCGCGACGCCCGCCGGCTGCGGCCGCTCGACGGCCTCATCCTGACCGTCGACGTCGGCTCGCTCTTGATGAAGAGCCCCGAGGCCGCCGGGCGCATCAGCCGCCGGGCCGAGGCGGTCGCCGCCCGGATCCACGAGGCGCAGTACCAGCTCGCCGTCGACTTCCCGATCCACGTCGTGCTGACCGGCTGCGAGCAGCTCAAGGGCTTCGGCACCTTCACCCGGGCCCTGCCCGAGCAGATCCGGGATCAGATCTTCGGCTGGTCGGCGCCCTACGAGCCGGACACCGCCTACGAGTCGGAGTGGGTCGAGGAGGCCGTCTCCTCGCTGCACGAGCAGACCTGCGTGGCCCAGCTCGAGCTGCTCAACCAGATCGGCAGCCAGCGCGAGCGGGACGAGCTGTACCTGCTGCCTCGCGAGATCCGGCAGCTCGCCGAGCCGCTGCGGCTGTACCTCGACCCGCTGTTCAAGACCACCAGCTTCCGCCGGGCTCTGCCGCTGCGGGGCATCTACATGACCGCCCGGGTCAGCGACAAGGCGCCGCCGCCGCCGGCGAGCAGCCCGCCGGGCATGCCTCCGCTTCCGCCGGGGGTGGCGCCGCTGCCCGGCGCGAAGAAGGACGCTGCGCCCAAGGGCAAGGCCCGCTTCGTGCGGCAGCTCTTCTCGGAGAAGATCTTCGCCGAGCCGGGCCTGGCCCGCATCGACGAGAAGCGCAACAAGGAGCTCAACCGCAAGGTGCGCAACGCCCGCCTGGGGCTGTTCGTCACCCTGCTGCTCTTCGGGGTCCTGATCCTGCTCCAGCGCACCTTCACCGGGAGCGAGGTGGAGGAGTTCAACCCCATGCTGAACGTGATCAAGGAGCACGTCGCCAGCCAGGGCAAGGGCTCGATCACGTCCGCCGATCAGGTGAAGGTGAGGGGGGTCAAGGCCCTCGAGACGCTGGCCTCGCTCGACTTCGACGCGCTCGAGTCGGCCCTGGCCCCCACGACGTTCTTCGAGAACCTCACCGGGCAGGTCAACCGGGCCATCGCCGAGGTCGGCGCCTCGGTGGGCCAGCCGCTGCGCACGACCCTCGAGACCAAGGCCGACGTGATGCTGCCGGCCTTCCTCGACGAAGATCTGTGCAAGGCCGACGACAGCTCGCTGCCGGTGCAGAACCCCCGGCCGCAGACCTACTTCAACGAGATCAAGACCTTCGTCGACGACGTCAGCCAGCTCCAGATCGCGTTCGACCAGTTCAACCAGGCCGATCTGGTCAACATCGCCCGGGTCTACCTGTACCTGACCGGCAACGACATCACCGACAAGCTCGCCAGCCAGGCCGGCCTCTATCGCGACGCCCTCGACCGCATGAAGGACCGCTGGCCGACCCTGGGCTACGTCGACCCCTACAGCCAGCGGGCCACCTGCAAGCTGCTCAAGATGGTCGACCGCATGCAGAACGACGTGCTGCGGGACCACCCGCTGCTGCGTCAGCTCGAGAGCCTGCAGCGCGATCTCGACGAGCTCAATACGCTCGACGCCCGGGGCACCACGGTGCAGCTCCGCAAGATCCGCGACCGCATCGCCGAGATCGAAGGCAGCATCAGCGAGGGCAAGGCCGACTGGCTCTTCGTCGACAGCTTCAACCCCGGCGAGGAGTACCAGGAGGTCCTCAACAAGCTGTCGGGCTACGCCTTCGCCCAGCCGGAGGACGGGACCCGGCTCGCCGAGGCCATCCGCAAGAAGAACGACGAGCTGTTCGGCACGCTGACCCAGAAGGTGCAGTCGGCCCGTACCGAGCTGGGCGGCTTCAACTTCCTGGTGCGGGAGGACGACCGGGTCGTGCTCAGCGCTGGCCTCGAGGCGCTCAAGGAGGCGCTCAAGTCGTACTTCGACCAGCCGTACATCATCCAGGACGAGACCCAGTTCGAACTCGACCTCAGCCGCGACGCGGGCAACCGCGAGACGTGGAACGCCGACCTGATCAACCGCATGCTCTCGTGGGAGCGCAACTACCGGGCCTACGTCAGCGCCGAGCGCCCGGGGCTCGGGGCCGGCTTCAACGAGGCGCTCGACATCGCCGCGCGCACCGAATTCCGCCAGAAGGTGCGTCAGGTGATGCTGCAGCACGCCAGCCCCCAGAACCTCACCGAGGTCGGCGAGGGCAGCTCCGGCGGCTGGACGGCTCAGCGGCGGCAGGAGCTCAAGGCCCGCATCACCAACGTCGCCGATCTCTTCGACTCGATCCTCAGCATCGTCAAGGCGCTCGAGGACGTCACCCGCCGGCTCGGCGAGTCGGGCGACAGCGATCTCTTCGTCGCCCTGCGGGACGACATCCTCGATCTGCTCAAGAAGGTCGACGGCATCCTGCGCGAAGAGAAGCCGTACGCCATTCGGGAGAACTTCAGCCTCACCGACACCCGGCTGCCCCCGGGGGTGGTCGCCTTCGGAGCCCGCGACGCCAACGACCTGATCGCCCGGCTCGCGGTCAAGCGCAAGACGACCCAGGAGCTCGCCTACGAGTACGCCCGCCCGCTCGTCGACGTGATGGTCAAGCTCGGCCAGCCCTACGCCAGCGACATCCTCGTCGAGAAGTGGAGCAAGATCATCGGGGTGCTGACCGACTACGAGAAGAAGGTGCCCGGCAACTCGCTCGAGGATCTGGAGCGCTTCATCGAAGAGGAGCTCAACCGGGTCCAGCTCTCGACCTGCGTCGACCAGCTCAAGCCGCACGTCAACCGCTACGAGCGGGACGACTTCTTCAAAGAGGCGAAGTACCAGATCGGCAGCACGATGATCCGCCGGTGCAACGAGGATCTGCGCAAGTTCACGCTCAGCGGCTATGTCGAGGTCTACACCCTCTTCACCGAGCGCCTCGCCGGGCGCTTCCCCTTCGCCGGTCCGGATGTCATCGCCGAGGTCGAGACCGGCGACGTGGTGCAGTTCTACCAGCTCTTCGACAAGTACGCCGGCGCGTTCAAGGTCTTCTCGAAGACCAACATCATCGGTGGCCCGATCTTCGGCAACGCCAACGCCGACGTGCTGCGGTACATCCAGCAGGTCGAGAGCATGCGCTCGCTGTTCGCGCCGCTGCTCGCCGCCGAGGACGAGAACCCCGACCTCATCCTGGACATCGACTTCGACTTCCGGGTGAACCGGGACAACGAGGTCAACGGCAACCAGATCATCGAGTGGTACTCGCAGGTGGCCGACACCCGCATCGGGCACCGGGACAACAAGCGCGGCGCGCAGTGGCGCACCAACGACCCGATCTCGGTCTGCTTCCGCTGGGCCAGGGACGCGATGTTCCTGCCGGCGCCCAACCAGCGCAACGAGGCGGCCCGCATCAACGGCCGGACGGCGTGCTACGCCTACCAGGGGCGGTTCGCGTTGTTCCGCATGCTGGTGGCCAACGCCAGCACGCCCGCCGACCGTGGGCGGCGGTCGTTCCTGCGCCCGCACACCCTGCGGTTCGAGACCGAGACCAGCCTCGCCAGCGCGGCCCAGGACAACGCCAGCCTGCTCGTGACCGACACCCGGGTCTACGTGCGGGTCGGCCTGATGCTGCCCGGCGGCAAGTCGGCCTTCCGGCTGCCCGACTTCCCCCGGCGCGCGCCGGAGGTCAGCGACGAGCACCTCAAGTCGGAGGGCGTGCGCGCCGACACCGGCGGACCCGACTACTGACGACCACCCGGCCCGGAGCGAGCAGGACGAGATGACCGAGCGCAAGCTGCCCAAGACCGCCAACGACGAGCTGATGGTCCCCATCTCGGACCTGATGCCCTCGGGTGAGTCGCTGCGTCGGGGGCCGGTCTACGACAAGATCAAGCTCGCCCGAAAAGAGGACGATCCGGCCCTCGACCACGGCATCTGGGCCACCGAGCCCAAGGTCGCCGACTGGGACACGGTCATCTCGACCGCGGTCACCGCGCTCGAGGAGAAGACCAAGGACCTGCGCATCGCCGGCTGGCTCACCGAGGCCTGGACCGCCAAGTATGGCATCGTCGGCTGCGTGCAGGGCATCGAGCTGATCCGGGGGCTCGTCGAGCAGTTCTGGGACACGCTGCACCCGCCGATCGACGACGACGGTGACTTCGACGGCCGGATCGCGCCGTTCGGCTGGCTCAACGCCCAGCTCGCCCATCGCGTCAAGCGGGTCGTGCTCATCGATCCCGACAAGCACGACGGCCGGGCGCTGACCTGGCTCGACTGGGAGGTCGCCTCGCTCGCCGAGCGGAGCGGCAAGTCCGTCGAGGAGGGCCGGGCGAGCACCGCCGAGTTCATGACCGCGGTCCTGCTCACACCGACGCCCTTCTACCGCACCCTGGCCGCCGATCTGAGCGCCCTCGAGGCGGGCGTCGACGCGCTCGAGGAGGCGGTGGACACCCGCTGCGGCGAGCCGGTGACCGCGCTGTACCAGCTCAAGGACGCCATCGGGGCCCTGCGGGGCTTCGTCAAGCGGGCGTTGAGCCAGAAAGGCGAGACCGAGGCGGGGGGCGAAGGCGCCGACGCCGAGGCGAGCGAGGAGGCAGCGGTGGCCGCAGACGACCAGCCGGCCGGCGGCGGGGGGCGGCGAGGCCCGATCCGCAACCGGGCCGACGCCTATCAGCGCCTCGCCGAAGCAGCGGATTATCTCATCCGCGTCGAGCCGCACAGCCCGGTGCCGCACCTCGTCAAGCGGGCGGTGAGCTGGGGCAACATGTCCTTCGGCGATCTCATCCAGGAGCTCGTCGACGACCGCAACAACCTGTTCGGGATCTACCAGCTCCTCGGGCTGGGTGATCCCAACGATCGATGAGGACGTAGCGCCGATCCACCGAGATCGGAAAGGGGGGGAGCGCCAGGGGGGACGAACCGGCAACGATCCAGATCAACCCGTCCGAGTGATGACACGGGGGTGGTGCCGTATGCCATTCCGATGGCATGTGCGCTCGCTCGGATAAGAAGAAAAACGAGAAAAGACCGGCACTTGACCGGTTGAAAACCAGCAAACAGGCTCGTACGATGGTCACTCTCATTGGTCCATCAGTCGAGCCAGCGGAGTCCAAATGGCTGACCAGACTCAGCACAAGATCGGACGGAACCGTCCGCCCAGGGTCCAGATCACCTACGACGTCGAGATCGGCGACGCGATCCAGACCAAGGAGCTGCCCTTCGTCGTCGGCATCATGGCCGATCTCGCGGGTGACACCGAGCTCAAGAAGTTCAAGGAGCGCAAGTTCACCCAGATCGACCGCGACAACTTCGACGAGGTGCTCGAGAGCACCGCGCCGACGTTGAGCTTCGTGGTCCCCAACGTCATCGACGACTCCAGCGAGAACCTCGCCGTCGAGATGAACTTCAGCAAGATGGGCGACTTCGGTCCGCTCTCGGTGGTTCAGCAGGTCGACAAGGTCCGCGAGACGTACGAGCGCCGCAACGCGCTCAACGCGCTGCTCGCCAAGATCTACGTCAACGACGACCTCGCCAGCGCCCTCAACGACGTCATCCGCTCCACGGCGACCGACGAAGAGCTGAAGGGCAAGCTGCAGGAACTCATGGAGAAGCTGGGCTGAGCCCGGGGAACACGGACCCACTAGACACCGAGAGGTACAGGCATGGCTGAAGAGATCGAAGGCGGAGGCGGAGACCTCCTCGAGTCCGTGGTCGCCCACACGGCCGCGGCCGAGGCGAACGACGGCCTCAAGGCGCTGCTCGAGCTCGCCGTGGCGGCGGGCGTCTCGGCCGAGGAAGCGGCCGAGAAGAAGAAGACGATCCGCAACGCGACCCAGCTCATCGAGGGCCAGATCCAGGCGCTCGATCGCAAGATCGAAGCGCAGCTGAACACGGTCCTGCACAACGAGAAGTTCCAGCAGCTCGAGTCGACCTGGCGGGGGCTGTCCTACCTGGTCTCGAAGACCGAGACCGGGCAGATGCTCAAGCTGCGGGTCGTCTCGGCGACCAAGAAGGAGATGCTCGAGGACATCGAGAACGCCAGCGACTTCGACCAGTCGCGGCTGTTCAAGATGATCTACGAGGAGGAGTACGGGACCTACGGCGGCGAGCCGTTCGGCATGCTCGTCGGGGGCTACGAGTTCGGCAAGAGCAACGCCGACCTCGACCTGCTGATGGGCATGAGCAACATCGCCTCGGCGGCCCACGCGCCGTTCGTCGCCAGCGCGGCGGCGGACATGTTCAGCCTCGAGGACTACGAGAAGCTCGGCGACCCCCGGGATCTCGCGAAGATCTTCGAGAGCGGCTACGAGAAGTGGAACCAGTTCCGGGGCATGGAGGACGCGCGGTACGTCACCCTGACGCTGCCCCGCATGCTGCTCCGGTTGCCCTACGACCCGGTCCAGAACCCGGTCGACGGCCTCGACTTCACCGAGGACGTCGACGGCACCGACGCGGGCAAGTATCTGTGGGGCCCCAGCTCGTGGGCGCTCGCCGAGCGGTGCACCGCCGCGTTCGCCATGTACAAGTGGTGTGGCGCGATCCGGGGCACCGAGGGCGGGGGTATGGTCGAGGGCCTGCCGCTGCACAAGTTCAAGACCGCCGAGGGTGACATCGCCGCCAAGGTGCCCACCGAGGTGTCGGTCACCGACCGCCGGGAGAAGGAGCTGAGCGACCTCGGCTTCCTGCCGCTGGTGTTCTGCAAGAACACCAACTACGCGACCTTCTTCGGGGCGTCGACGGTCAACAAGCCCAAGACCTACGACACCGACTTCGCCAACGCGAACGCCCGCATCTCGTCGATGCTGCCGTACGTGCTCGCGGCGTCGCGGTTCGCCCACTACCTGAAGGTGATCGCCCGGGACAAGGTCGGCTCGTTCATGACCCGCGAGGACGTGTCGAACTACCTCAACCGGTGGATCATGCAGTACGTGCTCGGCAAGGACGACGCCGGGCAGGACATCAAGGCCCGCTACCCGCTGCGCGAGGCGCGGGTGGACGTGTACGACGTGCCCGGCCGCCCCGGCGCCTACCGGGCGGTGGTCTTCCTCCGGCCGCACTTCCAGCTCGACGAGCTCACCGCGTCGATCCGGCTGGTGTCGGAGCTGCCCCCGCCGGCGGGCTGAGCGTCGATCGGATCCCGCGATCCACTCGACCACGAACGGCCGCCTTCGGGCGGCCGTTCGCCGTTCGAAGCGCTCGGTCGGCGGTGTGCAGCCTCACGAGATTTTTCTTCGATCATCCAAAAATGGCCTTGCGCCGCACCGCCGCCCGACCTATCATCCCTCCAAAGCAAATGATGTGTCGTCCGCGGCACACACAGCCAGCCATTCCGAGTCATCTGCACTCGGGCCGCCCGCGCCCCGGCGGGATAGACACACTCGCTCGACGCGCCCTCGGGGGGAGCCGTCGGGCACAGCCCACCCGATCGAAGCGACGCGGCCCGACGCCGCCGTCGACTCATCTGAATACCCACCGGGTGTGACAGCGCCCGGCACGCGAGGAGGTTCCCATGGCCAGCAATATGTTCATCAAGATGCTCGGCCCCGACATCGCCGGCTCGTCGGTCGCCAAGGGCCACGAGACGCACATCGAGGTGCTGTCGTGGAACTACGGCTGCCACCAGACGGTGAACTCGAAGGTCGGCTCGGGCGGCGGCCTCACCGCCGAGAAGATCACCCAGGGCCCGCTGCACTTCACCAAGTACATCGACACCGCCAGCGATGACCTGCTGAAGATGGCCTGGACCGGCAAGCACATCGAGAAGGCCACCTTCGTCGCCTACCGCTCGAGCGGTGACGGCGGCGCCAACCAGATGGGCGTGCAGTACCTCAAGATCGAGCTCGACGAGGTCGTCGTCGGCGACTACTCGATCAGCGGCGGCCAGGGCGACATCGCCGTGGAGAACGTGGCGCTGTACTACAACACCATCACCTTCACCTACGATCCGCAGGATCAGAAGAAGGGCACCTCGACCGGCGTGCAGACCGTCAAGCACGACGGCCCGACGAACGTCGTCAGCTGACCGACGCTCCGCCTGCCGCGACGCCCCGCGCCGTCCTCGACGCCGCGGGGCGTCGTCTTTTCGAAGGGCGCCGCCGCCGAGAAAAGCATCGGGCGCCGCCGCTGCGATGGTAGGATGGGCGACGCGCCGCTCAGGGGGAGCGGCCGCGTCGACCCCTTCACCGACCCCTGCAATCGAGGACGGCGAGCAGCACCATGGTCGCTCCGTTCGACAACGAACGCCCCAAGAAATATCGGGCCTCGGTCCTCGACCGGCTCATCGACGACGAGCCGGGCGCGAGGCCCGAGCGCCCGCCGTTCCGGGTCCAGACCCGGTCGCAGTACGCCCGCGCGGTCGTGCGCGACCTCGGCTACCTGTTCAACACCCGCACCACGAAGCGATTCGACGTGGGCGACGTCGCCGGGCCGCGGACCGTGCTCGACTACGGGGTCGACGACTTCACCCACCTCTCGCCGGCCAACTACGAGGATCGGGACATCATCGCCCGCAGCTTCCGCAGCGCGATCGAGGCCTACGAGCCGCGGCTGCGGATCAACGAGGTCGTCGTCGAGGAGATCGTCGACAAGCACCGCAGCCTGCTCATCCGCTTCGACGCCATGCTGATTGGCGGGGGCACCACCGAGCCGGTAAGCTTCGGCCTCGTCGTCGATCAGAGCGAAGGGACGGTGGAACTCAGTGGCCGGTGACTTCGAAGAGACGATCCTGGAACGCTACCGCGACGAGCTGGTCTGGCTGCGGCGCATGGGATCGCGCTTCGCCCGGAAGTACCCCCGCATCGCCAAGCGCCTCGAGCTGACCGAGGGGCCGTCCCCCGATCCGCACGTCGAGCGGCTGCTGGAGGGCGTGGCCTTCCTCATCGCCCGCTTGCAGCACAACCTCGAAGCCGAGCTGCCCGACATCACCGCCGGGCTGCTCGCGATGCTCTACCCCCACTTCTTCCACCCGGTGCCGTCGATGGCCATCGCCCAGCTCGCGCCGGCCAAGGGCGGGG
The DNA here is from genome assembly GCA_030426085.1 of bacterium. Taxonomy (GTDB): domain Bacteria; phylum Myxococcota_A; class Bradymonadia; order UBA7976; family UBA1532; genus JACKDM01. Next base: position 60,436 of record JAUHYW010000029.1, on the reverse strand, counting down.
TGGGCATGACCGCCAGCAAGATGATGCCCCGGCATCTCCAGCTCTACTGCAACACCAGCTTCGAGCAGCGCACCTGCCGCTGGCGCACGGCGTACCCGGTCGAGCTGTGGCCGATCGAGGTGGCCGAGGTCGCTTGGGAGAACCCGGCGAAGTACCCCTTCATGGGGCCCACCTCGCGGGTCTTCAGCGACGTGCGCTCGGTGCTTCGGCTCCGGCTGCACAGCAACACCGAGCCGTTCCACAACCTCAAGCCGGCCTTCCTGCGGTTCTTCCTCTCCGGCGAGCCCCGGGTCACCGGCGCGCTCTACGAGCTGCTGACGACTCAGCTTCACGGGGTGGTCTCGTTCGACCCGCAGAAGGTGCCCGGGCGCAACGACTCGCCCGACCGGGGCACCGTCGAGCCGGTGGGCTTCGCCGAGGATCAGGTGGTGCTGCCCACCAGCCGTCACGGGCTGCGGGGCTACGCGCTGTTGCAGGAGTACTTCGCGCTGCCCGAGAAGTTCCTCTTCGTCGACGTGCGCGGCTTCACGACCCATTGGGTCGAGCAGGATCTCGAGGTCCTCATCTGCTTCCGCACGGCGCCCCGGCGCAAGATCAGCGTCAGCCCCGACACCTTCCGGCTCGGCTGCACCCCGGTCGTCAACCTGTTCGAGAAGGTCAGCGAGCCGATCTACGTCGAGGGCGACACCTACGAGTACCTGCTCAACCCCGACGCCCGCTGGGAGCGCACCACCGAGGTGCACACCATCCAGTCGATGAAGTCGTCGATCCGGGACGACGGCACCCGGCTCGAGCCGCTGTACGGCCTGGGTCACCGCACCGACGAGGGGGTGACCTACTTCGACGTGCGCCGGCGCATCGCGCGGACCGAGAGCCTGCCGGGCACCGATGTGTGGGTCACCTTCGTCGACGCCCAGCTCGCCCGCTCGCTGCCCCAGACCGACATCATCCGGGCCCGGATCACCTGCACCAACCGCGATCTGGCCCAGGCGGTCGACGAGGGCGAGACGCTGCACGTCGAGGACGGCCCCCACGCCGAGGTCAAGCTGCTGACCCGGCCCACCAAGCAGCTCAGCCCGCCGACCCAGGGCGAGACGCTGTGGAAGCTGGTGAGCCACCTCGCGCTGAGTCACATCGGGCTGCCCGAAGGCCCCGGGGCGGTGGCGGCGTTGCAGGAGCAGCTCCGGCTGTATGCCTTCACCACCGAAGATCCCATCGAGAACCAGCTTCAAGCCATCGAAGAGGTCGCTCGAGAGACCGTGGCGCTGCGGGCCGACGACCAGTCGTGGCGCGGCTTCGTGCGGGTGCAACGCATCACGGTGACCCTCAACGAAGATCGCTTCCAAGGCATCACGCCCATCCTGCTCGGCCATGTGTTGCAGAACTACTTCGGGCTGCACGCGTCGGTCAATGTATTCACCCAGCTCGCGCTCGTCTCCCGGCAGCGCGATGGCATCTGGAAGCTATGGCCGCCGATGATCCCATCCGTCGAAAACGGCTGAAGGAAGGCGAAGCCTACTTCGCCGAGCCGTACAAGTTCGACTTCTACCAGGCGGTCAAGCTGATCGAGGCCTGGGTTCGCCGGCAGCGACAGGACTTCGACGAGACCGAGCCCGAGCCGGTGGGCAGCAGCGACGATCCGGCCTTCGACGCGGTCCGGTTTCGGGCCAACATCGGCCTCGACTTCCGCCCGAGCGACATCCGCGACATCGACCTGAACCCCCGGGACGGCGACATCCCGTTGATGGAGGTCGACTTCATGTCGCTCACCGGCGCCCGGGGGCCGCTGCCGTTCTTCTACACCGAGCTGATCCGCAACCGGCGCCGCCTCGGCGACACCGCCATGCGGGACTTCTTCGACATCTTCAACCACCGCGCGATCTCGATGCTGTATCGGGTGCGGCAGCGCAACCGGCCGACCCTTCAGACCGGGCCGGTGACCGATCACCCGGTCGCGCGCTACCTGCTCTCGTACTGCGGGCTGCGGGGGGACGCGCTCGAGGCGCACCTCAACGTCTACGACGAGGACGACGACCCCAATACGCCGCCCGCGCGACCCATCAGCACCCGTGAGCTGATCTATTACGCCGGGCTGTTGTGGCACCGCAGCCGGTCGATGCACGGGCTCGAGCAGCTCCTCAGCCACTACTACGACTTCCCGGTGAAGGGTCACGAGCTGCAAGGGCGATGGATCACGCTGGCCCAGGAGGCGCGCAGCGCCCTGAGCACGGGCCGGCAGCACAACCGGCTCGGGGTGAGCGCGGTCGCCGGCAGCCGCATCTGGGATCCGCAGTCGGGCTTCGAGTTGCACCTCGGGCCGCTCGGCTGGCGGGACTTCGTCGACTTCCTGCCTTCTGGGGCCCGGTTCCGCAGCTTCAGCCGCCTGACGAAGTTCTATGTGCGGGGGGCGTTCGACTTCAGCACCCGGATCACGGTCAAGGCCGACGAGATCTACCCCAACCGGCCGCCGCTCTCGGCCCGGGGCAACGACCTGCGGCTGGGCTGGACGTCGTGGCTGCTGACGAAGCCCATGGCGTGCGAGCTCGTCGAGGCCCGGACCTCGGGCAAGCTGATCACGAGCCCGGCCCCAGTGGAGGTGGACGCGGCCGCGGGAGGAGATGAGACACCGGCGGTTTGACGGTGTCTCAGTGTCTCAACGCCGCCCGGAGGCGCGGGCGATGGGTGAACGGTTCAACCACTCCGAGTCGATTCGTATCCAGCGTCTCGGACCGAGCCCCCGTGCCGCTGCTCAGCTCGCGTGGGCCAGGGTCCGGGCCGCGGGCGGGGTGGGGATCGGGGTCGGCGCACACTCGGGTTCGGGTTCGGGCGGCGCCGCGGGGTGCGGGCTGCTCGTCCGTCGGCCGATGCGGGGCAGGGAGCCGGTGATGCGCGAGATCCGGGGCAGCGGGCCCGAGCGGCGCTCCTTGCGGCGGCGGTCGGCGTAGGTCGACAGCGCGTCGGCCGTCCACCGGGTCACCTTGACCGCCACCCCGAAGAGCTCCACCGCCGGATCGGCCCGGTCGACCCGCAGCGGGCCCATCACCCGGGGCTTGCGCCAGGCGGCCCAGCGCCCGAGCACCACCGGGAGCTGCCCGACCATCGCGTCGATGCCCACCGTGATCAGCAGCGTCGCGTTGACCGAGGGCTCGCCGGCGAAGGCCCGGGAGCCGCCGGGGCCGTCGGTGGTGAGCACGACGACCGGCGCGGTGATGCGGGCCCGCAGCGTGCGGCACCGGGCCCGCTGGGCCTCGAAGTCGTGGGTCGGCCCGACGATGAGCAGATCGGGGCGGGCGGCCTCGGCCCAGCGGGTGGCGTCGGGCCCGTCCACGGCGGCGACGACCCGGGCTCCGATGCGGGCCACGGCCGCCTGCAAGGCCTCGACGAGCGGCTCGGAGACATCGACGAGGGCGATCCGGGTGATCTGCGCGGCGTGGGACATGAGGCGGCTCCTGGCTCTGGTGGCCATGTCGGAATGTTTCACCAACGCTGCAATGCAACCCGCGGGCCATCGTGTCTCGGAGCGTATCGCCGGGCGCCGGGCGACTCGCCTCGTCTCACCCTCGTCTCAGCGCCTCGCCGGCGGGGGCTCGATCGGCGCCCCCGCGTTGACATGGGCCCCGGCCGCTGCTTCCATGGCGCCCCACACCGCCGCCGTCGAGGAGCCGACCCGGTGCACCGCTCGATCCCCGCGGTCTTCCGCGAGCAGGCCGAGGCCCTGCGCAGCCGCCCCATGGCCTACAGCAAGATCGGCGGCCACTGGCGCCCGCTGACCTGGGCCCAGATGCGCGAGCGGGTCGATCACGCCGCCGCCGGGCTGTGCGCCCTGGACATCGAGCCCGGCGACCGGGTGGCGGTCTTCGCCCAGAGCAGCGTGGAGTGGGTGCTCTTCGATCTGGCGTGCGCGACGGCGGGGGCGGTGAGCGTGCCGATCCCCGAGACCTCGACCCCGGGCACGGTGCGGCACATCCTGGCCGACGCCGGCTGCGTGGCGGCGTTCGTGGGCGGCCCGTCGCTGCTCGAGACCGCGCTGTCGCTGTGTCCCGGGCTGTCGGATCTGCGGCTGGTGGTGCACGGCTTCGAGGCCGACGCCCGGCAGCAGGCCCCCGGCGTCACCTGCGTGAGCTTGCTGGGGCTCGAGCGGCTGGGCATCGAGCGCAACGACCCGGGCACGGTCGATACCCGCGCGGCGGCCTTGGGCCCCGATGATCTGCTGACCCTGATCTACACCTCGGGCACGACCGGTGAGCCCAAGGGGGTCATGCTCAGCCACGGCAACATCATCGCCAACTGCGAGGGCTGCGCCCGGGCCCTGCCGGTGCGCAGCGACGACGTGCTGTTGTCCTTCCTGCCACTGAGCCACGCCTTCGAGCGCACCACCGGCTACTACATGGCGCTGCTCTTCGGCGGGGCCACCGTCTACTACGCGTCCTCGGTCAAGCGCCTGTTCCGGGAGATCGCCGAGGTCAAGCCGACCATCATGACCGGCGTGCCCCGGGTCTACGAGCGCATCTACGCCCGCTTCGAGCAGGCCCGGAATCGGGCCTCGGCCTCCCGCCGCCTGCTGATGCACGCCGGCCTGGCCATCGGCCAGCGGGTGGCCCGAGCCCGTCAGCGGCGGGACGACCTGTCGCTGCCGGTGAAGCTGGGCTACCGGCTCGCCCGGGATCAGCTCTTCGACCCGCTGACCGAGCGCCTCGGCGGCCGGGTGCGCTTCTTCGTCAGCGGCGGGGCCCCGCTGCGCCCCGAGGTGGGCGAGTTCTTCATGGCGGCGGGGGTGCTCATCCTCGAGGGCTACGGGCTGACCGAGGCCGGGCCGGTCATCAGCGTCAACCGCCCCGAGAGCGTGCGCTTCGGCAGCGTGGGTCAGCCGCTGCACAACGTGCGGGTGCGGCTGGCCGAGGATCACGAGATCCTGGTGCGGGGGCCCAACGTCATGCCGGGCTACTGGCGGCGGCCCGACGACACGGCGGCGGTCCTGCGCGACGGCTGGCTGCACACCGGCGACGTGGGGCGGTTCGACGCCCGGGGGCGGCTGTGCATCACCGATCGCAAGAAGGATCTCTTCAAGTCGTCGGGGGGCAAGTACGTCGCGCCCCAGCGGCTCGAGGCGCTGCTGGCCGGGCTGCCGGAGATCGATCAGGCGTGCGTGGTCGGGGACGGTCGCCCGTGGTGCGGCGCCCTGATCGTGCCCGACTTCGACGCGCTCGGCGGCCGGGCCGAGCTGTCCGAGCGGGAGGTGCACGCCCGCATCCGGGCGGCGATCGGCCGCATCGAGGACGAGCTCGAGCGGCACGAGCACATCCGCAACTTCCGGGTGATCGACGCCCCGTTCACCGAGGCCGACGGCCTGCTGACGGCGACGCTCAAGGTGCGTCGGGCGCGGGTGATCGAGCGCTATCGGGCCGAGGTGCAGGCGATGTACGCCGAGGGGCCTCGGCGCCGACGGTGACCGATGGCATCGGAGCCATCGCCGAGTGCCACCAGAGATGCCGTCGGGTATGCCACGGGCGGGTCACGGCGCCGGCAGCGGCCCCTTGATGGCGGCGATGCACGCCCGGGCCCGCTCGGCGACGTCCCGGGCGCTGCGCCCCGGCCGGTAGAGCGTGCCGCCCAGCCCGAAGCCCCGGGCGCCGGCCGCCCACCAATGACCCATCTTGTCGGGTGTGATGCCCCCCACGGGCAGCACCGCGGTGCCCGGGGGCAGCACCGATCGCATCGCGGCCAGCGCCTGGGGGCGGGTGGCCTGGGCCGGGAAGAGCTGGAGCGCCACCGCCCCCGCCCGCAGCGCCCGGAAGGCCTCGGTGGGGGTGAGCACCCCCGGCAGCGGCAACAGCTCGCGGGCCCGGGCTCGGGCGATGAGCGCCGGATCGGTGTGCGGGCTCACCACGAGCCGGGCGCCGGCATCGGCGAGCGCGTCGACCTGATCGGGGGCGGTCACCAGGCCCCCGCCGATCAGGGCTTTCTCGCCGAAGCACTCCACCAGCGTCGTGATGCTGCGCATCGGATCGGGCGCGTCGAGCGGGACCTCGATCAGCGTCACCCCGGCCCCGACGAGCGCCTGGCCCACGGGCAGGGCTTCGCTCGGCTCGAGATCGCGGAGGATGGCGACGATCGGGCAGCGTTCGAGGGCGGTCTCGAAGTCCATGTGTCTGTGTCTCCGGCGGCTCCCCCCGCCGTCGTCCGGGGCGCGCCGCGCGTCCACCCGCATGGTGGCCCGCCGGGCGGCCGGGTTCAAGGCGGTTGCCGCCGCCGCGGCCGGGCGCCGCCGGGCGGCCGTGGACGTCGTCGCGGGCCATTCCGTATGATCGCGCCCCGAACCGACACCCCGAGAGGTCGATGGGCCCACTCCGCACCGCGCGTCCCCCCCGCCGTCTGCTCGCGGCGCTGCTCGTCGCGAGCGCGTTCGGGTGTGGAGAGCCGCTGCCGGCTCCCGACGGCGCCCCGCACGACGTCGCCCCGCCGCTGATCGACGCCGATCCGCCGCCGGACGACGGCGGCCCGCCGGCCCCCGACGCCGCCGCCCCACCGTCCGACGCCGGCCCGCCCGAGGCGCCGATCCGGGTCGGGCCGTGGCCGGTCCGGCTGGTGGAGGGGCGCCCGGGCGGCTTCACCGTGCGCCTCACCGCCGACGCGGCGGGGCCGGTGCGGGTCACCGCGTCCGGGTTCGACATGCGGCCCCCCGCGCTCGACCTGGACCCCGCCGGGCCCACTGAGGCGGCGGTCGTGTTCACCGCGCCGGTCGACGCCGACGAGGCCGGCGGGTCGGGCGCGCTGCACGCCGATATGGGCGGGCAGCGGTGGACGATCGCGCTGCCGATCGTCGACGTGCACCACACGCTGGAGCTGCTGATGACCCCCGAGCAGGTCGCCGGGGTGCGCGCCGAGCGCTCGCGGGACACCCGCTATGTGGTCGGCACCCGCCTCGACGGGGTCGACGGCCCGCAGGCCGAGTTCAACCTGCGGGGCAAGGGCACCTTCTACTGCGCCCGCCGCTCGTTCACCGTGCGCTTCGACACCCCGGTGCGCATCGCCGACAGCCACCCCCTCGAGCACGTCACCCTGCTGTCGATGTGTGAGGACGCCCCCTACCTGCGCATGCACAGCTCGGCCGCGGTGATGCGGGCCGCCGGCATCTGGCCGATGTGGTCGGGCTACGTCGAGCTGCGCTACGGGGACGGCACCCGGGGGGTGTACCTGGCCGTGGAGCGCCCCCGCAAAGCCGCCGAGCGCCTCGCCGGCCGGGACACCCTCGTCATCCGGCGGCTGCGCGACGACGAAGAGGAGATCAAGACCCCCGACGAGGACGACATCGCCGACCGGGAGGCGCTGCTGGCACCGTACCGGGCGCTGTATCGGCTCGCCGAGGCCGTGCGGGGCGAGGCGCTGCTCGACCAGCTCGACCGGCGGATGCATTACGACGCCTACCTCGACTGGCTGGCCCTCAACAGCGTGCTGGAGAACGGGGACTACATCGACGAGGTGTACCTCTTCGATCGGCCAGGGCCCCCGGGCAGCGCCGAGCCGTGGTTCGACATCATGCCCTGGGACTACGACGGCGTGCAGACGCGGTGCCATGTGGGGGATCCCATCCCCGAGCCGCTGATGTATTGCGCCGAGTCGGGCCTCGATCTGCCGGTGAGCCGCGATCCGGCGGTGCAGGCGCGCTATCTGGCCCGCCTCGAGGCGCTGCTGGCCGGCCCCCTCGCCCCGAGCGCCTACGCCGAGGCGGTGCGTCGCTCGGCGGCCGAGCTGGCGGTGTACCTGGAGCGCCCCGGGGTGCGCGACATCATGACCCGGGACGACGTCGCGCCCGATCCCATGGTGGACGCCGAAGCCATGATCGAGCGCCAGCGGGCGCGGGTGGATGCTCTGCGAGGTTGGATGCCATGAGGGGTCGACACCTCACCCTCGTCGGCCTGATGGCGTTGGCCGGCGTCGCCGGGTGCGAGGCGCCGTCGCTGAGCGTGCCGGTCGACGGGCCCCCGCCCGACGCCACCCTCGACGGCCCGCCCACGCCGCCGGATGGCACCCCCATCGTGGACGGCGGGCCCACCGACACCGCGCCGCCCGATCTGCCGGACGACGTCGCCGCGGCGCAGGCCCGGCTGTTCGGCGCCGAGGTGATCGTGCCGGTGGCCATCGAGCTGGACGAGGCGGCGATGCAGCGCCTGCGGGACGAGCCCCGGGTGTACGTCCTGGGCGCGATCACGGTCGACGGCGCGCGGCGGGCGACGGTGGGGATCCGGCTGAAGGGATCGGCGAGCTTCAAGCCCATCGACAGCAAGGCGGCGTTCAAGATCGAGATCGATCGCTACGTCGACGGCGACCGGCTGCACGGCCTGCGTCAGCTCACCTTCAACAACATGGTCCAGGATCACACCAAGCTGCGCGAGCGGCTGGCGTCGACGGCCTTCGCCCGGCTGGGGGTGCCCGCGCCGCGGGTGGGGTATGCCTGGATCACGGTCAACGGCGAAGACTACGGTCTTTATACTCATATCGAGACGGTCGACGACGTCTTCCTCGAGCGGCTGGGGCACCCGGGGGCCGTGCTCTACGAGGGCGTGTTCGATCGCGACTTCCAGGTGGCCGACGTGGACGCCTTCGACCGGGACGCGGGCGATGATCCCGGCCGCGCCGGCTTGCGTCGGGTGGTCGCCGGCCTCGACCGGGCCCTGCCGCTGACCTTCGACCTCGACGTGGGATCGGTCGTCGACCTGGAGGCCATGCGGGCCTACTTCGCCGCCGAGATGGCGGTGGGTCATTGGGATGGCTACGCCGGCCAGCGCAACAACTACTATGTCTTCCTGCGGCCGGGGGACGGGCGGGCGGTGTTCCTGCCGTGGGGCACCGACCAGACCTTCGAGCGGGTGCGCAACGCCTTCGTCGGCCGGGGGCGCCTGTTCCGCATGTGCGCCGACTGGCTGCCGTGCCGGTTGCCTTACGCGGAGACCATCGCAGCCTTCGCCGACGCCGTGGAGGCCCACGACACACGGGCCGAGATCGAGGCGCTGCGGGCGCTGATCGACCCGGCGCTGGCCGATGATCCGAAGAACCCGAGCAACCCCGACCGGCGGGCGGCGGCGATCGACGATCTGATGCGCTTCATCGAGGCCCACCCCGAGCGCCTGCGCGACTCGCTGGCCTGCCTCGATCCCGCCGCAGACGTCGACGGGGACTTGACGCTGGCCTGCGCCGGGGACTGCGACGATGGGGATCCGACGCGCTATCCGGGGGCCCGGGAGGACTGCGCCGACGAGATCGATCAGGACTGCTCGGGGGTCACCGACGACGGCCAGCAGTGCCCGCCGTGCCGGGTGATCGACGGGCCGGCGGGGGCCCGCTTCCTCCTGTGTCATCGGCCGGCGGCCTACGGCGAGCCGGTGGAGGTCTGCGAGACCTATGGCACCACCCTGGCCAGCGTGCGCGACGCCGACGAGCAGGCGTCGCTGACCGCGCAGGCGATGGCTCGATCGTCGGCCGACTGGTGGCTGGGGCTGCGGCGCGTCGGCGATGAGTGGCAGTGGCTGGACGGCCACCCGCTGGATTACACCGCCTGGTCCCCCGGCGAGCCGTCGGGCGGGCAGACCTGCGTCGTGCTGGGGGTGCGCACCGGCCTGTGGCGCGAGGTGCACTGTGGGCTGCGCAACCCCGTGCTGTGCCGGCTGCCGAGCCGATGAGGGCCGCGGCGCTGATGATGGCGGGGCTGCTCGCGGCGGCGTGCGACGCGCCGGAGCAGGGGCCCGACGCCGGGGTCGCGGTGGACGCAGCGGCCGACGTCGCGCCGCCCGACGCGGCGGCGATCGACGCCGCGCCCGATGCGGGGGATGTCTTCGTGCCCGGCGCCCGGGACGCGGCGCCGCCCGACCCCGACGTCGGCTGGCCGGAGGGCTTCGACCTGCGGGCGCTGCTCGACGCCTATGAAGCGGGTGAGTTGACGCTCGGCGCGCTGCGGGCCGCCCTGCGGGACGCGCCGCCCGAGATGGTGGTCGACGCCTTGCCCGATCCCATCGATCGGCCGGTGCTCTACGCCGGCCGGGGCGCGCGCGTGGACGGGGCGCGGGTCACGGCCGATGGCATCCTGGTGCTCGGGCCCGGCGCCCGGCTGTCGCTCGCCGCGGGGGCCGGGCTGGTCTCGGAGGGGCGGCTGTATGCCATCGGATCCCCCGACGCGCCGGTGCGGATCGAGGGCGACGGCTATGACACCGTCGAGCTGCGGGCCGGGCCCAACGGCGTGCACCACACCGCGCTGTCGGGCGGGGATCGGCTGCTGACCGTGAGCCACCCGACGGGGGTGCGCACCGAGGTGGCCCACGCCGACTTCGATCGCTGGGTCGACGTCGCCGTCGACCTGCCGGGCACCGCCGGGGTGACGCTGCGCGACGGCCGCTTCGGGCTCGACAGCGCGCCCGACGTCGGCGGCGAGATCATCCGGGCCCGGCGCAGCGGCGGGCTGCGCATCGAGGGCAACGTCTTCGGCCCCCGGCGAGGCTATCGGGACGCTATCGACCTCCAGGACTGCGTCGGCGAGTGGCCGGTGCTCGTCGGCAACGCGTTCGCCGAGGGGGAGGACGACGCCATCGACCTCGATCGCTGCTCGGCGTATGTCATCGGCAATCACATCCGCGACTTCTACCCGCTCGACCCCGACCGGCCCAACGCGGGCATAAACGGGGGTGGCATCACCGGCGACGGCGACATCGACATCGTCATCGTCGACAATGTCATCGAAGGCTGCTTCCACGGCATCGGCTTCAAGAACGGCGCCCGACCGGTGATGATCAACAACACCATCGTCGGGGGTCACATCGGGGTCTCGTTGTATCAGAGCGCGGTGGGTCAGCCGATGCCTCACGGCGTCATGGTCAACAACCTGCTCGCCGACAACCGCCACCGGCTGACCGGCGCGCCCCAGGACATCGTGCTCGACGGGCGCTGGTGGCCGACCTACAACCGGGAGGATCCCATCCAGGCGACGCTCGACGCGGCGTTCAATACCCTCGCGAGCGGGGGCGCGCTGCCGCCGGGCGAGGGCAACGACGGGCGCGACCCCATGCTGGAGCGGGTCGACGGCCTGCCGGCGCCGACGCTCGGGTCGCCGGCCGTCGACAGCGGCACCGGGGATGGCTTCCCGGCGGATGTCATCGAGTGGCTGCGGGTCGACGTGCGGGGCCACGCCCGGTCGGTGGAAGGCGACCGGCTGCGGGATGTGGATCGGGGCGCCGTCGAGCGGTGACCCTTCACTCGGGTGGCATCTCGGCGGGCCACAGGTAGATCGGGTTGGCATAGACCCACACCCCGTGGCGGATGAACCGATCGGCGAGGGCGCCCATCTCGGGGCGCAGGTGCTCGGGGGTCAGCCAGATCTCGACCCGATAGGCGCCGGGACCGGGCGGCTCGAACGTCAGCGTCGGATCGGTGGTCTGCGCGACGATCGCCGGGCCGTCTTCGGTGATCCGCAGCAGGCGGATCTCGACGGTGGCTGCGGGCGGGGCGTCGGGCGCGTCGACGAGGATGCGCCAACCGGGGGTGAACCGCGCGTCGTCGCCCATCTCGAGGCGGTCGCCGGCGGGGCCCTCGGCCCGCACGTCGAAGCCGTCGACCTGCCCGAAGGCGTCGAGCACCACGTAGAGCCGCCCGGCGAGCAGGGCCGCCCGGATCGCGTCGTAGCTCACCGGGCCGTCGAGCAGGAGCCGGTTGCTGAACCAGCCGCCGATGCGGCGGTAGCTCTCGATGCGCTCGCCGTCGCCGGTGTCGATGGGCAGGGGCACGTTCTCGTGGGTGTCGGAGCCGGCGAAGCCCAGCATGCGGCGGCGGGCGAGGGTCCAGTCCCAGGTGGCGAGCGCGGCGTCGCCCGCGCGGAAGATGCCGGTGAACCACAGGTCGGGGTGCGGGCCGTCGAAGCCGGCGCCGACGAGCTGCGCGATGTCGGGCAGGACCTCGCGCAGCACCGGGCCGCCGGGGTCGAGGTTGGCGTGGATGTTGTAGATCTCGTGGCCGTCCAGATCCCACGCCGCGGCGGTGGGGCCGTCGAAGCGCTCCATATGGGCCTGGAACACCAGCGCGCCCGCGTCGCGCAGCGCTGCGATGCCCGCCGGGGAGCGGTCGCGCAGCCGCGCCGGGTCGGGCATGCGCTGGAACATCACCGGCATCAGGTCGCCCTCGCTGCCGGCGGTCAGCAGCACGCTGTGTCCGTCGTCGCAGGGGATGCGGTTGGCCACGGGCGCGCCGTCGCGCAGCTCGAGGGTGTCGCCCGGGCGGTGGTACAGCGCCTCGGGCAGCGTGCGGCGCTCGACCGAGTCGGGGTGGTCGGTCATCAGCACGAAGTCGTGCCGGTTGTGGCAGAAGGCGGCCCGCATGCGCTGGTGGCACGCCTCGTCGGGGGTGCCGTCTTCGAACAGCGGCTCGCCGTCGCAGGCGTCGTGGCTGAAGACGTTGTGCATGTGGATCAGGCCCCGGGCGACGGCCATGCCCGGGGGCGCGCTCAGGGTGGCGGTCGGCGGGTTGCGGGGCCGGGGGGTGAACGCCGGGCCCGGGTCGGGGGCGGCGTCGGGCTGCCCGTCAGGCGGCGTGGCGTCGAGGGGTCCATCATCTGGTGGGGCGCGGTCCGGTGGGGCGTGATCCGCTGGGGGGCCGTCCGGCGGCGCGGCGTCTGCGGGCGGTGGATCCTGGGGTGTCGTCCGCTCGTCGCAGGCGGCGGCGAGCAGCCCGCAGGCCAGGGCCCATGGGGCGAGGCGGGCCCATCTCGGCGTGAGCGATCGTCGGCTCATGGCGCGATCTCGGTGAACACCATGCCGCCGTGGCATTGGCCGCAGACGACCTCGGCCCCTTGCCCGAAGATCGGCGAGGTGCGCTCGGCGGCCTGCTCGGCGAGGCCGCAGCGCCCGGTGGGGCCGTAGCAGAGCCAGGTGAAGCGGGCCGCGCCCGGCTCGAGCCACAGCACCGCGTAGCCGACCGGGGTGTCGCCGTCGTACATCTCTTTGACCGCCATGCTGTCGGGGGCGTAGTCGCCGCTCGGGCGGGACTGGATCAGCGCCTCGTTCTGGTAGACCCGGACCCGGTCGTGGGGCGAGACCGGGGTGAGCTCGGGGCGGGGCGCGGGGGACTCGGGGCGCCAGCCGGGGCCGTCGAAGCGGCGGGTGTCGAGGAAGTCGAGGATCGCCGCCGGGCTCGCCTCGGTCGGCAGGGCGGGGGGGTCGCCGGCTTCGTCGCCGCCGCACGCTGCGAGGCAGAGCGTCATGAGCGCCGGCCATCGTCTGAAGTTCGATCGCATGCAGGCTGTGTACACCCGCCCGGCGCGCGGCGTCGACCGGTTCGATCAGCGGCCCGGTGGTCGCTCAGCGGGCGGCGATCAGGCCCGCCCGGCGGGCGAGGCGGGCGAGGCCCCGGGCCATCGCGACCGCGCCGTCGATCTGGACCGCCGTCACCCCGATGCGGCGCAGCGCCGACGCGTAGCGGGCCATGGTCTCGGGGGCCCCGACGAGCACCACCGCGCTGGCCTCGGTCCACCGGGCCCGCATCGCCCGACACTCGTGGCCGATGAGCAGCCCCGACAGCCACGGGTGGACCTGCTCGGATCGCAGGCGCCCGGTGCGGGGCAGGGCGCGCGCGGCGAACAGGTGGTGCTGCACGCCGCCGGGCTTCGCCGAGGCGTCGACCCCGGCGGTGAACGCCCGCTCGTCGTGGCGCACGCCGCGCATCGTCCGCCCGGGGGTGCCGTGGCGCCGGCACAGGTCGATCAGCTCGCCGGTGAGGTGGGTCGCGAAGCGCTGCACCCGCCCAGCCGCCAGCCGGACCCACTTGCTGTGATGCCCGGGCAGGCACACGATGCCATCCCGGATGCCATCCCGGGCGCCGGGCACGCTCTCGAGCAGGCCGGCGAGGCGGGTCTCTTCGCCGCGCATGAGGTCGCAGTGTTCGACGGTGTCGAGCCGCAGGCCGGGCACCACGAAGCTGCCGGGATCGGTCGGGGTGGGCACCAGCGCCGCGCCCAGCTCGGCGGGTCCGGCGGGGCAGTCGACGTAGCCGGCGTCGATCCAGCCCCGCCGGCCGCCCACCGCGCCGCTGAGCAGGCCGGGCACCCCGTCGGTGACCCCCAGCGCGTGGCGCAGCTCGGCGTAGATCGCGCCGTGTCCCTCGGCCGCCACCCGGGCCCGCCAGTCGTGCTCGTCGGCGGTCGCGAGCACCTCCCCCTCGGCCGACAGCCGCAGCGCCCGGACGCCGATCGGGCCCCAGTCGACGCCGATCAGGGCCGTGGGCGGCGGCGGCTCGCCGGGGGGGAATTCGGGGCTGCGGGTCATCGGGGCGGGCTCCAGCGGCGGGTCGGATGTCGAATACGGTATCCGGCCGGCGGGGAGCCGTCGAGGGGGGTCAGGCGTAGGTGTCGATGTGCCCGCCGACGCCGGTGATCTGCGCCAGCTCGGCCACCTGGGCGACCGACTCCAGCAAGGTGAGGGCGGCCTGACCCTGGGCGTCGATGGCGTCGAGCGCCTTGGCGGCGACCATCACGTCCATCGCCTGGGCGGTGGCCGCCGGGGCGAGCGCGGGCGGGGCCTGGGCGGCGTATTGCAAAGCGTATTGCGCGGCCTGGGGCGAGACCTTCATGGGGCTCCTCGGGCGGCCGGATCACACGGCCCCCGAGACGCCATCGGCCGGATCCGCTCCAACTGGAGCGTTTTTTCGCCGGGCCGGTGCTTTTCTGCGTTCGCTGCGGCCCGCGGCGGTGGGGCTGTGCCTCGGTCGGGGCTCTTGCGGTAGACTGCGCCCGACTCCCGACTTCGAGGTTCCCCATGATGTATCGACTGACCGGGCTGCTGGCCCTCGTCGCCGCGCTCGTCGGTGTCCCGCCGGGTGCCGACGCCACCACCATGCGCAAGATCGACCTGGACACGCTCGTGGCGACCGCCGATGTCATCCTGCTGGGCACCGTCGGCTCCAGCGAGAGCGTAGCGGTCGGCGCCCGCTTCTGGACCCGCACGACGCTGGTCCCCGAGCGGGTCGTCAAGGGCGCCGTCGAGGGGCCGGTGGTGGTCGAGACCGCCGGGGGCGTGGTCGATGGCATCGGTCAGCGGGTGGCCGGCAGCGCGCAGTTCACCGAGGGGGAGCAGGTGGTCGTCTTCCTCGCCCGGCGGCCCGACGGGCGGCTGCGGGTGCGGGGCATGGCTCAAGGCAAGCTGCGGGTCGTACCCGGGCTGGCTGGAGGGCGGGCCGTGCGCGATCTGTCGGACCTGCGGCTGATCGCGGACGACGGCGCCGAGGTCGAGGCCGCCGATGTGATGCCGCTCGATGCCTTCCTGAAAGATCTGGCGGTGCGGGTGGTGCGCGACGCGGGCACCCTGCCCGAGCGCCCCCGCCTGCTCGATCCGCCGACCGATACGCCGACCGGGGGTGCCCGATGATCCGCGTATGGCTCGCGGCCGTGGTCCTCCTGGGCGCCGTCGACGCATCGGCCTACGTGCAGTCGCGCACGAAGAAGGCCGAGGCGCTGACCGAGTGGAACACCCGGCTCATCACCTACCGGATCAACGAGGTCGGCAGCGACGACATGGACTTCGATACGCTCGTCGCTCAGGTCGCGCTGTCGTTCGCCCCGTGGCTCGAGCAGTCGTGCGTCGAGATGGAGGTCGTGTACGAGGGGCCGACCGCGCACGGGGCCGACCCCGAGAAGGAGATCGGCTACGACAAGGTCAACGTCGTCGTCTTTCGGGAGCAGGAGGCGCTGTGGCTGCACGACGAGAACGCCGTGGCGGTGACCACGGTGTCGTTCTGTGAGGGCAAGGGCGGGGTGTGCGATCGGGCGGGGGAGATCATCGACGCCGACATCGAGGTGAACGGGGCCTTCCCGTTTGCGGCCGGCGACATCACCCCCCGCGCCCGCTTCGACCTGCGCAATACGCTGACCCACGAGGTGGGGCACCTGCTCGGCTTCGATCACACGCCGGAGGAGGACGCGACGATGTACGCGTCGGCCGGGCCCGGCGAGAACAACAAGCGCACGCTGGCCCGCGACGACATCCTCGCGTATTGCGAGATCTACGCGACCATCTTCGCCGAAGAGCCCGTCGACGAGGGCTGCGTCGCTGCGCCGGGGCGGGCGCCGAGCGGCGGCTGGCTGGTGGGTCTGGGGCTGTTGGGGCTCGCCGCCCTGCGCCGCCGCCGCTGAAGGTCCGCCGGGTCCGCGCGCCGCTCAATCCCGCCGGCAGATCGAGACCTCGAGCCCGTTGAGCCGGTCCGGCTCGCAGCGCCAGTCGGGCGGGCAGTCCTCGACCGCGTCGCAGCCCTTGGTGCAGTAGTTGTCGGCGTTCGGGAAGCGCAAGCACAGCCCGTGCGCGCAGTCGGCGCCGCCGTCGCACAGCTCGCCGAGGGCGGCGCCGTCGGCGTTGGGCCAGTCGCAGACGCCGACGTTGGCCGTCATATCGGCGTTTGGCCGGTAGCGGCACAGCTCGGCGGGGTCGTCCGGACCGAGCCCGGCGTGGCGGGGGCAGTCGGCGTCGGCGGTGCAGGCGTTGGCGCAGATCGGCTGCTCGACGCCGGACAGCTCGACGCAGAGGGTGCCCGCGTCGCAGATCGAGGTGCCGCCGCACTCGGCCGCGGCGGCGCACCACCGGACGCAGCGCCCGGTGCGGGCGAGGCAGGTCCCCGTGGCGCACTGGCCTTCGTTGGGGGTGCACTCGGCGCCCACCGGGCGGCCGTCGCGGCGCTCGGGCCGGCAGCCGTAATGCACGTCGGGGTGGTTGGCGGCGGGCATGCAGGCCAGGCCGTCGGGGCACTCGCAGTCGGTCGCGCACGCCGTCCAGTCGGGGATGCACACGTCGGCCCCGTCGATGGTGACGCACCGGTTGCCCGCCCCGCAGTCGTCGGCCACCGCCGGGTCGCAGGCCCGGCTGCAGTAGAAGCTGCCGTCATCGTCCAGGCACAGCCCGCTGCTGCACGCGGCGTCGTTCGCGCACGGGGTGCCCAGGCCGTTGCAGTCGGCCACCCGCTCGTCGATCAGGCCGTCGCAGTCGTCGTCGAGGCCGTTGCACTCTTCGCCGTTGGGCCCGGTGCCGCCGACGCAGCCGCCCCACTGCCCGTCGGTGCAGGTCTCGGTGCCCGGCTCGCAGGCGCCGGTCTCTTCGCCGCAGGGGCGGGTCAGGCCGTCGTCGACCTGCCCATCGCAGTCGTCGTCCAGGCCGTTGCACACCTCGGCCGCGCCCGCGTTGCACCGCAGGTCGCCGTCGATGCACACGTACTGCCCGGCGCATGCCTCGCACGCCTCGCCCAGCCGGGGGTCGGCCTCGTCGATCTGCCCGTCGCAGTCGTCGTCCTCGCCGTTGCAGACCTCTTCGCCCACCGCGGCGGCCCCGGCGCAGACCATCGATCCCGAGATGCAGGTCCAGGTGCCCATGCCGCAGGCCGCGTTGCCGCAGGCCTCGCCGGCCATCGGGACCCCCTCGTCGACGGTGCCGTCGCCGTCGTCGTCGACGCCGTTGCACATCTCGCAGGCCTCACCGGTGCACGGGGGGCCGCCGCCGTCGACCCCCCGGGCCATGTCGGGGCCGTCGGTCGTCGGGGCCGGGGGCGCGTCGTCGCAGCCGACGAGGGCCAGCGTCAGGAGCGGGAGCAGGCGTCGGGCGGGCATGGGCATCCTCTCGCCCCCGTCACTCGGCGGGGCGGCAGACATTCAGGAAGCAGATCTGGGTGTCGGGGCACGAGAAGATGGGCAGCCCGAGGAACCCGCAGCCGACGCACACCAGGCCGCCGGAGAACAGGTCGAACTGGCAGATCTGGGTCGGGCGGCAGTCGAAGTTGCTCCGGCAGGAGCCGTCCAGGGCATAGCAGCTCCGGGTGACCAGATCGCAGGCCCGATCGGCGCCGCAGTCGGCGTCTTCCGCGCAGATGGCGTCGGGGTTCATGCAGCGACCGGCGGCGGCGTTGCACACGTTGCCCCCGGGGCACATCCCGTCGGCTCGGCACTCGACGCAGATGCCCAGCGACGCGCTGCACACCGGGGTCGCCCCGCCGCAGTCGCCGTCGTTGGCGCACGGGCCGCAGGTGCCGTCGCCCCGGCAGATCTGGCCCGCGGGGCAGGTGGCGTCGTCGACGCACTGCACGCACAGGCCGGCGGCCACGTCGCACACCGGGCGGTCGTCGTCCTGGTTGCAGTCGGCGTTGTTCTCGCACTCCAGGCACCGATCGGCGGCCAGATCGCAGAGCTGGTTGGGGCCGCAGTCGAAGTCGCCCCGGCAGTTGCGGCAGGCGAAGCGGTCGACGTCGCACACCCGGGCCCCGGGGCAGTCGCCGTCTTGCAGGCAGGCCACGCAGCGGTCGCGCTGGCGGTCGCAGACCTGATCGGCGGGGCAATCGGCGGCGTCGAGGCAGGTGCGGCAGGTGTTGTCGTTGCCGCAGGCGCCCGTCGGGCAGTCGGCGTCGCGCACGCACTCCACGCAGCGCTGCTGGGCGACGAGGCACGCCCCGTCGGCGCAGTCGGCGTCGCCCAGGCACTGCACGCAGCGGCCGCCGTCGCAGCGCCCGGGGCAGTCGCCGTCGTCGCGGCAGCCCACGCAGCGCCCGCGCTCGGCGTCGCACACCCCCGCCGGGCAGTCCACGTCTTCGGCGCAGGCGACGCAGCCGCCCAGCCGGGGCACGCAGCGGGGGTCGGGCGCGGCGCAGTCGGCGTCGCCCCGGCACGGCACGCAGGTCTCGTCGAGGCAGTACTGCTGGCCGCAGTCGGCGTCGGCGGCGCAGCCCACACACTGCTGCCCGCGGCACACCGCGTTGCCCGGGCAGTCGCCGTCGACCCGGCAGGCGACGCACAGGGCGTCGACGCAGACCCCGTCGGGGCAGTCGCCGTCGGCGAGGCAGCGCACGCACTGCCGGCTGGCCGGATCACACCGCTCGCCGGGGCAGTCGGCGTCCACCAGGCAGGCCACGCAGCGGGCGCCGCCGGCGGCGTCGGCCTCGCAGCGCTGACCCTCGGGGCAGTCGGCGTCCATCGCGCAGGTCACGCAGCGCTGCTCGACGCAGGCCCCGCCGCCGCAGTCGGCCGCCTCGCGGCACTCGACGCACAGGGCGCCTTCGCACACCGCGCCGCCGGGGCAGTCGCCGTCGGCCACGCAGCCCACGCACTGTCGGGTCTCGGGCTGGCACACCCCGCCGTCGGGGCAGTGGTCGTTGGAGATGCACTGCACGCACGCCTCGGCGTCGGCGTCGCACACCCCCATCGGGCAGTGGCTGTCGTCGAGGCAGTCGACGCAGACCCCGTCGCCGATGTCGCACACCCCCTCGGCGCAGTCGTCGTTGCCGGTGCACTCCCGGCAGCGCCCGCGGGCGTCGCATCGGCCCACGTCGCACTCGTCGTCCGAGGTGCACTGGATGCAGCGGTTGCGGGTCGGCTCGCAGCGGAACCCGTCCTCGGTGTCGCACTGGCTGTCGTCGAGGCACTGGCGGCACAGCCCGTCGGCCTGACACGTCGTCGGCGGGGGGCACGGCGCGGCGCCGGCGGCGGCGCACGAGCCCACGCAGGCCCCGGCCGCCGGATCACACACCTCGTCGGCGCCGCAGTCGAGGCCCACGCACGGCCCGCACCCGGCGACCGGGATGCACTGACCGTCGACGCAGGTGAGCCCGCTCGAGCAGGTCCCGTCGGCGGCGCAGGCCACCGCGCACACCCGCCCCCCGGCGACCTGCACGCAGCGATCGTCGGCGCCGCCGCAGTCCACGTTCTCCCCGCAGGTGCTGCACAGGCTGGCCCCGAACGGCACGCAGGCCCCGTCGGCGGCGCAGTACTGCCCGTCCTCGCACTCGCCGGGGCTGCACCCCGAGGGCAGCACGCAGGCGCCCGTCGCCGCATCGCAGACCCGGCCGCCGGTGCAGTCGGCGTCGGTCGCGCAGCCGCCGGGCAGGCAGGTCCCGGTCCGCTCGTCGCACGCCCCCGAGGGGCAGTCTTCGGGCACGCACGACACCGCCGCGTCCCGGCCGGATCCGCCGTCGAGCGGCTCCTGGGTCACGCCGGCACACCCCAGCGCGAGCAGCGCCAGGAGCGGTCCACATGGGGAACGAAGCACGCCCACCTCCTCTCGCGGTCCACGCCGCGGTCGGCCCCATCCTCGGAGTGCGGGGGGATCAGGTCAACCGCCTCGCACATGCCCGATGGGATACATCCGTAAGCGGTATCCCACCCGGAGACATCGGGCCCGACGCGGGGCGCGGCGGAGTACGCTTGGGAGACGACGGCTTACGGTCTACTGCGTCTGACGCTCGCGTCGGCCGGGCCGTCCCCGTATGCTGCCTGCCGCCCGTGTCGGGCCGAAGCCGGGGAGGCGGACATGACGAGAGCGGGAGCGGGCCGGTTGTGGCTGGCGGTGGCGTGGGCCGCCGCCCTGGGCGCCGGCTGCGACGACGGCGCGCCGGTGGCCGCCGGGGAGGTGGACGCCTACGTCGACCGGGACGCGCGGCCGCTGCCCGATGAGCCGGACGGCGCGCCCGATGCCCCGGATGGCGCGCTCGACGCCGGGGTCGACGCCGGCCCCGACGCCGCGCCGCCGCGGGTGCCCGACGAGCCGCCGACCCCCGGCGAGCCCGATCTGCCCGGGGCCGACGACCTGACCATGCCCGCCGCGGTCGGCACCGCCCGCGCCGGCCGGGTCGACGCCGACGACGAGCGCATCACCGGAGTCGAGGCCCACTGCCGGGTCGGCGACTTCCGGCTGGACAACGCCGTCATTGCGCTGTGCATCCAAGCCGAGCGCAGCTATGGGCAGTTCACCTTCGCCGGGGGCAACCTGATCGACGCGATCCGGGTCGACCCCGAGGCCGAGGACTGGCTGCACGGGGACTACCTCCGCGAGGTCATCCACACGATCGCGATGGGCGAGGTCTCGGTCGAGCGCATCGGCATCGTGCGCGACGGCGCGGACGGCGGCCCGGCCGTCATCCGCACCGAGGGCACCGCCGGGGGCGCGCTGATCATCCAAGGCATCCTGCCGGGCTCGTTCGTGCCGCCGCCCCTGCCGGTGGTCACCGAGTTCCGGCTGGCCCCGGACAGCGATGCGGTCGACATCCTCACCTGGGTCGGCGGGCGAGACACGCCGGCCCTGGTGCGGGTCGTCGATCTCTTCTACGGGGGTGATCAGACCCGCCCCTTCCCGCCGGTGCTCGGGATCGGCGACACGCCCGATCTGCTCGTCGCCGAGGCCCCGGGGGTGAGCTACGGCTGGTCCCGCCCCGACGGGCCGCTGGGCATCTTCCCCCTCGTGGCGCTCGATCTGCTGCCGGTCACCGCCACCCAGTCCGACCAGCTCTCGCTGCGGCCGGGCGACACCGCGCTCGTGCGGCGGCGGTTGCAGATCGGGAGCGGCGACGTGGAGAGCGTGCGCCGTCCGTCGCCCGAGGCGGCCCCGCTGATCATCACCGGTCCCCCCGGCCTGCGGCTCGACGTCGACGGCCCCGAGCCGACCCGGGTGCTGCTCGACGCCGAGGGCCGGGCCACGGCGATGGTCGCGCCGGGGGCCTACGGGCTGACCGCGCACGACTGGCCCGGCGGCGCCTTCACCGAGGTGGTCCAGGTGACCCCCGCCGGCGCCGAGGCGGCGGTCGCGCCGCCCGAGCCGGCCACGCTGCGCATCTCGGTGCGCGACGCCGACGGCGCGCCGCTGGTGGCCCGGGTCGACCTCGCCGGGCCCGCGGGGCGGCGGGTCCTCGTGCGCGACGATCGCGCGCTGCGCCTGCCGGCCGGCGCGTGGACCATGGAGACCACCCGCGGCTGGCACTACACCGTCGACACCCGGGCGTTCGACCTCGTCGCGGGCGAGGCGCTCGACGTCGAGGTCGTGCTCGAAGAGGTCATCCCGCTCGAGGGCTGGGCCGCCGGGGAGTTCCATCAGCACGCCTCGCCCAGCATCGACAGCGAGATCCCGGTGCTCGACCGGGTGCTGGCCAACCTCGCCGAGGGGGTGCAGTTCATGGTGCCCAGCGAGCACGACGTGATCTACGACTACCAGGGCCTCGCCGCCCGGGAGGGGCTCGCCGATCGCATCGTGGTGCCGTTCGCCGGGGTCGAGATCTCGCCGACCTTCACCCACATCGGGGCCTACGGGCTGCGCTACGACGCCCACGCCGGGGCCGGGGGCGCGCCGCCGCTGCCCATCCTCGAAGACGGCCAGTGGCGCATCCGCACGGTGCCCGAGCTGGTGGCCTCGGCCCGGGAGCGGGGCGCGGGGCTGGTGCAGATGAACCACGCCCGCGAGAGCTCGGGGCTCTTCACGCACACCGGCTACACCGCCGAGACGCCTGTCGAAGAGCTGCCCGCCGATCGGTTCACCGCCGACTTCGACAGCATGGAGATCGCCAATCGGGCCAGCGACACCTGCCAGCTCCTCGCCGACTGGATGGGGCTGCTCAACCAGGGGCTGCGGGTGACCGGGGTGGGCAACTCCGACAGCCACTCGCTCGGGGCCTCGGCCGGCTACCCCCGCAACTACGTGCCCGCGCTCGACCCGGCGCGGGTCACCGCCGAGGAGATCATCGGCGCGGTGCAGGCGGGGCAGGTGTTCGTGGGCGGGGGCGCGGTGATGGACTTCCCCGACGGGCGCCTGCCGGGGGACGAGATCGAGCTGGACGCCGACGTGCTGCCGCTGCGGGTGCGGGTGCGGACCCCGCCCTACGCCGCGGTGCATCGCATCGTGGCCTTCGTCGACGGGGCGCAGGTCGCCGAGGTGCCGGTGGAGAGCGCGGCGGCGGACATCGTCGACTTCGACGGGGTCATCGAGGTGCCCGTCGAGCGGGACGGCTCGGTGATCCTGCTGGCCCTGGGCGACGACGCGCTGGCCCACGTGCGCCCGTCGCGCCCGGTCTTTGCGCTGAGCAACCCCCTGTGGGTCGATCGGGACGGGGGCGGCGTGACCCCGGTCGGGCCGGGGCCGGTCACGCCGATCGAGCTGCCGGGGTGCGATTGACCGCACGCCGATACCGTACCCGGTTTCGGCGTGCTGTTATGCTGACGTTATACCCGCCCGGTGTTGCTGCAGGCGCGGGTCAGGCATGATGCGGGATTATGGGGAGCCACGACGACCGGAAGACCTTCGAAGGGGACGCGACGGTCCCCGATCACGACGACACGCATCGCATCGTGCCGCTGGGGCTGACCATCGCCTGGCACCCCGATGTATCCCGGGTCGGCGAGATCGCCCGCCTGGGGCCGGGGCGCACGGTGCTGTCGCGCTACGACGTGGAGTTCCACGACGTCGACGGGGGCGCGGCCCGCTGCCTCGACACCCACATGGTGACCCGGCGGCCGATCTTCATCGACATCGCCGAGAGCACCGTCAGCATCTCGCCGCCGGCCGACCGGCCGGGGCCGTATGTCGACGGGGTGCGGCTCCAGACCCGCCGCACCTGGAGCCGGGAGCAGATCGAGGAGCGTATGCTGCTCATCGACGTCAGCCACCGGCTGCTGCTCGCCCTGCACCCGATGCCCGAGGTGCCCCCGGCGATGAGCCGCCACGAGATGGTCGGGGACAGCGCCGCCATCCGTCGGCTGCGGCTGGCGGTCGACAAGGCGGCCTGCTTCGACCGCCCGGTGCTCATCCGGGGGGAGACCGGCTCGGGCAAGGAGCTGGTCGCCGCCGGCATCCACAACGCGAGCTGGCGCCGGGCTCGGACGTTCGTGCCGATCAACTGCGGTGAGCTGCGGGCCGAGCGCATCTCGGCGACGCTCTTCGGGCATGTCAAGGGGGCGTTCACCGGCGCCATCTCGGACCAGCCGGGCGCGTTCCGGGCGGCGCAGGGCGGCACGCTCTTCCTCGACGAGATCGGCGAGTTGCACCCCGAGGCGCAGCCGACGCTGCTGCGGGCCCTCGATCAGAAGACGGTCACCCCGCTCGGCACCAACCGCCCGGTCTCGGTCGACGTGCGGGTCGTGGCGGCGACCGACGCCGACCTCGAGGCCAAGATCGCCGACAACTCGTTCCGGGGCCCGCTCTACTACCGGCTGCACAACATCGTGATCGACGTGCCGCCCCTGCGGGCCCGGCCCGACGACGTGCCCCGGCTCTTCCTGCATCGGCTGCGGGACGGCCTCGAGTCGATGGACGCGCTCGACCGCCTCGAGCTCGGCCGGGAGAAGGGCAAGCCGTGGATCGACGCCCGGCTGGTCCAGCAGATGATGCGCTACCCGTGGCCGGGCAACGTGCGCCAGCTCCTGTCGATGGCCGACCAGGTGGTGCACGCCAGCCACGACCGGCCCCAGGTCGAGCAGTCGGCCCAGCTCGGCTGGCTGCGCCACAGCAGCGACGCGTCGATGCCCACCCGGCCGAGCACCCAGCGCACCGGCGAGACCAGCCACTTCAAGCTCAGCACCCGCTCGGTCGAGCGCAGCACCGAGGCCCGCTCGACCGGCCTGCGCAGCACCGGGGTCAGCCGGGCCCCATCCCGCTCGCTGTCCGAGGCGTCGGAGACCCACCAGCGCTCGCGGGCCGAGACCGGCGACCTGCCCGCGCTCGGCCCGGAGGACGTGCACCCCGAGCCGGCGCTGCTGTGCGGGTCGGACGGCCAGACCTACACCCCGGCCGGGGTCCAGCGCCTGCTGCGGCTCAACGGTTGGGGCATCCACCGCACCGCGCGCAAGATCGGGGTGCCCAAGACGAGCCTCGCCCGCTACGCTGAGCGGGAGCTGGGGATCATGCCGGTGAGCAAGATCCCCGAGACCGATCTGCGGTCGGTCTGGGAGGCCGAGGGGGGCCGGATCGGCGCGCTCAAAGACCGTCTTCGGGTCACCGAGCGCGCGCTGCGTCAGCGGCTGCGCCGGCTCGGCCTGTCCTTCGAGCCATGATGGTGGGCGCCCCCGTCCCCGCCGAGGCGAGCCGATGACCGACGACACCGCCCGGCCGGCGGATCCCCGCGCGACCGCCGACGGGCTGTCGAGCGACCCCGGCGACGGCAGCACCGACGCCGAGAGCGGCCGCTCGCCGACCCCGGCCCGCGATCGCAGCACCCACTACTCGGGGTTGGACCAGTCCGGCATCGGCGGGGGCGGCGAGTCGCTGCCCGAGGCGCCCGACCTGGGGCACCCCCGCTACACCGTGCTGACCCTCATCGCCCGGGGCGGGCAGGGGGACGTGTGGCGGGTCAACGACGACATCCTCGGCCGCGACCTCGCGGTGAAGATCGTGCGCCCCAAGGCCAGCAAGCGGGCCCGCCAGCGGTTCCACGCCGAGATCGAGCGGACCGTGCGGCTGGCCCACCCGGGCGTCGTGCCGGTGTTCGATCGGGGGGTGGCCCTCGACGGGCGGCCGTGGTTCGCGATGAAGCGGGTCGAGGGCGAGCACCTCGGCGAGGTGGTGCAGCGGGCCTGCTGGGGCGAGACCCGGCTGGGGCTGAGGCGGTTGATCGAGCTGGTCGCCCGCATCTGCGGCGCGGTGGCCCACGCCCACGAGCGGGGGCTGGTGCACCGCGACCTCAAGCCGCGCAACATCATGGTCGGGGCCTACGACGAGGCCCTGGTGATGGACTGGGGGCTGGCCCGCGAGCTGCCCGAGGGCCTGCGCCCCCGGCGCACGCGCCGCCGCTCCAAGCGCCGCCCGGCCGGGACCCGGGGCTACATTGCGCCCGAGTGCTACGCCGACCCCCGGCTGCTCGACGTGCGGGCCGACGTCTTTGGTCTCGGGGCCATCCTGTTCAAAGTGCTGACCGGCACCGATCCCGCCGAGGCCCCCGAGCTGACCCCGCTGCCAGCCGACTTCCCCCGGCGGTGGGTCGACGGGCAGGCCCTGCCCCCCGACCTCGTCGAGATCTGCGTCGGGGCGACCGAGCCCGACCCCGACCGGCGCATCCCGACGGCGGCGCTGCTGCGGCAGCGGCTCATCGACTGGCTCGACGGCGCCCGTCGGCGGGACGAGGCGCTGCGGCTCGTCGGCCGGGCCCGGGGGCTGGTGAGCGGCATCGCCGAGGCCCGGCGTGAGGTGCGCCGGCTGCAGCGGCGGGCGGCCGAGGCGTTGCAGCAGGTGCCGGGCCACGCGCCGGCCGTCGACAAGCACGGCGCGTGGTCCATCGAGGACGAGGCCCGCCGCGAAGCGGATGCGCTGGCCATGGCCGAGCTGGACTTCGAAGGCCTGCTCGGCGCCGCCCTGACCCGGGTGCCCGACCTCTACGAAGCCCACGCCCTGCTCGCCGACCACCATCGGGCCCGGCTCGTCGAGGCCGAGGCCCGCCGCGACCGGGGCACCGCCCGCCGGGCCGAGGCGTTGCTGCGTCAGCACGATCGGGGCGCGCACGCGGAGTGGCTGACCGGGCAGGGGCGGCTGACGCTGCACACCGCGCCCACCGGCGCCCGGGTGACGCTGCACCGGCTGGTGCTCGACAAGCGGCGGCTGGTGCCGGCCCCGGGTGAGGATCTGGGGCGCACGCCCATCGTCGATCGGGTGCTGAGCCGGGGCAGCTACCTCGCCGTGATCGAGGCCGACGACCGGCCGCCGGTGCGCTACCCGATCCACCTCGAGCGCGGCGGCCGGTGGGATGGGGTGCCGCCCGGCGAGGCAGAGCCGCGGCCCGTCCCGCTGCCGCCGGCGGGCCTGCTCGGCCCCGACGACGTCTACGTCCCGCCGGGCTGGGCCATCTTCGGCGGCGATGAGTCGGCCCCGAGCCCGCTGCCCCGGTGTCGGCTGTGGGTCGACGGCTATGTGATCCAGCGCTACTCGGTGACTCATCGGCAGTGGCTGGCGTTCCTGGAGGACTCGAGGCTGAACGAGGACGGTTGGGAGCGATTCGTCCCCCGGCATCGCGACGGCCGGCCGGTCTACGCGAGCATTGGCGATGCCTTGCGTCCCGTCGACGATCTCGATTCGGGTTCCATCGAACTCGACGCGCCGGTGACCCTGGTCGACTGGCACGGTGCGATGGCCTACGCCGGATGGAAGGCCCGCCAGATGGGCATTCCGTGGCGCTTGCCGACCGGATTCGAATGGGAGAAAGCCGCCCGGGGAGTCGACGGGCGGCCGTTGCCGTGGGGCGACTACTTCGAGCCGAGCTGGGCCCGTACGCTGGAGAGCTTCCCCGGGCCACCGCGTCCAGTCGTCGTGGGCGAGTGCCCCGAGGACGAGAGCGTCTACGGTGTGCGGGATATGGCGGGCACGGTTCGGAACTGGTGCTGCGACACCTTCGTCGGCGAGCCGCCGAGCGATGGCCGGGCGCGCTGTCTGCCGGCTGAGGGTGAGATGCGGGAGGTGAGGGGGGGCAGCTCGATGAGTCGGCCGCTCTTCTGCAGGCCGGCCGGCCGCTTCGCGAGCCGGGTGGACCAGCGATTCCGGGTCATCGGCTTCCGGCTCGCCTGCCCCTGGCCTGGGTGATACGGCTTCGGCAGGCCGTACCCGGGGCCCGGTCACTGGGCCGCGTGATCCTCGACCGTGTCGCCCGCGAGCCCATTGAAGCTGCTGTAGTAGTCGAACTCGTAGGTCGACAGGGTGGGGTTGCCGAGGTCGGTCTTGAGGTCGTCCACCGTCAGGAAGTCGAGCGCGTCGATGTAGCAGTCGACGGTGCAGCTCCCTTCGAGGTCGAGCACCATCACGATGTCGATCTCGTCGTCCGACGGCCGCTCGTAGGCGTGAACGTCGGTGTAGGTCGTCGTGCTGGTCAGGGTGGTGCTGGAGTACGAGGCGCTGAGGTATGAAGGCACGGTCGACGTGCCCTGATCCTCGAGCTTGATGCCATAGGCCATGTCGGCGGCGTCGATCTTGTTCTCGGCGACCCAGATCGACTCCATCAGGGTGTCGTCGAACCAGACCGTCGCCGCGTGGATGGCCGCCCCGTCGGGGTCGACGACGACATGGAACTCGCGGGCCTCGAAGCCACCGTTGATCTGGGCGACGGCGGGGGCGGCGAGCAGCATCAGGCACAGGCCGGCGAGCAGCGAAGTGATGCGAGTGTTCATGATACAAGTCTCCCGTCCGGATCGGTGCGATCCGTGTTGGCATACGAGTGATGACGACTCCGGCGGCGCGGGTGGCATGAGGGACATGCCATCGGCCGTCCGGGCGCCATCCCATGGCATCCCGGCGACCCACCTGCTCCGCGGTGACGGGGAGATGTATTTGCAGCGGCCGTGCCAGCCCTCTCCAGAGGGTCACCCGCGCCCGGACCCGCATGGCACCGTCGGCGCTGACACCGCCTTGTCACGAAATGACAGTCCACGGCCCATCTCACAGACCAGAGCCCGGTCTGTGGTCCGAACGGATGCTGACATCGATGTATGTGAGGTTATCTGGGAGGAATGTGGCGTGCGGACCGCGTCAAACGGACCAGAGACCGCATTCGGGAGACTGCTGACGGACGGACGGTCCGGTGGGAGGGGGCGCGGCGGAGGGCCGCCCGTCGGTGAGGGCCGACGGGCGGGGCGGGATCAGCGGCGGCGGCGCAGGCCGGGCAGGGCGCAGGCGAAGAGCAACAGCAGCGGCCAGCTCGAGCCGCCGGCGGGGGTCGCGACCGCGCAGCCCTCGTCCCGGCCGGGACGCTCGACCTCGGAGACCACCAGCCCCATGTCGGCCTCGGGCACCTCGGCGTCGACCGGCTCCGGCTCGGGCGCCATGTCGGGGGCCGGCGGCTCGGGCACCGCGCACCAGCGGTCGTCGCCGCAGCTCACCCCGTCCTCGCAGTCGGCGTCCTCGAAGCAGCGGCCCTCCTCGGCGCAGCGGTAGGCTCGGGGGCAGTAGCCCTTGCTGGCGAAGTCGGGGTTGACGCAGTGGTCGCCGGCCGGGCCGGGCAGGTTGGCGCAGACGGTGTCCGCCGGGCACTGCCCCTCGTCGCCGCCGAACTCGCACGGCCGCAAGCACTTGCCTCCCCGGGTGGTCTCGGCGCAGACCGACCCTTCGCTGCACTCGTCGTCGCTGCTGCAGCCCACGCAGGTGTCGCAGCCGCCCGGCTCCCGGTCGGGGGCGCACAGCCCGTCGATGCAGAACTGCCCGCTGTTGCAGTCGGCGTGCGCCTCGCAGGGCACGTCGCGCACCGCGTCGGGGTCGGGCACGCAGTGGGGCAGATAGTTGGCCTGGAACTGGTTCTCCACCGGATCGCAGATCAGGCCGCCCCGGCTGCGGCGGCACGAGACGTAGCTGCAGATGAAGCCGTCGGGGCACGACCCCGCCTCGTCGCCGAAGCACTCGCACGAGCAGAAGGTGTTGCCGTCGCCCTGCACCGCCACCTGGCTCTGGCAGCGCACGTCGCGGTAGGGCTCGCCGCACTCCTGGTTGCCCGGTACGCAGACCTGGGGGGCCATCGGATCGACGGTGCGGCAGTCGAAGCCGAAGCCGCAGTCCTCGTCGCTCTCGCAGTGGTTCGAGCAGATGCGGACCTCGTCGAAGTCGGCGTCCACCGCGCCCACGCACACCTCGCACTCGGCGACGCACGGCTGGCCGGCGTCGGTGGGCGCCGGGCGGGGCAGCGCGCAGCCGAGCGCGCCGTCGGCCTGCTCGAAGCAGCGGCTGGCGCCGGGGCAGTCGGTGTCCGCCTCGCAGTCGGTCACGCACCGGTCGTCGACGCAGCGGGGGCAGCCCTCGCCGCAGGCGCCACCCACCGGGGGCGGATCCTGCGCGGCGACGACCGCCCGGGCGGCGTTGATGCGCCCGTAGCCGAAGCCGCGGCTGAAGCCGTTCTCGTCGTAGTCGAACTCCTCGGCCAGATCGACCGCGTCTCCGATGACCTGGGACCAGTCGTGCTTGTCGGCCCGGATGCGCTCGGCCGAGATCTGCATCACCAGCCGCACCTGCTGGGCGGTCAGCTCGGGGTTGGCCGACAGGATGAGCCCGGCCAGCCCGGCGGCCACCGGCGAGGCGGCGCTCGTGCCGCCGAAGTCGCGGGTGAAGTCCCCGGGGTTGTAGCCCTCGGGGCCGACGTAGTCGGTGGTGGCGATGCCCGGCTCGTCCTCGAAGCAGCCCTGGGACGGCGCGGCGATGGCGATGACGTCCCCGTAGTTGCTGTAGCAGGCGAAGTCGTCGACCCGGGTCGAGGCGGCGACGGTGATGACCCCGGGGTCGGTGGCGTAGGGGTTGGCGGTGGCCGGGGTGAAGAAGTCGTTGCCCGCGGCGAACAGCAGCACGATGCCCTTGCCGTCCCGGCCGCGGGTGGTGATGTCGAGGAAGGTCTCCCGCTCGGCCTGACCCAGCGGGAAGAAGCGGGTGATCGAGGGGCCCCACGAGTTGTTGATGACGTCGACCCCCTCGTCGGCCGCCCGGCGGAACGTCTCGGCGTTGCTCAGGCTGCGGAAGCCGCCCTCGCCGAGCATGCGCACCACGTACAGCGAGCACAGGGGGCAGACCCCGGCGCCGAGGAGCTGGTTGTCGCCCCGGCCGGCGGCGACCCCGGCGACGGCGGTGCCGTGGCTCTGGCGGTAGGGGCGGTCCTCGGGGCACGAGGCGGCGGGGCCCAGGCCGTCCTGGCCCGCCGAGCACTCGGCGGAGGGGTCGTCGTCGGGGGTCAGCGCGTCGAACCCGCCGACGAGGTTGTCGACCAGATCGGGGTGGTCGACGTCGAAGCCGTTGTCGAAGACGCCCACCACGATCTCCGGGCTGCCCTTGGTCACCTCCCACGCGCCCTCGGCGTCGATGCTGCCGGCGCCGTCGGGCGAGGTGAGGTGCCACTGTTCGGCCACTCGGGGATCGTCGGTGAGCGCGTGGGGCTGCGCGTCGCGGATGAGATCGGGCTCGGCCCACGCGATGCCCGGCCGGCCCCGCAGGGCCCAGGCGGCGCCGATGGCGTCCCCGTCTTCGGCCTCGGCCCACCAGACGCCGTCGATGCTGCTCGGCGCGACCGGCCGCACCCCGAGGGCCGACATCACCTTGAGCGCCGCGACGGACTCGACCCGCACCGCGAGCCGATCGTCGAAGAAGCCCCGCCCCGACTCCCGGGCGAAGGCGGGCCAGAAGCGGGCGGCGACGCCGTAGCGCACCAGATCGGCCCCCAGCTCGCGCAGGATGTCGGCGTCGACTCCGGCCACCTCGATCGCGACCCGGCCGGGCACCAGCGGTTGGATGCGGGCCAGGGTCGCGGCCGGCTCGATCTTGCCCAGCAGGTTGGCGATGGCGTCGGGATCGAGGGTTCGGGCGGCGGCGTCGAGCAGCAGCCAGTCGTCGGCCAGATCGGCCGCCACCACCCGGTCGCCGTTAGGATACGATCGCCAGTCATAGGGCGAGGCGGTGGACGCGAGCGGTGTCAGGAGGGCGGCGGCCACCGCGCAGAGGGCGGCGGTGAAGAGACGAGACGGCGCGGGCAAGCGGCTCAATGGGCACTCCGGGTCGGTGGGGGCGGCCGCCGGGCGAGCGGCGGTCGTTCACGATCAGCGCCGCCCGCGAGCAACATCCGGGCCAGCGAAGGCGCCGGGCGTGTCAGGGGGCGGGGCCGTCGGCCACGGGCCACAGCACCTCGAAGCGCGCGCCGTCCGGCCCGTTGGCCGCCAGCCGGATGCCGCCGCCGTTCTGCCGCAGGATGCCGTGGCAGTTGGCCAGCCCCAGCCCCCGGCCGGCGCGGCCGTCGAGCTGCGCCGCGGAGATGAACGGCTCGAACAGGCGGGGGACGACGCGGGGGTCGACCCCTGGGCCGCTGTCGGTGACGGCCAGCCGCACGTACGGCCCCGCCTTCAGTTCGGGCCAGTCGGGCTCGTCGGCGGTGAGCGGGTAGCGGGCCACGTCGATGTGCAGTCGGCCCCGGCCCTGCATCGCCTGGCGGGCGTTGGCGACGAGCGCGTCGAGGACCTGCTCGAACTGGTCGGGATCGAGGTGCAGCGGCGGCAGGGCGGGATCGATGTCGATGACCGGATCGAGCCCGTCCAGCCCGGGCTGCAACCGGCGCCAGGCGGTGGCGAGCAGCCGCCCGACCCGCACCCGGCGGCGGTGGCGGAACTGGCGCCGGGCGTAGCCGAGCAGGGCCCGGGTCAGCCCGGTGCCCCGGTGGATGGCCGCCTGGACCTCGGCCAGATCGGCGTGGCGCGGGTCGTCGGCGGGCAGCGTCTCGGCGACGATCTCGATGTTGGCCACGATGGTCGTCAGCAGGTTGTTGAAGTCGTGGGCCACGCCGCCCGCGATCCGGCCGATGGCCTCGAGCTGGCGGGCCTCGCGCAGCCGCATCTCGAGCCGCCGCTGCTCGGTGATCTCGCTGAGCTCGAGCACCACGTCCTGCACGGCGCCCCCCTCGATCCGAGGCACGGCGCTGACCAGGAACCAGCGGGTCTCCTCGTCGGCGCTGAGCACGCCGATCATCTCGTTGTGAAACGCCCGCCCCTCCCTCAGCGCGCGGACGAGCGGGTAGCGCTCGATGGGCAGCGGGCGGCCCTCCGCGTCGACG
The DNA here is from genome assembly GCA_030426085.1 of bacterium. Lineage (GTDB taxonomy): Bacteria > Myxococcota_A > Bradymonadia > UBA7976 > UBA1532 > JACKDM01. The sequence goes on along the minus strand of JAUHYW010000029.1, from coordinate 28,141 downwards.
GTGTCCCACGTTTCTTCGCTCAGCCGTCGCCGGCCGGCGTCCTCGGGACCGAACTCGAGCATCTCCTGTGAGGTGCGGTTCCAGAACTGCACCCGGCCCTGCGCGTCGACGACGTGGACCCCGACCGACAGCCGATCGAGCACCTCTCGCAGCCGCCGCTCGCTGCGGGCGAGGGCTTCGGCGGCGGCGAGCTGCTCGGTGACGTCCTCGACGGCGAAGACCAGCCGGTGGATGCGGCCCTCGGCGTCGAAGACCGGCTCGCCGTTGATCGAGAGCTGTCGCCGGGTGCCGTCGGGCCACTCGATCGCGTGGCGCACGCCGTGCACCGGGCGGCCCGTCGTCAGCACCTGTATGAAGGGCTGATTCTCGTCGGGCCAGGGGCCGCCGTCGGGCGCGGTCGAGCGCCAGGCGGGGTCGTCGTAGGCCCGCTCGAGCAGCGTCGAGCGCGACAGCCCCAGGACCTCCTCGGCCGGGGGGTTGGCGAAGATGATCCGGCCGTCGGTGTCGAGCACGGTGATCGCCGCGGTGCTCGTCTGGGCCACCGCGGCGAAGAGCTCCTGTTGCTCGCGGGCGAGCGCGAGCGCGGTGGTGTGCTCGGTGATGTCGACGCCGTGGGACACGATGCGTCGGGCGCGCCCGTCGGCCCCGCGGGCGGCGACCCGCAGCCGGGTCAGCATCTGCCGAGGGGGTTGGCCGGGCAGCTCGACCTGCTGCACGAAGGCGAGCCGATCGTCGGGGCCGGAGATCAGCCGCTCGATCCGGGCCTTCACCTGTGGTGCGGCCTCGGTCGGCACGTAGCGATACGCCTGCTCGCCGGCCAGGGTGCTGCCGGGGGGCAGCCCGAGGGCGTCGCACGCGGCGGGGTTGAGGGTGAGCTCGTCGGTGAGCGGGTTCCAGTCGGAGAGGGGGTCGTCGATGAACGCCGCGGCGTGGTTGAGGCGGGTGATGGTGGCGTCGTCGCTGCCGTCGGCCGTGCCCTTGCGGATGGCCACCACCCCGACGTAGGGCCCCCGCAGCGGGCCGGCGGGCACATGGGAGAGCCGCAGCACGAGCTGATACAGCCGCCCGTCGGCGGCGACGATGGCGCCCTCGGCGAGCAGGTGCCTTTGCTCGCAGAGCCGGCTCCAGGTCGCCGGCCACTCCCGCTCGCTGATCATGCCCCCGAAGACCCACGTCCCCTTGCCGATGACGTCCTCCGGCTCGGCGCCGAGCCACGCGGCGCCGACCGCGTCGATGGCGATGATGTGGCCGGTGGGCTCGAGCGCCAGCAGGCTGGTATCGGCGTGGGCGAGGCCATTGAGCAGGAGCGGGTGCACAGGCGCCTCTGGAGAGTGAGTCGATTTGTAATCAGATTGTATCTGTGCTTCGGGCGGACAATTGCAAGCGAGTTGTAGCACGTCCTCCATGGATACTCCGGTCCCCCGGGGTGGCTTGACCCGGTGACAGGTTCTCCGGTCGCCGGTTTTTCAGGGCCGACAGCGCGGATCGATCCCCCGCGCGATGGAGGTCTCATGGTGCGGTTGTTCGGGGTGTGCGCGATCGGCGCGGTGGTGCTGGGTCTCGGCGCGGCGCAGGCGTCGCCGTTCGACAAGGCGACGGGGCTGGCGGCCTACGGCACTGGCTGGGGCGGGGACTACGACGCGCTCGGCGTCGGCGGGCGGGCCCGGCTGGAGCACGCCGAGACGATCGGCCTCGACCTGTTCGCCGAGGCCTACGACGTGGAGATCCCCCACACGGTGCGGCGGGACGTGGTCATCGGCTTCGACCTGTACGTGCCGTTCTCCCCGCTCGACCGGCTGCGCCTGCGGCCCATGTTCGGCTTCTGCGCCGACTTCTCGTTCGTCGAGCCGCACCACGACGAGGCGCCCCGGGCCGACGACATCGCCTTCGGCGTGCACGCCGGCGCGGGGGTCGAGGTGGGGCTGGGCCAGCGGTGGTCGATCTTCGGGGACGTGCAGCAGGTGATGTGGTTCGGCCACGACCGCTACGCCAGCCGGTGGACCGGCTCGCTGGACGGCGACATCGAGCTGTCGACGCTGACCCAGGGCCGGCTGGGGGTGCAGGTCCACCTGTTCTGATGCCGGCGCCCGAGGTGGCGAGGGGGGAAGGAGACACCCGCGCCCGGGGTGTGGGGGGAGGGGGAGATGTTCCCCGGGCGCGGGCATCGAATCGGACGGGCCGGTCAGCGGCTCTCGGCGCTCAGCGGATGGGGGCCCTCGGTCGTGTCGCCCACCGTCAGCCCGCCGAGCGCGTCGAGGGGCGCTTCGACCGGCTCGTCCTGGAGGGCGGCGTCGAGCACTTCGCTCATGTCGTCCACCAGGATGAACTCGATCCGGTCTCGCACATCCTCGGGCACCTCGTCGATATCACGGTCATTACGCCGCGAGAGGATGACCCGGGAGATCCCCGCCCGGTGGGCGGCGAGCACCTTGGCCTTGATGCCGCCCACCGGCAGCACCCGGCCCCGCAGGGTCACCTCGCCGCTCATCGCGGTGTCGCTGCGCACGCAGCGGCCGGTCAACAGCGAGGTCAGCGCGGTGAAGATCGTCACCCCCGCCGAGGGGCCGTCTTTGGGCACCGCGCCGGCCGGCACGTGCAGGTGCAGGTCCTGCTCGGCGAGGGCGTCGGTGTCGACCCCCAGCGTGTCGGCGTGGGAGCGCACGTAGCTCAGCGCGGCCCGGGCCGACTCCTTCATGACGTCGCCGAGCTGGCCGGTGATCTCGAGGCGGCCCTTGCCCGGCATGCGCGACGTCTCGATGAAGAGGATGTCGCCGCCGACCGGGGTCCAGGCGAGGCCGGTCGCCACCCCGGGCAGCGCGGTGCGCTCGGCGACCTCGTCGCGGTACTTCGGCTTGCCGAGGTGCTCGACGAGGTCGCCGCCGTCGACCTCGAGCCGCTCGGCCTCGCCCCGGGCCACCGCCAGCGCCGCGGTGCGGCACAGCCGGATCAGCTCCCGCTCGAGCTGGCGCACGCCGGCCTCGCGGGTGTAGTCGCCGATGATGCCCCGGATGGCGTCGTCGGTCAGCTCCAGCGAGGGCCGGGGGCCTTCGCGCTTCTCGAGCGAGACGGCCTCGTCGGCGTCGGGCCCGGCCACCCCGTGGTTGTGGAGCTGCTTGGGCAGCAGGTGCCGGCGGGCGATGTGCAGCTTCTCGTCGCGGGTGTAGCCCTCGACCTCGACGATCTCCAGCCGGTCGCGCAGCGGCGACGACAGCCGGCCGATGTCGTTGGCGGTGCAGATGAACAGCACCTCGGACAGGTCGAACGGCAGCTCGAGGTAGTGGTCGGTGAAGACCGCGTTCTGCTCGGGATCGAGCACCTCGAGCAGCGCCGCCTCGGGGGAGCCGCCGTAGGCGCTCTGGCTCACCTTGTCCAGCTCGTCGAGCAGCATCACCGGGTTCTTGGCCCCCGCCTTGCGCAGCCCCGCGATCAGGCGCCCGGGCAGCGCGCCGACGTAGGTCCGCCGGTGGCCGCGGATCTCGGCCTCGTCCCGCACCCCGCCGAGCGCGATGCGCACGAAGGGCCGGCCGGTGGCCTCGGCGATGCTGCGGGCCAGCGAGGTCTTGCCGGTGCCCGGGGGGCCGGCGAGGCACAGGATGGTGCCCCGGGGGTTGCCCGACAGCTTGAGCACCGCCATGTGCTCCAGGATGCGCCGCTTGACCTTGTCGAGCCCGTAGTGGTCGGCGTCGAGCACGTCGCTGACCCGCTGCACGTCGTCGTCGGTCTCGGCCCGGGCGCTCCACGGCAGATCGGCGATGGTCTCGAGGTAGGTCCGCACGACGTTGTACTCGGCCTGCCCCGGCTGGAGGGCCTCGAGCCGCTTCAGCTCGCGGTCGACGGTCTCCCGGGCGTCGTCGGGCAGCTCGATGTCGGCCAGCCGGGCGGCCAGATCGTCCTTCTGCGACCGCTCGCCCTCGCCCAGCTCCTTCTGGATGGCCTTGAGCTGCTGGCGCAGGATGCTCTCCCGCTGGTGGTCTTTGAAGGCGTCGCGCACCGAGCGGCGGATCTTCTCCTCGACCTCGCCCTTGGTCAGCGTCTCGCCGGCCATCCGGGCCACCGCCTCCACCCGGTCGACCGCGTCGAGGGTCAGCAGGACATGCACCCGGCGCTCGTGGGTCAGGTCGAGCAGGCTGGCGATGCGGTCGGCGAACAGGCCCGGATCCTCGGCGGGGTCGGTCTCGTCGATCAGCCGCACGAGCGCGCCGCTGTCGTCCTCGGCGATCTCCCGGATCTGGTCGGCCAGCGCCCCGGCGAGGGCTCGGGCCCGGTGGCTGTCATTGCTCGAGGTCGGCGCGGGGGACGCCTCGACCGTCCAGTAGGGGCGGCTGCCGGTCATCGACTCGATGGCGACCCGCTCGAGGCCGCGCACGGTCAGCATCAGGGCCGCGCTGGCCGCCTGGTTGACGGTGATGATCTCGGCCAGCGTGCCCAGCGGTTGGATGTCGGCCACCGTCGGGTCGTTGATCCGCGGGTCGCGCTGCACGCCGACGACCACCTTCTGCTCGGGGCCGCGCTCGGAGAGGGCCTTGATCAGCGCGATGGACTTGCGGCGACCCACCGGGATGGTGGTCACCGTGCCGGGCAGCAGCACGCCGCCGCGGAGGGGGAGGAGAGCGATCGGATCGGTCGGGTCGACGCTCGGGTTCACGGCGTGCTCCTGTCGGTCGGAATGGTCGGGCTCGACGCCGGTATGGCATCGGGGGTGGCATCTCGCGGGGTTCGCGGTGCCGGCGATGAACGAAAGCTGGTTTCGTTCACGGAGATGTCAACCCCGACCTCCCCGATTTTTTTCGGGGCGGGCAGAGCGTCGAGTTCTGCGGATAGGATACGCGACCGGGGCATCGGTCACGGCATCCGCGCGCGCCGAGGGGTCGGTGTCATCGGTCGATGGGAGGTCAGTGATCGGGAGCGATCCGCTGGCCGGGGCCTCAGTCGATCGAGGCGCCGCCGCGCACCCACTGCCCGAGCAGCGCCCGCTCTTCGGGCGTGATCTGCGTCAGGTTGCCCAGCGGCATGTACTGGGTGGTGACGGCGTTCTTGAGGATGTTCTCGGCCTGATCCCGGATCTCGTCGGGCCGCTCGAGCAGGATGCCCTTCTGGGGGCCGTTGAACCCGGGCCAGGTCGTCTCGCGGGCATGGCACGGGGTGCAGCGCTTCTGCACGATGGGGTGGATGACCGTCGCGAAGTCGACGTCCCCCTCGACCGCTTCGACCGTCGGCGGCCGGGTCACGAACGCCAGGGCGATGATCGCTACGGCCGCCAGCGGCCACGCCCAGACGTTCTGCTGGCCCCGCCCGCGCACGTTGAACCAGTGGCGCACGACGGCGCCGGCCACCGAGATGCCTGCCAGGATGGCCCAGTTCCAGGCGTGCCCGTAGGTCATCGGGTAGTGGCTGCTCACCATGATGAACAGCACCGGCAGCGTCATGTAGTTGTTGTGCAGCGAGCGCAGCGCCCCCGCCTCGCCCAGCCGCCCGTCGGGCTCCTCGCCCCGGATCATGGCGTCGACCATGATCTTCTGGTTGGGGATGATCACGAAGAAGACGTTGGCCGCCATGCAGGTGCCGAGCACCGCCCCGACGTGGATGTAGGCCGCCCGGGCGCTGAGCAGCTCGGTGAGCGCCAGCGCGAGGCCAGTGGCCAGCCCGAAGCCGATGAGCCCGAAGAGCGCCGGCGACCGCCGCAGCGGCGAGCGGCACATCAGGTCGTAGATCAGCCACCCGCCGACCAGCGCCCCGACGCCGATGCCCACCGCGGCCGCCTTCGAGAGGTCGCTGCCGGCCCCGAGCAGCATGCCGTCGCTGCCCAGGTAGTAGACCAGCACCAGCATCGACGCGCCGCTGAGCCAGGTGGCGTAGGCCTCCCACTTGAACCAGTGCAGCGTCTCGGGGAGCTGCGCCGGGGCCACCCGGAAGCGGATGACCCGGTAGAAGTGGCCCCCGTGCACCGACCACACCTCGCCCGAGACGTCGCCCTCTTCGCGGGGCGGCGGGCGCAGGTGGTTGTTGAGCCAGACGAAGTAGAACGAGGTGCCGATCCAGGCGACCCCGGCGATGACGTGGAACCAGCGGACGAGCAGCTCGAGCCACTCCTGGAGGTGGGCCAGCACGGGTGCGTCTCCTTCGGCCTCGGTCGGCGCCGGGTCGCCCCGGCGAACGGGACACCCTACCCCCACCGACGGGATCTGCAAAGCGGCGGATGGGGCTATACTGCGCCCCCATCACTCCAGGAGGCCCCGATGAGCATCAGCACCCACGTCCTCGACACCGCCCGCGGCCGGCCCGCGGCGGGCCTGACCATCCGCCTCGAACGGCAGGCGGGCGACGGCTGGCAGACGGTGGGGGAGGGGGTCACCGACGGCGACGGGCGGGTGAAGGGCCTGCTCGGGGGCGGCGCGCTCGACGCGGGCGTATGGCGGATGACCTTCGAGACCGGGGCGTGGTTCGAGGGCGAGGGGATCGACGGCTTCTACCCGGTAGCCCGGGTCGTCTTCCGGGTGACCGCGCCCGACCAGCACCACCACGTCCCGCTGCTGCTCAGCCCGTTCGGCTACAGCACCTACCGGGGGAGCTGAGCGGGGTCGGCCGGCCCTGCCTCGCGGCCGAGGCCGTCGAAGATCAGCCGGTGCATCGCCTCGAGGGCCCCGTCGAGCGTCTCGTCGTCCAGATCGAGCAAGGCCGGGGGGGTGAACGCGGCGTAGGCCCGCAGGACCGTCCCGCCGGTGATCCGGGCATCGGCCCGCAGGGCGCCCGCCGCGCGGCCGGCGGCGAGCAGCCCGTCGAGCAGGGCCCGCTCGCCGACCCGGAACCGGCGCCAGGCCGCCGCCGCGCCGGGGCAGCAGCAGCGCAGCATCTCGGCCCCGTGGGCCCCGTCGTCGGCCATGCGCCGCAGGGCCCGGGTGCGCACCGCCATCACCCGACCCAGCCGCTCGGCCCACGGCCCGTCGGCCCCGGCGGACCGCATCGCGTCGAGCAGCCGGTCGAGCCGGCGGGCGGAGAGCGCCTCGACGATGGCGTCCTTGCCGGCGAACTCGAGGTAGACGCTGCCCACCGCGACCCCCGCCGCCCGGGCGATGCGGGCGACGCTCGTCTTGCCGATGCCGCCGTCGGCCAGCAGCCGGGCGGCGGCGTCGAGGATCTGCTCGCGGCGGTCGGGGGGGTTGGTCGTCATCGGCCCGATCAGCTCGGGGGCAGGGTGACGATCTCGAACCAGTAGTTGTCGAGCGCCTTGATGACCTCGACGAGCCCGGCGAGGTCGACCGGCTTGCTGATGAACGAGTTGGCCCCGAGGTCATAGGTGCGCAGGATGTCGGCCTCCTGCTGGCTGGTGGTCAGGATGATCACCGGCAGGCTCTGGAACCGGGGGTCGGCCCGCAGCTCGGCGAGCGCCTCCCGGCCGTCCATGCGGGGCATGTTGAGGTCGAGCAGCACCAGATCGGGGCGGGGAGCGTCCGCCGGCGGCGCGTAGCGCTTCTCCCGGCGCAGGTACTCGAGCAGCTCCTCGCCGTCGTTGACCACCTCCAGCCGGTTCTGCAGGCGGGCGGTGCGGAAGGCGCGCCGGGTCAGCAGCACGTCCGCCGGATCATCGTCAGCCAGCAGAATCGTGGCCTTCTTGGGCTGCTTCAGCTCGTCGCTCACCGGCTCCTCCCTGGATGCGCTCGATCGGCAGCTCGACGGTGAATGTCGCCCCCACATCGGCGACGCCGCGGGCCGTGATGCGTCCACCATGACGTTCGGCGATCTGGCGACAGATTGCCAGCCCGACGCCGCTGCCGGGGTACTCGTGGCGCGGATGCAGCCGACGGAACGGCTCGAAGATGCGCTCGGCGAAGCGGTCTTCGAAGCCGATACCGTTGTCAGCGACGCGCAGCAGCAGGCCCGACGGCGGGTCCTCGGTCAGCGCCGTGCACTGGATCGTGATGCGCGGTCGGCGGTCGGGCGCGGCGTACTTCAGCGCGTTCGAGATCAGGTTCTGCAGGAGCTGCCGCATCAGGCTGGGGTCGGCCCGGACCACCGGCAGCGCGTCGGTCTCGATGACGGCCGCCTTCTCGGCCACCGCGGGGGACAGATCGTCGAGCACCTCGGCCAGCGCCGCGCCCAGATCGACCTCGCCCACCTGCCGGGGCCGGGTGCGGGCCCGCGAATAGGCCAGCAGATCGTTGATGAGCACCCGCTGGCGGGTCGCGGCGTCGATGAGATAGTCCAGGGCCTGCTGCTCCTCGGGGTCGAGCCGGTCCCGGGCGCTCTCGTCGAGCAGCCCGCCGAAGGCCTGGATCTTGCGCAGGGGCTCCTGGAGGTCGTGGGAGGCCACGTAGGCGAAGCGCTCCAGCTCGCGGTTGCTGCGCACCAGCGCCTCGGCCCGTCGAGCCAGCTCGGCGGCCGCCCGGGTGCGCTCGGTCACGTCCCGCACGACCAGCACCTGCTCCTGCGCGCCGGGTCCGAACGGCTCGCCGATGGAGACCTCGGCGGGGAAGCTGCGCCCGTCGCTGCGCCGCCCGACCGTCACCTGACCCCCCAGGCTGCCGGTGGGCCGGGGGCGGGCCCCCTCCACGGCGACCAGGGTCTCGAGCGGCTGGCCGATGAGGCCCTGGTGATCCCGGCCGAACAGCGCCGTCGCCGCCCGGTTGGCCCGGGTGACCCGCGCCTCGCCGTCGATGACCAGCACCCCGTCCGCCGCGGTGTCGACCACCGCCCGCAGCCGCTGCTCGCCGGTCGCCATGTGGCCCATCGTCTCCCGCACCCGGCTGTCGTACTGCCCGAAGAGCAGCAGCGTCAGGGCGAAGACCATGACCAGGGCGAAGCGCACGAAGCCGTCGACGAGGCCGCCTCCGGCCGGATCGGCCAGCGCCGTGATGAAGAGGATGGCCACCGCGACCGCCAGCGCGCCGACGAAGAGCAGGCGCCGCCGCGCCGAGGACGCCGGGGCGTGGGGCAGCAGCAGGGCCATGACCTCGAGCGGGACCAGCGCCAGGACCGGCGCCAGCGCGGGCAGGATGAAGGCGTAGATCAGCGAGGTGACGGCCAGGCCGCCCCCGATCAGGCGGGCCGCCGCCCGGGGCTGGCCGTCGATCGCCAGGCGGCGCCCCCGGCGGACCGGGATCATGAGCAGCCCCAGGACCGGGATGCCCCACGCGGCCCAGCTCTGGTCGAAGGCGAGCCACGCGACCAGCTCCACCGTCAGCACCAGCCCGATGACGACGGTGAGCGCGTCGGCGAACTGCCGCTCCCAGCGGCCGTCGGGCGGGCCGAGTTCGAAGCGGCCGATCACCGGGCCCCCAATCGCCGGGCCTGGGTCGCGGCCCGCTCGGCCAGATCGCTCTCGCCCCGGGCCCGCAGCACCTCGGCCAGCGCAGCCCAGGCGTCGGCCAGGGTCGGCTCGGCCTGCACCGCCCGATCGAGCAGCTTCAGCGCGTCGTCCGGGCGGCCGGCGTCGAGCGCAAGGCGCCCCAGCACGTACGCGGCGTCGGCGCCCGCGGCCTGCATCGCCGCCGCCGCCAGCTCGGCCGCCGTCCGACCCTGCCCCCGGGCGAGGGCCACCCGGGCCCGGGCGCCGGCCACCCGGGCGACCGCGGCCGCGCCCCGGGCCAGCGCCGCCGCGCGGGCGCACGCCTCGTCGGCAGCGTCCCACCGGTGCAGATCGGCCCGGATGCGACACAGATTCAGCCAGCCGGCGGGGTCGCCCGGCTCCCGGCGGACGGCCTCGGCGAAGGCCTGCTCGGCCGCCACCGGATCGAGCGCCGCCCGGGCCAGCGCCCCCCGCAGCATCACCCCGTCGGCCTGCCCCGGGCGGGCCGCCTCGAACGCCTGCATCTCGGCCTGCATCTCGGCCGGGCGCCCCGCGGCGAGCTGAGCCGCGAGCAGCGCGTCGGGCGCGTGCCCCGGGCGCAGCGCCCGGGCCCGGGCCAGCGCCGCGCGGGCCTCGGCGATGGCCCCGGTCTGCATGCGCAGGCGGGTCAGCGACGCCCACCAGCGGGCGGGCGGGTGCGGGGCGCGCGTCACCGCGGTCTCCATCGCCTGCCGGGCGGCGGCGACGTCCCCCGCGAGCAGCTTCATGGAGGACAGATCGGCCCAGCCGGCGGCGTCGGCCGGGCGCTCGGCCAGGGCCGGCTCGAGCAGGGCGATCGCCCGATCGCGATCATCGGTCGAGACCCGGGTCCGGGCCGACTCGGCCCACGCCCGCCCCAGCAGCACCCGGGCCTCGGCGTCGGCGACCCCCGCCGGGCGGTTGATCCACACCAGCGGCCCGCGGTCGGTCGCCGGCCGATCTGGCGCCCGCGGCCGGACGCGGATGAAGTGGTCGGTCATCGCGACGTGGGGGATGTCAGCGGTGTCCACCCGCGCCATGTGGCACCCCGCGCAGTCATCCTCGGCGGGCCCGGCGCAGTGGGCCGCGCCCTGGGGCGCGTGGCACCCCCGGCAGGCCGCCGAGCGGTCGGGTCGGGGCCCGGTCGGGTGCGGCGTGTGGCAGGTCGTGCACCGCCCCGCTTCGGGGTCGGACGTCGCGCACCGGCTGCGGCGCAGGCGCTCGGCGTGGCTGGCGATGCCGATGCCCGAGCCGGGCTGAGCGCGGGCGAAGACGGCCACCACCTCGCCCAGCGGCCGGCCGGGCACGACGTGATCCCAGTCCCGCCCGGCCCGCAGCAGCCGCACCGCGCCCTGGAGGTGGCACTGCCCGCAGACGTCGGCTCCCAGCCCGGCGTCGAGGCGATCCGGCATCACCATGGGGGCGTCGCCGCCGGCCATGCGGGCCTCGACGTGGGCCCGCCCGTCCCCGTGGCACCGGGCGCAGCCGATGCCCTCGGCGAACGGCTCGACGAAGCGCTCCGGATCACCGGGCGCGGTCGCCGCCGGGTCGTTGTGGCAGGTCAGGCACTCGAGGTTCATCGCCCGGTGAAAGCCTGGGTGGTCGGGCGCGGCGTAGCCCGGCGACAGACCCCAGCCGCCGGTCCTGCGATACCAGGTCAGGGGCATCAGCTCGGCCCGACCGTCACCCCGGCGGAGGAAGGAGCGCGTATGCGATCCGCTGCCCACCGCGTGGGTCGCCACCGCCGCGTGGCCTCCGACCTCCTCGAACCGCAGCCCGGTCGGCGTCGGGCGCACGGTGAAGCGCTCACCGGTCTCGGGGTGGGTGACCTCGCCCGGCGCCCGGCCGATCGGGCCCGGGGCCATGGGCCCCATGCTGCGTCCCATCGGCGAGGCGCGCCAGCTCTCGACCTCGGCCGGGTGACAGTCGGCGCACGCCTGCTCGGCGGCTCGGACGAGGGCCCAGGGCGGTCGGGCAGGGGCGGTGACGTCGGAGACCTCGGCGTCGACCCGGGCGGAGGCGTCACGCAGGGGCGATGCGTCGCCCGCAGGGGCCGCGTCGACGGGGGCGTCCGCCGACGGGGTCGCCCGGCGGCAGCCGGGGGCGAGGCACATCGCGAACCCCAGCGCTACGAGGCAGGTGCGCATCATGAGGGATCGTGCCCCGTCCGCCCACGGTGATCAACCGGGCACACCCTCAGGTAAGCCAGGGGACGATTGCGTCCATCGAAGCCTTGGTGTTTCATGTCCGGGCCATAGCGTTCGCCCCTCCGACACACCTTGTGATGCGCTGTCACCCGCGCCGGGCCTCGCGTTCGGCGGTTCTGGCTGCGGCGATCCTGCTCGGCGCGTGTCACGGCGAGGAGCCGGTCATCCCTCCGGAGCCGGACCCCACGGCGTGGGCCGAGCACCTCGGAGACGGCGGCGACCCGAGCGACGGCAGCCCGTGGGATGCCGCGCCGCCCGAGCGGTGCACCGCCGGCCAGGGTGATGCCACGGTGCTGCGGGTCATCAACGCGACGCCGACCCCGATCGTCATGTGGTGGCTCGACTACGAATGCGGTGAGCGACGGTATCAGGTCGTGCCTCCTCGAGAGTTCCGGGACCAGGAGAGCTTCGTCGAGCACGTCTGGCGCCTGCGCACCGAAGACGGCGCGCTGCTGCATACGGTTACGCTCTCCGAGACACCGACGGAGGTCATCGAGCTGTGATCGCCCGCCTCGCGCTCGCCCTCGCCGCCCTCGCGCTCGGCTGCGACTACACCCGGGTCGACATCGACACCCAGGGCTCGACCGCCGCCTGCGACGACCTCGCCGGCGTCATCTCGGCCCGCACGTTCGCCTGCGCGGCCGACCACGACGCGGCCAACGCGCGCTACGATGCCTTCTTCGCATCATACCGGTGCATCGAGTGGGATCCTGTCACGACGCCCTACGAAGAGCTGTGGCATTGCTCACTCGCCGTGGGTCGGCTCGATTGCGACACGATCGCAGGCTACGGCGACGACCTCGACCGCTGGCTCGCGTCTTCGCCGGCCTGCCCGCTGCTCGTCGAGCGGTCCGATGGCACGTCGCTGCCCGGTGGCATCGACGTGGGAGGCGGGCCTTGAACGCCCGGGCCTTCACCGTCGCGGCGCTGGTGCTCGCGTCCGGCCCGGCGGCGGCCCAGGAGAAGCCGGCGGGCAACGACTGTCAGAACGTCGATCCGATCGCCGGGTCCGCACGGCTGACGCTGTTTCCGTATGCGGAGGGGCACTTCGCGTTCGACTATGGCATCGGCGGAGGCTTCTGATTCGAGCCGCATGATTCGGGCCGTACCGCAGACGCCCCCCGTTGCTGTATGCTGCGCCCCATGATCAGCGCCCCCTTCGACCCCGATCTCTACGCCGCAGCCCTGCGCTTCGCGGCCACCGCCCACCGAGGCCAGACGGTCCCCGGCACCGACCTCCCCTATCTGTGTCACGTCGTCACCGTCGCCGCCGAAGTGCTCGGCGCCCTCGGCCACGAGCACCACGGCGAGCCCGATCTGGCCGTTCAGTGCGCGCTGCTGCACGACACCGTCGAGGACACGGCCGTCACCGTCGCCGACATCCGCAAGCGCTTCGGCGACGCGGTGGCCGAGGGCGTCGCCGCGTTGAGCAAAGACCCCGCCCTGCCCAAGGCCGAGCGCATGGTCGACAGCCTCGACCGCATCCGTTCGCAGCCCCACGAGGTGTGGCTGGTCAAGCTCGCCGATCGCATCGTCAACCTCGCCCGGCCGCCGGCCCACTGGTCTGCCGACAAGCGCCGGGCCTACCGCGAAGAGGCCATGCGCATCGGGGAGCGGCTGGGGGAGGTGAGCCCGGTCTTGTCCGGCCGGCTCGCGGAGAAGATCGACGCCTACCGCGCCTGGATCGAGCCGACCTGAGCGGCCGGTCCCGAGCGCCGCCCCCCGCACGCCCCGCGGAACGGTCGCCCGCGCTCGCGCATCTCCATCCCTCGACCCGAGAGGAGGTGCCATGTCCGCCGCGCACGCCGACGACCCCGCCTCACCGATCCCCCCCGACCCCGAGCTGATCGACCGCCCCGCCGAGGGACGCCACCGGGTGGTCATCGTGGGCGGCGGCTTCGGGGGCCTCGAGGCGGCGCGGGCTCTGGCCGACGCGCCGGTCGAGGTCGTACTCGTCGACCGCCGCAACCACCACCTCTTCCAGCCGCTGCTCTATCAGGTGGCCACGGCCGGGCTCGCGCCGGCGTCCATCGCCGCGCCCATCCGGGGCATCCTGAACCGGCAGAGCAACACCCGCACCATCCTCGCCGAGGTGACCGCGGTGCACCCCGAGCGCCGCTGCCTCGCGCTGCACGACGCCCGGGACAGCACCCTGGCCTACGACTCGCTCATCCTGGCGGCCGGCGGCTGCACCACGTGGTTCGGCCACGACGACTGGCGCGCGCTCGCGCCCGGCCTCAAGAGCATCGACGACGCCATCGAGATCCGGCGGCGGGTGCTGCTCGCCTTCGAACAGGCCGAGCGGGAGCCCGACCCCGAGGTGCGCCAAGCACTCCTGACCTTCGTCGTCGTCGGCGCCGGCCCCACCGGCGTCGAGATGGCCGGCGCGCTGCGCGAGCTCGCCCGCTTCGTGCTCGCCCGCGACTTCCGCCGCATCCACCCCGAGGCCACCCGGGTGATCCTGCTCGAAGGCGGCGAGCGGGTGCTGCCCGCGTTCTCTCCGGCGCTGTCCGAATCGGCCGTCGATCAGCTCGGCGACCTCGGCGTCGAGGTCCGGACCGGGGCGATGGTCACCGCGATCGAGCCCGACGGGGTGCTGCTCGACGACGACACCCGGATCCCGGCCCGGACGGTCGTCTGGGCCGCCGGCGTGCGGGCCAGCCCCCTCGCCGAGCAGCTCGGCGCCGAGACCGATCGCATGGGGCGGGTCGTGGTCGACGACCGCTGCCGGGTCGGGGGGCGGGACGACCTGTTCGCCATCGGCGACATGGCCCGCTTCGAGCAGGACGGCGACCCGCTGCCCGGGGTGTCGCCGGTCGCCATGCAGCAGGGGCGCTACGTCGCCCGGCGCATCGTCGAGCGCCTCGCCGGCGACGAGCCGGGGCCGTTCCGCTACCGGGACAAGGGCAGCATGGCCACCATCGGCCGCTCTCGGGCCATCGCCGAGCGGGGCCGCTTCGAACTCTCCGGCCTGATGGCGTGGCTCGCCTGGCTGGTGGTGCACCTGTACTTCCTCATCGGGTTTCGCAACCGGCTGGTGGTCCTGCTCAACTGGGCGTGGGGCTACATCACCTACCAGCGGGGCTCGCGGCTCATCACCGGCGACCGCCTCGTGGCCGGCGGCCCGACCGCGCCCGAGGCCGACGCCCGACCGATGGACGAGGCCCGGTGAGCCGCCGCCGCTGCGGGCTTTCGCGGCGGGGTCGGGCGTGATACCTCCGAGACATGCTGCAATGCCGGATGAGCGCCGCCGAACTCGACGACGGCTGGGTGGAGTGGCGCGTCGCGCCCCGGAGCGAACCCCTGGCGAGCTGCGCCTTCGAATGGCCCGCCGGGTGGGCGCCGGTCGCCCCGGACTGGGTGCCGCCGGGCCTCGGCGCCCGCGTCCTCCTGTGCGGCCTGCGGGGGGCCGGCGCGCTCGACGTGTGGGTCCTGCGCTTCGGGGCCGAGGTCGACGGGCTCGCCGCCCTGACCGCGACGCTCGATACGCCGTTGATCGACGCCCGCTGGGCCGGCCTGCCGCTCGTCGAAGCTCATCAGGCGGACGGCAGTCGATGGGCCGTGGTGCACGCCGGGCCGGCCCTCTTCGCGCTGCGGGCCACCGGCGACGCCCGGCGCCACCTGCCCCGCGCCGCGCGCACGCTCCGCAGCCTCACCGAGCGCCCACCCGTCGCCGAGCGCCTCACCGCTCTGCGCATCGGGCCGCTGCGCACCCGCCGCCTCGCCGCCTGGCGGGCCCCCGATCCCCCGGCGACGCCCCACGGCCACCACCGGGCGGTGCTCCTCCTCGAAGACCCCAAGGCCATCGTCATGGCCCGCATCGAGGTCCTGCTCGTCGACTGCCGGGTCTTCGTGGGCTTCGACCCCCGCGTCGCCCTGCGCGCGGCGGACGGCCGGCTGGGCGTCCTGGGCGTCGAGCCCGACCCGTCACCGGGCGACGCCCCCCTCGGTGACCCCGACCCCGGCCCCTCGGGCCCCGCCCGGATCCGTCGGCGGTCGATGCGCGCCGCCGACGCCGCCGCCGAGGTCGAGCACCGTCGGGCGGTGCGCCGCATCGGCCCGGCGCTGATCGTCGTCGACGGCCTGTGGCGCCCCGAAGCCCGCGTCGCCCGGCTCAACGGCCGCCGCCACCAGGACATCCTGCTCGCGCTGGGGGCCTGCCCATGACGGCGCCCGGCCCGTCGCGGGGCCCGGCCGAGCCGGCGCCTCAGAGCCCCCGTCGCGACCGCCCCGAGTATCGCTTCGAGGTGAAGTACGGCGCCCAGTACGTCGACCCGGACGACATCGCCGTCGAGGCCGGCATCCTGCTGCGCCGCCTCGACGCCCCCGAGGGCGTGCCGACCCGCCCCACCCTGCGCCGCTTCGTGCGGGACACCGTCTTCGCCATCGAGTGGTACGAGGCCCGCATCAAGCGCCTGCGCCGCGAGCGCATGCTGTGGACCGGGCTGATGGTCGCCCTCATCTTCGGGGCCTTCGCCGCGCTGGCGGTGGTCCTCTTCAACGGGTCGGACGCCGAGGGCGGCGTCGCCGAGTTCTCGGCGCTCGTCGCCGGCCTCTTCGGTCTGCTCAAGCTGCTCGGCACCCTGACCGACGCCTCCAAGCGCATGGCCGCGTGGCACAAGGCCCGCTCCCGGCTCAAGGAGATCCTCTACGGCCTCGAGACGGACTGGCGCGGACGGGCGTGGACCGCCGACGGGCTGCCCGACCCCGAGTTCGAGAAGGCGCTCGTCGCCGCCACCCGCAGCGCGCGGATCGTGCTCGACGAAGAGCAGCAGGCCTACTTCGAGAGCGTCGCCAGCCCCACCTCGCTGCTCGACGTGGTCACCGGGTCGACCAACCGCATGCGGGACGAGGTCGTGCGGGCGGTGTCGACCCGCGAGCAGGAGGCGCAGGCCCGGGCCGCCGAGCGGCGGAGCGCCGAGGACGAGCTGGATCGGGCCCGCGCCCGGGAGCGCGCCGCGCGCCGCTGGATCGAGACGTTGGAGGAGGCGCCCGAGCGGGACGAGGCGGCCCTCGTCGACGCTCGGGGCCGCCTGCGGGAGGCCGAGCGCATGCGCATCGTCGCCGAAGAAGAGCTGGCCGCCGCCCGGGACTGACGGCGGACGCGGGCCACGCCGGGCGGTGGCGTCAGGCGGGGCGGGGCAGGACCACCCGGAAGGTCGTGCCGCCCTCGTTGGACTCCACCTCGATGCGTCCGCCGTGGGCCCGCACGATCTGATCGGTGATGTACAGCCCCAGACCCACCCCGCTCGAGCGGCGATCCCGCCGACCGGACGACTTGAACGGGCTGAACAGGTCCTTCATGCGGTCGGGCGCGATCGGCCGCCCCTCGTTGAAGACCTCGAAGTGCACCCGCCCCGCCAGCCCGTGCACCCCGATGCGGATGGGCCGGCCCGTCGCGCCGTGGTGCCGGGCGTTGCCCACCAGGTTCGAGACCACCTGCCCCATGCGGTCGGGGTCGAGGGACACCGTCGCGTCGCCCGTGTGGCGGGTGACGAACTGGCTGCCGGGGTAGGCCAGGGCCAGCTCGTCGACCAGATCGTCCACCAGGGCGCCCAGATCGGTGGCCTGACGGTCGACCCGCATCGGCTCGCCGGCCTGGATGCGGCTGAAGTCCAGCATCTGGTCGATCAGGCGGCTCATGCGCCGGCTCGACGAGTCGAGGGTGGCCCCGATGCGATCCATCGACCCCGAGCGGGGCGATGCGCGGGATACGATGCGGGCCGCCATCGACACCGCCGCTACCGGGTTGCGCAGGTCGTGCCCCAGGATGCCGATGAAGAGATCGCGCATCCGCTGGACCTCGGTCGCCCGGCGCAGCGCGGCGTCCACGACCCGCCGACGCAGTGTCTCGGCCAGCTCGATGTGCCCCGGGTGCCAGTCGTCCGCCGTCGCGACCACCGACTGCTGCCACTCCTCGAACGAGCCCCGCGGGGTCAGCCGGGGGCCGTGGGGCCCCACGTCGACGATCTTCTCCGGCTTGCCGCCCCAGCGGACGACGTGGCGCAGCTCGCGGCGGAACCACAGTAGGTAGCCCGAGCGCTCCTCGTGGAACCGGGCCGCGATCAGCCCCGAGGTGACCGCCGCGTAGGCCTCGGCCGGCGGGTGGACGCCGCTGAGGTGGTGGGTGGCGAGGAGCGCCTCACCCTGAGAATCGAGCCACGCCGCGAGCGCGGCGATCGCCTCCAGATCGGGCGTCGCGCCCACCCGGACCACCCGCCCGTCGAGCACCGCGGCGAAGCCGTCGGCCTCGGTCACCGCCAGGGTCTCCTCGTGGTTGAGGGCCGCGAGCAGATCGTCGTGGGACTCCAGCCGCCGGGTCAGGCCGTCGATGCCGCCCATCGACCGCTCGATCATCACCCGCCGCTCGCCGTGCTCGGCCCGCTCGACCATCATCTCGAGGCTCTGGGCGATGAGCAGGCAGGCCATGCGGGCGGTGTAGGGCACGGTGTGCGCTGCGAGGTGGTGGCAGGCGATGAGCCCCCACAGCCGCCCCTCGACGACGATCGACACGCTCATCGAGGCGCCGACCCCCATGTTGCGCAGGTACTCGATGTGGATCGGGGAGACGCTGCGCAGGGTGCAGTGGCTCTGGTCGAGCGCCGCCTGCCCGTCGAGCGAGATCAGGGGGCTCGGCTCGGCGGCGACGTCGGCGATGAGGCGCAGGGGGTTGAGCAGGTACAGCCGGCGGGCCTGGGCCGGGATGTCGGTCGCCGGGTAGCGCAGCCCGCGATACACCGGCATCTCGGGGGCGTGCTCTTCGGCCACCACCTCGCCGCTGCCGTCCGGCCGGAAGCGATACGCCATCACCCGGTCGAAGCCGATGAGCCGCCGCACCTCGGTGACCGCGACCCCGAGCAGGGTCTCCACCGCGCGCTCGTTCTGGCGTCGGCGCTGAAGCGCGGCGAGGGCCCGGTGGGCGAGCACCGCGAAGGTGTCGAGCGGCGGGCTGGACTCGGCCCTCGGCTCGAACTCGGCCACCAGCAACGCGCCGGCGTGGTGCATGATCACGTCGACCGGCCGCCCGCGGACCCGGGCGCGCACGGGGTTGAGATCATCCGGCCGCACCCCGTCGAAGACCCGCTCGAAGGCGCCCTCGATCTCGTCGCCGAGGGCGAGCTGCTCCAGCGAACGCCCGGGCAGCGGCCGATCGGACAACCCGAGCACCGCGCCCGCGTTGCGGCTGGCGACCACCAGCCGACGCGACGCGTCGAACGCCAGCAGAGCCCCGTGCGGCTGCACGCTGCCGGGGATGTGGATCGGCTCGCGGTCGCAGTTGTGCAGACCGACTGGTGGGGTGAAACTCATCGTTCCGGGCATGCCGCTCCCATGAATCGCATCCACTCGAGCAGGGTGCGGAACGCCTCGACGGCGCCTCCGGCGGCGGCCTCGGTGAACCCCGGAGACCGGCCGACCCGCTCGATCGTGGCGGTGAATATACGCCACATGCGGCCGGTGGCGCGACCATAACCGGCCAGCGTCGCCAGGGGCCATCCTTCGAGGTGCGGCGCGAGCCGCCGGACGAGAACCTGACCGCCGAGGGTCGAGCCCTCCATCACGTACAGGACGCCCAGCCGGCGGGGCGGGGAGTCGATGGCCGGGAGGCGGGCGGCGCGGGGCAGGGCGCCCACCGCGTCGCTGTCGAAGCCGCCGGCGACCAGATCGGCCACCATCCAGTCGGACTTCCTCAGGCGGGCCTCGGCCTCGAGCCCGGGGGGCCAGATGGCGCCGCGCAGGGCGGCCTCGAGCGGCGCGAACCAGCCGAGCATGGCCGCGACGTGGCGCAGATAGATCGGCCGCTCGGGCGGCTTGGTGGCGATGGCCAGCGCCCCGTCGAGCTGGCGGTGGAGGTCTCGGGTGGCGGCACGCAGCGCGTCGAGTACGGGGGTCCCCGGCGCGGGGGTCGGCGTGACGGCGTCGATATCTGGATTGCTGCTCATACCCTTGAGATGATCGCTCACCCAGCTTCGTGACAGGTGAGCGATCGCACTGCGGTGGCACCCGATGATCCGAATCGGGGCACTCTGCCCCGTCTCGACGGGGCGCTGCGCTTCCTGGCGGGCGGTCACCGCAGCCAGATGCTGACCGAGCCGGTCCGGTCGTGCTGCGCCGGATCCCACCAGCCCCGGTGCCAGTAGGTGTAGGCCCCGCCCAGCGCGTCGTGGGGCCAGCAGTAGCGCTGGGGCCAGCCGCGGCCGGTGAACGAGGTCGTATACGCCGGCCCGGTGGTGCTCTGCTGACAGTCGTTCGCCGAGTTGACCCCGTAGCCGGTGGGGTAGGTGTCGCTCCAGGTGACCATCAGGGAGCGGCTCCAGGTGTAGCGCACCGCCCCGGTCGCGTCGGGCCCCCGCAGGGTCGTGAGCTGCACCCGGGTGCAGACGCCCCGGTCGATGTCGCCCCGGCCGGGGCTGGCGTTGTCGAAGTGCACGATCGACGGATCGGGGATCGTGAACTTGTTGACCACGTCCATGCCCCCGATGGCGCCGGTGGCCCCGTCGCGGTCGCTGCGGGCGAGCAGCATCTCGGTCGAGCGGCGGGCGATGGGCACCGCCGCGAGGCTCGCCGCCGACGCCCGATCGGCCGGATCCCACGCCCCGCCGCCGGTGCTCATCGGATACAGATTGCGGGTGTTGCCGTCGAAGGCACACATCGCCCGCGCGCTGCCCGACGGCGCGTATGACACCAGGCTCCACCCCCCGCCGTCGATCGTCATGTCACAAAACGTCTGGACTGCATCCGCCGGATCGTCGCTCTCGGGGTTGATCCAATACAGCCCGTCCTGCCCCCGCAGCCCGGGGTCGGCGTCGAGGATGCTCTTGCACGTCCGCCCGGCCTCCTCCCGGCTCTGCCCGCTCGCCCCGGCCAGCCCCGCCGCCGCCACCTGGGCCCGGATGCGGGCGGCGCTCAGCCCGTCGGCGAACACCGCGACGTGCTGGATCTCGCCGGGGTAGGGGGGCGGCGTCGTCTGCTCGGTGTTGTGGTAGCGGCCGATGTTGAAGATGCCCGGGCTGCCCATCGGGTTGGGCGCGGCGACCGAGGACTCCACCCCGTTGACGTAGGCGTACAGCCGCCCCCCGCGCACCACCCACGCCACGTGCACCCACCGCCCGGGCGGGGTCGCGACGTGCACCTGATACTCGGTGCTGCCGTTCCAGAAGTACCAGAAGTGCACCCCGTCGACGCCGGCCACCCGGCCCACGCTGATGCCCTGCCAGTAGGCCCGGGTCGACCACACCTGGTGCCGCGAGGTGTAGGCCCGCGCGCCGAACGCGGTGTAGGCGTCGGGCAGCCGGATGATCGCGGTCACCGTGCCCCGGTCGTTCGGCATCATCCCGTCCAGCCGCACCGGCGTGTCGACGTGCCCCCGCGAGCGGATGTTGACCGCCCGCCCCACCTGCCCCTGCACCCCGAGCAGCACGTCGCCGACGTAGGTCCCGTGGCGCCCGAAGCCCGAGAAGTCCTCGGCCCGCACCCCGTTGCGCTCGTTCAGCGGCCAGTAGGCCACCGGGCCGTCCTCCGCGATCACCCGCCGATACGCCGCCGGATCGATGGCCCCCTCGGGGACCTCGTCCTCGCCCCCGCCGCCGTTCAGATCGACCCACTGCCCGCCGTCCCACACCCGCAGCCCCTGCCGCTCGGCGTCGAAGTACAAGAGCCCCGCCGGGGGATCGGCCGGCTCGGCGTCCTGGGGCCGCAGCCACAGCGCGTCGGCCCGGATGTCGCCGTCCACGTCGACCCGGGCCTGGGGATCCTCGACGCCGACCCCCAGCCGGCCGTCGCCCCCGATGCGGGCCTCGTCGGCGACCAGCGTCTGCCCCACCGTCAGATCGCCCGCCGTGCCGGTGTTGCGATCGGCCCGCATGAACTGGGTCGAGTCCAGGCCATCCAGGCGGTCGGCGTCGACCCCCGATCCGTCGCCGTCCACCGCGCGCAGCAGATCGCGCACCTGATCCGCCGAGCGCACGAACTGGGTCGAGTCCAGGCCATCCAGCCGATCGGCGTCGACCCCCGAGCCGCCGCCGTCCACCGTGCGCAGCAGATCGCGCACCTGCTCGGCGGTGCGCACGAACGCGGTCGAGTCGAGGCCGTCCAGGCGGTCCGCGTCGACCCCCGAGCCGTCCCCGTCCACCGTCACCAGCCGGGCGAGCACCTGGGCCGCGGTGCGCACGAAGTCGCCCGCCTCGGCCCCGTCCAGCCGATCGGCGTCGATCCCCGATCCGGCCCCGTCCACCTGCACCAGCTTGTCCCGCACCTGCTGCGGCGTATCGGGCGACCCCTCGCCGCCCGCCGGCCCCCGCGGCCCCTGCGGCCCCTCGGGCCCCGCCTCGCCCGCGGGCCCCGGCGGCCCCCGCAGCCCCGTCGGATCACCCACCCAGCGCCCGCCGTCGTCGATCACCAGCCGCCCGCCCACCGACACCGACTCCGGCGCGATCGGCCCCACCACCCCGTAGGCCAGATCGGCCACGAACGCCGCCGGCACCTTGCGCAGCCGGATCCGGGGCAGCAGCTCGGCCCCGTCGTCGATGCTGAGCGAGAGGTACACCTCGCCGGCCCACAGCCCGGCCGGCAGGGCCTCCTGCGCGCCGATGGCCAGGGCGTAGTACCCGTCGATGATCTCGACGTCGGGGTGCACCTCCTCGAACAGCAGCGCGCCGGCCCGGGGGGCGTCCAGCAGCCGCACTCGGAAGCGATGCACGCCGTCCAGCGGCGCCCCGTCGTTCGTGGTCAGCAGCCCCTCCTGCATGAAGTGGTCGGGCAGGGCCTGCGCGCCGCCGGGCAGCGCCAGGATCAGGCAAGCGCACATCGCCGGGGCGAGTGCGGACATCGTCGCGCGTCGCATGGGGGGCCTCCGCGTCGGGTGGTCGTGTTCCCTCAGATTACAATAATGCAGTATGAATAGAAGGCGCCGCCGCGCGGCGCTCCGGGGAGGGATCGATGACACGCAGAGGAATCGGGCCGGCGCTGGCCCTGACGCTGGCCTTCACCTCCGCCCTGTGGGGCTGCGACGACGACGACGGGCCCGCCCCCGACGCGGCGGCGCCCGACGCCGCGATCGACGGGGGCGAGCCCGAGCCCGATCCCGACATGGCGCCGGTCGACATGGCCCCCGCGCCGCGGCTGGACGCCAACGCGGTCACCGACGCCGGCCTCGACCCCGACGCGGCGCCCGACCTCGCGCCGGCCGACGCCGCCCCGCTCGACTGCGGCGCCTGCCCCGGCGACCAGATCTGCGACACGGCCACCGGCGCCTGCGTCGAGGCCGGCGACTGCGCCGCGGACGTCGACTGCCTCGACGGCCGCCACTGCGCCGACGGGGCCTGCGTCGACGACTGCTTCGAAGACGCCGCCTGCCCCGGCACCCGGCTGTGCGACCTCGAGACCGGCCGCTGCCCCGAGCCGGCGATGTGCCTCGCCCCCGAGGACTGCGACCCCGGCCGGCTGTGCGTCGACGGGGTCTGCGCCGACGCCTGCGGCCCCGAGGCCCCGTGCCCCGGCAACCAGACCTGCGGCGACGACGGCCGCTGCGTCGAGGGCGACGGCTGCGCCGACGACGCGGACTGCGCCGGGGCCCGCATCTGCCTCTTCGGCGCCTGCGCCGAGCCGTGCGTCGAGGACGCCGACTGCCCCGGGACCCGCACCTGCGATCCGATCAGCGGCCGCTGCCCCGAGCCCGCCGCCTGCTTCGCCGCGGGCGACTGCGACCCCGGCCGGGTCTGCGACGACATGCAATGCGCCGCCGTGTGCGGGGGCGACGGCGACTGCCCCGGGCGCCAGCTCTGCGGCGGCGACGGGCGGTGCGTCGAGCCGGCCGCCTGCGAGGGCGCCGTCGACTGCCGCGGGGCCCGGATCTGCCTCGACGGCCGCTGCGCCGATCCGTGCCGGGAGAACGCCGACTGCCCCGGGGCCCTGGTGTGCGACGTCGCCTCGGGCCTGTGCGGCGAGGCCCCCCAGGGCTGCGTCCTCGACGCGGACTGCGTCGGCGATCGGCTGTGCGTGGGCGGGCTGTGCGCCGACCCCGAGTGCGCGGAGAACGCCGACTGCCCCGACGCCTGCGTCGACCGCCTGTGCGGCGCGGTCCCGGTGGCCTGCGCCGGCGACGGGGCCTGCGAGGCCGGCGCGCTGTGCGGGGCGGGGGTCTGCGCCGATCCGAACCCCTGCGCCGAGGACGCCGACTGCGGCGGCCTGCGCCCGGTGTGCCTGCTCGGCCGCTGCGTGGCCTGCCGGGGCGACCTCGACTGCGCGCCCAGCGAGTTCTGCGATGGCGGCCGGTGCGTCTTCTTGGACGGCTGCGCCGAGGACGCCGACTGCCCCGGGCGCCGCCAGTGCGCCGACGGCCGCTGCCCGCCCGGCCCCTGCGCCGGCGACCGCTTCGACGGCGACCGCGACCCCAGCCCGCTCGCCGCCCGCACCTGGACCGACCTCGTCCTGTGCGACGGCGACGTCGACCGCTACCGGGTCGAGCTGGCCCCCGGCGAGGGCCTGCGGATCGCCGTGCGCCACGACCCGGCCGACGGCGACCTGGCCCTGCGCCTCACCGCCCCCGACGCGCCGGCCCTGATCTACGCCGCCTCCGACGGCGCCGCCGGCCTCGAGACCGTCGGGCTGCCCCCGTCGCCCGCGGCCCAGGTGGTCGACGTCGAGATCGACGGCCGGGTGGGCTACGACACCCGCTACGCGCTCACCGTCGAGCGCCTGCCGGCCGACGGCTGCCCCCCCGACCCCAACGAGGTGCCGTTCGCCAACGACACCCGCGACCGGGCCACGCCCATCGGCCCCGCGCCGCCGCCCGTCGCGCTGTGCCCCGAAGACACCGACTGGCTCGGGTTCGACGCCGCCGCCGGCACCGCGCTCACCGTCGTCGCCGTCAGCGAAGGCCAGCCCGAGATCCTGCTCGTCGACCTGCTCGATCCGGCCGACGAGGTCCTCGCCTCGGCGCTGATCGAAGACCGGGCGCTCGTCCTGCGGGGCGAGATCGCCGAGACCGGCCCCCACGCGCTGCGGCTGGCCGGCGCCGACGCCCCGATCACCCTCGACCTGACCCTCGAGGCGACCGCCACCCCCGCCGCCGCGCCCGCCGCCTGCGCCGAGGCCGCCGAGCACCCGCTCGACCGCGCCGCGCCGCTGCCGCCGACCCTGCCCGTCGACCGCTTCGAGCTGGGCTGCGCCCCCGGCGCCGCCGCCCCGGATCACGTCGTGCGCCTGCGCCTCGCCGGCCCCCGCACGGTCAGCCTCACCGCCCGCCCCGACGACCGCCAGACCACGCTCGCCGTGCGCCGGGCCTGCGCCGACCCCGCGACCGAGGTCGAGTGCGTATTCGGCGCCGACGCCGAGGTCGAACTGGTCGGGGGCGAGTGGTTCATCTTCGTCGAGTCCAGCGGCGCGGTGCCCCAGACGCTCGCGATCCGGGCCCGCTGACGGGCCCCGTACCGGCGGGCGGGCGTTCACGGTATCGTCCTCGGCATGTCACCGGACGCGCCCACCCGCTGCCCGCCGCCGGCCGAGTCCCTGCGCCGGGCCATCGCCGCCGCGCGGGCCGCCGGCCTCGACCCGTCGGGGGCCCGGGTCGTGCGCCGGGGCAGCGCGGTGATCGTCGACCTGCCCGCCGCCGACCGCATCGCCCGGGTCGAGGGCGATCCGGCCGCCGCCGCCCGGCAGACCGCGCTGGGGCGGGCCTTCGCCCGGCGCGCCGCGCCCGTGATGCGCCTCTGGACACCCCCGCCGGCCGCCGCCGATCCCCGGATCACCTTCTGGCAGCGCTTGCAACCCGGCCCGACCCTCGACCCGCCGGCGCTCGGCCGGCTGATCGCCGCGGTGCACGCCCGCTGCCCGGCCGCCGCGCTGCCCGCCGACCTGCCCCCGCTCGACCCGTTCGTCGAGATCGACCACTGGCGCGCCCGCCTGCCCGACTGGATCGCGCCCGCCGACCGCGCCGCCCTCGCCGCCCAGACCGACGCCGCCCGCGCCGCGTGGCTCGAGACCCGCGACGGCTGCCCCCTGGGCGCGGTGCTGCTGCACGGCGACGTGCACCGGGACAACGTGATGTGGGCCGACGGCGCGCCCCGCTTCATCGACATCGAGTTCGGCGGCCTCGGCCCCGCCGCCTGGGATCTGGTGCCCGCCGCGGTCGGCGTGCGGCGCTACGGCGCCGATCCGGCCGGCTATCGGGCCTTCGTCGCCGCCTACGGCGCCGATCCGGACCGCTGGTCCCCGACCGCCCCCGCCTGGGCGCCGTTCGAGACGCTGTGCCGGGCCTACGAGATCCTGTGCGTGGCGTGGACCCTGGGCACCGCCGCGATCGATACCCGGCGCGCAGCCGAGGCCCGGCTGCGGCTCGACGGGTTGCTGCGCGGGGGATCGGGGATCTGGACCCTGTCCTGACGCCGCCCGTCGGGCCACCCCTCAGCCGACGGCGCGGGACGCCTCGAGCCCGCGTCGCGCCGCCCGCCGGCCGGCGCGGCGCGGGTGCCGGCCGCGCTCCCCGCGGGCTGGCCCGCGCAGCGCGGCAGGTGACTGGCGCGCGCGGTCCGCTCGCCCGCGTCGCGTCGAGGGTCGCCGCCGCCCACGGTCCGGTGGCCGGCAGGGCGGACGGGTCGACCCCACCGGCGGCGGCACCAGCCGGCTCGGGATGCGCCCCGACCGGCGCCTCCGGTCGCCCGAGCAGCGCAGCGCGGTGGGCGACCCCCGCCTCGGGGCCGCTGGGCGGTGGCGCGCGGTGGGTGACCTCCGCCGCGAGGCCGCTGGGCGGCGCGGCGCGGCTCTGCTCTTTCGCTCGCGAGCGCTGAGCGCTACACAACCCCGATGGCGGCGAAGCGCAAGAAACAGGCAGAAGTCGAGGCCGAAGCGGAAGCAGAAGCTGTGGTTGAAGAAGCGGAAGCAGAAGAAGAGGCCGTGGCTGAGGTTGCAGTTGAGGAAGCGGAAGCCGAGGCTGAAGCTGCTGCCAACCCGCGCCAGAGCGCCAACGCCACCGAAATGGCTGCTGCGAATGACGACCTGGCGCTGCTCGATCCCGCCGCGCTCAACTTTGCATGGGGTGCGGAAGGCGATGCCAAGCTGCTGCCCGAACAGGTCTATGACAATGGCGAGGCGACCTTCCTTGCCTGGCCCGTGGGTGAGCCGATGCCCGCCATCCTCGTCAAGGATGTCGACGGCACCGAAGGCCCGGTGAACTATGCCGTGCGCGGCGATGTGATCGTGCTTGACCTTGTGCCGGCAGAGATCATCCTGCGTTCCGGCGATGATATGGCCATCCTGGTCAACAATGCCCCGCCGCAACGTGCAGCGACCGGAGAGCCCTTGTCGCTCGCCGGCAACAACCGGTCCTGACAGGAGGAAACGCGATGAAACTTGCCATGCGCCTTCCCGAAAAGAATGCCTCTTCCAAGGCAGACCACGATCCGCGCGATGATGCGCCGACCGAGGTGATCGACCTCGCCAGCCGCACCTCCTATCCGGCGGTTGCCAACCGCAAGGGCAAATCGGACGCATTGGGCCTTGCTGCCGGTGTCGCTTTCGTCGCCCTGCTCGGCGCAGCAACGCTTTATGGCCTCAACGCCGGTCGCGATACGCAGGAGGCAACGCCTGCCGAAAACGCTGCCATCGTGCCTCCTGCGCAGTCCGCCGTAGCCACGCCTCCGCCTGCGGTGGAAGGCTTGCCCAGCGCCAATGCCGGTGCGGCGCAGCCCGCTGTTGGCCCTGCCCCCGTGCTGGCCCAGCCGCCACAGCAGGAAGGCTATCAGCCCAGCATCAACCCCTATTCCTCGCCCACGGTGGTGTTCGATGCCGGCCTTGCTCCCGGCACGGCAGCAGCCAATGCGGCAGCAGCTGCAGATGTCGCTGCAGCGCCTGAAGGCGGAGTGGTGCCCGGCTCCGGCTCGGCGGGTGACTTTGCCGCGCGCATCGGCGGTGTCGGCGGTGGCCCGGCCATGGCGCAGCAGACCTTCGATCCCGCCACCACGGTGACGCAGGGCACGATGATCCCTGCGGTGCTGGAAACCGCGATCAACACCGATGTGCCGGGCTATGTCCGTGCAGTGGTGAGCCAGGATGTGCGCAGCTATGACGGCAGTCGTATCCTCGTGCCGCGTTCCAGCCGCCTTGTCGGCCAGTACCAGTCCGGGCTGCAGGCAGGTCAGCGCCGCGCCTATGTGATCTGGACCACGCTGATCCGTCCCGATGGCGTATCGGTGAACATTTCCAGCCCCGCGACCGGGTTTGACGGCACGACGGGTCTTGCCGGCGATGTCGACAGCCATTTCTTCTCGCGCTTCGGCTCGGCCATGCTGCTGTCGGTGATCGGCGGCCTGACCACCATTGCCAGCGGCGGTGCCTCTGTCGTTCTCGGCGGCGGACAGAACGCCGCCAACACTGCCTTGCAGCAGGACGGCCAGCGTCCGCCGACCGTGCGCGTGCGTATGGGCGAGCCGATCCGGGTCTACACCGCGCGCCACCTCGACTTCAGCCAGGCTCCGCAGGTCCGCTGAGGCAAGCGATGAGCGCCGAGATCCACCAGCTGGGCGGGGACACGACCCAGGGCCATCCGGCGATCCCGGCACGGCCCTATCTGGGGCTCAGCGCCGAGGACGAGCGGTTCATCGACGACCTGGCCACGGGCTGGCTGAGCGAGGCATTGGCA
>JAUHYW010000028.1 GCA_030426085.1 bacterium | reverse complement strand
CGAGAAGCTCCGCCCGGTGCGCATCGAGGCGCCGGATGGCGTCTGGACCATCGAGCACGGGGACGACGGCGAGACCTGGACCGGGCCCGATGGTACGTCCCATTGGATCGGCGGGGCCGGCTGGTCGATGCGGGACGGCGGCGGCCGGGGGATGGCGGCGTACTCGGCCGACATCGACGACCTGGGGCGCTGCACGGCGGAGGACTTCCGCCGCAGCGGCGGGGGCAGCGCGCGGGGCTATCACCACGACCACCGCTACGATCTGGACGGGCGGCTGGCCGGCGCGGTGGATCCCGACGGCAATCGCCGGCTGCCCGAGGCCGAGTACGGCGCGGGCAACCGGCTGCTGCGCGATCCGCACGGGCCGGTCGACTACGACAAGCGGGGCCGCATCACCCGGCGGCACGCGGCGGACGGCGTGCATCGCTACCGGTGGGACGACGTCGGCCGGCTGACCGAGGTCGAGACGCCCGACGGCACCTTCTACAGCTACCGCTACGACGCCTTGTCACGCCTCGTCGAGCGCGTGCGTGATCCCATCGAAGGCCCGGTCACCCGCTCGACGTTCATCTGGGCCGGCGACGTGCTGGCCGGCGAGGATCGGGCGGATGGCACGAAGGTGCGCTATCTGCGGCTGGGCGCCCGCGATTGGACGCCGTGGGCCGCGTGGGTCATCGACCGCGACGGTAGGACGGCCCTGCACCGGCTGCACGGCGACATCCGCGGGGCGGTGGTGGCCGCCGCCGACGGCGACCGGCTGAGCTTCTGGGCCGAGTACGACGCTTATGGGGCGGTGACCGCGACCGCCGGCGACTTCGACCCCCGCCTGCGCTTGCAAGGCATGTGGGCCGATCCCGATACGGGTCTGTATTTCAACCGCTTCCGGTGGTACGCGCCCGGCTGGGGCCGCTACCTCACGCCCGACCCGCTGGGCATCGCGGGCAACCGCAACCTCTACGCCTACACCGACGGCGACCCGATCCACTTCACCGACCCGCTCGGGCTGGGGCACGACGCCAAGAAGCCGAGCACCGAGGACGGCAGCAACACCACGCAGAAGCCGGGCGACGCGACGCCCGAAACGCAGCAGCAGAATACGGCGCCGTCCGATGGTGTGCCGCCCAAGGTCGTGCGACAGGACAACGCCCCCTACTCGTCCCAGGGCAGCAAGCCCGGACGGGTCAAGTCCCACGTCGACAGCGACGGCAACCTGCGCCCGGCGAACCCCGATGGCGACGCCACGATCCAGCAGCACGTCCGCGGGTCCGAGCCGAAGAAGAGCAACAGCCCGTATACATCGACGAGCGAGCCCAGCGGCGCGGACGGCAAGGTCTACGGGGACAAGACCATCGAGATCGACACCGGGCGCCTGAATCAGGACATCCAGAGCGGCAAGGTCGAGGGGGTCGAGATCGTGACCAGCGACAAGGTCCAGGCCGACCTCCAGACCAAGGTCGACGACGCGCAGCAACGCTATGATGCGAACCCGACGCCCAAGAATCAGGAGCGGCTCGAGCGGGCTCAGGGCGACCTCGACAACGCATCTCGCGACCAGGAGGTGCTCATCAAGGGCACCGTGCCGGCCGAATACGTCAACGTGATCGACACCCCGACCTCTTGAGGAACCGATGCCCGTCTTCGACCCCGAGATCGACCGCCTGCTCTACGACGATGAAGATGGCATGGAGGTCGGCCTCGATGAGGTGCAGCTCCTCGACGATCCGGCGCCGAAGCGGGTCGCCCGGCTGATCGCGTTGCTCGAAGCGGATGATCCCTACCTCGTCGCTCAGGTGACCGAGGTGCTCGCGGCGTGGGCGGTGCCCGAGGGTCTCGACTCGGTCGAGGAGGCGGCGAAGGCCGGGGGCCCGCCCGGAGAGCCGCTCACCCCCCATCGTCTGTATGGCTACGACGAGACGCTCGATCGCTATGCTGCAGCGGTGAAGGTGGCTCTGCTCAACGGCGCGTCGCCCACACGGGTCCGTCGGATCTACCAGCAGATGCTCTCCGTCTACGGACCGGTGCAGTTCGAGAGCCGCCTGAAGCGCGCGCTGCTGAAATGGAAGGGCGAGCCGCTCGTGGCCGAGGTGGAGCAGGCCATCGACCGCGCGCTGGGCGAGGGCCATCCCTACATGGCGAGCCAGCTCCTGCCCGTGCTCGCCCGCTGGGATGAGGGTGCCTTCTGGGCGCAGCTCGAGCACTTCGAGGATCTGAAGCCTCGGACGCCCGACTTCCGAGCCAACATCGCCGAGGCCCTGGGGCACATCGGCGGCGCGCGAGCCCGGGCGCAGCTCGAGGTGCTGAGCGGCTGTGACAGCGCCGCCGTCCGGGACGAGGCCCGGAAGGCCTTGCACGCGATCCCGGGTCGGGGGGCACGCGGCGGGTGAGCCTCGGGCTCAGCGGCCCTCTTCGGCGCGCTGGTCGGCGAGGCGGTCGTAGTGGCGATAGCCCAGGCGGTCGAGGGCCTCGGCGGGGGCGAGGCCGATGTCGACGAGGGTCTTGGTGCCGTAGGTGCCGGCGAGCACGGCCGGCCCGTAGGCCCGGATGGCGTCGCGGGTGCGGAAGCGGGGCAGGGGCGCGACGAGCTGGTGGGCGTGCAGGTGGATGAAGTGGGCCATCGAGCAGCGGGTGTAGCCCGGCTGCTTCGGCGCGGTGATCTCGTGGGGCGTGGCCTGCAAGCGGCCGCCGGTCAGGATCTCGAGCTGCTGGCCCACCTGGGCGACGAGGCAGCCGGCGGGCGCGCCGCCGGGGATGCGGTGGCCGGTCGGGTTGTCGGCGGTGCCCCGGGTGCGCAGGTACAGCCCGCCGGCGCCGGCCGGCTTGGGGCACGGGCGCCCGGTCGGGTCGTAGAACTGGCCCCCGGGCAGCAGGGTGAGCAGGTTGAAGTCGGTGTGCTCCTCGCCCCACAGCACGCCCTGCTCGATCCGCTCGGCGGTGACCTCGAGGTAGCGCAGCAGGCGGGTGACGTGGGCCGCGCCCTCGCAGCCGGCGAGGAAGGTGTGCTGAGGCAGCTCGAGCCCTCGGGCGGCGCCGCGCAGCAGGGTCAGCCCGACGGCGTGGAGCTGGCGGCCGATGCGCAGGTACAGGCGGCGGAAGGCGCCCTCGCGGTCGGGCCAGCGGTTCTCGGCGTAGAGCTGGGGGTGCTCGACGGCGCAGACCGGGTCGACCGGCAGCGGCGCGGCGAAGAAGCACTCCTTGAAGTCGGGCTGCCCGCCGGCCACGACCGCCTTCTCGGTGTTGGCCGGGGTCCAGCCCCGCTGGTACCAGATGTCGTCGCCGGCCGAGGCGCGCTTCTCGGGCTCGGGGCGCTGGGTGAAGCCGGTGAAGTCGGTGTACAGCGCCTCGAGGTCGCCCCGGTCGATGCCGTGGCCCCGGACGTGGATGAGGCCGAAGCGGGCGAGGCTGTCGCACAAGGTGCGATCGGCGGCCTGCCGGCGGTCGCGGTCGTCGCTGATCAGGTCGTCGAGGTCGATGACGGGGATGTCGAGGTCGGCGGCGCGGCTCATCGCGGTCTCCTCATCGGGGCTGGGCGTCCGGCGGCGCGACCATACGCAGGCGCGGCGGCCGCGGCAAGGGGGCATGACGCAGCGCGGCATGGGTCGGGCCGGGCGGGGCTGGCAACCGCCGCGGGGTTCGGGTTATCGATAGCCACGCGGCCCGACGGCAGGCCGGAGACGGAGTACGCGATGAAGCGAATCGGTATGGTCCTGGTGGCGGCGCTGGCGCTCGCCGGGTGCGACGACGGGGGCAGCGCGGGCGGCGACGCCATCGTGATCGGCGGGGGCGCGGACGCGACGCCGATGCCCGACACCGGGCCGATGCCCGACACCGGGCCGATGTCCGACATGGCGCCCGAGGTCGACGCGGCGCCCGACCCCGAGCCGGACATGGGCCTGCCGGGCGAGTGCGATGGGGATCCGGGGCTCCAGCCGCCCCGGCTCAACGAGCACGTCGCGGCGTGGGATCCCGAGCGCGGGCAGATGATCGTCTTCGGCGGCAACACGGCGGTGCCCGAGAACTGCGGGTTCCCGGCGTACACCTTCGAGACGACGACCTGGCTGTACGATCCGGCGGTGGCCGCCGAGGGCTGCCCCCCGTGGACCGAGCTGCAGGGCGGGCCCTCGGGCCGGACCCGGGCGGCGGCGGCGTGGGGCGACGGCGCGATGTGGGTCTATGGGGGTCGCTTCCGGGCCGGCAACAGCGGGCCGTATCAGGTGCTGAGCGATCTGTGGCGCTTCGATCCGGAGACGGAGACCTGGAGCGAGGTCGATCAAGGCAACGCCCGGCCCCGGGGCCGCTTCAACGCCAGCCTCGTCTGGGACTCGACCCGCGGCCGCCTGATCCTCTACGCCGGCAACAGCAGCGGGCAGATCAACCCCACGGTGCTCGACGACATCTGGGCCTTCGATCCGGCGGCCGGCGAGTGGAGCGAGATCGATGTCTTCGGCCCGGCGCCCAGCCGGCGCATGTGGCACGCGGCGGCGTATGACGCCAATCGGGATCGCATGGTGGTCTACGGCGGGGGCGACGAGACGGCGTTCGCCAACAACGCGCAGTACTTCGACGAGGTGTGGGCGCTCGGCCTCGAAGACATCGGCTGGACGAGGCTGCACGAGGGCGGGGTCGGGGCGCCGGACGGGCGGTTCTGGGCCGGCCTGGTGCACGACACGGTCGACGACACCTACGTGATGTTCGCGGGGCACGACGACCAGCAGCTCGGCAACCGCAACGACCTGTGGGTCTTCGACCCGGCGGACGACACCTGGAGCACCGTCACCGCGGGCGACGCCTTCAACCGCCCGGCCAACGGCTTCTGCGACTTCCCGCCCGACTTCACGACCATCGAGCCGGGGACCCCCGAGCGGCGCAACGCGCACAGCGTGATCTGGGCCGACGGGCAGCTCATCACGTTCGGGGGCAAGACCGACTGCGGCGCGACCAACGACGTGTGGCATTGGAGCCCGGGCGATGGCTGGACCAACCCGGTCATCGCGACCGAGGGCGAGATGTGCATCCGGTGGCGGGCCAACCCCGACAACTGCGCGAACATGTGCTTCTGATCGGGCCCCGGTCCAGAGCCCGGATCAGGGCGCCTTCGGCGGGGTGACGCCCAGCTCGCTCATCAGGAAGGCCCACAGATCGACCCCCCGGGCGACCCGCTGGGCGGTGCGATCGGCGCCGCCGTGCCCCGCCTGCTCTTCGATGCGCAACAGGATGAGATCGTCGGCGGTCTGGCTGTGCTGGAGCGCGGCGGCCATCTTGCGGGCGTGCAGCGGGTCGACCCGGTCGTCGTTGTCGGCCGACAGGAAGAGCGTCGCCGGCCACGCCCGGGGATCGGTCACCTTGTGGTACGGCGAGTAGGCGTAGAGCGCGGCGAACTGCGCCGGGTCCTCGGCCGACCCGTACTCCGCGGTCCAGGTCTGCCCGCTGCCGAAGCGGTGGAACCGCACCATGTCGAGCAGCGGCACCGCGCAGACGACCGCGGCGAAGAGATCGGGCCGCTGGGTCATCGCCGCCCCGACGAGCAGGCCGCCGTTGCTGCCGCCGTAGATGGCCAGCCGATCGGCGGTCGTGTCGCCGCTCGAGACGAGGTGCTCGGCGGCGGCGATGAAGTCGTCGAAGACGTTCTGCTTCTTCTCGAGCATGCCGTCCCGATGCCACGCCTCGCCGTACTCCCCGCCGCCCCGCAGGTGGGCCACGGCGTAGGCCCCGCCGGCTTCGAGCCAGGGCACGATGCTCGAGTTGAACTCGGGGGTGAGGCTCACCTGGAAGCCGCCGTAGCCGTACAGCACCGTGGGCAGCGGCCCCTCGAGATCGGCCCGGCGCACGACGAACATCGAGACCCGGGTGCCATCCTTCGAGGTGAACCAGCGGCGCTCGACGGCGAACTTCGAGGCGTCCACCGGCAGCTTCACCTCGGCCCACAGATGCGTCGCGCCGGTGGCGACGTCGGTGCGATAGATGCGGGTGGGGGTGGTGAAGCTGTCGAAGGCGTAGAACGCCTCGGGGTGATCCGGCTCGCCGGCCATGCCGCCGGTGGTGCCGATGCCGGGCAGCTCGACCTCGCGCACCTTCTCGCCGTCCAGCGTGCGGATCTCGAGCGCGCTGGCCGCGTCGCGCAGAAGCCGCAGGACGAGGTGGCCGCCGATGATCTGGGCCCCGTCGATGACCGCGTCGGGCATCTGAGGCACGATCTCGACCCAGTCGGCCGGCGCCGGGCGGTCGACGGGCGTCTTGTAGATGCGCCAGCGGGGCGCGTCGGCGTTGGTGACGATGTAGAAGTGGTCAGCCCAGCCGATGACATAGGCCTGGCTCTCGTCGGAGTCGAAGAACGGGCGGAAGTCGTCCGGGCCCGTCGGCTGGCCGGCCTCGAGGTCGCGGTAGACGATGTCGACCGAGGACCACCCGTGCCACTTGTAGATGAAGAGCCAGCGGCCGTCGCGGGTGAGGTAGGGGCTGATGAACCGGGTGGGATCACCCAGCGCGGGGTGGATCACCGGATCGGTCTTCGGATCGGTGCCCAGCGCGTGGAAGCGCACGGTGGCGTGCCCCGGGCGGGCGGAGACCTCGATGGCGGGGTCGGTCGGCAGCCAGGTGTAGTAGAAGCCGCCGCCGTCGGGGGTCCAGCTCGGCGAGGCGTACTTGGCCCCCTCGATGACGTCGACCTCGCTCACCGCGCCGGTGGCGACCTCCATCACATACAGCGTCGCCTCGTCGGCGTTGTTCTCCTTGACCGCGTAGGCCACCCGCTGCCCGTCGTGATCGGGCGACCAGCGCCCGAGGGAGACGTTGCGCTCGTCGGTGCTCATCGCGTTCGGGTCGAGCAGCACCGCCTCCGGGCCGTCGCCCTCACGCCAGTAGACGATCGCCTTCTCCTTGTCGGCGTGGCGCCGGGTGTAGAAGTAGCGCGTGCCCCGGCGATAGGGGGTCGAGACGGTCTCGACGTAGGCCAACGCCGACAGCCGGGCCTCGAGCCCCGCCCGGCCCGGCAGCCCGTCGAGGTGGGCCCGGGCGAGGCCCTGCTGGGCTTTCATCCAACCTCGAACGCCGGGGCCGTCGACGTCCTCCAGCCAGCGGTAGGGATCGGCGACGGGCTCGCCGTGGATCGTCTCGACGATGGCCTGCCGCTCGGTGGCGGGGTAGCGGGGCGCGGGGGTCATGGTGCGGTCCTCGGGCGTCTGCGGCGGGGCGCCGCCGCAGGCCAGCAACAGCAGGGGCAGGAGTGGGGTGAGCCGTCGCCTCATGGATCACTCTCCGATCGGGTCGGCGGAGCATATCCGAAGCGGGCGGGCGGCGCGACCGGCGCGCGGAGGGGCGGGGGAGCGGGCGGGGGCGGGCGCGGAGCGGGCTACTGCTGCAGCGCCTCGGCGGCGGCCTTGCGGCTGGCGCAGGCGGCGCGGGCCTTGCTGTAGAAGTCCTTGTTGCCCAGGCTCATCGCCTTGTCGTAGAGGGCGAGCGCGGCGTCGTAGTCGCCGGTGGCGTCGGTCAGCACGGCGAGGTTGTAGGCCGCCGCCGAGCTGTTGGGGTTCTTCTCGCGGTAGGCCTTCAGGTCGGTGATGGCCTGGGCGATGTTGCCCGCCTGAGCGGTCTCGATGAAGGGCTCCATGGCCTCCTCATCGTCGTCGAGGCGCACCTTGCGGGTGACCTGCTTGGGGGTGATGTCGGCGAGCATGCGCCGCACGGCGTCCTCGGCGGCCCGGTCGATGACCGTGTCTTCGGAGACCGACTTGTCGGAGCTGGAGGCCTTGCCCACGTACTCCTTCTCGGCGATGAAGGTCTTGCCCTCCTTGTCGAACGCGGTCACCGCGAGCACGACCTCGCCCTCGGTCATGCGGGTCTCGACGGTGCGCTCGTTGCCCTTGCTGTCGGTCTTGGTGCTGGTGCGCACGTTCTGGGAGGCGTCCCACTCGAGCACGTCGATCCGCAGGCCCACGGTGTCGTCGGCGAGGCCCTGCTCACCGCCCTCCATGGTGGCGGTGCGGCCGGCGATCTTGACCTCGATGCCCTCTTCGCTGCGGTCGTCGACGGTGAAGTAGCCCCGCGAGCGGGCCTGCTCGATGATCTTGTTGTAGACCGTCTCCCGCGCGCTGCGCCGGCCTTCGCCGGACACGATGGAGAGCTGCTTGGTCGCCCCGAGGTTGACCGGGCCGGGCTCGAGGGTCTTGATCGGCAGGCTGCTGGTGCAGGCGGTGAACAGACCGAGGCAGCAGACGGCGGCGACCGCCAGACCGAGCATTCGGGTCAACATGGCTTATATTCCTCCCACGACAGGGCGTGATACGTTTGGGTGCCGGTTCCGGCGAGCATGGAGCGACGGACAGGCGGTCAAGTCAAGAGAAAAACGGACTGCGCCCGCGGGGTGAAGCCGTCCGGGGTCTGTCAGCGCCGGGCAGGCGCCGGCCGCTCCACCCGGCGGGCGATGACACCTTCGTGACCGGCCGTGAGACGCGCTCGGGGTGGTCGCCACCGATGCGGTGTACTAACGTGCCTCTCGTCGAACACAGCGGAGGCTCGCATGCAGCGCACGTTCGGATTCCTCGGCTGCGGTCGCATGGGCGGCGCCCTGCTCGACGGCTGGCTGGACGCCGGCGCGATCGCGGCCGGGGCGGTCACGGTGGCCGATCCCCACACCGGGGCGGCCCTGGCCGACGCCCGGGGGGTGAAGGCCGGTGATCGGGAGGCGGCGGCGAAGGCCGACGTCGTGGTGCTGGCGGTCAAGCCCCACTACCTGGACGCGGCGCTGTCGGGGCTGAGCTTCAGCGCCGATCAGCTCGTCATCTCGGTGATGGCCGGGGTGCCCCGGGCGACGATCGCCGAGAAGGTGGCCCCGGCCAGGGTGGTGCGCACGATGCCCAACCTGGGGGCCCGCATCGGCGTCGGGGTGGCGCTGGTGCTGGGGCAGGGCGAGCCGGGGGATGTGCAGGCGGTGGCCGATCTCTTCGGCGCGGTGGGGCACGCCGAGGTCGTCGCCGACGAGGCGTTGTTCCACGCGGGCACGGCCCTGGTGGGCAGCGGTCCGGCCTATCTCTTCGTGGCGATGCAGGCGATGGCCGACGGCGCGGTGGCCGGGGGCATGCCCCGGGAGGCGGCCCGGCGGCTGGCGGCGGCGACGGTGCGCGCGGCGGGGGCCCTGGCCGGCGAGCCGGGGGCCCACCCGGAGGCGCTCAAGGACGCGGTCGCCTCGCCCGGTGGAACCACCATCGCCGCTCTCGGCATCCTCGAACGCAGCGGCTTCCGGGGCGCGCTCTTCGACGCGGTCCGGGCGGCGGCCGAGCGCAGCCGGGAGCTGGCCCGGTGAGCCGGACGGCCGGCGTGGCGCCGGCGCGCACGATCAAGGAGCTCGCGCAGTGAAGCTGACCCCCCTCGACATCGAGCAGCAGCAGTTCCGGCAGGTGATGCGGGGCTGGGATCCCGAGGAGGTGCGCCGCTTCCTGCAACAGGTGGGCGATCGGGTGGAGGAGCTGATCCGGGAGAACACCGGCCTGCGGGATGAGATGCGCCGGCTGGAGCAGCAGCTCGCCGAGTTCCGGGCCCACGAGGGGCAGCTCCGGCAGGCGCTGGTCTCGGCGGGGCGCATGGGTGAGGAGATCAAGGAGAGCGCCCGCAAGGAGGCCGAGCTGCTGCGGGCCGAGGCCGAGATGCAGGCCGAGAAGATCGTCGCCGGCGCCCGGGACGACGTGGTGCGCTACGCCGAGCAGGCCCGCGATCTGCGCTTGCAGAAGGCCCGCGCGCTGGGCGAGCTGCGCACGGTGATCGACGCCCACCGGCGGCTGCTCGAGACCCACGAGATGCTCGATCGGGAAGACGAGAGCCGGCGGGCGGCCGAGGCCGAGGAGGTGCGCCGGGGCGCCGGGCGGCTGCGGTTGGCCCGGGTGGAGGAGAGCCCGCTCCGGGAGGCCGGGCCCGTCCGCGAGGCGCCGCCGGTGCGCGAGGTGCCGTCGGAGAGCGGCCGGGACGTCTCGCGGGCGCCGGGCGGTCGGCTGTCGGAGGCGGGGCTGTTCGGCGACGGCGAGGTGGCCCCGGTGCCCCGGGCGACGGCGCGCAGCGTCTCCCGCCCGCCGGCCCGGGGCGATGGGCGCAGCGTGCCGCCCGGTCGCCGCGAGGGCCCGTCGATACCGCCCCCGCCGCCCGACGACCGGGGGCCGGGGTGAGCCCGCGCATCGACCAGAGCGGAGGCGGCGCGGTGCTGTCGGTCCGGGTGCAGCCGCGCGCCCGGCGGGAGGGCGTCGTCGGGGTGCACGGCGACGCGCTCAAGATCGCGCTGCGGGCGCCGCCGGTGGATGGGGCGGCCAACGCCGCGCTGGCGAAGCTCCTCGGCGGGCTGTGCGGGGTGCCGCCGAGCACGGTGCGCATCGTCTCGGGGCAGACCGGGCGCTCGAAGCGGGTGCTGTTCGAGACCCTCGACGCCGAGACCCTCGCCCGGCGCCTGGAGGCGGCATGAGCGCGCGGGGTCCATGGGGGCTGTCGGGGTCGCTCGTCGGTGGGCTGCTCGGGGTTCTGCTCGGGGCGTTGCTCACCGTGCTGGGGCTGCCGGCGGCCTCGGCGCAGCCGTTCGATACGCAGGAGACGGCCCGCTATCGCTTCGAGTACGCCGAGGGGCTGCACGGGTTCGCCGAGCAGCTCATGGAGACCGTCGAGGCCCAGCACGATCGCATCTACGGTGAGCTGGGCATCGAGACCGAGGCCCCGACGACGGTCGTCATCCTGGGCGACGAGCAGGCGATGCTGGCCGAGGCGACCCGGCGGTTCGGCGGGCGCCCGCCGGAGTGGGCCGCGGGGCTGGCGTGGCCGGCGAAGCGGACGATATTGCTGCACGCGGGCGTCGGGCGGGACGAGCTGGCGAGCACCTTCCGCCACGAGATCAGCCACATCGCGCTGGGCACGGTGGGTGATCGGGGCATCCCCCGGTGGTTCAAGGAGGGGCTGGCCATCCGCCAGGGCGAGGGGGTCGATCTCGAGCGGGCGTGGAAGCTGACCGAGGCGGCGACCCTGGATGTGCTGCTGCCGATGGCCGATCTCGACCGGGGCTTCCCCGCCTCGGGGGCCCGGGCGGGGGTGGCCTACGCCCAGGCGGTGCACTTCGTGGGCTACCTCATGGGGACCTACGGCGAGGCGGCGTTCCACGACCTCATCGCCCGGCTGCGCGACGGGGCCCGCTTCGAAGACGCGATGAGCGCGGCCTACCCGCTGTCGCTCGACGCGATCGAGGCCGAGTGGCTCAGCAGCCTCAAGGTGCGCTGGGGCTGGCTGCCGCTCATCTTCGGGTCGACGAGCTTGTGGGTGTTCGCCGCGGCGATGCTCGTCCTCGGCTGGCGCCGGCGCAAGCGGCAGCGGGCGGCTCGCATGGCCCGGCTGCGCAAGGAGGAGTCGGTGGAGATGGCCGAGGACATCGAGGTCGCCCTGCCGCCGTTCGTGCCGCCCCGCCCGCTGCACGATCCCTACGACGGGCGGCCGCCCACCATCCATTGAGCGCGCGGGGGTCAGTGATGCCGTCGAAGAGCTTTGCCCGAGGTCGCTTCGGGCCTGCGCGCGGCGGGCGCCGGGCATGAGCGACGATCCGACGCAGGATGTGGACCGGGGGTGGTTCGCCGACGGGCTCCTGCCCCGGGACGCCGAGGGCCGGGCCGAGGCGCCGCCCGAGCTGGCCGAGATCGATCCCGCCCGCTTCGAGCGGCTGGAGGCGGCCATCGCGCTGTATCGACGGGAGGCGAGCGCCAGCGTCGACCCCCGGCGGCGGGCGGAGCTGTGCTACGAGATCGGGCGGGTCTACGAGCAGGAGCTGGCCGACGACCGGCGGGCGATCGCGGCCTATCAGCGGGCGGTGGGCGCCGATCCGACCCATGTGCCGACCCTGCGGGCCGGGCGGCGCATCTTCGGGCGGGCCGGGCGCTGGTCGATGGTGCTGCGGCTGCTCGACGCCGAGCTGCGGGTGCGCCGCGGGGGCCGCCTGCGGGCCCGGCTGCTGTGCGAGAAGGGCGAGATCTACCTGACCCGCTTCGATCGTCCCGAGGCGGCCCGGGTGTGCTTCGCCCAGGCCCTGGACATCGCGCCGGACGACGCGACGGCGGCCCGGGGGCTGACGACCGCGGCGGCGCTCTCGGGCGACCCCCGGCTCTTCGCCGAGGCGGCCGAGCGGGCGGCCCGGGCGGCGCCGAAGGACACGATGGGGCGGGCGCTCTCGATCGAAGCGGCGGCCTCCCGAGCGGGGCAGGGGGAGATCGAGCGGGCGGTGGCGCTGCTCGAGCGGGTGCTGGGCGAGGCGCCGGACGACGGCGTCGCGGCGGCCCGGTTGGCCGAAGTGCACCGGCATGCGGGTGATCTGGCGGGCTGGCTCTCGGCGCAGCTCCGGTTGGCGGCGGGCATCACCGACGCCGAGCGGCGGGCCGCGCGCCGGGCGGGGCTGGCCCGGGCGGCGGCGGCCCACGACCTGCCGGAGCGGGCCATCGAGGCGTGGACCGCGGCGCTGGCCGATGACCCCCATCGAGCCGAGGATCGGCGAGCCCTGGCCGATCTGCTCGAGCGGGCCGACGACCCCGAGCGGGCGGCGGCGGTGTGGTCCCGGGTGGCCGACGAGCTGACCGATCCCGCGGCCCGGGTCGAGGCGCTGTGGCGGCTGACCAACCTGTACGAAGTGGCGCTGGCGTCAGCCGACGGCGCGGTGGGCGCCCTGCGGCGGCTGCTGGACGTCGAGCCGGCGCACGGCCCCGCGGTGCGCCGGCTCCTG
The DNA here is from genome assembly GCA_030426085.1 of bacterium. GTDB lineage: Bacteria > Myxococcota_A > Bradymonadia > UBA7976 > UBA1532 > JACKDM01. The sequence continues at coordinate 87,558 of JAUHYW010000028.1, read as the reverse complement.
CGGCTGGGGCCGCCCCCGCGGGTGGTGGCCGAGGTGCTGGGGGCGGCCGCCGAGACCGCCGAAGATCCGGCGCGGGCGGCGGCGATGGGGCTGGCGCTGGGCGGTGTCCGGGAGCGCCTCGACGATCGCCCGGGGGCCATCACGGCCTACCGCGCCGCCCTCGATCGCGATCCCCGCTCGCTGCCGGTCGTCGACGCTCTGGCCCGGGTGCAGGCCGAGCTGGGGGACTGGTGGGGGCACGTCGAGACCCTGGAGCACCGGCTGACGCTGCTGAGCGAGTTCGAGGCTCGGGTGGCGGTGCTCGAGCGCATCGCCGAGGTCGCCGAGCGGCGGCTGGACGCCCCGGGGGGCGCGCTCGACGCCTGGATGCGCATCCGGGGCCTGGCCCCCGACGACGCCCGGGCCCGGGCGGCCATCGAGCGGCTGAGCACGACGACCGACGAGCCGCCGGCCTCCCCCCCGGCCGCGATGCCCGACGCGTCGCTGGGGCCGGTCGATCGGGCGACGCTCTGGCTCGCCGGGGCCCGCTCGACCTGGCTGCACACCGGCGACACCGAACGCGCCGCCCGCCATGCCCAGCGGGCGTTGGAGGCCGATCCGACTTCGGAGGCGGCCAAGGCGCTGCTGGCCGATCTGCGCCGCCCGGACGGGACGGCGGCCCGCATCGCCCGGACCCAAGCCCGGATCGAGCTGGCGCCGTCGGGCGAGGAGCGGCGGCCGCTGTGGTTGATCCTGGCCGAGCTGAAGCAGGCGGCGGGGGACGAGGCGGGCGCGATCGAGGCGCTGGAGCGGGTCCTGGAGGTGGATCCGGAGCACATGGTGGCGCTGCGGGCGCTCGAGGCGCTGTCCCGCGCGGCGGGCCGGCTCGATCGGGAGGCCGAGGCGCTGGTGGCCCAGACCGAGCTGGCCGATGATCCGGTCGAGCGGGCGGCGGCCCTCATCCGGCTGGGCGCGCTGTACGGCGGCCCGCTCGATCAGCGGGAGACCGCGGCCGACGCCTGGGAGCGGGCGATCGAGGCGGCGGGCGACGCCCCGGACGCGGTGTGGTCGCTGCTCGACGCCTACGAGGCGGCCGGGGCTCACTCGACGCTGGCCGCGCTGCACGCCCGGCTGGCCGAGCAGGCGGCCCGGCCGGCCGAGGCGGCGGTGCACTGGCAGACGGTGGCCGAGCTGGCCGAGGCGCTGGACGAGCCCGATCGGGCGGTCGACGCCCTGGAGCGGGCCCGGGCGGCGGCGCCCGACCGCATGGAGCCGCTGCTCGCCCTCGAACGCCACCGGCTGGGGCGGCGGGCGTTCTCCGAGCTGGTCGGCCTGTACGACGAGATGGCGGCGCTGGCCACGACCCCCGCGGTCCGGGCCGGGCTGCGGCTGAGCCGGGCCCGGCTGGCGGAGAACGTCCTGGACGATCTGCGGATGGCGTTCGAGGCCTACGAGGACGTGCTGGCCGAGATCCCCGACCACCCCGAGGCCCTGGAGTGGATGGAGGGCTGGGCCGATCAGGCCGATGATCTGGGGCTGCTGGCCGAGATCCTCGAGCGGCGGCTGGCCCGGGCGAGCGAGCCCCGCGAGCGGGCGATGATCCTCCTGCGGGCGGGGCGGGTGCTGCGCAAGTCGGGGCTGCTCGACGAGGCGGCGCAGTGCTACGAGGCGACGCTGCAGATCGAGCCCGAGTCACCGATCGCGCTGCGGGCGCTGCGGGAGATCTTCGAGGATCTGGGCGAGCGGGAGCGGGCGATCGAGGTCACCGAGATGCAAGGGCGGGCGGCGCTGGATCCGCAGAACGCCTCCGATCTGCTGCTGGAGGCCGGGCGCAGCCGGGAGGTCGAGCGGCAGGCGGGGGCCGAGGCCCTCGACGACTACCTCGCCGCGCTCGTGCGCAACCCGAGCGACGACGAGGCGGCGGCGGCGGTGCGCCGCATCTGTGAGCAGACCGGGCGGTGGTCGGCGCTGGTCGACGCGCTCGAGCAGCGGGCCGCGGCGCTGCCCGAGCGGCGGCGGGCGCTGCTCGAAGAGGCGATCGCGATCCACATCGACCGCCTGGACGCCCCCCGGGACGCGCTGCGGCTGCTCAAGCTGCTCATCCCCGCCGTCGAGGCCGGGGAGGTGCCCCCGCTGCTCCAGCGGCTGGGCGATCTGTACGTCGAGATGGAGGACTGGCCGGCGGCGGCGGCGACTTATGCCCGGCTGCGCACCGTCTCACCCGACGCCCGGCTGCGGCGGGCCGTGACGTTCCGGCTGGCGGCGATCCACCGGGACAAGCTGGAGGCCCCCGAGGCGGCGCGCGCGTGGCTGGAGACGGTGCTGGAGGGCGATCCCCGCGACGTCGACGCCCTCGAACAGCTCGCCGATCTGGAGTTGGCGGTCGCCGATCGGGCCCGGGCTCGCATCGTCCTGGCCCGGGCGGTGAACGCGGCCGAGCCGGGCAGCCGCCGGGCCGGGCTGCGGCAGCGCATCGCCCGCATGGATCTGGAGGAGCAGCGGCTCGAGGCGGCGATCGCCGGGCTCGAAGCCGCGGTGGAGGACACCCCCGACGATCCCCGGCTGCTGGAGATGCTGGCCGACGTGTGCCTCGACGCCGGCCGCCCCGCGCGGGCTCGGGTGGCGCTTCAGCAGGCGCTGACGGTGGCCGATCCCCGCACCGAGCATGTGCAGCGGCTGCGGCAGCGGGTGGCCGAGGCGGCGCTGGCCGAGGGCACGGCCCCCGGCGAGCTGATCGAGTCGCTGCGCTCGGCGGTGGGCGCCCGCCCGGACGACGGGGCGCTGCGCACGCTCTTCGCCGACGCCCTCGGGCGGCGGGACGAGCACGTCGACGAGGCGATCATCCAGCTCCGGTGGCTGCTGGCCCGGGCGCCGCTCGATCCGGCCCATCTGCGGGCGCTGCGGCGGCAGCTCGTGCGGGCCGGGCGGGCGGACGAAGCCGGCGAGGTGGCCCGGCTGCGGGTCGCCGCGGGCGTCGCCGACGAAGACGACACCGGGCTGCTCGGGGGGCCGGTCGACGGGGTGCGCCCCCTGGCCCGGCCGCTGCCCGAGGAGGTGCGCCAGCGGCTGTGGGGGGAGGTCGATCGGGCCTTCGTCGAGCACCTGCGCACGGTCGCGGCGGCGGCCCCGGCCATCTTCGGCCCCCGCCCGCCGTCGGAGCCGGCCGAGCCGGAGCTGGTGGCCGAATCGGCGGCCCTCGATGCCCTGTTCGGGGTCGACTTCACCCCCGAGACCGCGCCGCTGCCGCTCGACGTGTGTCAGCGGGTCGGGGATCGGCTGATCATCTCGGAGCGCCTGATGAGCCTGCCGCCCCCGGAGCGGCTGTTCTTCGTGGCCCGGGCGATGGATCTGGCTCGGGACGGGGTCGACGTGCTGAGCCGGTGGGCGCCGGATGCGCTGAAGCGGCGGCTGATGGCCATCGCCGCCTGCGCCGGGCACCCGCTCAAGGTGGAGCTCGACACCCGCCTCAAGGCCCAGGCGACCCGTCTGCGTCCGCGGTACGGAGACGCGCTGCGTCAGCCGGCGGTGGCCGCGGCGATCGACGGGCTGGTCAGCGGGCTGGGGGCGGTGCCCAGCCAGGCGCGCTCGGCGCTGGCGGCCAGCCACCGGGTGGCGTTGCTGGCCGCGGGCGGGGTGGGGCCGGCGGCCCGGGCGGTCGCCCGCACGGTGGACGGGGCCCGGTTGGCGCCGGCGCTGATCGAGCTGGCCCGGTTCGCGGTCGGCGCGCTCTACGCCGAGCTGCGCCGCACCTACGGCGAGCCCCCGAGCGCCAGCGGCTGACGTCACGGTCGGATCCGCCGGCCGCTGCAATGCGTGCTCGGGCCCGACGCGGGCTGAGGATCAGCCGCCCAGCCACTGCTCCAGCTTGCCGTCGTAGATGTGCCCCAGCACGGCGCAGACCGTGAGCGCGGTCGCGGCGAGACTCCAGGCGGCGAGCTGCCAGGCCGGCGGGGCCGAGGGCGCGTCTTCGCCCTCGCCCTCGTCGTCGGCGCTCTCTGAGGCCTCGTCTGCGTCCTGGCCTTCGTCGGAGAAGGTGTCTTCGTCCTCCAGCCGGCGGCGGGCGTGCCGGGCGAGCAGGATCGAGACGGCGACCGTCGCGACGAGGCCGACCCCCCGCAGGACCCACTGGACGACCGACGCCTCACCCGAGGCGGTGGCCGCCGAGCCGCCGACCGCGCCGATCCAGGCCCACATCACGGTGCCCGGGGCCACCGCGATGGCCGCGGCCGGCATGTAGACCCGGAACTTCATGCGGGTGAGGCCATAGACGTAGTTGTGCAGGCTCATCGGCAGGATGGGTGACAGACGCAGCATCACGACCGTCTTCCAGCCGCCGTCGGCGATGGCGCCCTCCACCGCGCGCATGCGCGGGCGATCCTCGAGCAGGCGCTGCACCCGGTCGCGGGCGAACCAGCGCCCGACGGCGAAGGCCCCGGCCAGGGCGAGCCAGGTCCCCGCGAGCGCAGTCGGGATGCCCACCGCGAGGCCGAAGAGCAGGCCGGCGCCCACCTGGAACGGCCCCGAGGGCAGCACCAGGACGGCGCCGATCGCGTAGACGGCGGCGTAGATGATGGGGCCCCACCAGCCGAGCCCCTCGACGGTGCCCCGCAGCGCCTCGATCCACTGGCGGACGGGCAGGGCGGTCAGCAGCGCGCCGGCGGCGAGGAGGGCCACCCCGATCGCGATCCACTGGCCGCGCCGACGCCACCGGGCGGAGATGGATGGCTGGCTCATCGCCCGACCTCCAGCGACGGCACCGGGTGGGCGCTCGGCGCCGGCGCGCCCCCGGCGGCCCGCACCAGCGCCCCGACCAGGCGGCGGTGAGGGGCCATGTACTGCATGTACTCCGGGTGCCACTGCACGCCGAGGAAGAACGCCCGATCGGGGGCTTCGATGGCCTGCACGAGCCCGTCGGTGTCCCGGGCGACCACCCGCAGCGCCGGCCCGGGGTCATCGATCGCCTGGTGGTGGATCTTGTTGATGCGGATCCGGTGGCGGCCGAGCAGCCGGGCGATCCGGGTGCCGGGCTCGATGTGCGCCCGCCAGAAGGGCAGCGGCGATCGATGGGCCCGAGCCTCGGGCTCGATGTGCTCGATGAGCCGGCCGCCGGTGACGACGGCCATGATCTGCATACCGCGGCAGATGCCGAGGGTCGGCAGGCGAGCCTCGCGGGCCCGGCGGACCAGGGCCAGCTCGAGCGCGTCGCGGGGCGGGTCGATACGCATGGGGCGGGTGGCCTGCGCGCCGTAGCGGCGGGGCTCGATGTCGCCGCCGCCGGTCATGACGAGCCCGTCGAGGGCGTCGAGGTCGGGCAGATCGTCGGGCCCGTGATCGGCGGGGGTGATACGCCGGGCCCGGCCGCCGGCCCGCCAGATGGCGAAGCGCACGGCCAGCCACGCGGCCCAGCCGCCCCGGGCCGGTCCGCTGACGCCGATGACGGGGCGCTCGGACGCCCGGTGTTCGAGGGGGTGGTCGTCGGGAGGTGTAGCAGTCATGCCCGACGTGACTTCAAGCGCCGTTCCAGCCCGGGATCCCGCGGGCGACGGGGTCTGGCCGGCAGCGGACGGGCGCGGGATGCCGCGCGACGGGCACGGGATGGGGCATTCCGCCCCGGGCGGGCCTCAGCGGGCGTCGGCGGGCCCGAACGACAGCCGGCGGGTGGCCGGCGCGATGTCGGCGGTCCGGAGGCGATGCACCAGCTCGACCGAGGGGCGGGCGTCTTCGATGCCGAAGCCCCGGCCGGCGAGCACCTCGGCGTAGCTGCGGGTGTGCAGGTCGTCGAAGCCGGCCGAGAAGTCGAACGCGTCGTCGCCGAGCACCAGCTTGCGGTGGGCGTGGCGCCCGCTCTCGAGGTAGCCGTCGGGCAGATCGTGGGCCCGGATCGACAGGAGCCACCGCACGCGGGCCCGCCCCAGCTCGAGCACGCCCCGCATGCGGTCGCCTTCCCGCAGGTGCACCTCGGAGCGGGTCACCGGGCCGAAGAGCCACAGCAGCAGATCGAAGAAGTGGATCCCGATGTTCATGGCCAGGGTGCCCGACTTCTCGGGGTCGCCCTTCCACGACTGGTGATACCACTGACCCCGGCGGGTGATGTAGGTCAGCTCGACGTCCAGCGGCGCGTCGGGATCGGCGTCGACCCGGGCCTTGAGCCGGCGGGCCTCGGGGTGCAGCCGGAGCTGGAGCACGGTGTAGATGCGCCGGCCGTACTCCTGCTCGAGCTGGCTGAGCTGGTCGAGGTTCCACGGGCTGATCACCAGCGGCTTCTCGCAGATGGCGTCGGCCCGGATGCGCAGGGCGAGGCGGCAGTGCGCGTCGTGCAGGTAGTTGGGGGTGCAGATGCTCACGTAATCCACCGGGCGGGCGTCGGCCCGTCGGCGCAGCTTCTCGAGGTGGCGATCGAAGCGCTCGACCTCGGTGAAGAAGCGGCACTCGGGGAAGTACCGGTCGAGCACGCCCACCCCGTCGTAGGGGTCGCAGGCCGCCACCAGGGCGTTGCCGGTCTCGTGGATGGCCTTCATGTGCCGAGGGGCGACGTAGCCGGCGGCGCCGAGCAGCGCGAAGCGATGCATGCGGGTCCTCGATTTTGCCGACGACGGGTTGCGTCCGCCGGGCGTGAGTGCGAATGATGCGGGCTCGGGCCGACGATCGCCACTTCGGCGGTCGGGTCGTTCATCCGGTCGTATCCGGTCCGTTTGCTGCGTACGGTCCGCCTGGGGAGGTGGAGGCCGGCGCGTGTTCTGGGGAGTGAAGCATGCAGCGTCTGCTCTGGTGCCTCGCGCTCGGCCTCGGCGGGCCGCTCGCGGCGTGCGACGACGACATCCCACCGACGCCCGACTGGGGCGGGGTCATCCGCGACATGCGGCCGGCCGACGGCACCTTCCCACCCGACAGCGGGCCCCGCCCCGACGGGGCCGTGACCGACCGCGGGCCGGAGGACGACGCCGGGCCCGATCCCGACGATGGCGTCCAGCCCGACGAAGGGCCCGAGGTCGACATGACCCCCGACATGGATCCCGGCGGCTGCCGGCCGGGCGAGACGTCGGGCGCTCCGTGCCGTGATCTCGAAGGGGTCTGCGCCGGCGGCGTGGCGACCTGCGGCGCGGATCGCGTCTTCGGCGAGTGCGAGCCCCCGCCCGGGCCCTTCGAGGCGGACGAGACCCGGTGCGACGGGCTGGACAACGACTGCGACGGGGCCACCGACGAGGCGTTCCCCGGCGTCGGCATGCCGTGCGACACCGACGACGCCGATCTGTGCGCCTACGGGTTGATGGTGTGCAACGAGGCCGGCGACGGCGCCGAGTGCGTCGACGATGATCCGGTCAGCGAGACCTGCAACGGCATCGACGACGACTGCGACGGCACGCTCGACGAGGACGCGCCCGACGCCCCGCCCGGCGACCGGGAGGTCGGCGTCTGCGCGGGGCAGCTCAAGGTGTGCGTCGAGGGCGAGTGGATCGAGCCGGACTACAGCCTCGTCGAGGGCTACGAGGCCGGCGAGTCGCTGTGCGACGGGCTGGACAACGACTGCGACGGGCGCACCGATCAGGGGCTGTTCCCCCCGCCGGCCGATCGGCAGATGGGGGTGTGCAGCGGGCAGGTCAAGGCCTGCGGTGGCGAGGCCGGCTGGCTCGAGCCGGATTACGGCGACATCCGGCGCTACGAGGCCGAGGAGTCTTCGTGCGACGGGCGGGACAACGACTGCGACGGCACGGTCGACGAGGGCGCCGAGCCCCCGCCGTGCGCCCTCGAGCTGGGGGTGTGCGCGATCCCGGTGGCCCCGGCGCAGTGCCTGGGCGCCGAAGGCTTCAGCGCGTGCACCTACGCGGCGGATTACGAGCTGGACGAAGAGGACACCTGCGACGCGCTGGACAACGACTGCGACGGCCTCACCGACGAAGGGCCGGCGTGCCCGGTCGGGCGGCGCACCGTGCGGGTCGAGCCCGGCGAGTTCGAGATGGGCAGCCCGCCCGACGAGCCCGGCCGGCAGGCGGACGAGGCCCGTCACACGGTGACCCTGACCCACCCGATGCTGGTCCGCATCACCGAGGTGACCCAGGCCGAGTGGTTGCAGGTCATGGGGGGCAACCCCAGCGCCCGCCAGGGGGCCGATCTGCCGGTGGAGCAGGTGACCTGGCTCGACGCGGTGCGCTTCGCCAACGCGCTCTCCCGGGCGGATGGCTTGCAGCAGTGCTACACGATCGAAGGCGACGGCGCCGACTGGCCCGACGGCTACGACTGCGAGGGCTGGCGCCTGCCCTCCGAGGCCGAGTGGGAGTACCTGGCCCGGGGCGGCACCGACGGCATCCGCTGGACCGCGGCCGACATGATCGAGCTGATCCGGGCGGCGTGGTTCAACGACAACAGCGGCGCCCAGACCCAGCCGGTGGGCACCCGCCTGCCCAACGCCTTCGGGCTGCACGACGTGCTCGGCAACGTCAACGAGTGGGTCTTCGAGTACTATGGGCCCTACCCCGACGGCGCGGTGATCGATCCGGTCGGCCCCGAGGCGGGCGCCGATCGCAACATCCGCGGCGGAGCCTACATCTCGCGGGCGCCGCTGCTGCGGTCGGCCAACCGGGCGGCGACCCCGCCCCGCACCGCCGCCGACGACATCGGCCTGCGGGTCCTGCGCACCGCGCCCGCCGAGTGAGAGGAGTGACGCCGTGATGCCATCCCCCACGCATGCCGCCCGGCTCCTGCCGGCCCTGATCGTCGCGCTGGCCGGCTTCGGCTGCGACGACGACGCCAACCAGACCCCCGACGCCGGGATCCTCGACATGGTGGTCGCCCGCGACATGCCCGATCCGGACATGGCGCCCGTCCCCGACATGAGGCCCGATCCCGACGTGGCGCCGCCCGACCCCGACATGGCGCCGCCCGATCCCGACATGGCGCCGCCCGATCCCGACATGGCGCCCGATCCCGACATGGCCCCGGACATGATGCCGCCCTGCAACCCGTCGCCCGAGACCTGCAACGGCGAGGACGACGACTGTGACGCGCTGATCGACGAGGGCTTCGGCGTCGACGACGTGTGCAGCGCGGGCATCGGCGTCTGCCGGGCGGTGGCCCGCAAGGTGTGCGCCGAGGACGGCCGCTCGTCGCTCTGCCCGGCCGAGGTGGGCATGCCCGACGGCATGGAGGTCTGCGACGGGCTGGACAACGACTGCGATGGCACCGTCGACGAGGACTTCGACCTCGACGGCGACATGGCGCCGGCCTGTGGCTTCGACGCGTGCGGCGAGGACTGCCCGCTCGGCGACGCCGAACGCTGTCGGGCGGTGTGCGACCTCAACGACTGCAACGACGAGCGCCCGACCACCGGCCCGCTGATCGCCGACGTGTGCGGCGACGGCATCGACCAGAACTGCGACGGGGTCGACGCCTCGTGCAGCGTGGCCGTCGGCCGGCTGAACCTGCTCGAGATCACCGGCTCCGACGACGTGCAGTGCCCCGACAACAACGGCGACGGCGAGCCGGACAACTCGCTGAGCCTCGTCGGCGGCTTCGCCAACGCCGGGCTGGCCAACGCCATCAACGGGCTCAGCCTCAACCTCTTCGTCAGCGCCGCCGGGCTCCAGCCGCCGGGCGATGTGGGCATCTTCGATCTGGCCGTGCTCACCGCGCAGCGCGAGGGGGACGCCTTCGTGCTCGACGACACCGCGCTCGACGCGCAGGGGCGCCCGGTGATCCTGTTCCCCCGATCCCGGGTCCGGGACGGCGAGCTGCGCACCGAGCCGGGCGTCTTCTCGCTGGACGTGCCGGTCGTCGCCGGCGTCGAGCTGACGCTGTCGTTCTCCGACGCCGAGATCCGGGGTCAGGTCTCGGTGAACGACGCGGACGGCTTCACCTTGGAGAACGGGGTCTTGTGGGGCGCCGTCACCGACGACGATCTGGAGGCCGCGCTCGACGGCCTCGAGGCGGGGTGCATGGCCCAGGACCCGCAGCCGGCCTTCTGCGAGCAGCTCATCAACCTCCGGCCCATCCTGCCCAATCTGCTGCGGCTCGACCAGGACCTCGACGGCGACGGCGAGTCGGACGCCTACAGCGCCTGCCTGCTCATCGGGGCCGCGCCGGCGGCGCTCGAGGGCTGGCCGCCGATGGAGTGATGCCGACCCGTGCAGTGGATCATTCTGGATCGGGCCGACGAGGGGGGTCGCCGGCTCGAGGCGGTGCGCCTCACCGACGGTGAGCAGCGCACCCTCGTCGAGCACGATCAGGCCATCGCCTATCGGGCCGACGTCGACCCCACCGGGCGGCTGGTGTGCGCCATCCTCGCCGAGCCGGCGCCGGCCGGACGCTCGACGACCCGCTGCGCGTTGATCGACCTCGATCGGGGCGCGGTGCGCTGGCTGCACGCCTCCCTCGACCGCGACCTGCACGTCCAGTCGGCGCGCTTCTCGAGCGACGGCCGGCGGGTGGTCGCCGAGGTGACCGTCGGCGCCGCCCTGGCGGCCGACATCCACGTCTTCGGCTTCGACCCCGACCACCCGCTGGACGCCGAGTCCCAGGCCCTGCTGGCGGCGGCGGGCAACCCCGAGCGCATGGGCCTGCGGGCGCCGACCTTCGTCCCCGGCGGGGAGCAGGTCTTCTACCTGCGGCGGACGGCGGGCGATACGTTCCAGATCGTGGTCCTCGACGTCGACAAGCCGGGGGACTCGGCGGCCCCGCTCAAGGCCGACATGCCCTCCCGCCGCGAGCTGGTGCTGACCGAGCCGATGCGGCTGGCGGCCGACGCCGGGCTGGCCTACTGCGCGCACGCCCGGCTGCTGTATTTCAGCTACGTGCTCGCCGGGCGGCAGCGGCTGGCCCGCAAGCCGCTGACCGGGCAGCCGCCGCGCACCTTCTGGCGGGCCCACGAGAGCATCGACTGCCTGGTGCCCGATCCCGAAGGCGCGGGGGTGGTCTACGCCGCCGAGGGGCAGCTCTGGTGGGCTGACATCGAGCTGGACGACGTGCTGTCGCTGGTGGCCGACGCGCCGGGTCTGGGGCCCGAGCTGGTGAAGTGCCTGCCCGGCGGTTGGGTACTCTACGGGACCCACGACGAGGCGGGGGCCCATCTGCACGCGCTGCATCGGCCCACCCGGACCGATCAGGAGGTGTGGACCGCGCCGGGGCGCCTGTTCGGATTCGCGGTCGTGCCCGACGAGGAGGCCATCGCGTCCCGCTTCGCGGCGCTGCCCCCCGGCCCCCTGGCCGACTACGTGCCGGCGGACGACGAGTTGAAGGCGCTGGAGGCGGCGCAGGCCGCCGAAGAGGCCCGCGCCCGGGAGGCCGAGGCCCGCGCGGTGGCCGAGGCGCACGAGGCGGCGCAGGCCGAGCTGCGGCGACAGGCCGAGCAACTGGCGGCGCAGGCGCTGGCCGACGAAGAGGAGCGCCGGGCGGCGCTCGCGGCCCGCGAAGCCGAGGTCGAGGCCCGCCGCGCGGAGCGGGCGGCAGCGAAGGCCCGCCGGGTGGAGGCCGAGGCTCGGGCGGCTCGCGAGGCTGAAGAGCAGGCTGCCCGCGAGGCCGAAGAGCGGGCTGCCCGCGAGGCCGAAGAGCAGGCTGCCCGCGAAGCCGAAGCGCGCGCCGCCCGCGAGGCCGAAGAGCAGGCCGCACGCGAGGCCGAAGAGCAGGCCGCACGCGAGGCCGAAGAGCAGGCCGCCCGCGAGGCCGAAGAGCGGGCCGCACGCGAGGCCGAAGAGCGGGCCGCACGCGAAGCTGAAGAGCTGGCTGCGCGCGAAGCCGAAGCGCGCGCCGCCCGCGAGGCTGAAGAGCAAGCCGCACGCGAAGCTGAAGAGCTGGCTGCGCGCGAAGCCGAAGAGCAGGCCGCACGCGAAGCCGAAGCGCGCGCCGCCCGCGAGGCCGAAGAGCAGGCCGCACGCGAAGCCGAAGCGCGCGCCGCCCGCGAGGCTGAAGAGCAGGCCGCACGCGAAGCCGAAGCGCGCGCCGCCCGCGAGGCCGAAGAGCGCGCTGCGCGTGAAGCTGCCGAGCAGGCTGCCCGCGAAGCCGCGGCGCAAGAAGCCGCGCGGTGGGCCGCCGAGCGCCGCGCAGCCCGGGAGAGCGCGGAGGCCCGCCGCATCGAAGAGGAGCGGGCGGCTCGCGAGGCCGAGGCCCGGCGGCGCACCGAGGAGGCCCGCGCAGCCCGTGAGGCCGAGGACGCGCGCCGTAGAGCCGCGTTCGAGGCCCGGCAGGCAGCGGAGGAGGCCCGGCTGGCCGCCGAGCTGCGCGCCGTGCGCGAGAACCGCGAGATCCGGCGCGCGGCCGATGGCGAGTCGGCCCCCGTGTCGCGGGAGCCGGCCGTCGAGAGCGAGCCCCCGGTGGCCCCGACGCCCGACGCCCCGTCCCATCTCCCGTCGCCCGAGCCCGAGCCCGAGCCCGAGCCCGACGCGCTGCTCCACGCCCCGTCACCCGAGCCGCCGACCGAGCCATCGCCGCCCCCGCCCCGCCTCGATGACGATCTCACGCCCCCGGTGCAGCCCGCGCCGGCGAGCCGCCCGCCCAACCTCTCCGGGGCGCTCTTCGCCGACGTCGCCAGCCTGGCGCACGTCGCCGGCGCCGGGCTGCTCGCCCTGCCGACGCTCTATGCGCTCGGCGCTCTGTGGGCCATGGCTGCGATCGGCATGCATGTCGGCCGGCGAGGGGCCTCCCTCATCGGCGCGGTCGCGGCCCTGGCCGGCACCGGCTGGTGGCTGAACGCCGGGCTGAACACCCCCCCGATCTCGACCGACTTCGCGTTCGGCGCCGCGCTCGTTTCGATCCTCGGCCTGTTGGCGATCGCGCTCGGTGTACGCCGCCGCTGACCCCGGCTCCTAGGCCTGCGCGATCCCTGGTCACCTTCAATGTCCGGCCGCTGTAGCCGCCCGACGGGACGATTCGGGAGAGGCTCTACCCGGCCGCTCCCCGGGGGCGATTTCCGGCCGGGTTCTCACCGGGGGATCTCTGCTAGGATGCGCCTTCCGCAATCCGGGGACAGATGAGGAGAGCGACGTGAGCGAGCGCACGCTGTGGAAGAAGAGTGGATTCGCGCTGCTGCTGCTGGCAGCGGCCCTGTTCGGCTGCACGCCGGACGGCGGCAACGGCAGCGACGATCCGGCCGACGTCGGCGTGGACGGCGGCGAGGGTGAAGGCGAAGGGGAGGGTGAGGGCGAAGGCGAAGGGGAGGGCGAGGGCGAGGGTGAAGGCGAAGGCGAAGGGGAGGGTGAAGGTGAGGGTGAAGGCGAAGGTGAGGGCGAGGGCGAGTGTCAGGGGGCGCCGGTCTACGACCTGAACGCGCTCGGCACCCCGGTGGAGGGCGGCTTCACGATCGACGCCACCCTGGGCGAGACGGACACCTTCCCCGCCGGCGAGTGCGGCGTCGCGGGCATGGACGGCAACGACGCCGTCGTGCGCTTCGTGATGCCCGAGGACGGCGTCTGGCAGTTCTCCACCCAAGGCACCGAGTTCGACACGACGCTCGCCCGCCGCGAGGTGTGCGACGACCCCTTCAGCGAGCTGGTGTGCAACGACGACGCCAGCCCCGACTCCGGCTACAGCGAGATCATCATCCAGGGCGCCGCCGGTACGCAGGTCGACATGATCGTCGACGCCAACGGCGTGGTCGAGCCGGCGCAGTTCACGTTCAGCGCCGTCGCGCTGGACGTCAACCCGCCGGTCATCGACGACATGCAGGTGTGGTTCAACCCGGACTCGCCCACGGTCGGCGGCCCGGCGCTCGCCGCCGATCTCACCGGCGGCGACACCGAAGACGACATCGTCGGCTTCGAACTGTGGCTCTACGATCAGGCCGGCGCGCCCATCCCCATCGGGCAGGGCACCGACAGCCTCGACTTCCTCTTCGCTTCGACCGACTTCGCCACCCTCGAGCAGCCGGGCGACGGCACGTTCTCGATGACCATGGCGCTCGGGCTCAACCCCAACCTGGGGGCCATCGGGCGGGTGCAGATCGCCATGATCGACGCCTACGACCTGCGCAGCGAGCCGATGGGGGCCGACGCGATGGCCCCGGAAGAGGTCGAAGAGGGCGCGGCGTGCGACAGCATCGGCGCGCGCAGCGTGTGCAACATCGAGGGTTCGGCGTGCTACGACCGGACGCCGTTCGACGAGACGGACGAGTTCTTGTGCCAGGTCACCACGCCCCCGGTCCTGACCGGCGCCGAGCTGTACATCGGCCGCGATCCCAACGCCGTCGGCGTGCGGCTGACCGGGACCGACGTCGAGGGTGACTTCCTCGGGGTCGGCATCCTGCCCCGTGACGCCGAGGGCGGCGAGCTGTCGCTGGTCGCGTTCAACAACCAGCTCGCGCTCGAAGACCAGGGCGGCCCGATCAACATCCTCGCCGAGCGGGTCTACGAGGGCGAGGAGCCGGGCACGTTCGTCGTCGAGGCCAGCCTGGGCACCAGCTTCTCGTTGCCGTGCGCCGAGCTCGTCACCCCGCCGTTCGACGAGTGCCTCGAGGCCGCCGGCCAGGATCAGGCGGCGCAGGACGCGTGCGTCGAGGAGGTGAACGCCCGGTTCAACGAGTGCCTCGACGATCCGTCCCCGATCTTCGACGCGATCGCCGACGCCGAGGTGTACCTGATCGACGCCGCCGGCCAGCAGAGCGAGCGCCTCGTCACCCCGATCACCGGCGGGCCGTCCGACGCCGAAGATGGCACGCCGTGCGACGGCGCGGGCGCGATCTATCGCTGCCCGGCCGAGCTGTACTGCGTCGGTGACCCGGGCACCAACCGCAACGGGCTCTGCAGCGCGCCGATCGTCGAGTGCCCCGACGTGTGGCCGACCGTCACGGTGGGCCCCGGCATGGACGGCGTGTGGACGGTCGAGGGCGACAGCACGCAGGCCGATGCCCTGTCGGGCGGTGGGACCTGCGGTGGCGGCGGGCCGGTCCAGATCCTCGAGTTCGCCGCGCCCGAGGCCGGCACCTACGCGGCCGAGGTGGTCGACGCCGGCGAGGGTGATACCCTGGTCTACGTGCGCGGATTCTGTGGCTTCGCCGACGCGGAGCTGGAGTTGGCCTGCAACGACGACGCCGTGCCCGGCGAGACCCTGCTGAGCCTCGTGGAGTTCGAGGCCGGGCCCGACGCGCCGGTCTTCATCTTCGTCGACGGCTGGAACGGCACCTTCGCCGGCCCCTACACCCTGGAGATTCGCCGCGTTCAGTGAACCGGCGGGAGGATGCGCCCATGAAAACACGAGATTGTCTGTTCGGCCTGCTGGCGCTGGCTGTCGCCTTCGGGCTCACCGCCTGCGTCGGCGGCGAGGGCGAGGGCGGAGGCACCGGCGGCACCATCACCCTGCCCGACGGCGGCGCTGAGGGCGAAGGCGAGGGTGAGGGCGAAGGCGAGGGTGAGGGCGAAGGCGAGGGTGAGGGCGAAGGCGAGGCCGGCGCGCTCGCCGGCGACGAGACCTTCGATCTGGAGAAGGGCGAGACGGTCCAACTCACGCTGATGCTCACCGAGGGCGGCGGCGAGACCGACGTGGCGGCCGACGCGCAGTGGGCCACCTCCGACGCCCGCATCGCCACGGTCGAGGGCGGGCTGGTCACCGCCCACGCCCGGGGCGAGGTCACCATCTCGGCGACCTACCAGGACCTCGAGTTCGCCTCGACCGGCACCATCGCGTGCAGCTACCCGGCCTTCGCCAACATCGTGCGCTACGGATCGGTCGTGCCGCCCCTGCGCTGGGCCGACGCCCGGTGGCCCGACGGCACGACGTTCGACTTCGGCTTCGAGAGCTTCTACTGCGACCCCGAGTTCTCGGATCGGACCTCGATCATCGTGAAGGTCGGGGCCGGCTGGTGCGGCCCGTGCGCCCGCTACAAGCAGGAGATCCTCAACCCGCAGGCCGACGCGCTGATGGAGCTGGGCGCCCAGATCCTCTACGTCGAGGCGCAGGACTACAACTACGCGCCGGCCACCAGCGACTTCGCCTTCACCCACACCGCCCGCCTCATCGGCGACGGCCCGGGTATCCGGGTGGGTGACGCCGACACCTATGCCGGGGCAAACGTGGTGCCGGCCTATGTGGTCGAGCGCTCGGGGCTGGTGTCGTTCCCCACGGTGTGGGTCGTGCGCCGCAGCGACATGACGCTGATCGCCGACAGCTCGCAGCACAACTACTACATGTCGCTGCGGGACATCGTCGCCGACCCCGAGGCCGACTGGTCGATGCCGCCTGAGGAGCGCCCGCCCTTCGTCTCGAACTGCGGGCCGCTGGACGAAGAGGACAGCGAGCCCAACGACGTGATGGGCCAGGCGCAGACCATCGGCGTCGGGGAGTACGCAGGCGGGATCTGCGCCGAGCCGACCTACGACTTCTACTCCGTCGACGTGCAGGGGCGGTGGAGCATGAACCTGGACTTCAGGCACGCCGTCGGCGACCTCGACGTGTATGTCTGGGACACCGAGCGGGACGACGCCCTGATCGGCGACGACGGGGGTCGGGTCGGCAGCGCCACGGGCGACGACGGCGAGTACCTCGAGTGGAACGGCCCGGCGCTGCTCCGGGTCGAGGGCTTCCTCGGCGCCAGCTCGCCCTACACCCTCACCATCGAGCAGCTCTGAGCGCGCCCGCGCCCGCCCGCAATCGGGCGGGCCTTCCCACCCTCTCGAAGCCATGCCTCATGGCTTCATCCCATCTCTCTCCGATGAGTCGGCCGCCCGGAGCGGGCGGCCTGCGCGAGGCGCTCTCAGGCGCTGGCGGGCAGGGGCTTCTGCTCGGCGGGCAGCGCGTCGATGAACGCCTGCCGGACCTCGGCGATGTGCTGCTCGAGCGTCTCGATCGTCCACTGGCTGGTGTCGATGGCGGGCAGGAACCGGATCTTGATCGGCACCGGGTTGAAGCCCAGGCGGCCCTTCTCCCACGCCTTGTGGGCTCCGGTGATGACCATCGGCACGATCGGCAGCCGGGTCTGCAAAGCGATGTGGGCGAAGCCCTTCTTGAAGGCCTGGAGCCGCCCGTCCCGGGAGCGGGTGCCCTCGGGCCACAGCAGCACACTGAGCCGCTTGCGGCGCATGTAGCCGGCGAGGTGCTTGAGCGCGCCGACCGAGCTCTCCCGGCTGCTGCGGTCGATGAGCAGGTGCCCCGAGAGGAACCACATCTGGCCGTAGAACGGGTAGTAGACGATCTCCTTCTTCGCGATGCCGACGGTGCCCGGCGGGACCAGCCAGATGCTCGAGAAGGCGTCGAGGATCGAGGTGTGGTTGCCGACGATGATCGACGAGCCGCCCCGGGTGTGCTCGCGCCCTTCGACCTGCACCGGGCAGCCCGACAGCCACATCAGCGGGCGCCCGATGAGCGTGCCGACGTGGTTGGTCAGCACGATGCGGGTGCGGCGGAAGGGCAGCAGCACGATGAGCAGGGGGATGGTCACCACCATGACCAGCAACAGCCACAGAAGTCCGGCCGTGATCAGCAGGCTGACGCGCGCCACCGTCAGCGGGGAGGCGACCAGGGTGTGCATGGGATCTCCGAGGTTGGGTGCGGCGGACGATATCACAGACGGGGGGCCGATGGGCCGCGGCCCGATCCCGGCGCGCGCGCCCGGCGGCGGTCGGCTCAGCTACGGGCCGAGACCAGCATCACCGCGCAGCGGGTGCGGGCGATGATCGGCCCCGAGATGCGCCCGATGACCCGGTCGCCCTTGCCGGTCTGGGCCAGCCCGAGCACCAGCAGATCGACGCTGTCTGCGGTCTCGGCGATGGCCTGGATCACGTCGTCGCTGCGCACGACCTGCACCGAGCGGGGCACCCCCCGGGCCTCGTCCCGCACGAGGTCGCCGTGCACCCGCTGGAGCTGCTCGGCGACCGGCAGGGGCGTCGCGGCGGGCGCCACGAGCAGGTAGACCACCTCGATGCCCCGGGTCGCGTCGCGATGCAGGCCGGCGATGAGCCGGGCCCGCAGCGCGTTGTGCACCCCCTTGCCGCCGATGGGGACCAGCAGCCGGCGGATCTCGCGGGGGCGGAAGTCGGGCGGGGCCCGCAGCAGCACCAGGCTGGAGTCGATCTGGTTGGCGAGCCGCTCGATGCGTCGGCGCGCGGCGGGCGACTCCAGATCGGCCAGCCCCATGAGCACCGTCGCGCAGCGGTGGGTGTGGGCCGCCTTGCGGATCTCGTCCCACGGATCGGCGCCGACGGTGGTCAGCCCCTCGCAGCGCAGGCCGGCGGGCAGCGTCTCGGCGAGGCTGGCCTTCATCGTGCGAGCCGCGTCGTCGAGGGCCCGCTCCAGCGTGCGGTCGGTCCCATCGAGCTGAGCCGGCGGCCTCAGCACCGTGAACAGCAGGATGCGCCCCACCCGGGGGGGCGCGACGTTGGCCGCGACCCGGGCCAGCGTCGCCGCGTTGGCCGGGTTGGCCACCGGCACGAGCACCAGCGGGCTGCGGCCGCGCAGCTCGAGCAGATCGGGATCGCTGGTCTCGGCCGCGGCGTCGAAGACCCGGGCCCGCCGGCCGAACGAGAGCAGGTACGCCGCCGCGCCCACCAGCAGCCAGACGCTGGTGACCGCCCCCGCCGAGGGCACCGCCCACGCCTGGTACAGCGCCAGACCGCCGCAGATGCCGGCGCCGGCCAGGGGCAGCCAGGGCCACAGCGGCACCCGAAAACCGGGGTGGTCTGGCTTTCGGGCCCGGGTGACGACGCACAGCAGGTGGGCCAGGGCGAAGGCGATGAGGAAGATGAGCGACGAGGCGGCGCCGGCGGCGGTCACGTCGCTGACGCCGAGCAGGGTCAGCGCGCCGATGCCCGCAGTGACCCCCACCGCGATGTGCGGCGTGCCCCGGACCGGGTGCACCGCCCGCAGGCGGGGCGGCAGCGCCCGGTCGCGCCCCATCGCCTGGGCGATGCGGGCGGCGGCGAACAAGTTGGCGATCAGCGCCGAGAGCATCGACAGCAGGCCGGCGGCGACCACGAGCCAGTAGCCGGTCGGCCCCAGGTAGCGCTCGACGGCGATGGCGACGATGGTGTCCGGGCGCCGGGCGGCCTCGGCTTGCAGCGACAGCCCGCCGTCCTCGACCCCCACCGCGACGATGACCACCAGCAGGGGCAGGTAGACCGCCAGGGCGATGGCGAGCGAGAGCAGCATCGCCCGGGGCAGGTTGCGCCGGGGCTCGTCGACCTCACCGGCGACGGCCGCGATGAGATCGAAGCCCTGGAGCGCGATGAAGGTCGCCCCCATCGCCTGGAGCAGCCCGACCCCCCCGTCGGGGAACATCGGCGAGAAGCGGGCCGTCTGCGGGGGCTCGTCGATCCAGGCCCACAGCCCGCCGAGGATGAGCAGGCCGAAGACGACGACCTTGCCCACGTTCATCGCCGCCCCGCCGCCGCCGCTGCGCCGGGCGAGCACGGCCCCGCAGCCGATCATCGAGCCCACCGCCACCAGCGTCTGCACCCGCGCCGGCACCTCGACCCCGGCCAGGCTGCGTACGGCCTCGAGGGCGAAGGCGGCGAAGCCGCTGGCGTACAGCGCCGCGGCCACGATGCTCGCGAACCACACGATCCAGCCGACGCCGAACGCCGCTCCGACCGAGACGACCCGCTTGGCGAAGGCGTAGGGCCCGCCCGACTGAGGGAAGGCGGTGGCCAGCTCGGCGAATGACAGGGCGGTGAGGATCGCGATCAGCCCGTTGAGGGCGAACGCGACGATGGCCCCGGGGCCGGTCAGCGCGAACGCCGTGCCCGACAGGGCCAGGATGCCCCCGCCGACGATGGCCCCCACGCCGATGCCGGTGGCCCCCGCCAGCCCCATCCGCGGCACGGGTGAGAGCACGGGCTGGGTCATCGGGGCCCGAGCGGGCGGCGCCGGGCTCGACGGGCGGCTGGGATGGGGTGGCATGGGTCGGAAGATGCGCCGCGCCGGTGCGCCGTCGCGCCCCTGGATCAACCGCTTTCCGCATATCGACCGTCATGATACGGTCCGTTACGCTCGAATCATCCCTCGATTCTCAGGGGCAACTGATGATGACCATGGAGTCGACGCGATCGAAGGATCCGGCTCTCGCCGCTTTCCGCACGATGTCGGCCCCGTTCGTCGTACGCGGGTCCCCGGGGGAGGGTCCGGCTCACCTCGTGCCCGGCAACGACGCGGCTGTGCGGCTCCTGGAGAGGGGCCGGGCGGATCCGGACGCGCTCGCCGAGCTGGGCCGGCTGCTCGACCGTCACGAGTCGTCCTTCACGCTGCATTGGCTGAGCAGTACGTATCGGGTTCAGACGTGCGTGCTCCTCGGAGGGCGCCGCGGCGCCCTTCTCGTCGACGTCGGACCGGCCCCCACCCACCGGATCGAAGAGGAGCTGTGGGCCGAGTGCAGCCGCCGCAGCCCGGTGCCGATCATCTACGTTCAGGTCTCGCCCGGGGCCTGCGACGTCCGCCAGTGTACCGTCGTCGCGGTCAACGACGCCGCCCGGCGCCTCGCCCGGTGGAGCGACGGCGAGCCGGTCGGGCGCCCGCTCTCGGCGGCCTTCGGCCGCGCCCTGGGCGA
The DNA here is from genome assembly GCA_030426085.1 of bacterium. Classification (GTDB taxonomy): domain Bacteria; phylum Myxococcota_A; class Bradymonadia; order UBA7976; family UBA1532; genus JACKDM01. The sequence continues at coordinate 67,127 of JAUHYW010000028.1, read as the reverse complement.
CGTGGACTGGGACCAGCTCTCGGGGGTCATCACGACGGAGGGCACCATCCGGGAGCTGCGCTGCGTCAGCGAGCAGGGGCCGCTGCGCATCCGGGCGTGTTTTCACGGCGCGCGGATCGGCATGGCGCTGGAAGACGTGACCTACGAGGCGCACATCGAGCGCTCGCTGACCCGCCAGGCCGAGCGCCTCGCGCAGTGCGAGCACGACCTGGACCAGCTCACCCTCACCGTCGCCCTGGGCGTCGAGGAGCCGCTGCGGGTGCTGCGGCAGTCGGCCGATCTGCTGCTGCGCGAGCCGGACGTGGACGGCCCCCGGCGGGCGGCCCTCGACGATCTGGTCGGCGCCTGCCGCTCGGCTCGGCACACCCTCAACTGCGTGCTGGAATACGTCCGGATGAGCGAGCAGGAGCTCACCGCCCGGCGGGTGCCGCTGCGGTCGCTGCTCGAGCGGCTGCTCGAAGGGCTGGCCGACAACATCCTGAAGGCCGGGGCCCAGGTCGCGCTCGGGCGGCTGCCCGTCGTCTGGGGGGTCGAACCCGAGCTGGAGCTGATCGTCCGCGCGCTGCTGCTGCATGCCCTGGAGAGCGCGGGCGAGCCGTCGGCCGACGCCCCGGAGCGCAGCCTGAGGGTGACCGCATCGGCCACCCGCGACGGCTGGCGCATCGCGATACACGAGGTCAGCCGCCCAGCCTTCGAGGCCGAGGACACCCTGGCCGACGGCATCGAGCCGAGCGGGGCCGCGGTCATGAGCGGCGGCCTGCCGCTCGTCATCTGCCGGCGCATCGTCGAGCGCCACGGGGGGCGCATCGGGATCTTCACCGACGACGCCGAGGGCCAGACCATCTGGTTCGAGTGGCCGGGGCACGCCCGCGAGGCGCGGGAGATCTGAGCGCGGGCGCGTCCGGCGCCTGGATCAGTGCACCGGGTGCACCCGCAGATCGTGATCCACCTGCCAGCCGGCCCCGGCGTCGGCCAGCGTCAGGTGCTCGCCGGCGACCCGGGCCGCGACCGGGACCCCGTCCCGATACAAGACCGCGTTGTCGGTGACCGCCGGCACCCGCCCGCCGGGCGAGGTGATGCCCACGAGGTTGAGCGGATCCGCCGCCGAGAGCCGCACGAAGCGGGGCCGCTCCGGCCGCCGTCGGCGCACGCCCCGCAGCGCGTCCACCGCGGCCGGCAGCGCGAACTGCTCGCCCGAGAACCCCCCCACGAACCGCCCCCCGCGCAGGGTGCCCCGGGCCTCGCGTCGACGCAGCTCGGGCAGCAGGTGTCGCCACTTCGGGGCGTGGGTCTCCCGATGCAGCAGATCGGGGAAGAGGACCCCATACCGCCGCAGCAGCAGATCGACGAAGGGGCCGGCGACCTCGCCCGGCGGATCCCGGTCGGGCGCGCGCAGCACCGCCCACCGCCCGGCCCCGGCCGGAGCGCGGCGGGTGTCCGGGGCGACGAGCCGGCGCAGGGCGTCGAAGCCGTCCGCGGTGATCCAACCGCCGGCGACCAGCGTCCACAGCGCCTCTTCGACGTCGGCCGCCGTCGCGTCTCCGCCCACCGCAGCGCACAGATCGGCGGTGAACGCCGGCCCGCCCCGGAGCAGCCGGTCGTAGAGGGCCATCGCCCGGGGATCGAGGTCATCGGGCGCCGGGCTCGGGGCGAGCAGCCAGCGCATGTCGGCCCGCTGCATGAGCGCCACCGGAGCCGCCCGACCGGGCGCGGCGCTCGCCGGGCGGGGGCTCAGCCGACCCCAGGCGAGTCGGCCCGAGAGGCACAGCAGGTCGAGGTGGCGGGGGTCGAAGTCGCGCAGCCGGGCCGGCAGGACGAAGCGCTCCCACGCCGCGGCGGGCACCTCGAGGCCCTGGAGCCGACCGACCACGTCGGCCAGCGCGTCGAGCCCCACCCGCCGGGGGTCGTCCCGCCGGGGCGCCGCCGGATCGCCCACCGGCGCCACGCCGTGCCACGCGAAGAGGAAGCGCATGAAGTCGGCCGCGCTGACCGGCTCGACCGCCGCCCGCAGCCGGCCCAGCGTGCGGCGGTGGATGCGGGCGAGCAGCCCCCGGGGGCACCACTCCTCGTCCGCCGCGCCGGGTCGGAAGCGCCCCCGCAAGATGTTGCCGTCGGCTTCGAGCCCGAGCAGCGCCGCCTCGACCGTCGCCCGGGGCAGCCGCAGCCGGGCGCTCAGCTCGCCCGCGGTGTGGGGGCCGGTGGTCTCGAGGTGCCCCTGCACGACCGCCTTGGCGATGGCGTCGGCGTCCTCATCCATCGGGCCGTCGGACAGCGCGGGCGGCGGCGGAGCGAAGACCGCGTCGGGGATCAGCCGCCGGACCCAGGCCACCCGCTCGCTGGCGACCCAGATGCCATTCGAGCCATCGACCGCGGCGCTGGAGTCATCGGGCGCGTGCGCCGGGATGGCATCCGAGCCATCGGGCCACTCGGCCAGGACCGCCCGCCGGCGCTCGACGAGGGCAGCGAACGCGGCCAGCGTGCTGGCGTCGGGCGCCTCGGGGATCCAGTAGCCCCAGCCGAGCAGCGCGTCGTGCAGCTCGTCGGCGTCGCGCATCGGCGGCCGGGCCTGAGCGACCACCTCGGCGATGGCCCCCGCGTCGAGCGCGCCGAGCCCGTCGGGGTCGAGCCGCAGCCGGCGGCGCATGGCCACGGCCCGCGAGCGGCGCTCTTCGAGGGGCGCGTCGTCGAGGAAGGCATACGGGTTGGCGTTGAGCAGCTCGTGGCTCAGCGGCGAGGCCTCGGCGGTGTCGACCGCGTGGATCTCGATGTCGCCGCCGACGATGCCTTCGAGCACCTCGACCAGCCCGTCGAGATCCATGAAGTCGCGCATGATGTCGGCCAGCGTCTCGTGCACCAGCGGGTGGTCGGGTGGCTCGATGGGGCCGTGCACGTTCTCCTGGCACGCCGCCGCCCCGGGGAAGACCGCCGCCAGCAGATCGTCGGCCTTCATCCGCAGGATCGGCGCCGGCACCCGCTTGCCGCTCCGCCAGCGCAGCACCGCCAGCCCCCGGGTCGCGGTCCACCGCCAGCGGGTGCCGAGCAGCGGCGGGTTGGTCAGCACCGCCTGCTGCAAGACCGGCGCGGCGGTGGACGGGGTCACGAAGTCGAAGACCGTCGCCAGGGGGAAGCTGTGCTGGGGGCCGAGCGAGATGACGAGCCCGTCGTCGGTGGCCGCCGCCTGCAATTCGAAGTCGAACGACACGCAGAACCGCTTGCGCAGCGCCAGGCCCCACGCCCGGTTGATGCGGCCGCCGAGCGGGGCGTGCACCACGAGCTGCATGCCCCCGCCCTCGTCGAAGAAGCGCTCGGCGACCAGCCGCCGGTGGGTGGGCAGGGTGCCCAGGGCGACCCGGCTCGCGGCGAGGTACTGCGTCACCAGGGTCGCCGCGCGGGGGGGCAGGCCGGTCTCGGCGCCGAGCCAGCGGGCGATGGCCTCGACCCCCCGGCCGGCGGCGAGGCGACGATCGACGTCGTCCCGCAGGCGGCCCACCGCCGCCGACAGCTCCCGGGTGCGGGCGGGGGCCTCGCCGAACCAGAACGGGATGTTCGGCGTCGCGCCGGGGGCCGCCTCGACCCGCACCGTGCTCGACTCGACCCGCCGGATGCGCCACGGGGTATTGCCCAGCAAGAAGACGCTGCCCGGCGGGCTCTCGATGGCGAAGTCCTCGTCCACGGTCCCGACGACCGCCTCGTCCGGCTCGGCGATGACGGTGTAATCCGCCCGATCGGGGATGGCGCCCCCGCCGGTGATCGCCGCCAGCCGGGCCCCGCGGCGAGCGGCGAGGCGCCGGTTGACCCGATCCCGGTGCAGGTGGGCCGTGCTGCGCCCCCGGCGGGTCGCCACGCCCTCGGCGAGCATCTCGACGACCCCGTCGAACGTGGCCCGGGGCAGATCGGCGTAGGGCAGGGCGCCGCGCACCATCTCGAACAGCGCGTCCTCGCCCTGCGCCCGGCCGGCCACCTCGGCGACGATCTGCTGGGCCAGGATGTCCAGCGGGGCGTCGATCAGCTCGATCGCATCCAGCTCGCCCGATCGCACGGCCCGGATCAGCGCCGCGCACTCGACGGCCTGATCGCGGGTGACGGCGAACAGCCGGCCCTTGGGCGTGCCGCCGACCCAGTGCCCCGCCCGGCCGACCCGCTGGAGGAACGTCGCGATGCACCGGGGCGAGCCGAGCTGGATCACCAGCTCCACGTCACCCACGTCGATGCCCAGCTCGAGCGAAGCCGTCGCCACGACGCACTTCAGCTCGGCCGCCTGGAGCCGCCGCTCGGCGTCGAGGCGCTTGTCGCGGGCGACGCTGCCGTGATGGGCCGCGACCGCGCCCGATCCGATGCGCAGCTCGAGCTGATGCGCCACCCGCTCGGCCATGCGCCGGGTGTTGGTGAAGACCAGCGTGGTGCGGTGGGCGGTCACCAGCGCGGCCATGCGGTCGTAGACCTGGGCCATCTGCGCCCTGGAGGCCACCGCGCACAGCTCGTCCTCGGGCGCGTCGATCGCGATGTCGAGCGGGCGGCTGTGGCCGGCGTCGACGATGGTCGGCCGCGGGCGGCGGGTCCCGACCAGCAACCGGGCGAGGCGCTCGATGGGCTTCTGGGTCGCCGACAGCCCGACGCGGACCGGGGCCGGGCGGGGGACCCATGGCGCGGCGTCGTCGTCGTCGTCGGCGTCGCCCGGGCCGTGGGCGCACAGCGCGTCGAGGCGCTCGAGGCTCAAGGCCAGGTGGCTGCCCCGCTTGTTGGCCGCCACGGCGTGGATCTCGTCGACGATGACCGTGCGCACCGTCGAGAGCATGCGCCGGCCGCCGCGGCTCGTCAGCAGGATGTAGAGCGACTCGGGGGTGGTGATCAGGATGTGCGGCGGGGTCCGCACCATGCGGGCCCGGGCCGACGACGGCGTATCGCCCGAGCGCACGGCCACCCGGATGTCGGGCGGCGGCAGGCCGACGGCGCGGGCCCCCTCGCGGATGCCGTCGAGCGGGGCGCGCAGGTTGCGCTCGATGTCGTTGCCCAGCGCCTTGAGCGGCGAGAGGTAGAGGGTATCGAGCTGCGGCGACAGATCGTCGGCGAAGGCCCGCCGGGCGAGGCGGTCGAGGCACCACAGGAAGGCGGCCAGCGTCTTGCCCGAGCCGGTCGGGGCGGCGATCAGGGTGTCCCGACCCGCAGCGATGGCCGGCCAGCCGCGCTGCTGCGCCGGGGTGGGCGAGGGGAAGCGGTCGGCGAACCACCGGGCGACGACCGGGTGAAAGCGGGCCGGGCTCATGGGGATACGCTACGCGTGTTCAGTGTGCGTCGCAAGCGGGCTCTCGGCCGCCGGGGCGTCGCTCGGGCCGTCCAGCGTCCACCGTCCCCGGCGCACCAGCCCCGGGCCGTCGGGCCATTGCAGGCGGTTGAACTGCTCGATCAGCGGGCTCAGATCGCGCCCGAGCCGCGGCTCGCGGCGGGCGAGGCGCAGGCGGCAGGCGAGCAGGAGGGCCGTGGTGTAGCCCCTCTCTTCCGGCGCCGCCTCGTAGGCCGGCCACAAGCGCTCGATGCCCTCGTCCCACAGCGCGGCCGCGATCTCCGGCTCGCCCCGGGCGTGGGCCAGGCTGCCCGATATGACCAGCGCGTCGGCCAGCGCCCCGTCCATGTGATCGACCCCGGCCTCGGCCAGCGTCCGCAGACGATCGAGCGCCTCGTCGTTGAGCCGGGCGGCCTCTTCGGGGTGGCGGTGCACCGCGAGCAAGCTGGCCAGGCTGGCGAGGCTGGTGGCGATGTCGTCGGCGTGGCTGCCCGGCTGCTCGGCGTCGAGGGCCCGGTAGAGCGCCACCGCCTCCCGCAGCGCCGGCTCGGCCGCCCGGGGGCGGATGGGCTGGGTCCACAGCCCCAGGTTGTGCAGGCAGTGGGCCAGCAGCGGCCGGGCCGCGTGGCGATCGTCGGGCGGCGCCCCCCGCAGCAGCTCGACCGCCTCCTCGATCGTGCCGAGGGCCACCGGCCGCCGGCCGAGGCCCCCGTGATAGACGCTCGCCACGAACAGCGCCCGCGCCAGATCGAAGCGGTAGCCCTCGGGCTCGGCGCCGAAGGCCGCCCGGTAGAGCGCCACCGCCTCGTCGGCGGCGTCCACCGCCCGGGGCGGATCGTGCTCGCAGCGGATGGCCAGCTCGATCAGCGCCTCGGCCAGCGGCTGGGCGTTCAGCCCGGCGTCGGGCATACCCCGCAGGGCGCCCACCGCCGCGATCGTGGCCGGGACCGCCGCCTGCGGGCCGTGGCGCTCGTCGACCAGATCGGCCAGCCGCCACGCGGCGAAGGCGTAGGCCTGCCGCGCGGCGGGGGGGCCGTCGGGCTCGGGGCGCAGCAGGTGCACCGCCGCGCGGAGGACCGCCAGCGGGCCGGGGCCGGCGGGCAGCGGGCGGCGATCGCGGGCGAGGTGCTCGTCGGCCAGGGTCTCGAGCAGATCGCCGATGTGGCGGGCGAGGGGATGGGGCGCGGCCGGGCCCGGCGGCTCACCGACCGGCGCGCCGAGCAGCGCCGCCGCCTCGAAGAGCGCTGACCGGGCCAGATCGGCGCGCTGAGCCTCGAACGCGGCCTCGGCCTGCGCCCCCAGGGCGCGGATCAGCATGCGGGTGTGGGCCGGCACCGCCGGATCGAGCGCCCGACACTTCGCCACCGCTTGCACGCCGAGGACCAGCGCCCGGGGCAGGGGCGCCTCGGGATCGGGCCGATCGAGGCTCTGCTCTGCGCTGTGGATCAACCGCAGGGCGAGCTGCACGCGCTGCTCGTCGTCGGAGGTCATGGCACTGTCATGCCCGATCGGGCGACCGGAACTCAACGGGTGTCGGATTCGAGCCCGTCGCGTCGCCGGCCGTCCTGCGCTAGATTGTGCGCCATGAGCTACACCCTGCCGTCGTCGGCGCGCGCCCGGAGCGCGCTGGAGTGCGTCCACAACATCCAACGGGCCCTGGCCGATCGCCTCGAGGCGGTCGCCGCCGAGGCCGGCGCCCCGAAGCCCTTCGCGCCGGTGCACTGGCAGCGCGACGGGGGCCGCCACGGCGGCGGAACCCGCCTCGTCTGCGGCGACACCCCGGTCTTCGATCGGGCCTCGATCAACATCTCGGCGGTGCATTACGACGACCGCCCCGACAAGCGGCTGGCGGGGGCGACCGCGCTGTCGACCATCGTGCACCCGGCCCACCCCCGGGCGCCGTCGATGCACATGCACCTCAGCCACACCGAGATGCGGGGCGAGGGCGACGCGCCGGGCGCCGGCTATTGGCGGATCATGGCCGACCTCAACCCGTCGATGCCCGAGCAAGCGCAGACGGCCCGCTTCCGGGCGGCGCTCGAGGCCGCGCTGGGCGAGCACTTCGCCGAGGCCGCCGCGCAGGGCGACCGCTACTTCCACATCCCGGCCCTCGGCCGCCATCGGGGCGTCGTGCACGCCTACCTGGAGGGCTTCGACTCGGGGGACTTCGCGGCCGATCGGGCGCTGGCCGAGCAGACCGGCCGGGCGGTGATCGCGACCTACGGCGATCTGCTCGACGAGGCGTTCGCCTCGCACGGTCCGCCGACGGCCGACGAGAAGGCGGCCCAGCGCGCCTATCACACGCTGTATCTGTTCCAGGTCCTGACCCTCGACCGGGGCACGACCTCGGGGCTGCTGGTGCACGACCAGAACGACGTCGGCATCCTCGGCTCGCTGCCGTCGCGGGTCGATCGGGGCCTGCTCGCCGAGTGGCGGGCGAAGGCGCCGCCGCCCCAGGACGCGCTCGTCGAGGGGCTGGTCGGCGCCTTGAAGGACGTGCACCCCAGCCCGGTGGACGTCGAGACCAAGAAGGCCCTGGCCGCGGTGGTGCGCGCGCACTACCGGCGCCACCCCGAAGCGCTGGCGTTGCAGGCCCGGGGCTCGATCGTGCCCCCGACGGTCGCCAACCACCGCTGAACCCACCGCCCCATCTTCGGAGACCCGCCATGAGCGACATGCCTGATCGCGCGCGACCCCTGCCGCTGCCCGCCCTCGCCGCGGCCCTGCTCGTCACCTGGGCCGCGCTCGGCTGCGGCGCCGCGCCCCAGCCCGAGCCGGTGCCCGCCGAAGACCGGCCCCCGGCGGCGTTCGACGACGCGAAGCCCGGTGAGCACGGCTGCGGCTCGTGCGCGGTGCGGGCCTGCGACGCGGGCGGCGCGGTCGCCGGCCTGTGGATCGAGCTGAAGCTGTCCACCGATCTGCGAGGTCTGCGCTACGACCGGGCGCTGGTCCGCATCGGGCCGGCCACCGGCGGGGGGCAGGTCTTCCAGCTCGACCCGGCCAAGCTCGAGATCGGGGCCCGCACGGTCCAGCGGATCGACGCCGAGAAGCTCGGCGCCCTCTCGCAGCCGGCCGACTTCAAGGGCGCGAGCGGCGCGCTGATGCTGTACTGGGACGGCCCGAAGGGGCCCGACGGGCAGCAGCTCCCGCTGGACGTCGAGGTCGGCCCCTGCCCGTGAGCCGGGCCCGGGTCGTGGCGCTCGCCTGGCTGGCGCTCGCCGCGACCTCCGGCATCAGCGGCGCCGCGCCCGGCGGCCGGGCGGTCATCGTGGGCGTCGGGCAGTACGCCGATCCCGAGCTGCCCGACCTCGAAGGCCCGCCGCACGACGCGCGCGCCATGCGGGCGCTGCTGATCGACCGCTTCGGCTTCCCCCCGGCGCAGATCACGCTGCTCGTCGACGGGCAGGCCACCCGGGAGGCCATCTTGCGGGCGCTGGCCGAGATGGCGTGGCGGGTCGGCCGGGACGAGCCGGCGGTCTTCTACTTCTCGGGCCACGGGGCGCGGGTCTTCGACGCGTCGGGTGACGAACCCGACGGCTGGGACGAGGGGCTGGTGCCCCACGACAGCGGCCGGAGCGGGCGCCCCAACCTCGATCTGCTCGACGACGAGCTGCACGCGGTGCTGCGCGGGCTGAGCCTGCGCAGCGCGGCGACGACCTTCATCTACGACAGCTGCCACGCGGGCACCGGCGCCCGCGACCCGCTGGCCCGGGTCGCGCCCCGGGACGCGCGCCCCCGGCTGATCACCGCCCGTCCGCAGGCGGCGGGCATCGCGCTGGACGACGGCCCCGACGGCTGGACGCTGATCGCCGCCGCCCGGGAGGACCAGCTCGCGTTCGAGAAGCCGCTGGGGCCCGGGGGCGCCCGGCGGGGGTTGCTCACCTGGATGCTGATCGAGGCCCTGCGGACCGCGCCGCCCGGCGCCAGCTTGCGGGATGTGTTCGAGCCGATGCGGGCCGCGGTGCAGGCCCGCGATCGGCGACAGGATCCCCAGCTCGAAGGGCCGGGCGCCGATCGGACCCCCTTCGGCGCCCGCCTTCGCCCGCCGCCGACGTACACCCCGGTCGAGCCGGGCGAAGGCGGGGCGATCCTCGGCGCGGGCGAGGCCCACGGGGTGCGGCCCGGCGCGGTGTACGCCATCGCGGCGCCCGGGGCCCGCCGCGCCGCGGACGCCGCCTTCCGGGCCACGGTCACCGCGGTCGACGCCACAACCGCCCGCCTCGCCCTGCCGCCGGGCGCGACGGTCGCCCCGGCGTCCCGCGCCTTCCTGGTGAAGCCGGCAGCGCCGGCCGAGGCGATCCCGATCCACCTCGCCACCGACGATCCCCTCGACGACGCCTTGCGCGCGCGGCTGACGCAGCCCGGGGTCCGCGTCGTGACCGAGCCCAGCGCGGGCCGGCTCACCGTGCGGCATCGAGCCGGCCGCGCGTCGATCGAGGCCCCCGACGGGCGGCCGATCGACGCCTGGCACACGTCAGCCGATGGCATCGATACCATCGCGGCCGGCATGACTTCACGCATCATGGCATGGGTCCGATGGCATGCCATCGCCGGCCTGTCGAGCGGCGACGACACCCTCACCGTCGACCTCACGGCGACCGTCGACGGCGCCGACCACCGGGGCGCGGTGGAAGTCGCCCCGGGCCGTGAGCTGACGCTGACCGTCGCCAACACCGGCCCGGTCGACCTGTACCTGACCGTGCTCGCGCTGGCCCCCGACGGCGCCGTCTCGGTGGTCTACCCGTTGCCCGGATCGCGGGCCTTCGTGCAGGCGTTCGGCCGCTGGCAGCAGCGGGTCGAGGCCGCGCTGCCGGTGGGCGTCGAGCGCACGGTCGATCGGCTCATGCTGATCGCCACCACCGCTCCGGCCGACTTCCGCGTCTTGCAGCAGGGCCCGGCGGCGCTCGCCGGGGGCGCCCGGGGTCTCGGGCCGCTCGATGGGCTCGGCGCGCTGTGGCCATCCGCGGGCGCCCGGGCGCGGGGAGCGGGCGCGGAGCGCTGGACCACCCGATCCCTGGAGATCGTCACCGCCCGGTGAGCCCCCGACTCAGCCGGCCGAGGCGTCGCGCCGCCCCACGACCCGCACTCGGACCCCGTGCCGGGGCGCGGTGGCGACGTTGCGCCGGATGGGGGTCTCCTCGCCCAGCAACTCCAGCTCGACGCCGGCGATGATCTCGGCGAGCACGACCTTCATCTCGAAGATGGCCAGCGCGGCCCCGATGCACCGCCGGACGCCGGCCCCGAACGGCAGGTACGCCTGCGGCTTGGGCTTCACCCCCACGAACCGCTGAGGATCGAAGCGCGCCGGATCGGGGTAGAGATCGTCCCGCATATGGGTCATCGCGGCGGCGACCGCCACGTTCGTCCCGATCGGCAGCTCGACGCCGCCGAGGGTCTTGGGCACCGTCAGCGTGCGCAGCACGTCGGGCACGATGGGGTAGAGCCGCAGCGTCTCGTGCACCACCGCCTCGAGGTAGGGCAGCTTCACCCGGGCCGCGGGATCGGCCGGCGCCTCGTCCAGCTCGGCCCGCAGCGCAGCCAGCGTCTCGGGGTGCCGATGCAGCCAGTACACCGCCCACGCCAGCGCGATCTGGGTCGTCTCGTGCCCGGCGAAGAGCAGCCCCACCAGCTCCTCGGCCGCCTCGTCGAGCGGCATCGGCTCGCCGGCCTCGTCCCGGGCTTCGGCCATGCAGGTGAGGATGTCGGGCCGCGCCTCGTCGGGCGCCGCCCGGCGGGCCGCCAGATCGGCCTTCAGGTGGTCGATGAGCCGGTCGCGGGCGTCGCTGTAGCGGGCCCACGGGCCCAGCCCGAAGACGCGCCGCTGGGTCTGGCGGCTGAACACGAAGAGCGGCGACATCCGCCCGACGAGGTCGGTGATCTCGCCGCGGTAGCGCTCGACATCGGCCTCGTCGTCGGCGCCGAACACCGCCCGGATGATCACATCCAGCGAGATGGGCAACGTCTCGTCCATCACCCGCAGCTCGCCCGACCACCGGGCCACCCGCTCGCGGGCGATGCGATCGACGATGCCGGCGTAGGCCCGCATGCGCTCGCCGCGAAAGTGGGGCCCGACCAGCCGCCGCTTGCGCTTGTGAGCGTCGCCGGGGGTCACGATCATCGTGCCCCCGCCGAGCAGCCCGACCAGCGCCGTCGAGGCGAACGGGGTGTGCTCGTCGTCGGTGAGCCGCAGGAAGTCGGCGACGAAGTCGGGGTCGCAGCTCGCCACGACGTCGCCGTTCATCGCCCGGACCACGAAGGTGTCGCCCAGGGTCGAGCGCCAGCGATCGTAGGCCGCGTACGGGGTCCGCAGGAGGTCGTAGGTCGTGCGCAGGCGGCCTCCGGTGACGGGCAGATCGATCGGCATGGGCGCGCTCCGCGGTGGATGGCTTCGACGAATGCACACCATCGGCCGCGCCGCCGCAAGCGGGATGCTCCGATGATGCCGCCGTGATAAGTTCCCCCGTCCACCCACCGGAGATGCCCATGCGCCCCCTGCGTCCCGCGCTGCTGCTCGCCCTCGCGGCCCTCACCGTCGGCTGCGGCGGCGGCCCGAGCTACAAGGCGAAGTTCGCGCCGTTCACCATCGACTCGACCGACTTCGCGCTGCCCAGCGGCCTGCGGGTCGTCTTCCAGGAGGATCACACCCGGCCGACGGTCACCGTCGTCTCGGTGGTCGACGTGGGCAGCCAGGGCGACCCCCAGGGCAAGGAGGGCATCGCCCACCTCGTCGAGCACATGTGCTTCCGGGCCCGGCACGACGGCAAGACCCAGGTCATGGATGTCATCAAGGGCATCGGCGGGGCGTTCAACGCCTACACCGCCGCCGAGCGCACGGTGTACATCACCACCGCCCCCAAAGACGCGCTCGCCGGCCTGCTGCGCATCGAGGCGCTGCGCATGCTCGACCCGGTGGCCAACATCGAGGATCGCATCCTCGACATCGAGCGGGAGGTCGTGCGCAACGAGCTGCGGGTGCGCACCGAGACCAACATCGGCAACCGCATCTTCCAAGAGCTGGAGTCGCTGCTGTACCCCGCCGATCACCCCCGCCATCGGACCGGCATCGGCACCCACGAGACGCTGTCGTCGATCGGCATGGACGACGTGCGGGCCTTCACCGAGGCCCACTACCGCCCGGCGAAGACCACCATCGTGATCAGCGGCGACTTCGACCGCCAGCAGGCGGGGCTGCTGCTCCAGCAGGCGTTCCCGCCGGCGCTGATGACCGCCGACGGCCAGCCGCTGCCGCCGGGGAAGAAGCTCGAGCTGACCCAGCCGAAGCCCCGCGTCGTGGGGGATCAGCCGGCGGTGCCCGAGCCGACCGAGGCGCTGCGCCGCATCACCGGCCCGGTCGAAGAGCCGACCATCGTCGTCGGCTGGCTGGTGCCCAGCGCCTGGCGGGGCAAGGGCACCGTGATGGAGACCGCCGCGCTCTTCCTCGGCGGCTACCTGGGCTACACCCTGCGCCCGCGCACCGGCGACGTGCAGAGCCTGACCACCGGGGTCGGCTGCGGCGTCGACCCGGGCATCGACGCGTCGCTCTTCTACTGTGTCATCGGCATCGCTCCCGGCGACATCGACCTCGACGACATGCTCGACAAGGCCCGCTCGGCGCCGGCGCTGATGTGGCAGTGGGGCGACAGCCGGGCCGAGTTCGACCGGGCCCGGGCGGCCCTGGTCGGGCGCACGCTGAGCGAGCTGGCCTACGAGCAGCGGGTCGAGCGGGTCGCCCTGCACACCCACTACCTGGGCCGGGTCGACGCCTACCGGGCCGCCTTCGAGGATCTGGAGCAGCTCGACGTCGAGGACCAGCGGGACTTCGCCTACGAGCACCTCACCCGGGACCGCATGGCGGCGCTCATCGTCGAGCCCGAGGAGAAGAAGGCCGGGCAGGGGCCCGCGTTCGACGCCGACGCCACCTGGTCGGGCGCGGTCTTCGAGGGCGACACCCGGCTCGACGCGATCTACGCCCGGATGCAGCCGGCCGACATCGCCCGGGCGGCGGTCAGCCCGCTCGGCGACGACATCGAGCGCTTCGAGCTGCCCAACGGCCTGCCGGTCATCATCGTGCGCCACCCCGGCGCGCCGCTCGTCCGGGTGTCGCTGATGACCCATGGGGGCTATCAGTCCACCGATCCGATGGGGCTCGTCTGGTGGATGCGCAGCCGGGACGACGCGCCCGAGGCGACCCGGTTCACCGGGCGCCGGTCGCGGTGGTCGGCCGAGGGCTACGCGATCGAGTTCATCGAGGCCCCGTCGCCCAACCTGCCCGACGCGCTGGCGGTCATGGACATCGGCGTGCGCACCCGGCGGGCGCTGGATCCCGGGCTGCGGCGGGGGCGGGCCATCGCCTTCGAAAAGGCGATCGAGGCCCGCCGCCGCGAGCGGGATCCGGCCTACGCGGTGCAAGAGGCCGCGACCCGGGCGCTCTACCGCGAGCACCCGCTGGGGCGGGTGACCCTCGACGGCCCGGCGATCGAGGCGCTGACCCAGGCCGACTTCCAGCGGCACCTCGAGGCCCACCTCGCCCCGGCCAACGCCACCCTCATGGTCATCGGAGACATCGATCTCGCCGAGGCCCGCGCGGCGGTCGAGGCCCGCTTCGGGAGCTGGCGGGCCGAGGCGCCGGGCCAGCGGGTCGTCGGGCTGCCGCCGGCCCCGAAGCCGCCCGAGCAGCGGACGGTGATCTTCAGGGCCCGGCCCGAGGCGACCCAGGTCGCGCTGACGCTGTCCTGTCTGGTCGACGGGGCCCCCGAGCGCAGCGCGACCCGCGCCGTACTGAGCAGCGCCCTGCGGGACGACCTGTGGTACAGCCTGCGGGAGAACACCGGCAGCAGCTACTCGCCGTCGGCCTACACCGACACCGCGGCCAACGGCAACGCCGGGCTCTACATCCGGGCCACGGTGCAGACCGATCAGGCGATCCGGGCGCTCTCGGCCATCCTCGACCGCCTCGGCGCGCTCGGCCGGGGAGAGCTGAAGGCGGCCGCGCTGCGCAAAGCGCAGTGGTCCGTCGCCCGCCGGACGCGCTTGCAGGGGCGCACCCCGGGCGAGCTGACCTCGATGCTGGCCCGCATGCTGCGCGACGGCCTCGACCTCGACGCGCTGCGGGCCTACCCCCAGGCGCTCGCCGCGGTCGACCCGGCGTCCATCGGCGAGGTGCTCGAGCCGTGCGCCGGGCACGAGGTCATCGGCGTCGTCGGGCCGCCCTCGCTGGCCGAGGCGCTCGCCGACGTCGGGGCCGTGCAGGTCCTCGACGCCGCGCAGTGACCCCGGCGCCCGACCCCGGGCTGCCGACCGACGCCCGGATCATCACCCGCACCCCGCGCCTCGTGCTGCGCACCTGGACCGCGGCCGACGTCGCGCCCATCGCCCGGGTGTGGAGCGACGCCGAGACCATGCGCTACGCCGGCGCCACCCCGGTCGAGCGGATCCCGGCTGCGCTGCGGGCCGGGCTGGCGGCCCAGGCGGCCCATGGGGTCTGCCTGTGGGCCGTCGAGCTGCCGGGGCGCGGCGTCATCGGCGACTGTGGCTTCCACCATCGCCCCGACGGCCTGGAGCTGGGCTATCACTTCGACCCCCGCTTCTGGGGCCGGGGCTACGCCACCGAGGCCGCCCGGGGCGCCATCGCATATGCCATCGAATCGCTCGGCGCGCGGCGCATCGTGGCCTGGGTCGCGCCGGCCAACCCCCGCTCGGCGGCGGTGCTCGACCGGCTGGGCTTCACCGGCGAGGGCCCCGACCCGGCCGAGGACGGCGAGCTGCGCTACACCCTCACCGTCGGCGCCTGACCCGTCTGCCCCGGAGGCCCCATGCCCGATCGGATCACCCAGCTCATCACGATGCTCGACGGCATGACCCCCAGCCAGCAGGACGCGCTCATCGCCCGGCTGAAGCAGCGCGATCCCCAGCTCGCCCGGCGCATCGCCGAGCGTCACTTCGGCTTCGACGATCTGGCCCGGGCCGACGACGGCGGCATGCGGGCCCTGATCGCCGCCGTCGACCGCCGGGTGGCCCTGCTCGCGCTGCGCGGCGCCGACGACGTCCTGGCGCGCTTCGTGGCCAACCTGTCGCTGCGGGCCGGCCAGCGGCTCGTCGAAGACGTGGCGGCGCTCGGCCCCCAGCGGCGCAGCGACGTCGAGCTGGCCCGGCGCGCCGTCGTCCGGGCGGCCATCGCCCTGCGGGACGCGGGCCGGCTGTCCCTGGGTGACTGACCCCGCGACCGCCGATCCCGCCCCTGCATCAGAACCCATCCACGCACCGCACGGAGACATACATGGCGCCCACGCCCCCCCGATGGGATCTGACGCAGTGGTTCGATGACTTCGGATCCACCTTCGACGCCTGGCTCGACGACTGCGCCGAGCGGCTGGACGCGCTCGACGCGCGCTTCGCCGACATCGGCCCGCTGACCGCCGACCGGCTCGATGGGTGGAGCGCGGCGCTGACCGACCTCGAGGCCACGCTGCTGCGGTTGCAGCACGCCCGGGTCTACGCCGGGGCCCGGGCCGCGACCGACACCGACGACGCCCGGGCCAGCGCGGCCCAGGCCCGCATCGAGCGCATCGCGGCGGCGGGGGAGGGGACCGAGGCCCGGATCATCGACGCCCTCGGCGCCGCGCCCGCGGCCGACTTCGAAGCGCTGTGCGCCCGCCCCGAGCTGGCCGACGCCCGCCACCACCTGAGCCGCTGGCGGCAGCGGGCCCGGCGCTCGATGACGCCGGCCCAGGAGCGGCTGGCGGCCGCGCTGAGCGTCGACGGGATCTCGGCGTGGTCCCGGCTGTACAGCCGGGTGACCGGCGGGCTGCGCTTCGAGTTGAGCGGCGAGCCGATCCCGCTGGCGTGGCTGCGGGGCCGGTTGCAGGATCCCGACCCGGCGACCCGGGCGGCGGCCCTGGGCAACGCGAGCGCGGCGTTGGCCTCCCGCGGGCCGACCTTCGCCGCGGCGCTCAACGGCATCGCCGGGGCCCGGCTGACGCTCGACGCCGCTCGGGGGCTGGACGATCCGCTGGACGAGGCGCTGTTCGGCGCGGCGATCGACCGCGAGACCCTCGACGCGATGATGGCCGTCGTCGCCGAGAAGGCCGGGATCGCCCGCCGCTTCCTGCGGCTCAAGGCGAAGCTGCTCGGCCGCGAGCGCCTCGGCTGGTCCGACCTGCGATCGCCCCTCGGCGCCGCCGAGCCGGTGCCCTGGCCCGAGGCCCGCGATCTGGTCGTCGGCGCGTTCGAGCGGCACCACCCCGATCTGGCCGCGTTCGCCCGCATGATGTTCGACGCCGGCCGCATCGAGGCCGAGCCCCGCGTCGGCAAGCGCCCCGGCGCCTTCTGCACCCGCTCCTACCTCGAAGGCGGCTCGCGGGTCTTCATGAGCTTCACCGGGGCCGCGGCCGACATCCGCACCCTGGCCCACGAGCTGGGGCACGCCTTTCACAACCACGTCATGCGCGGCATGCGGGTCTGGACCCGGCAGTACCCGATGACCCTGGCCGAGACGGCCTCCATCGTCGCCGAGACGCTGGTCAGCGACGCCCAGCTCGCCGATCCCGACGCCGACCGCGACCAGCGGCTGCGGGTGCTCGACGCCCGGCTGGGCCAGGTGGTGGTCTACCTGCTCGACATCCCGGTGCGGCTGGCTTTCGAGCGGGCGTTCTACGCCGAGCGGGCCCGAGGCGAGGTCTCGGTGGAGCGGCTGTGCGCGCTGATGCGCGAGACGCAGCTCGAGATCTTCGGTGACGCCCTCGACCCGGCCGCGACCCACCCCTGGTTCTGGGCCGAGAAGCTGCACTTCTACATCGCCGGTCGTCGGTTCTACAACTTCCCGTATACCTTCGGTTATCTGTTCGGGCAGGGCGTGCTGGCCCGGTCCCGGGCGGTCGGCCCCCAGGCGTTCCACCCGACCTATGTCGAGCTGCTGCGGGCCACCGGCAGCGGCACCGCCGAGGCCGTCGCCGCCGACGCGCTGGGGGTCGATCTGCACCAGCGCCGCTTCTGGCGCGACGCGCTGACCGGCGCCGAGGCCGATCTGAAGGCGTTCGAGGGGCTGGTCGCCGGCTGAGCCGCCCTTTCGCGGATATTCACGATCGGGCAGAATTTCGCCCCGCCCCTTGCGTCGCGAGCCGCCATGAACACCCCGAAACCCGGAAGCCCCCCGCCCGCGGGCCAGCCGCGCCCGCTCTTCACCCTCTCCCGCGCCTTGTCCCGGGTCCTGGCGCCGGCCCTCGCCGCCGCGCTGCTCGCCGCCTGCGGCGCCGCCCCCGACACCCTCGACCGCCGCAGCGCCGACGACCTCCGGGCCCGCACCGACCGGGCCGACCGCGAGATCGACCAGCCGACGTCCGCCCCCCCGCCGGCCCGCCGCCCGGCCGAGATGCCCGGACCCCCGCCGGTCCGCCGGGCCGAAGCCGCCTTCACCGAAGAGACCGCGCTGCCCCCGCCCCCGGGCGACGCCGTCTGGGGCGACGCCTTCGGGTCGACCCAGCACGAGGCGGTGCGCAACGCGCAGCGGGTCGTCAGCGAGCAGATCTCGGCCCGGCTCGAGTCCGAGACCCGCTCGTTCGAGGCGCAGTACGGCGACGGGCGCAACGAGAGCGAAGCCAGCATCCGCATCAAGACGACCAGCGCGTTCGATCACGCCGAGCTGATCGAGACGGTGGGTGTCGTGCGGGGCGAGGGGGGCTTCACCGCCCGGGCCGCTCTCGACAAGCGGAAGGCGGCGGCGGTCTACGCCGACGAGCTCGCCGCCGATCGGCGCACGCTCGACACCCTCGCCCCGACCATCGACCGGGCCATCGCGATGCGGGACGCCGCCGTCCTGATGCAGACCCGCTTCTCGCCGGTGCACATCCTGGCCGAGATGCAGCGCAAGGCGGGCATCCTGCGGGTGCTGGATCGGCCGGTCGACGTCCGCCCCGATCCGGAGACCCTCGATCTGGCCCGCCGGGCGACCGCCGCCCGCAGCGACATGGTCATCCGCCTCGCGGTGAAAGGCCGGGCCAGCCCCGCGCTGCGCAAGGCGGTCGTCGGCGAGGTCGGCCGGCTGCTCGCCGCCCGGGGCTGCGGCTTCGTCGAGTGGGATCCGACGGTGCCGTCGATGGGCCCCGCGAGCGGGCCGATCGTCGACGCCCACCTCACCATCAACAGCCGCGATCACCAGGAGGTCGGCGTCCTGTGGCGCTACGTGGGCTTCGACCTCGAGCTGGTCGACGCCCTGCACGGCAAGCCGGTCTTCCAGTTCAGCGGCATGCCCGAGATCGCCCACGGCGGCGGCCCCAACTGGGCCATGGCCGATCAGGCCGTCGCCCGCCGCCTGGGGCAGATCCTCGATCGCAAGGCGGCCCCCGCCTTCGACGGCATCACCTGCCGCTGAGGCCGCTCCACCGACGCGCCCTGAAGGCCTGCGCCCAGCGGGGGTGGGCGCGCCGATCGGCGCCCGCCCCCGATCGGCTTCACGCCATCGTCCGGGTGGCATCGCATAGCGAATACCGAAGCATGTGACAGACGCTCCCGGGCAGGGATCAGATTGCGGTTGGCCGCCGCGTCCCGACGCTATACGCTGTCTGTATGAGACACCTCCTCTCCGTATTGCTGGCCGGGCTGGCAGCGGGCTGCGGCGCGTCGTGGCCCGCGTTCGATCGCGACTCGCTGCCCGAAGGCGAGTGGGGCGGCGCCGACCGGGTCGTCCTGCTCGACGACGTGACCGTGCGCTTCACCGCGGTCGCCGATGAGCCCGTCGCCGAGGTGACCGAGCGCCGTCGGATCTGGTATCGCACGCCGCGCGGCATCGAGGACGTGCAGGTCGGCGTCGGCTATCAGGCCGGGCTGCGCGATCTGGTGGACTTCCGAGGCCGGGTCATCGCACCCGACGGCGAAGAGTCGACCTTCGACCGGGGCGACGCCCTCGATCTGCCGGCCTTCGGCGGCATCACCCTCTTCTCCGACTCGCGCTACCTCGCCCACCGCCCCCAGCTCTCGCCGGGCGCCGTCGTCGAGACGGTCTCGACCGTGCGCTACCGCGACATGCGGCTGTGGAGCCCGCGGCAGGTCTTCGCCGGCTGGCACCCGCTGGTCGAGGGCCGCCTGACGGTGCACCTGCCGCCGGGCTGGGACGTCCGCCATCTGGCCCGCGAGGCGGGGCGCGACATCGAGTGGGCGCCTGCGCTCGAGGCCGCGCCCACCGGGGCCCGGACGCTGGTGTGGCGCCGCGAAGGGACCCCCGCGCTGGTCCGCGAGCGCCACGCGCCGGCTCCGTTCCAGATGGCGCCGATGGTCGCGGTGCAGCTCACCCGGTGGATCATCGGGGGTCAGACGACCGACGGCCCCGCCGAGCCGGCCGCCATCTCGGCCCGCCTGCACGCGATGCAGGCCCCCCGGCTGGTGCCCGATGACGCCATCCGGGCCCGGGTCGACGCGATCCTGGCCGATGTGGAGGCCGATCCCGCCGCGCGCGCCGCCCGGCTGTATGCGCATGTGCGGGATCGGGTGCGCTACGTGTCGGTGCAGCTCGGCATGGGCGGCTGGATCCCCCACGCCTCGCAAGAGGTCCTCGATGTGGGCTTCGGCGACTGCAAAGATCAAGCGTCGCTGCTGGGCACGATGCTCGCCGTCGCCGGCATCCCCAGCCGGCAGGTGACGGTCTGGGCCCACGGCGGCTGGCCCTGGCCCTACGGCCTGCCCACCATCGCCGGCAACGCCAACCATCAGGTGGTCTTCGTCGATCTGCCCGATCGCTCGGTGCTCGCCGATCCGACGCACACCGGCACCGCCTTCGGCGAGGTCCCGTTCGCGCTCCAGGGGGCCGACGTGCTGCCGCTGAGCGCCGACGGCGATCCGGTGGAGCGCGTCCCGGTCGACCCGCCCGAGGCGAACCGGCTCGAGGTCACGCTGCGGCTCGCGGTCGGCGCCGACGGCTGGGCGAAGGGCGCCATCGACGTCAGCGCGGTCGGGGCGAAGGCCCACCCCCTGCGCCACCACCTGCTCAACGAGCGGGGCAAAGAGCGAAGGAAGAAGTTCGACGATCGCCTCGGGGTGCACGACATCATCGTCAACGCCATCGAGCGCACGGCGGGCGTCGTGCCGACGACGGCCGGGGTCCCGCTCGAAGCCCGGGTCGCCGTGCGCCGCGACGAGCGCTTCGGGCCGGCGGGGCAGGTGTGGAGCCTGACCCCCGACACCTTCTTCTCGCCCGGCGTGCGCCGCATCGAGGCCGGGCCGCGCACCCGGCCGATCCTGCTCGGCGTGCCCCGGGTGCGGCACCACCGGGTCGCGCTGGCCCTGCCGCCCGAGCGCCGCCCGGGCGAGCTGCCAGCGCCGGTCGAGATCGAGGCGCCGTTCGCCACTTATCGGCTCGTCTGGCGGCAGGCCGAGGGCGGCGTCGAGCTCGACCGGCAGCTCACCTGGACCCAGCCGTGGATCGGCGCCGATCAGGTCGAGGCCTACCGGGCCTTCGCGGACGCGATCCTGCGGGCCGACGCCCGGGCGGTGGTCCTGCGGCCGGTGACGCCGGGGGTGCCCGAGAGCCCGGCCGAACCCCCGCCGGCGGCGCCTCGGAGTCCGACGCCGAAGGCTCCGGTCGGTCGGCCGACGGCGCGTCTGGAGGGCGACCGATGAGCCGCGCGGCCGCCCGCATGCTGCTACTCGGCTTCGCGCTCGCCGGGGCGGCGCTCGGCTGCCGCCCGCACGTCGAGGTCCGCTGGGGGCCGGCGACGGCCACCCCCGCCGACGACGACCGCTGGCCCGACGCCAAGGCGGTCATCGTGCTCGCCGACACCGAGCTGATCGACATCTCGAGCCACGACACCTCGTACGCCGAGTGGCGGGTGCACCGCATCATCCGCCTGCGCAGCCCCGACGCGCTCGATCTGGCCGATCTGCGCATCACCCTGGGCAAGAACCGGGAGATCGGGGACTTCAAGGCCCGCAGCATCTCGCCCGACGGGGTCGTGCGCAGCATCGACGCGTCGGCGCTGAAGAGCGCGGCGGTCAAGGAGGACGAGGAGGACGTGGCCCGGGTCTTCGTCGCCTCGATCCCCGGGGCCGAGGTGGGCGGGGCCATCGAGTACACCTGGTCCATCGAGTCGGACTATCCCATCGACTGGTTCTCGGATGACTATCGCCGGCTGACCGCCATGCCCGGCCTGCCCATCGTCGAGGCCCGGATGCGGATCACGGTCAACTCGATCGTGCGCTACTCGGTGCGGATCACCAACACCCGGGACAAGGTGCGCAAGGTCGAGGACGGGGCGCTGCGCCACCTGACGTGGACGTCGTCCGACATCGGGCCGCCGCCCGACGAGAAGTGGGCCCCGAATGACGATGCCTGGCCCCGGCTGCTCTTCAAGGTCAAGGCCTACGTGTTCAAGTCGTGGCGCCGCTCGGTCAGCCGCACCTGGGGCGACATCCTCTACTGGCGGGCCCGGCGGCTCTACGGCGACCCGAACACGCTCTACGAAGGCTACGACCCGCCCCCGCTGCCCGACTGCCCCGAAGGCATCATGCAGACGATGTGTCGGGTGAAGGCCGCCCTGTCGGTCGCCCGGGAGAAGGCGGCCTTCGACGGGCTCACCAGCAGCTTCTTCGGCGCGGTCGAGCCGCTGTCCCGGGTGCTCGCCGAGCAGGCGGCCAACCAGTACGAGAAGGCGGTGCTCGTGGGGCGGCTGCTGCGCGACGCGGGGCTCGAGGTGCAATACGCCTTCGGGGTGCGGCCGGCCACCGGGCGGATCAACCCCGACTACCCCGACGCCTGGCCGCTGAATCACATGCTGCTCTACCTGCCCGATCAGCCGGGCCTCGCGGGGCCGATGTGGCTCGATCCGGGCTGCGAGCACTGCGCGCCGGGCGAGCTGTCCGACTACAGCAACGGCGCGCAGATGTTCGTCATCGAGTACACCGACGCGATGCTCGACCGGCCCGAGGTGAAGGCGAAGCGGGTGGTGGCCCGGGGCAAGTCGGCGACGCCCGATCGCATCCACAACCGCCTCGCGGTGCAGCTCGACGCCGACGGGGCGGCCACGGTGACGCTCGAAGAGACCTACGAAGGCATGCGGGCGGCGTGGTTCGCGCGCGAGATCCGCCGGTGGTCGGGGGACGAGGCGGAGAAGGCGCCCGAGGATCGGCTGGCCCGGATCGACCGGCGGGCGCGGCTGCTCGAGGCGCCGACGCCGACCTGCGATCGGGCGGCGGGGCGCTGCACCCGCACGCTGCGCTTCGTGGTGCCGGGCTACGCCACCGTCGACGGGGACGAGCTGATCGTGCCGCTCACGCTGATGCACGGGTCGGGGCGCTACAGCGTGCCCAAGCGCGGGAAGCGGACCCGGGAGATGGTGCTGCCGACCAACGATGTCTTCCACGAGACGCTGGAGCTGACTCTGCCCGAGGGCTACACCTTCGCCGAGGGGCCGCAGACCTTCACCGCCGAGAGCGACGCCTTCGTCACCCGCCTGACGCTGACCGCCGAGCCGGGGCGGGTGAAGGTGGAGGCCATCGACAGCCGCCGCCGCGGGCGCTACACCCCCGAGGGCTACGGGCCGCGCCGGGCCGCGCTGTCCCGCTCGTACGACGCCCGTCAGGCCCGCATCCGGCTGCGCCGGGACCGGTAGGGCGCCCCCGGCTCACAGCTTCAGGCGCTTGAAGACCCCTTCGGGGATGGCCCGGATGACACCCATGATGCCGCGCCAGAATCGAGGCAGGTAGACATCGTCGGCCCCGCGCTCGACCGCGTCGACGATCTGGCGGCTGATCGCGGCCGGATCGGCGATGGGGATGCCGGTCTCCATGCCATAGGTCATGCGGGTGTCGACGAAGCCCAGCCGCACGGTCAGCACCCGCACGCCGTCCGGGTGCAACCGGTTGCGCAGCCCTTGCAGATACAGCGTGAAGGCGCCCTTGGCGCTGCCATAGAAGTAGTTGCTCTGCCGACCCCGATCGCCGGCCACCGAGGTGATGCCGATGATGGCCCCGCGCCCCCGGGGCTGCATGACCGCCGCCGCCGCCTCACAGGCGCTCGCCGCGCCGGTGTAGTTGACGTCGATGACCCGCTTCGCGGCGGCGAAGTCCTGTTCGGCGGCCTCTTGATCGCCCATGTCGCCGAAGGCCACGACGGTGACCTCGACCGGGCCGAGCGCGGCCTCGACCTCGGCCACCAGCGCGGGGTGGCTTTCGAAGTCGGTCGCGTCGAACCGCAGCGCGCGGGTCGGCACCTCGCGGCGGACCTCGACGTCGGCGGCGATGCGCTTCGCCTCGTCCTCGTCGCGGGCGGCGATGGCGACCGCGTGCCCCGCCTCGGCGTAGCGCTGCGCGACCTCACGGGCGACCCGGGAGGTCGCGCCCAGGATCAATACGCTCAATTCAATCTCCCGACAGGCCGAGCCGCTGACCGAGCGCCGACTGGAAGACGTGGTCCGGATCCCAGCGATCGCGCGCCGCCCGCCACTCGGTCCAGTCGGGGTACATCCGGCGGAAGGTCTCCCGAGGCAGGCGGGCGTCCTTGGTCAGATAGACCCGCCCGCCGGCGTCGGCGACGAGCCCGTCGAGCCGATCGAACAAGTGATGCACGCCCGATCCCATGTTGGGGAAGTCCAGCGCCAGGGTCACCCCCGGGCGGGGGAACGAGAGCCAGGGGTGGGTCGAGTCGCCGAACTCCTTGAAGACGGTCAGGAACGAGGGCATGCCCGCCCCGCTGACCGCGCCGAGGATCTCGCGGATGACCCGATGCTCCGGATCCCGGGGCACCACGAGTTGATACTGCAAGAGCCCCCGCGATCCGTAGCCCCGGTTCCAGTTGCGGATGAAGTCCAGCGGGAAGAAGTACGGCGCGAAGTGCTGCACCCCGCGGACCACGCCCTTGGGGTGCTTGTGATAGAAGCCCTCGTTGAACAGCCGCATGGTGAAGCTGTTCATCAGCCAGTCGGGCAGATCGAGCGGCACGTCGAGCAGCGGCGAGAGCTTCGCGGCCAGCTTCGCCAGGGCCCCGCCGGTGGGCTCGGCCCCCGGCTCGGCGTGGCGCCCGCGCATGAAGATGCCCCGGCCCATGGCATCGCCGGTGGCCAGCGAGTCGAGCCAGGTGACGGTGTGGGTGAAGTGGGCGCTGTCGGCGCTGACTTCGAAGAAGTGATCCAGGTTCGCGACCCGCAGGCTCTCGACCTCGAAGTAGGCGTTGTGCACCGGCCGCAGCTTGACGTCGGCCGCCAGGATGACCCCGGTCAGGCCCATGCCGCCGACGGTGGCCCAGAACAGCTCGGGCTCGGTCTCGGCGTCGCAGGTGACGATCTCGCCGCTCGCGGTCAGGATCTCGACCCGGCGGACGTGGTCGGCGAACGTGCCGTCGGCGTGGTGGTTCTTGCCGTGGATGTCGCTGGCGATGGCCCCGCCGACGGTCACGAACCAGGTGCCGGCGACGACCGGGGGCCAGAAGCCGCGGGGCAGGAAGGTCTCGATGAGGGCTTTGAGCGTGACCCCGGCCTCGACCCGGACCCAGCCGGTGATCGGGTCGAAGTCGAGCATCTTGTCCAGCCGCCGGGTCAGGACCACCCGCCCCCCGTCGATCAGGGCCGCGTCGCCGTAGCTGCGCCCGAGGCCGTGGGCCAGCAGCGGCTTGCCGCCCCGATCGGCGAGGGCCGCCCGGACCTCGCGCCGCCGCTCGGGGCGGGCCACCTCGGCCGGCAGCCGGGGGTGGCGGCCCCACCCGTGCAGTTCCTGTTCGGCCCAGCGCTCCATCGGCGGCCTCCTCGGTCGGACCGGGCCGGCGCCCGGGCGGGCGATACGATGCATCAGCGGCGACCGGCGATTCAAGGCGCCGCGGGCGATCTGATACGGTCCCGGCATGGTCGATCCCGCCGACTCTGCCGAGGCGCACGCCGCGCGGGTGCGCGCATTCTACGCCGACTACCACGACCGCATGGGCAACACCCTCGGCTGGCCCGACCTGCACGCCGCCCGGCAGACCTGGGCCGCCGCCTGCGCCGATCCGCTGACCGACTGGACCGCCGCCCGCAGCGTGCTCGACGTCGGCTCGGGGGAGGGGCACCTGCTCGGCGAGCTGCGGGCCCGCGGCTTCCGGGGGGCCTACGTCGGCGTGGAGCTGCTCGAAGGCCCCCACCGGGCCGCGATCCGGCGCTATGGCGACGATCCGGACGCGACCTTCGTCTGCGCCGACTTCGACGCCCTCGACCTGGGGCACACCGGCTTCGACTGGGTCATGTCGCTGGGCTCGCTCGCGGTGCGCCAGCCGGATCAGGCCGCCTGCGATCGCCGGGCGCTGACCCGACTGGTGCGGCTGGCCCGGACCGGGCTGGTGCTCTACGTCAACGACCGCAGCCGGGTGCCGCCGGCCGAGCTGAACGACCTGCCCGATCTGGCGGCCCACGACCTCGGCGCGCTGTGCGAGCTGCTCGCCGAGCTGGGCTGCCCGGCGCGCAACCTGCGGTGGTACGCGGCCGATCACAGCGTCATCGTGCACGCGCTCCGGCTCGACCTCGACGCCCCGTAGCGCCTATGGCGCGTCGAGATCGAGCCGGGCCCGGCGCAGCGCCGGGTCGAGGCGATAGCCGGCGTCGACCCGCTCCAGGCGCACGCCGAGGCCCGCCCTTCGCAGCAGGGCGATCGCGTTGTAGAGGCGGTTGCTGGCCGCGTCCGGCTGGATCTGCTCGCCGGGCCAGACCGCGGCGATGACCGCCTCGGGATCCAGCGGCCCGTCGGCATCGAACAGCACCCCGAGCAGCGTCCACAGCAGGCGCCGGCGGTCCAGCGAGATCCAGCGCCCGTCGGGCGTGCGGACCTCGTGGGTCATCGGGTCGAGGCACAGCGACGGCGGGGGCACCCCGCGGGCCCGGGCTTCGCGGCGGGCGGCGCGGGGCAGGCGGGGCCAGACGGCGCGCAGCGTCCGACGGAGGGCCAGCGAGCTCGGCATCGCGGCGAGCGCGTCGGCGAGGATCACCGCCGCGTCCTCGCCGCTCCGCGCGCCCACGGCCACCCCCAGCACCGCGACCCGCGCAGCGAGACGGTCGGCGGTGTGGCCCTCGGCGGCGTCCCGCGCCCGGCGCCAGGCGGCGCGGGCCGCGTCCACGTCCCCCCGGGCCAGCGCGACCCGGACCGCCAGCGCCTCGAACTCGGCCCGCTCCGGCGCCGGGCCGCCGCCGCTCGACGCCGCCCGGCCCCGCTCCAAGGCGGCCTCGGCTGCGTCGGGCTCGCCCCGCACCAGCGCCGAGCGCGCCCGGGAGCGATGCAGATGCAGCGCCAGCGCCCGGTCGTTGAGCGGACCCTCGCCGGGGATCGGCACCCGGGCCCCGGGGTGCCCGTGGTTGAGCACCGTCAGCCGCTCGACCAGCCGGTCGTGCCGCGTCCGGTCGCCCCGCTCGAGGGCGATCTCGGCCAGGTTCAGCCGGGCATAGGCCGCATGCTGGCGGAAGCCGACGGCGTCGTGGCAGCGGGCGGCCGCTTCGAAGTGCGCGGCCGCCTCGTCGAGCCGATCGGTCTCGAGCGCGATCATGCCCAGGTTGTTGCGGGCCGTGCCCTCGCCCCGGCGGTCCCCGAGGGCCACGAAGGCCGTCAGCGCCTCTTCGCCGGAGGCCCGGGCGTCGGGCAGGTGCCCCCGCACGATGTCGACGAGGCACAGGTTGGCCGCGCTGATGCAGACCAGCCGGGTCGCGCCCAGGCGGCGGCTGATCGCGCGGGCGGCGGCGTAGGCCGCGACGGCGTCGTCGAGGCGATTCTGCCAGTGCCGGGTGCCGCCCAGGTTCACCAGCGCCCGGGCTTCGAGCAGGGGATCCCGCGAGCAGCGGGCGAGGGCCAGCGCGGACTCCCCCAGCTCGGCCGCGCGCGCGAGATCGCCGGCCAGCATCTCGATCGCGGCCTGCTCCGAGGCGTGGCGCGAGGCGAGGCGCGGGCCGACCGGGGGATCGGGCCCCTCGACGTCGGCCGCGGTCGCCGCGAGCCAGGCTCGTGATCCGTCGATGTCGCCGGCGAGGCGCGCAGCCCGGGCGGCGCAGATGTGACCGGCCACCCACCGCGCCCGATCGTCACCCGGCGCGAGGCGGGCGGCGAGCGCCGCGGTCTCGGCCGCCCGCGGGTCGCCCCGGTGCTCGTACAGCGCCGCGAGGGCTCGGGCCCCGTCGCAGGCGGCTACCCGATCGAGGGGGATGCCAGCGGAGCCCTTCATGTCATCGGGCGGGATGCCAGTCGAGCCATCCCAGGGAGGGGCCTCGATGGCATCGATAGCGCGCCGCAGCTCGGGTTCGAACGCGGCGATCGCCGGGATGGCGTCCGGCTCGATCGCCCGACCGGCCAGATCGGCGGCCCGCTGCGCGACCCAGCGCCGATGACGCGCGCGGGCCGCGGGATCGGGCGCCCCGTGGCAGGCGGCGACGTAGCGCCGGATGACCGCGGGCAGCGCGGGGCCCGGCGTGAGCAGGCTGTGATCGCGCAGCGTCTGGAGCGCGTCGAGCCGATCGCCGCCGCCGATCCGGGCGACGTCGTCGGCGGTGAAGGGGCCGGCGAACAGCGCGCAGTGACGCAGGGTGTCCCGCGCCGGGGGATCGAGGGCGCTCCAAGCCACATCGAGGCGCCGCCGCAGGCCGTCCCACGGGGCGCGCGCGGCGTGCATCAGCGGATCGACGCCGGCTTCGGGCGGCTGGTCGAGGCGGTCGAGCAGCGCGTCGAGGGTCAGCACGGTCAGCCGCCCCGCGAGCAGGTCGAGCGCCTGGGGGTGGCCCTCGACGCGGTCGACCAGCGCGCCGACCGCCGCGTCGGGCAAGGCGGCCGTGATCCCCAACCGGCGGGCCCGCTCGACGAAGAGCCGCGCCGCTCGCTCGCCGGGCAGCGGGCCGACCTCGATCACCGCCTCGTCGGGGTGCCGGTGACGCAGGCAGCTCACGGCGATGGTCCGCTGCTCGACCGCGGTCACCGACTCGGGCTCGGGCGGGGGGTCGAGGACCGTCACGGCGGCCTTGGATTCGGCGACGATCCGCTGCACGAGCCGGCTCTTGCCGATGCCCGGCGGCCCGACCACGGTCAGCCAGCGGCCGTCGCCGTCCAGCCAGCGTCGGATCTCGTCGCCCGGGTCGCGCGGGGGAGGGGGCTGCATCGCCTCAGTATGAGGCGCGCTCTCCCGGATTCAACACCCGTCCCATGGACGCCCGCCTCCGGTTCGTGCATCGTCGAACCGATGACCGGAGACGCTGCCCATGGCTCGCTGACGGCGGACCGCGCGACGCGCGAGGGCGGCGTGAGCGAGGGCCACGACCCGCTCGACGAGGCCGCGACCGGCGCCCGGATCCGGGCGTTGCACCGGCGGGGGGTGATCGACGCCTCCACGCTCGACGCGCTGCTCGCCCGGGCCAGCGCCGGGCCCGACGCGGCCGGCTGGGCGCTCGTGCTCGACCGCCTCCTGCTGGCGCTCGGCGCGGGGCTGTGCGTGGCGGCGGTCATCTACTTCTTCGCCGGGAACTGGGCCGCGCTGGGCGCCGCCGAGAAGCTGGGATCGGCCATCGCGGCGGTCCTCGCCGCCGGGGGCTGGGCGCTGTGGGCCCCCGACCGCCGCTCGGGCCGGGTCGCGCTGACCGCCGCCGGCGGGCTGACCGGGGCGCTGCTGGCGGTCTACGGGCAGGTCTATCAGACCGGCGCCGACGCCTGGACGCTCTTCGCGGCGTGGGCCGGGCTGCTCGTCCCGTGGGTGCTCGCCTCGCGCTTCGAACCGCTGATCGCGCTGTGGGTACTCGTCGGCGATCTGGCGCTGTGGCTGGCCATCGAGCAGGGCGCGGTGAGCGCCGGGGCCGACGGGCGGCCGGGCGAGATCGCGCAGTGGGTGATGGTGGCCGGACCGCCCGCGCTGGCCTGGGCCGTGGCCGAGGCGCTGCCCGAAGCCCGCCGGCCGGCCCGCTGGCTGGTGCGGGTGTTCGGCGTCGGGTGCTACGCCGCGCTGACCGTGGCCGGGCTCGTCGCGATCCTCGACGGCGGCGGCGAGCAGTCGTGGGCCGCGTTGCTCGGCGTCGCGGTCGCGCTGGTGGGCGGCGGGTGGAGCCTGGGCGTCGGGCGCCGCCGGCCGATCGATCTGGTCCTGGCGACCGCGGCGCTGACGTCGGCGATCGTGCTGGTGACCGTGGCCCTCGCCCGGGTCGTCTTCGAGGCCTGGGATCTCGAGCAGGGCGGCCTGCTGCTGCTCGCGTTCGCCGTCGTGGGGCAGGTCGGCGGCGCGGCGACCTGGCTGCGCCGCATGTGGCGCGCGGGGGCCCGCTGATGGTGGACGGGCCCGTCATCCGCCGCCCGACGGTGGGCGCGCTGCTGCGCGAGGCGGGGATCGACCCCGAGGCGGCCCGCGCCGCGCTGAACGCGCATGACGACGAGGGCGGCGAGTCCCCGTGGGCCATCCGGGCGCTGGTCGGCTTCGGGGCGTGGCTGTGCGCGATCATCCTGCTCGTGCTGGCGATCCTGCTCGATCTGGCCAACGGCAGCATGGGCGTCTTCACCGGCCTCGTCGCGATCGGCGTCGGCGTCGCGCTTCGCCGCACCGCGGGGCCGGGCAGCGTCTTCCGCACCCAGTTCGCGCTCAGCGTGAGCGTCGCCGGGCACGCCCTGGTCATCGGCTTCGCCGCCGAACAGGAGGGCGTCGTGACCGGTGGCTTCGCCGCCGCGGCGCTCGGCGGCGCGCTGCTCGTCGCGATGCCCGACCCGGTGCACCGCTTCCTGAGCACCCTGATCGGCGCCCTGGGGCTCGCCGCGCTCGCCTTCGAGATCTCGGGGCGCTCGCCGTGGGCCGTCGCGGCGGCGCTGACCGCCGTCGGCGGCGGCCTGTGGGCGGTCTTCCGCTTCGAGACCCGCATCCAGGCGAGCCGCTGGGCCGATCTGCACCTGCCGCTGGGCTTCGGGCTCGCCGCGACGCTGGCCACGCTGTCGCTGCCCTGGTTGGCCGACGACTTCGTGACCGCCGGGGGCGCGGGCGTCGTCCTGCCGCTGGCCGTGGCCATCGCCGCCATCGCCGCCGACCACGGCCTGATCCGGCCCCGGCCGGAGAGCGCGGGGCGCCTCGTGGCCGCCTTCGCGCTGCTGGCGGCCGCCGTCGTGATCGCCCGCTCGACACCCGGGGTCGCCGCCGCCGCGCTGGCGGTCCTCGTCGCGGTCCACCGGGGGCACCCGGTCCTGTTCGGCGGGGCGGTCTTCTTCTTCGCCGGCTTCCTCGGCGCCTGGTACTACCAGATGGAGTTGACCCTCTTCGCCAAGGCCGGCGCGCTGGCCGGCGCCGGCGCCCTCGTCCTGCTCGCGCGCTTGCTCCTGCGCCGGCGGGGGGCGCGATGAACCGCCCGCTGATCGCGCTGGGGCTGGCCCTCGTCCTGGGGCTCGTCGGCTGGCTGATCGCGGCCAAGGAGGCGACCTTGGTCGATGGGCGGCTGGTCCTGCTCGAGCTGGCGCCGGTCGATCCCCGGTCGTTGATGCAGGGCGACTACATGATCTTGCGCTACGCCATCACCGATCGCATCGACTTCCAGGATCCGCCGTGGCCCGACGACGGGCGCGTGGTGCTCGGGGTGGCCCCCGACGGCGTCGGCGCGCTGCGCCGGCTGGACGACGGCCGGCCGCTGGCCGACGACGAGGTCCGGCTGCGCTACCGGGTGCGCGCCCGGCGGACCCGGCTGGGCGCGGAGTCCTACTTCTTCGAGGAGGGCAGCGCCGAGCTCTACGTCGACGCCCGCTACGGCGGCCTGCGGGTGGCCCCCGACGGCGACAGCGTCCTGGTGGGGCTCTTCGGCCGCGACCGCCGCCCGCTGGGTGAAACCAGGGCCGGCGCTGCGACGTCCGTCCCTTGAGCTTGTCCGGGGTGACGCCGCCGACGGAGACCGACCCGAGCCATGGACGTCATCGATCGACTCCTGCACGCGCTCGAAGCGATCGAGCCCGAAGCGCTGCGTCGGCTCGCCGGACATCTGCCGCACCACCGGGCGATCTTCGAGGGCCTGGCCGACGCGCTCGCGCAGTCCACGGCCGGTGACGGCCTCGTCGATCCGCTGGCCCTCGCGCGGCGCCTCGCGCCGGCCCTCGAGCGGGCCGCCGCTTCGGTCGATCTGCTGAGCCAGAGCCTCGTCGAGAGCGAGCGGCGGCTGCGGGCCGACGAGAGCCTTCGAACCCAGCTCCGCGCGATGCTGCGGCCTTTCGTCGAGGGCGCCGCCGATCACGAGCGGCTGTTCACTCTGCTGAGCGAGGCCGAGGGCCGGCTGGCGGACGACGCCCCGTGGGAGGCGGCCCGGCGCACCCAGGGCGCCGCCACCGCGCTGATCGAGGCGCTGTCGGCCTGCCTCGCCGATCCCCCCCGAGAGGTGCACCCCGAGACCCTGATCCGACGCCACGCCGAGCTGGTGGCGGTGGACGCCGAGCTGCGCACGGCGCCCGACCGGCTGGGCGAGGTCCTGACCCTGCTCGAGCGGGCCCGGGCGCAGGCCGAGGCCGTCGAACACGGCCTGCGAGGCCCGCTCGCGCTGGCCACCGCCCGCCTGCGCGCGGCGCTGGATCCGGCCGACGGGTCGCGCGCCGCGTGGCAGCAGACCTTCGACCGGGCGGTCGACGCCGACGATCTCGAGGTCGCGCTGGAGGCCGGGCGCCGGGTCCAGGCCGACGCGCTGGGCCAGGGCGAGCACCGCCGGGCGGGCCGGATCGCGCACGACATCGCCGCGCTGGCCCACCGCACCGGGGCGACCGAGGTGGGGGTCATCGCCCGGCTCGAGCAGGCGCTGGCCGCAGCCCGCGAGCCGTCCGGCGCCGACGACGCCCGCCGGCTGGCCGGTCAAGCGCTGGATGCGGCCGAGGCGGTCGGCGGCCCGGTGCTGGCCCAGAGCCGGCTGATGGCGGGGCAGCTCTTCGAGCACCTCGGCGAGCGCGCCCGCGCCCGCGCGCTCTTCCGGTCGACGCTGGCGCAGAGTGACGTGCCCGGGGCCGTGCCGCCGGCCATCGTGGGTCGGGCGGCCTGCGAGCTGGGGCGCTCGCTGCACGCCGAGGGTCGCCCCGACGCGGCGCGGGGGCACCTCGAACGGGCCCTGGATCTCGGCTTGCGCAGCGGCGACGTGCGCTTGCAGGACGCGGCGCTGGGGGCGCTGCTGGCGACGGTCGAGGCGCCGCCCGCCGCGGCCGCCCGGGAGCTGCTGCGGGCGCATGCGAACGACCCGGCGCTGCGCGCGGCCCTCGGCCGCCGCTTCGGAGAGGTCGCGGTCGCCCGCTGGCCCGCCTGAGCCGCCCATCCGGCGCGCGGCCGGTGTAGACTGGCGGCCGCTCGCCCCCCGGAGGCCCGATGTCCGCTCTGCGCCGCGCCCGCCGCGTCCTCGTTCGGGTCGCCCTCATCGGCTCGCTGATCCTGGTCGTCGGCGCCCTCGCCCTGACGCTCTGGCTCGGCCTGCGCGACGCTCACTGGCTCGAGGCCGATCCCTACGGATCGCTGGCGCTGGCCGACGGCGTACTCGGTCGGGCCGTCGAGCTCGGCGAGGGCTTCGAGGCGGTCATCGCCGACACCGACGACGGCCCCCAGCTCCGCATCACCCACGGGCCACAGCTCATCTGGTCCAGCGTGCCCGGGCGGGCCTTCGTCGCCGCGGCGCGGGGCGTCGCCGAGCTGCACGACGCCCGGGGCATGGCCTCGGTCGACGACGACATCGACGGGCGCTGCGTCGATCAGCGGGTCGATCGCGTCGCGCCGCTGCGCGCCGATCGGCCGGGCATCATCGAAGGTACGCTGGACTGCGGGGGCACCCCCTGGCCCTATCGGGTGGTGCTCGCCGCCCGCGGCGACCGGCGGCTGACGTTCGACATCGCCCTGGCCATCGGGGACGATCGCGCGCCCAACCGGGTGGTGCTCGTCAAGCAGAGCGCGCCTGACGAGGGCTTCTTCGGCTTCGGGGAGAGCTTCACCCACCTCGATCTCAAGGGGCGCGATCTGCCGATCGTCGTCTCGGAGCAAGGCATCGGCCGCGGCTTGCAGCCGCTGACGCTGGGCGCCGATCTGACCGCCGACGGCGCCGGGGGTTCGTGGGCGACGACCTACGTCGCGATGCCCTGGTACCTGACGAGCACGATGCAGGGCTTCGCGCTCGAAGAGGACGTCGTCAGCCGCTTCGATCTGCGCCGGCCCGACGCGGCGGTGGTCTCGCTGCTCGCCCCCCGCATGCGGGGTTCGTTCTACCGGGGCGCCACCCCGCTGGCGCTGATCGAGGCCTACACCGCGGTCGCCGGGCGCATGAAGGCGTTGCCCGAGTGGATCCACCGGGGCGCGGTCATCGGCATGCAGGGCGGCACCGAGCGGGTGCGCGCGATCGGGTCGGCGTTGAAGGCGGCGGACACCCCGGTGGCCGCATTCTGGCTCCAGGACTGGGTCGGCCAGCGCAAGACCAGCTTCGGCAAGCAGCTCTGGTGGTCGTGGACCCTCGATCGCAGCCACTAC
The DNA here is from genome assembly GCA_030426085.1 of bacterium. Classification (GTDB taxonomy): domain Bacteria; phylum Myxococcota_A; class Bradymonadia; order UBA7976; family UBA1532; genus JACKDM01. Next base: position 33,441 of record JAUHYW010000028.1, on the reverse strand, counting down.
CCCGGCTGGGAGGGGCTGGTGAGCGACCTCGCCGCCGAGGGCGCCCGGGTCATGACCTACGTCAACCCGTTCCTGGTCGACGCGGCCGGGCGGGGCGACGGCGCCCGGGATCTCTTCGGCGAGGCCCGCGACGCGGGCTACCTCGTCCGCGACGCCGACGGCGGCCCCTACATGATCACCAACACCAGCTTCTCGGCCGGCCTGCTCGACCTGACCCACCCCGAGGGCCGGGCGTGGTTCCTCGACGTGCTGGCGGACGAGGTGCTGGCCGCGGGCGCCTCGGGCTGGATGGCCGACTTCGGCGAGGGGCTGCCGTTCGACGGGGTGCTGCACGACCCGCAGGTCGACCCGGCCGCGTTCCACAACGCCTACCCGGCAGAGTGGGCTGCGCTGAACCGGGAGGCCATCCGCCGCGCCGGCCGGGAAGGGGACGCGGTCTTCTTCACCCGGGCCGGCTATCGCACCTCGCCGACGCACTCGACGCTGTTCTGGCTGGGGGATCAGCTCGTGAGCTGGGATCGCCGGGACGGCCTGCACAGCGCGCTGATCGGGCTGCTGTCGGGCGGCATGTCGGGCCTGTCGCTCAACCACGCCGACATCGGCGGCTACACCACCATCACCCACCCGATCCGGGACTACCATCGCTCGGTCGAGCTGCATCAGCGGTGGGCCGAGATGGCGGCGTTCACTGTCGTCTACCGGACCCACGAGGGCAATCGGCCCGACATGAACGCGCAGTTTCATCACCCGGAGGTGATCGATCACTTCGCCGCGATGGCCCGCCTGCACCGCTGCTGGATGCCCTATCGCGCCGGGCTCATGGCCGAGGCCGAGGCCCGGGGCTGGCCCGTCGTGCGGCACATGTGGCTGCATCATCCGACGCTGCCGGGGGCCCGGGCGCTGGATCGTCAGTTCATGGTCGGGCGGGATGTCATCGTCGCCCCGGTGCTCGAGCCGGGGGCCGACGCGGTGCCGGTGGTCCTGCCCGACGACGGCTGGCAGCATCTGTGGAGCGGCGAGCGCTTCGACGCGGGGCAGCATACGGTGCCGGCGCCGATCGGGCAGCCGGCGGTCTTCACCCGGATCGGCGCGGCGGTCGCCGAGCAGCTCGGGGCGTGTCCGGTGGTCGCGGGGGGTGGCTGAGTGTGGCCCGGGTGGCTCAGGTGGAGGGCGGCAGCCAGATCGTGACCGCCGCGCCCGGCCCGGGGTCGGCGTCGTCGATGGCGATCCAGCCGGCGTGGTCCCGCACGATGCCATAGGCCACGCTCAGCCCCAGGCCGGTGCCGGCGCCGACGTCCTTGGTGGTGAAGAAGGGCTCGAACACCCGCTCCCGCAGCTCGGGCGGCACGCCGGGGCCTCGATCGACGACCCGGATGCCATGCCACGCCTGCTCGGCGCCGCTGTCGGGGTGCGCCCGATGCCCGGTCACCGTGCTCACGTGCACCTCACCGCCCTGTGGCATGGCGTCGAGGCTGTTCATGACGATGTTGGCCAGCACCTGTTGCAGCGCCCCGCTGTCGCCCCGGACCCGGCGCGTCTCGTCGTCGGGCTCGATCACGAAGTCGATCCGCCGCTTGTGGGCGATGGGGGTCAGCAGGCGGCAGGCCCGCTCCACCACGCCATCGAGATCGAGCTGGTCGGTGGGAGAGGGCCGCGAGCGGGCGAAGGTCAGCAGGGCCCGCACCAGCTCGGTCATGCGTCGGGCCTGCTCGATGATGATGTCGGCGCACTCCACCGCCGCGTCGCCCTCGACCTGCCGCCGGCTGATCATCCGGGCCCGCCCCAGGACGACGTTGAGCGGCGTGCCGAGCTCGTGGGCGAAGCCGGCGGCGAGCTGACCCACCGTCTCCAGACGGGCGACGTACCGCAGCCGCTGATCGAGCTCGCGCGGAGAGCCATCTGGAGGATGGGTGGGCGGTTTGGTGTCTGACATGCGTTTCTCGCTCCCAGAGGCGGTACTCGAATACAAGCGGGCAGAATCTGACATGACGGGGGGTCGGCGTCGAGGGGGAGGGCGCTGCCCGGCCCCGGCCCCGGCCCGGACGCGCCGGGCTCAGTGGGTCAACGGCGGCGGGCCGATGTGCCGGCGCCCGTCATCGTCGTCTCCCCGCTCGGACCACGACCCGTGTCCGTTGCTGCCGTTCGGGCCCTTGGCGCCGTTGGTGCCGTTCGCGCCGTCCTCGTCGCCGCTCGGGCGGCCGTCGGCCCCGGCGTAGAACCGCGAGGGCAGGACCTCGTCCAGCCGTTCGCCGCCCACGACGCCGAAGTCGAGCGTGCGGATGGGGAAGGGGATGGTCAGGCCGGCGTCGTCCAGCGCGCGCTTGACCCGGCGGATCGCGTCCGAGCGCGCCTCGAGGAAGGTGAAGTTGTCCGCCTTGCTGTTCTTGATCCAGAAGCGACCCACCATGTCGATCGAGCTGCCGCCGAACCCGGTGAGCAGCACCTGCACCGGCTTGTCGGTGTGGCGATGCTTCACGTCCTGCAGCGCGCCCGAGACCGCTTCGAGGGCCTCGTCGAGATCATCCCCGTAGGCGACCCCCACCTCGATGTCGACCCGCCGGTCGGGCGTGCGGGTGTAATTGATGATGGGATCCTCGAAGACCAGCCGGTTGGGGATCATGACCTCCCGCCCGTCGAACTGCCGGATGAGGACCTCCCGCAGGCTGACGTTCTGAACCACGCCGAAGACGCCGTTGGTCTCGACGACGTCGTCCACCTCGAACGGGCGGCGGACCGCCATCACCACCCCGGACATGAAGTTGGCCGCCATGTCGCGGAAGGCGAAGGACAACGCGAAGCCGAGGATCCCGACCCCGGCCAGCAGCGAGGTGACCGTCTTGTCGAGCTCGAGCACCCCGAGCGCCACGAAGAGCGCCCCGGCGAGCACGGCCACCCGGACCACGAGGCCGAGGAGGCTCGCGATCTCGCGATGCTTGAGCACCCGTTTGAGGCCCCGATCGGCCAGCCGCCCCAGCCCCTTGGCCACGAACCAGCCGGCGACGGTCACGATGAGCGCGATCGCGAGGTTGGGCAGCATCGTGATCAGGCCTTCGTACCAGCTCTGCATCTCGTCCAGCAGCATGCCTGCCGCGTCGGTGAAGCGATTCTCCATGTGTCGTGGTGCTCCGATAGAGTCTGCGCCGACGGGCCCGCGGCGCGTGACGCGCGCGATCCGCCGGTCGGGTTGATGTCGCGACGCAGACAGTGCAAATGGCGGGCCGCCGCTCGGAGCCGCCAATCCCCGCCGCACCGCCGGGCGCGGCCGCCCTGCCCGCCGACTATCGCCCCTCCCTGACCCGGCGCGGGGCGTTTTGCCTCACGGGGTGGCCCGCTGAGTGGGCACAGACCGCCGGATCGGCCTCGGAATGCCTTGGCTCGGGGCCCGGCATGGCTCCTGCAAACCCATGAGTGCGTCAGTGACCCGAGACGCTGTCTCGCCGCGCATCCCCATCGAAGGAGGACCCATGCAGACACGAACGCGCAGGCAACGCCCGCTCTTCTCCCACGCGCTCCGGCCGGCCGCCCTGATCCTGACGCTCGCCGCCGGCGTGGGCACGATCCTGATCCCGGCGCACGCCCCGGCGGCGCCCGGTGACCTCGACGCCTACCGCGACGCGGCCGAGCGCCTGCGCGCCGACCCCCATGCCCGACATGTGACCGGCGAGCTGGCCTCGTTCGAGGCGTGGCTGCGCGCGGCGACGAGCCACGCGAGCTACGGCCAGGACGACGCCGTCGACCGGCTGCGGGCCCGGCTCGACGCCCAGCGAGGCCTCATCGAGGCCCGCCTGGCGCTCGCCCGCGTCCGCCACGAGACCGATGAAGCGCGCAACACCGCGCGCGCCCTCGATCGGCAGATCGCCGACGCCCGCACCAACGTCACCCTGCTCGAACGCCACAACGCACGCACCCAACAGCGAGGCCAGTAATGTCGAACCACACCTCCATCTTCCGCCGCCTCTCCGTCGCCCCTCTGCTGGCCGCCTCGGCCCTGTTCCTGGCCGCCTGCGCCAGCGCGCCGCCGCCCACCGACGCCATGACCCGATGGAATGACCATCGGGCATCGCCGATGGGTGAGGCCGTCGCCGACGGCCAGCCCGGCCCGGTCTCCAAGGCCGACGCGGCCTACGAGCGGGCCCAGAGGGCTCACGAAGAGGGCGACACCGTCGCCCGGGCCCACAACCTGCGGCTGGCCGACATCCACTGGCGCACCGCAGTCGCCCGGCACAAGGCCGCCGAGGAGGCCGAGGCTCTGGCCGAGGCCCGGTCCGCGGTCGCCGAGCGCGAGCAGACGCTGGCCGATGTCGAGGGCCGGGCCGACGCGCTCCAGGCGTCCATCGTCGCCGCCCGCGGTGACGCGGTGACCGCCGGGGCGCGCCCGATGCCGACCAACGATCGGGAGAAGGCCGAGTACACCCTGGACACCGCGGTCGTCGACATGGGCCGCGCGGACGAGGTCGGGGCCGAGACCCGGGCTCCGCTGCTGTTCACCAAGGCCAGCCTGGCCTACGACGAGGCGGCCCGGTCCTACGGCCAGGCCCGCTATCAGCAGGCGGTCGACCGCGCCACCGAGGCGAGCCGACTGGCCCGCGACGCGTACGAAGAGGCGCTGCCCCGCTATCGGGCCGACGCGCTCGAAGAGCGCTTGCAGGCCCGGCGCGACGAGCTGCTCAACCGCCTGCTGCGGGTCGGCACACCGGTGATCTCGGAGGGTGACATCAGCCTGTCGCTCATCGGCTACTTCCCCGAGGACGACGAGTCGGTGCGGCCCGATCAGAGGCAGGCCCTGGTGACGCTGGCCGACATCCTGGACGACTTCCCCGAGTATTCGATCAAGGTCGTCGGGCACACCGACGCCGCCGGGCACCCGACCGACAACCTCATGCTGAGCCAGGCCCGCGCGCTCGCCGTCCGCCAGGTCATGGAGGACAACGGCGTCGACCGCGACCGCCTGACCAGCATCGGCAAGGGCGAAGAAGACGTCATCGACATCGCCCGGGGTGATGTCGTCAACGAACGCATCGACGTGATCCTCGAGCCCCGCGAGGTGCGGCTGGTTCGGGAGCTCGTCGGCGACGCGAGGAGCAACCGATGATGATCGACGCGACGACACGCAGTGATCCGATATCCAATGCAGCAGACGATCGACGCCGGGCGGCCCTGGCCAATCCGGCGCGGGTCTACGACCGGCCGACGGACGTGCTCGACGACCCCGCGCTGGACGACCGGACCCGCCGCCGCATCCTTCGCGGGTGGGCGCTGGACGAGCGCCGCCTGATGGTGTCGACCGAAGAGAACATGGCCGGCGGCCGCGCGAACCGCTTGGCCGACGTCGTGGCCGCGCTGCGGACCCTCGAGAGCGAGGAGCCCGCGCCGGACGACGCGAGCTGAGCCGACGAGAGGAGGCGGGCGCGAGCCCGAAGGGACATGAGAGAGAGAGTTACAGCTCGGCTCCGGAGGGTGGAGCCGTGAGAGAGCAACCCCAGGCCCGGCCCATCGATATCAGCCGGGTGGTCGTCGCCGAAGACGAGCCCGAGATGCGTCGTCTGCTGGCGCTCGACCTCCGCCGCAACGGGGTCGAGGTCATCACCGTGTCCGACGGCGCCGAGCTGTGCGCGTGCATCGAGCGCCTCTCCCATTCCGAGGAGGGGCTGCCCGACGCCGTGATCAGCGACGTGCGCATGCCGGTGATGGACGGATTGACGGCGATACAGCGCATCCGCAAACTGGCGCCCGATCTGCCCGTCATCGTCATCTCCGGGTTCGCCAGCAGCCACACCCGCACCACCGCCCAGCGGCTGGGGGCGCGCATGCTGGACAAGCCCTTCGACTTCCAGGATCTCATCCGTATGCTCGACGAACACGCCCGCCTCGGGGAGACCGCATGAAGGGTCGAATACTGGTCGTCGACGACGACCGCGCGATGTGCGACATGGTGGCCGCCGACCTCGAATCACGGGGCAACGAGGTGGTCACGACCCGCACGGCGACCGACGCGTGGGACAAGCTGTCGACCGCCGACTTCGACGTCGTCGTCACCGACCTCAGCCTCGGCGGGATGAGCGGCCTCGATCTGTGCGAGCGCATCGTGGCCAACCGGGAGGACATCCCGGTGGTCCTCATCACGGCTTTCGGCAGCATGGACACCGCCATCGAGGCCATCCGCGCCGGGGCCTACGACTACATCACCAAGCCATTCGAACCGGATCAGCTCGCGCTGACGCTCGATCGGGCCATCCGCCACCGCCAGCTCACCGACGAGCTGGTGCGGCTGCGGCGCGTGGTGCGTCAGACCGAGCACTTCGGCCCGATGGTGGGCCGCAGCGCCGGCATGCGGCGGGTCTACGATCTGGTCGAGCGGCTGGCCAATACGACGGCCTCGGTCCTCGTGACCGGCGAGAGCGGCACCGGCAAGGAGCTGGTCGCCCGCGCGCTGCACGAGATGAGCCCCCGCAACGAGGGGGAGTTCGTCGCCGTCAACTGCGCGGCGATGCCCGAGAACCTGCTCGAGAGCGAGCTGTTCGGCCACGCCCGGGGGGCCTTCACCGGCGCCCGTGAGGCGCGGGACGGGCTGTTCGTGCGGGCCGACGGGGGCACGCTCTTCCTCGACGAGATCGGCGAGATGCCGCCGGGCATGCAGGCCAAGCTGCTGCGCGCGCTCCAGGAGGGGCGGGTCCGCCCGGTCGGCGGTGATCGTGAGGTCGCCTTCGACGCCCGGCTGGTCACGGCGACCAACCGCTCGCTGGAGGACGAGGTCGCGGCCAGCCGCTTCCGGGAGGATCTCTACTATCGGATCAACGTCGTGCAGATCGAGCTGCCCCCGCTGCGCAGCCGGGGGGCGGACGTGCTGCTGCTGGCGCAGCACTTCCTCGAGCAGTATGCCGCCCGCTACGGGGCCCCGGTCAAGGGCATCGGGCGGGAGGCCGCCGAGCGGCTGAGCAGCTGGCACTGGCCGGGCAACGTGCGCGAGCTGCAGAACTGCATCGAGCGGGCGGTGGCCCTGGCCCGCTTCGATCACATCGGGGTGGACGATCTGCCGGCCCGCCTGCGGGACGCGCCTCGGCGCAGCGGCGGCTTCGACGCCGAGAGCCCCGACGATCTGGTGCCCCTGGCCGACCTCGAGCGGCGCTACATCCTGCACGCGCTGGAGGTCATCGGCGGCAACAAGACGGCCACCGCCGACGCGCTGGGCATCGACCGCAAGACGCTCTATCGCAAGCTCGAGCGCTACGCGAAGGAGGGCCTGCTGCCGGGCACCGACGCGGACACCGACGCCGAGGACGCCTGAAGGGCTGGCAGATCCCGGGGAAAGTACACCTGCTGCGCCGAACGAGAGACCGCGACTTTCCCCGGTCTCTGCTAGAGGCACCGCGCCCCTCGCCCACCCCCTTGACCTCGGCGGCCGCCGGGGTTCTCCTCGCCTCCCATGGACACCATCGTGCTCACCGGCGGTCTGCTGACCGTCGCCGCGGTGCTCAGCACGCGCTTCGCCCGCCGCTTCGGGGTGCCGGCGCTGGTGCTGTTCGTCGGGATCGGCATGCTGGCCGGCCCCGGTGGCCCGGGCGGCGTCAGCTTCGTCGACTACGATCTGGGCTACGGCGTCGGGCTGCTCGCGCTGGCCACGATCCTGTTCTCCGGCGGCCTCGACACCGACGCCCGCCTCTTTCGGGCCTCGCTGGTGCCCGGCGGGCTGCTGGCCACGGTCGGCGTCATCGTCAAGATGCTGCTCATCGCGGCGGTCGCGGTCCTGGTCAGCCCGCTGGATTGGCCCACCGCGCTGCTGCTCGGCGCCGTGCTCGCCCCCACCGACGCGGCGGCGGTCTTCAGCGTGCTCGCCGGGCAGGGTCTGCCCGAGCGCCTGCGGGGCGTGCTCGAGACCGAGTCGGGCACCAACGATCCCATCAGCATCTACCTCACGATGGCCCTGGCGACCTCCGCGGTGGGCGGCACGCTCAGCGGGTGGAGCCTCATCGGCGGGGTGATCGTGCAGCTCGCCCTCGGGGCCGGCGTGGGGTTCGCCGCCGGCCGGGGTCTGGGCGCCCTGATCAACCGGGTGCGGGTCGAGACCGCCGGCCTGTACCCGATCCTGGCGTTCGCCGGCGGCCTGTCGGCCTACGCCGGGGCCAACCTCGTCGGGGGCAACGGCTTCCTCGCGATCTATCTGGCGGGCCTCGTGCTCGGCAACCGACCGCTCTCGCACCGCTCCGACATCCGCCAATTCATGGACGGGGCCGCCTGGCTGGGCCAGATCGCGATGTTCCTGCTGCTGGGGCTGGTGGCGACGCCCGGGCGCCTGGTGGACAACCTGCCCACCGCGCTGGCGATCACCGCGGCGCTCATCCTGATCGCCCGCCCGGCCTCGGTCTTCCTGGTGCTCGAGCCGCTCGCCCGCCTGACCGGGCGCCACCGCTTCGACACCGCCGAGCAGCTCATCGTCTCGTGGGCCGGCCTCAAGGGCGCGGTGCCCATCATCCTGGCGATGGTGCCGCTGCAGCTCGGCGTGCCCGGCGGTCGGCTGGTCTTCGACATCGTCTTCGTGGTGGTCATCGTCGGCACCACGATCCAGGGGCTGACGATCATCCCGCTCGCTCGTCTGCTGCGCCTGCTCGAGCCGGTGCCGCCCGAGCCGCCGATCGGCATCGAGTTCTCCGGCGCCGCCCCGCCCGGCAGCGGGGCCTTCGACGTGTACCTGACCCCCACCACCCCGATCGTGGGGCGGCGCCTGGCCGACGTCGAGCTGCCCCCGGCGATGGTCATCGCGGCGATCTATCGCGACGGGCGCCTCGTCACGCCCCGAGGCGACGTCGTCTTCGCCGCCGGGGATCACGTCTTCCTGCTGACGAGCGACACCGCCGCCGGCGTGCCACCGGTCTTCTGCGCGCCCGGCACGCCCCCCTGAGCCGCCGATGGCAGCAGCCGTCGCGCGCGGGCCGCGGCTCGTGTTAGCGTCCAGCGGTGTTCGACCCCCGCATGGCGCTGACGCGCCGCCGGGCGCTGGGCGCCCTGGCGGGCCTCGGCGGTCTGGCGGTCACCGGGTGGCCCCGCCCGACGTGGGCCGCGGCCCCCACCGCCGGCCTGCCGACGCCGCGCGCCCGGGGGGCCGGCTTCCGCCGGGGCGCGTCGCTGGGGCTCTTCATCAAGGGCGCCGACGCCGAGTACCGCCGCGCGAGCTACGGCGCCTTCCTGGACGAGATGCCGTTCGCCGGAGTCACCGACGTGCAGCTCGTCACCCGCTGGCAGCAGGTCGACGTGCGGGCCTCGACCCTGGCCCCCGGCCCCGAGACCGACGACGAGACGCTGCGCTGGGTCATCGGCGCCGCCCGGAAGCGGGGGCTGCGGGTCTTCCTGATGCCCATCGTGCACGTGCGTCAGCGCCGCCCGAAGGAGTGGCGGGGCACGCTGGCGCCCGCCGAGCCCGAGCGGTGGTGGGCCGCCTACCGCCACTTCGTGCGCCACTACGCCCGGCTCGGCGCCACCGAGGGGGTCGGGCTGTACGCCGTCGGCAGCGAGCTGGTGTCGATGGAGCGCCACGTCGATCGATGGCGGGCCCTCATCGGCGAGGTGCGGTCGCTGTTCCCGGGGCGGCTGACCTATTCGGCCAACTGGGATCACTTCGAGCCGGTGCAGTTCTGGGACGCCCTGGACGTGGCCGGGCTGAACGGCTACCACAAGCTGGTCGAGGCGGCCCGGCCGGGCGAGCCGCCGCCGCCGACAGACGAGGCGGCGCTGCTCGAAGGCTGGCAATCGTTCGTCCAGCGGGTGAGGCATTGGGCGCGCATCACCGGGAAGCGGTTCATCCTGACCGAGATCGGCTATCCCAGCACGCCGTTCGCCGCGGCCCGGCCCTGGGATCACGAGACGGTCGGCCGCCCCGACCCCCAGATGCAGCTCCGCTGCTATCGGGCGATGTTCCGGGCGTGGCACGCCGAGCCGTTGCTGGCCGGGCTCTACGTCTGGAACTGGTTCGGCATGGGCGGCCTGGAAGACACCGGCTACACCCCCCGAGGTAAGCCGGCGATGCATGTGATCGACTGGTGGTACGGCGGCTCCCGCCGGGACGGGGCCCCGCCGCCGATGCGCGACGAGAGGTGAGATGAAGGTCGTCAGCTGGAACGTCAACTCCATCCGCGCCCGGTACGACCGGGTGCTCAACTGGCTGGACGCCCACGAGCCGGATGTGGTGTGCCTGCAAGAGTTGAAGTGCGTCGAGGCGGACTTTCCGTTCGACGCCATCAGCTCGTTGGGCTACGCGTGCACGGTCTACGGCCAGAAGACCTACAACGGGGTGGCGATCCTCTCCTTCGACGAGCCGAAGGACGTGGTGCGGGGCTTCGGGGACGGGGTCGATGACCCCCAGGCCCGCATGGTGGCGGCGACCATCGACGGGGTGCGGATCGTCGACCTCTACGTGCCCAACGGGGGCAAGCTCGGCAGCGAGAAGTGGAGCTACAAGCTGAGCTGGTACGACCGGCTCGTGCGCTGGCTCGACCAGCGCTGTGATCCGGCCCAGCCGCTCGTGCTGTGCGGAGACTTCAACATCGCGCCGACCGATCTCGACGTCGACCGGCCCGACAAGTGGCGCGACACCGCAATGTGCGCGCTGCCCGGGCGCGAGGCGCTGGCCCGGGTGGTCGACTGGGGGCTGGTCGACACCTTCCGCACGCACCACCCGGGCGGCGGACACTACTCGTGGTGGGACTACCGCCCGCCCGGCCTGCGGGGCAACGACGGGCTGCGCATCGACCAGATCTACGCCACCGCCCCGCTCGCCGAGCGGTGTGTCGAGGCCGGTATCGACATCGAGGAGCGCCAGGATCGGCCGGGCAGCAAGGCCTCGGATCACGCCCCCATCTGGGCCGACTTCAACTGGGATTGAGCGGCGGCGCGCTCAGCGTCGGCTGAGCGCGCGCGTGAGCAGGGCGTCCACCCGGGCGCAGAGCTCGGCGGTGCCGAACGGGCGGAAGATGAACGAGGCGTCGCCCCACACTCTGGTATCCAACGTCGGGTGCTGGGCCGGGTTCGACACGTAGAGGACGCGGGCCCGCGGGTGATGCTCGGCGACGGCCCGGGCCAGGGTCGGCCCGTCGCCGTCGGGCAGCGTGTCGGCGGTGATCAAGACGCTGAGGACGTCGACCCGGGTCGCCGCCGCCGCCGCCGTCCTGGCCGTAGGCGCCATGAGGACCCGATGGCCGCGGCGCTCGAGCGCCGTACAGGCCAGCGCCCGGAGGTGGGGGTCGGTCTCCACGACCAGGGCCACGGCTCGCTCGGTCTGCGGGGGGCCGGGGGGGCGGTCTTCGCTCTCGCCGGCGTCGCCGCGGGCCCGAGGCAGGGCGACCTCGAAGGTCGTCCCTCGGCCGATGCGGCTGTCGACCGCGATGTGGCCCCCGTTCTGGCGGGCGATGCCCTCGCAGGTGGCCAGCCCCAGCCCGGCGCCGGTCTCCAGGCGGCGGGTGGTGAACATCGGATCGAAGATATGGGGCAGCACGTCGCTCGCGATGCCTTCGCCGTCGTCCGAGATGCGCAGCACCACCATCGGGCGGTTGTCGGCGCTGCTCAGGTGGGGTGCGACATCCAGCTCGATGCGCACCTGGCCGCCATCGGGCATCGCCTCCCGCGCGTTGACGATCAGGTTGCTGACGAGCTGCTCGAACTGCGTGGGATCGATGACGACGTGCAGCGGCTCTCGGGGGGGCTCGATGGTCAGCGCCACCCGCCGACCGAGCAGACGGGCGAGCGTCTCGCGCATCAACTCGAGGCGGGCGCCGAGGTCGACGACCCGGGGCAGCCCCGGCTGCCGGCGGGCGTAGCCCATGAGCTGGTGGGTCAGCGCGGCGCCCTGCTGCGCCGCCGCGATGATGCGGTCGAGGTCCTCTCTGAAGGGCGAGTCGGCGGCGAGGCCGATCCCGACGACCTCGGCGCTGCCGAGCACGGTGGCCAGCAGGTTGTTGAAGTCGTGGGCCACGGCGCCTGCGAGGTGGGCCAGCCCCTCGAAGCGCTGGGTGCGCATCAGCCCGGCGGTGATGCGCCGCAGCAGCGTGATGTCGGCGAAGCTGCACACGACGTGGCGCAGCGTGTGGTCGGGGCCGAAGTGGGGCACGAAGTCGCTGAGCGTCCAGACCGGCTCGTCGGCCCCGACGGGGAAGTGGGCCAGTACCACCCCTCGGCTCGCGCGGCCGTCGACCCACGGGGCGAAGACGCCGTGCGCCGGGAAGGTGACCCGCCGGCCGGACTCGTCGAAGATCGGCCAGGGCAGCGCCCGGATGTCGAGCGCGTACAGCGCGTCGCCCGAGAGGCCCGACAAGCGCCCGAACGCCGGGTTGTGGTGCAGGCTCGCCCCGTCGGGCCCCACCAGCGCCACCGCGATGGGCAGCCCGTCGAGTGTATCGCGCAGCCGGCTCTCGCTCGTGCGCAGGGCCCGCGAGATGCGCCGGGTGTCGGTGACGTCGTGGTTGACCCCGATCAGGCGCAGCGCCCGGCCGTCGGCGTCGCGCTCGACGACCCGAGCCCGGGTCAGGATCCACCGCCAGTCGCCGGCGAGCGTGCGCAGCCGCAGCTCGGCCTGATACGCGTCCCGCTCACCGCGATAGACCGCGTCGAAGAGGGGCCGCAGCCGGGCGTCGTCATCCGGGTGTCCGTGCAGGCGCATGATGGCGCGACCGTCCAGCTCCGGCGAAGCGGCGTAGCCCAGCATGCGCTGCCAGCCCCGCGACACGAACATCTCGCCGGTGTCGAGCCGCCAGTCCCACAGCCCGTCGTCGCTCGACTCCAGCATGTGATGGAGCCGCTGGGCGCGCACGTGTCCCTGCCCGTCGGACGGGTCGCGCCCACCGCCGGTGGTCACGGATCGTCCGTTCGCCGCGAGATGAGCTGCCGCACCCGCCGGCAGAGGACGTCCGACGTGTAGGGCTTGGGCAGGAAGTCGACCCCCTGGCGGATGATCCCGTGCTCCCCGAGCAGATCGTCGGCGTGCCCCGAGGTGAACAGGATCGGCACGCCCGGGCGGTGCTCGGCGATGGCGTCGGCCAACGGCCGGCCGCTCAGATCGGGCATGACCACATCGGTGACCACCCCGTGCAGGGATGGCCCCGACTCGATGATGCCCAGCGCCGCCCGGCCATCCCGGGCGGTGATCACCGAGAAGCCGGCTCGGGTGAGGGCCCGGCGGGCCGTCTCCCGGACCGCGCCATCGTCCTCGACGAGCAGCACCGTGCCGTAGCCGTCCACCGGGCGGCTCGGCGACACGCGCCGGGTCGGATCGGCGCGGGCCCGGACCCGGGGGAAGATCACCTCGAACGTCGTGCCCCGGCCGGGCTCGCTCTCGACGGCGATGACCCCCCCATTCTGCTTGGTGATGCCGATGCACACCGCCAGTCCGAGGCCGGTGCCCTCGCCGATGGCCTTGGTCGAGAAGAAGGGATCGAAGATGCGGGGCAGGACCTCGGGCGACATGCCCTCACCGGTGTCCCGCACCCGCAGCACCGCCGGCGAGTCGGGCAGCGGCTCGCCGCTCGTCAGGAGGGCGCGCTCGTCGACCTCGATGTGCAGCGCCCCGCCGCCGCGCATCGCGTCGCGGGCGTTGACCGCGAGGTTGAGCAGCACCTGATCGAACTGACCCGGGTCGAGGCGGGTCCGGATGCCCGCCCGGGGCGCGAAGTGCAGCCGGACGTCTTCGCCGATGAGCCGCTCGATCATGCCGAGGGCCCGGGAGACCATCTCGGCCATGTCGATGACCCGCGGCTGAATCGGCTGCTTGCGGGCGTAGCCCAGGAGTTGGTGGGTCAGCGCGGCGCCCCGCTCGGCGGCCTCGACCACCCGCCGCAGGTCCTCTTGGGCCGGGTGCGCCTCGTCGATCTCGAGCGATGCGAGCTCGGCGCCTCCGAGCACCGCCGTCAGCAGGTTGTTGAAGTCGTGAGCGATGCCCCCGGCCAGCCGGCCGATGCTCTCCATCTTCTGGGCCTGGATGAGCGAGCGCTCCATCTGCTTTCGGGGCGTGATGTCGGTGAGCGTACAGACCACGTCGACCACCCGCCCGTCGGGGGCGCGGCGGGGCACCGCGCTCGCCAGCGCCCACCGGGGGGGCGAGGCGGCGCTCGTCTTGATCCGCAGGACGAGGTCGTGCACCGCGGCCCCATCGCGCCAGGGCCTGAAGAACGGGTGCTCGGGGAAGCGCACCCGCTCGCCGAACTCGTCGCTCATCGGCCACTGCTCTTGGAAGATGTGGCGGCCGATCAGCGCGTCGTTGTCCAGCCCGAGCAGGCGCTCCACCGCCTGATTGCACGCCAGCACCCGGCCGTCCATCGCGACGACGCCCACGGCGACCGGCAGCCGCTCGAGCACCTCGCGCAGCGCCCGCTCACTCGATCGCAGGGCGTTCTCCGTCGCCAGCCGCTCGGTGATGTCCTCGAAGGTCGAGACCACCCGGTTGACCCGGCCCTCGGCGTCCCGGGTGGGCGCGCTGTTGACCGAGACCGAGATCTGCCGCCCGTCGACGGTGTCGATGCGGTAGCGGCAGGCGACCAGGGGCTCACCGGTCGCCAGAACCCGCTCGTGGGGGTACTCGTCGGCGCTGCACAGCCGACCGTCGAGGTGGAGCATCGGCCAGCCTTGCGGCCGGCGCAGCCGCCCGAGCAGCTCGGCCCGCGTGCAGCCCAGCATGCGGGCCGCCTCGGGGTTGGCGTAGACCAGCGCCCCGGTCGGATCCTGGACGATCAGCGCGGTCACGCTGGTGCCGATGACCGCGTCGAGCAGATCCCGCTCGCGCCGCAGGCTGCCTTCGAAGCGCCGCCGGGCCGTGATGTCGACCGCCGTGCCCACCAGGTGCCGCGCCCGCCCGTCCGGCGCGCGATCGGCGATGCGGGCGCGGACGAGCAGCCAGGTCTGGCGGCCGCTGTCGTGCACCGCCCGCAGCTCGATCTGCATCTGCCAGGTGCGCCCCGACAGCAGCTCGCGCAGGCTGCTCCACACCGTGGCGAGATCATCGGGGTGGATCCACTGTCGGAAGCGCGCGCCGGCGAGTTCGTGCTCGGGCCCGTCGAGGTCGAACAGGCGCTGCCCGCCGGCCGACACCCACAGCCGGTCGCTCACCAGATCCCAATCGAACAGCGCGTCGTCGGTCTCGCGCAGCAGGAACTCGAGCCGCGTCCGATCGACGTTGTGGACCCGCATGCCCGTGGGGTGGCTCGTGCCGAGGAGCGCCGCGCACGTCGCCCCCTCGCAGCACTCGACCCGAGCCGCTTGCAACGTCAGCAGGGGAGGGGGCTCACCCACCGAGACCGCGCTGTCGAGCGTCAGCCGCCCCGAGCGGGCGAGGGCCGTCCAGAACTCGCCGAAGCGCTGACCGGCCAGCGCCTCGAGCCACTGCCCGACCGGCTGACCGACCAGGGACGCCCGCGGCCCGCCACACATCTGCGCGAAGGCGTCGTCACAGTCGACCAGCAGCCCCTCGCCGTCGACGAGCGCCCGCACCACGCCCAAGGCGTGGTCGACGGGGTCGGGCGCCTCTATCGGGGGTGCCCCGGCCGACTCTCGATGGGGGTGCGGCGGGCCGAGCCATCGGTCCCGGGCAGGGCGCAAGGAGCCGGACATCTCTCCCCCGTCACGTCGAGCGTCTCACCCCAGCACACCTGAATTGTGACTTCGTGTCAAATGTTAGGCGGGCACGTCACCCGTGACACACCGAGATTCATTGCGGCGCGCCGAGTGTATCCGCCACATGCGCCCCGCGCTCGCCCATCGGTCGATCGTCGCCGATCGTCGAGTCCCGTCGGGTCTGATGCTCGAGCTCGGCGTTCAATTCGGCGCCCACCAAGGCGATGTAGGCCGTGATGTAGAACCACATCAGCAGGATGATGACGGCGCCCATCGACCCGTAGGTCTCGTTGTAGTTGCCGAATTGCGCCACGTAGTACGAGAAGCCGGCCGATCCGGCGGCCCAGAGCACGGTGGCCCCCACCGAGCCCCAGCTCAGCCAGCGCCAGCGGGCCGACCGGCGATCGGGGCCGAAGCGGTAGAGCACCGACAGGCCGAAGACGACGACCGCCGCGATCAGCGGCCACCGCAGCAGGCGCACGGCCATGTCCGCGAGGGCGCCGAGCCCGATGAACTCGAGCGCGATGGGCACCGCCACGATCGTCATCAGCGCGACGACCACCGTCATGGTCGCCCCGAAGGTCATGCCCAGCGAGACCGCGTTGAGCTTGATCAGCCCCCGCTCCTCGCGCTCGCCGTAGACGATGTTGAGGGCCGAGAGCATCGCCTTCATGCCCTTGTTGGCGCTCCACACCGACATGAGCAGCCCGAACGCCATACCCAGCCCCAGAGCGGTGTCGGAGGAGCCGGCGACGGCCCCGAGCTGGCCGGCGATGATGCCGTTGACCTCGGCCGGGACGACGCCGCCCAGCGCGTCGAGCTCCGCCCCGATCTGGGCCGGATCCGCCAACAGCCCGTAGATCGAGACCAGCGCGGCCAGCCCGGGGAAGAGCGCCAGCAGCGCGTAGAACGCCACCCCGGCGGCGGCGAGCGACAGGTTGTCGGCGTCGATGGCGTCCTTGACCCGCAGCAGCACGTCGCGCAGCCCCTGCTTGGGGATCTCGCCCGGTGCCTCTGCCCCTCGCCCCCGCTCGGTGTCCGGTGTGCTGCTCGGCTCTTCGCTCATGTCCCCGCTCTGTATCCTGCTCTCGGTGGCAATCCGGCGATCGCGCCCCGTCGAGTCACAGCCCCGGCGCCCACCGCGCACGCGCGCTCGAGGTGGGATTGCAGCCGCTCGTTGCCCATGGCCGCCGGGCGGATCTCGTCGCGGGCGATGCATAGGAGCAGCGCCGCCATGAACGCGTCACCGGCCCCGGTGGTATCGACCACCTCGACCGCCGGCGCCGGGACGTGCCCGCTGTCCCGCGCCCGGGCGTAGACAGCGCCCTCCGGCCCCAGGGTCACCACCGCCAGCTCCACGCCGCGCTCGACCAGCCGGCGGGCCGCGGCGAGCGGGTCTGAGACCCCGGTGAGGTCCAGCGCCTCGGGCGCCGAGCACTTCACGACATGGCACCGCCCCAGGGCTCGATCCAACCGACCGCCGACCACGTCGGCGGCGGCCCACGCGCCTTTGAAGTCGCCCGGATCACACGCGATCAGGCCCGAGCAGCCCGCCAGCAGCCGCTCGACGGCGGCCGCGCTGGAGTCGCTGCGCAGAGGGCCCCCGCTGAACTTGACGACCCGGGCGCCGGCGACCGCCGCGGGGTCGATGTGCTCGGGGGCCAGCCGCAGGATGGGGTCGCCGCCGCGGTGCAGGAAGCTGCGCTCGCCGTGCCGATCGAGGGTGATGAAGCACAGCGCGGTGCGCGCGCCTTCGACCCGATGCACGCTGCGGGTGTCGACCGCCTCCCGGGCGAGCGCCCCGAGCAGGAAGGCCCCGAACTCGTCGTCCCCGACCGCGCTGACGAGCCCCGCCCGGCCGCCGAGGCGGCTGACACCGATCGCGACGTTGGCCGGCGCCCCGCCGCTGTGCAATTCGAAGCCCTCCGTCTCGCGCAGGGGGCCGCGGTGCAGAGGCACGAAGTCGACGATCGCCTCGCCGATCACCAGGACGTCGAGTGGAGATGCTGTCATGGCGGGATGATAGGGCAAGCGACCCCCAGAATCGATGGCGTCCGGCGGGCAGGGGCCGTGTCCGCTCCCGGAGACTGGACCCGCTGCGGCCATCCGTGGCAGATCGCCCCCATGAGCATCGCCTTCTTCGATCTCGATCGGACCATCCTCGCCATCAACTCGGGCAGCAAGTGGGTCAAGTCGGAGTATGACGACGGCTTCATCACCCGCTGGCAGGTGGTGCGGGCGACCGCCTGGCTCCTGCGCTATCACCTGGGCATCGCCGAGATGGAGGGCGTACTGCGCGAGGCGCTCGCGGCCTACGCCGGCCACCCCGAGGCCGAGCTGCGGGCGCGGACGCGGCGCTTCTGCGAGCGTGAGGTCGTCCATCAAGTGCGCCCGGGCGCGCGGGAGGCGCTCGCCCGCCACGCCGCGCAGGGCGAGAAGCGGGTGCTGCTGACGACGGCCTCGAACTACCTCTCGGAGCAGATCGGCGCCCGGCTGGGGCTCGACGACTGGCTCTGCTCGCGGTTCGAGGTCGACGCCGACGGGCGCCTGACCGGCGAGCCGCTGGCGCTGTGCTACGGCGCGCACAAGGTCCGGCTCGCCGAGCAGTGGGCGGCCGACGCCGGGGTGGCGCTGAGCGACTGCGCCTTCTACAGCGACTCGTACACCGACCTGCCGATGCTCGAAGCGGTCGGGCGGCCGGTGGTCGTCGATCCCGATCCCCGCCTCCGGCAGGTCGCCCGGCGGCGGGGGTGGCCGGTGCCCGACTGGGGCGTGCCGACCGCCTGAGGACGGCCCCCCGCGGAGCCGGATTCGGGGCCGCGACCGGTTCGATGCTATCCTGAGCCCGATTCGCCACCGCCGGGTGGCAGCCTTGGGAGCATGCACACCTTGAAGACCCCCACCGAGGCCAGCCCGCTGGATCTCTCCGCGATCCTCGACGCGCAGCCCCAGACCGACCCGACGCGCCGGATCTACGCCAACCGCAACCTCGACATGTCGCGGGTCGAGGTCATCGGCTTCGACATGGACTACACCCTCGCGCAGTACCATCAGACCGCGATGGACGAGCTGTCGATCCGGGTGACCATCGACAAGCTCATCGCCAAGCGGGGCTACCCCGAGGAGATCCGCGAAGCCCGGCTCGACCAGTCGTTCATCATCCGGGGCCTCGTCATCGACAAAGAGACGGGCAACATTTTCAAGATGGACGCCCACCGCCACGTCGGCCGCTGCTACCACGGCTACCGCGAGATGGGTGAGGCGGAGCGCATCCAGACCTACGGCACCCGCCCCATCCGGCTCAACTCCGGGCGCTACCACTGGGTCGACACGCTGTTCGCGCTGCCCGAAGCGACGCTGATGGCGGGCATCATCGAACACTTCGAGGGCTCGGAGCGCGAGCTGCCGTGGACCTATCGCCAGCTCTTCGACGACGTGCGGCAAAGCATCGACGAGGCCCACGCCGACAACTCGCTCAAGGCCGAGATCATCGCCGATGTGCCCAAGTTCATCGTCGCTGATCCCGACCTCGCGCCGACGCTGCACAAGCTGCGCTCGGCCGGCAAGCGGCTCTTCCTCGCGACCAACAGCGAGCTGCACTACACCGACGCGGTGATGAAGTATCTGCTCGACGGCGAGATGCCGTTCTATCGGATCTGGCAGGACTACTTCGACGCGGTGGTGGTCAGCGCGGCCAAGCCTCGCTTCTTCAACGAGGAGCGGCCGTTCATCGAGCTCGACAGCGAGGGCAACCCGGTCGGCGAAGCCCGGCGCCTCAAGCGGGGTGTGGTCTATTCGGGGGGCAACATCCGGGTGCTCGAGGAGAGCTTCGGCCTCGGCGGGCCGCAGGTGCTCTACGTCGGCGACCACATGTACAGCGACATCGTGCGCAGCCGGAAGGCGAGCGTGTGGCGCACGGCGCTGGTGGTGCAGGAGATGGAGGAGAACATCCGCCTGACGCACGAGCACAAGGCCGATCTCGCCCGGATCCACGACCTGGAGGAGGCCGCCCGTCGGCTGGACGACGCGATCAACTACCAGCTCACCCTCATCAAGAGCCTCGGGCGCATGGGTCAGCTCCTCGGGCGGCTGACCGGGCCCGAGAGCCGGGTCGTCGATCGGGCGCGGGAGAGCGCCCGCGCCGAGCTGGACCAGAAGCGCAAGCTGCAAGCCCGGGTGCTGCGTGAGTTCGAGGCCCTCGAGCGGGAGGTCGACGCCCGTTTCAACCCGTATTGGGGCCGGGTCTTCCGCGAGATGAACGGGCGCAGCCAGCTCGGAGCGCAGGTGCAGCACTACGCCTGCGTCTACACCAGCAAGGTCAGCAACCTGCTGGCCTACAGCCCCAACCAGGTCTTCCGCGCCCCGCGGGAGAAGATGCCCCACGAGCGGGTCTGAACCCGGCTCGTCGGGCCGTCGGCGACGACGAGGCGCTCGGCCCCGGCCGATGATGGTAGGCTGCCGGACCATCGACCCCCGACATCGCGGAGACGAAGAATGAGCGGGATGCTCTGCGCGCGAATGAAGAGCCGGAGGCGGGCGGCGCTCGGCGCGCTGACCGCCGCCGGCGTTCTGGCCCTGGCGGCGACTGCGTGGGCCGGCCGCGGCAAGCCGTGCGCGACCTGCGAGCAATGCACCGAGCTGCTGAGCCGACCGGGCGCCGAGGTGGCGTCGAGCGGCCCGCTGAAGTCCGGCGGCGTCTGCGTCACGATCCGCGGCGAAGGGGCGACCTTCGACGGATCGCGCCACTCGATCGAGGCGGGGACCGCGGTCGCCGTCGAGGCCGACGACGTGGTGGTCCGCCACCTGCGCGCCGCGGGCGGCGAGCGGGGCGTGCACGTCACCGGCGCGCGGGCCACGCTGCTCGACGCGCGGATCGCCGAGGGCAAGGTCGGGGTGCTGGTCGACGGGGCGCCCGACCTGCGGATCGTGCGCTCGGTCATCGAGCGGGTCGCGATCGGGGTCGCCTTCGACGAGGTGCCGTCGACGACGTGCGAGTCGGGCGCCCGGCTGCGCAGCCCGGGGGCCGTCTTGCAGAAGGTCAGCATCTCGGGGACCGGCGTGGCGGTCGCCGCCTGCGAGGCCATGCCGGCCATCGTCGACAGCAGCCTCACCGGCAACCAGACGGGCTGGGTCCAGGGCGACCCCACCCCAGAGGCGTCGGCGAAAGGCGAGGGCCCGTACGACCCCTGTGTGTGCGCGCCGACGCTGCCCGATATGAAGCCGGGTACGACCCTGCTCTACAGCTCCGGCTGCGCGGGCAGCCTCTTCCACGAGGGCCTGCTGCCCGACGTCCGGGCGCAGGGGCACGACATCAACCTGCGCGAATACGGCCGGGGCAACGCCGCCGCGAGCGCGGTATACGACGCCTACGTCCGCCGGTGCGCGCCCGAGATCACCGACGCCATCGGGATCCCCGGGTGCATGCCGAACTACGCCTGCGTCGCGAGCGGTGACGTCGTGAAGCGGCGAGGGGACGACGACCGGCTGGTGGTCGACCACCGCCTGAGCACCGCCGACGACGTGGCCGCCTTCGCCGCCCGCTGCGTCTCGATGGCGGCGGCCCACTTCGGCGAGAGCCCGTGCACGGCCCCCGCGCTGCGGGGCAGCACGCTGTGCCACAACGAGACCGACGTGAAGTCCGCGCGTCCGCTCGCGGGGGTCGACAACCGCTGCGCCGACGCGAAGGGCCTGGGCTGCGCGCCGTGTGAGGGGCCCGCGCCGGCGCCCATGATCCCGGTCCGCGCGGCGGCTGGCGGGCAGGGGAGCGAGGCGACGGACGCGCCCGAAGCCCGCCCTCGACCGGCGGCGGCCCCCACCCCGCCGGAGCCGGTGAAGGCGGCGCCCCCGGCCGGGCCCGCGCGCGCGGCCAGCCCCGAGACCGCCGCGTCGGAGAGCGCGGCGGCAGAGCCCGATGCGCCCCAGCGGGCGCCCGGCCCGGCGGCGTGGTGGCTGCCGCTGATCGGGCTGCCGCTCGGGGTCGGCATCGGCGTCTTCTTCGCCAGGCGGTGACGGGCCTTCGGCGCTGAGCCCGCGCGAGCGGAGCGGGCGGCTCGGCCGGGCGCGGGCACGCCGGTCGGCGGACGTCATCGATCGGGGCACCCCATCACATGTGTTGCGGGCGCAGGGGCGGCGGTCGGACACGACGCCGACTCGGCGGTCGATTTTTCCTTTGCCATCGCCTCGACCGCTGTAATAGACCGCCCATCGCGCGGCGCGCCCGACCCATGCCCGCAAGGAGGTCCATCGATGGTCGCTTCTCCTGCCTGCTCCCCGTCGCCTCGGCGCAGACCCGCGATCAGCGGGCCACGCAGCCGCCCGCTCGTGGGGCTCATCGTGGTGGCGCTGTCTGCCCTGGGCTGTGTACCGGAAAGCGGTGGCGATCCGGACGACGACAGCGGGATCCGCATGGGGAGCGGCGGATCCGGCGGCGGCGTACTCGGTGAGGGCGGCGCGGGCGGTGTCATCCCCGTCGACCCGGCCGACAGCGGACCGGACATCGGGCAGGGCGGCGTCGGCGGCGACGGTGGGCAGGGGGGCGATGGCGGCGCCGGCGGCATGGGCGGGGACGGCGGCGCGGGCGGCGACGGCGGGTCCGGCGGCGAGGTGCCCGCCGAGTGCCGGCCGGGGGAGACCCGCTGCCCCAGCGAGGGCGAGCCGGTGCGCCAATACTGCAATGTCGACGGACAGTGGGCCATCCAGCCGTGCAACGACGATCAGGTCTGCTTGGGCATCGACTGCGTGCCCGACCCCGCGCTCTGCACCCCGGGGGAGCGGATCTGCCTGCCCACGGGAGAAGCGGCGACCTGCCAGCCCGGGCAGTGGGTCTCGGACGGACCGTGCCCCGAGGGGCTCGTCTGTGGCGCCGGGCGCTGTCAGAGCCCGCAGTGCGCCGCGGCCGCCCAGCGCCGCAGCAACCAGGGCTGCGAGTATCTGGCGGTCGACCTGCCCAACCTGACCTACGAGCCGGGCAGCCAGGAGGGCACGCCCAGCGCGCCGTGGGGCATCGTCGTGGCCAACGTCAGCAGCGCCGGGCCGACCGAGGTCAGCATCTTCGACGAGCAGGGGCGGGTCATGCCGCTCATCGCGAGCACGGTCGTCGCCGTGCCCCCGCCGGTGGCCGGTCTCGCCATGCCTCAGCGCGTGCAATCCGAGGTCGAGGACGCCGACGGCATGATCGTCGAGCAGGCCATGAACAACGCCGACTCGATCTCGATCCCGCCCGGCGGGCTGGCGACGCTCCTGCTGCAACGCCGGATGGCCCCGATGACGGCCTCCTCGGTCACGGCCAACGCGGTGCGCGTCGTCGCCGACGCCCCGGTGGTGGCGTACCAGTTCAGCCCCTATTGCTGTAACTACAGCTTCAGCAATGACGCCAGCCTGCTGGTGCCGACCAGCGCGCTCGACACCCGCTACCGGTGGCTCGGGGTCCCGACACTGCCCAACCCCCTCAACCCGGCCGGGGCCCGCAACTCGGTGATGGCCATCGTCGCGCCCGAGGACGGGACCCAGGTGGCGGTCAACCTGCCCCTCGGGGTTCAGGCCTTCGCCGATCAGGCCGGGCGGGTGCGGCAGGTGGGGCAGCGGATCGACGCCGTGCTCGGCGCCCACGAGGTCATGCTGGTGCACGCGCGGCAGGGCGGCTTCGGCGAGGCGACGGACATGTCGGGCAGCCTCATCGAGTCCGACCGGCCGATCGCCGTGTTCAGCAGCCACGTCTGCACCAACTATCCCCAGGATCTGGCCGCCTGCGACCACCTGCAGGAGCAGCTCTTCCCGACCGACACCTGGGGCCGCAACTTCCAGCTCGTGCCGACCCGCCAGCGGGGGCGCAACTGGCCCGACGAGCAGACCTATTGGAAGATCATGGCCGGCGATCAGGCATCGACCGTGCGTTTCGGGCTGCCATACGCCGACCTCCAGGCACAGCCCCCCGGCTTCATGGGCGTGCCCGACTGCCGCGCCCTGCTGCAAGGCGGCGACACCATCGCGCTGGGGCCGGGCGAGTTCTGCGAGTTCGGGACCCGGCGTGCGGTGCAGCTCGACGCGACGGCGCCGATCAGCGTGATGGGCATCATCTCGGGGCAGGACTCCACCGGGCTGCGGGGGCAGGGGACCCACGCCGGCGATCCGGCCATCTTCCTGGTGCCGCCCGACCGGCAGTTCCGGCGGGACTACACCTTCCTCACGCCGGCCACCTACTTCAGCGACTACGTGACCATCGTCACCCCGGTGGGCAACGAGCTGCTGCTCGACGGTGATCCCATCGACATCGCCGCGGCGGCGCCCGTCGGGGGTGGGGCGTATGTGTTCAGTCATGTCGAGGTCGAGCCGGGAGCCCACACCATCCAGGGGCGGGCGCCGTTCGGTATCGTGGTGTATGCCTACGATGACTACGTCAGCTATGCCTTCACCGGCGGGCTGAACCTCACCAAGAACTGACGCCGGCCACGGGCCGGGGCCCTCGAGGGGCTGCGGCCCGCGCCGGCGACCCGGCCGAGCCCGACGGCCGGTCAGATCGCGGGAGGCGTCTCGGGCTGGGGCGTCGTGAACCCGGCCGGCCATCGGGCGGGCCGCAGGCGAACATCGCTCGCCTCGCCGCACGCGCCGCGGGTCACGAAGCCCCCGGGCAGCGCGGCCTTGCACCGCTCGGTCTCGGGCTCCGGCCCGGACAGCCACTCCCGGGGCGCCACCCCCTCGCCGAGCAGGCCGACCTCGACCGGCGGCGTGCCGTCGGCCGCGATCCGCAGGGCGCCCGCGTGACGGCCGGGGCGCTCGGGGCTGAAGCCGATGGTGAGCGTCAGCGGAGCGTCGACCGGGACCAGCACCGGCTGGGGCCCGAGCAGCGCGAAGCCCGCGTCGTCCCCCGCAGCGTCGATGCTGATCTTGTCGAGCATCACCGGCGCCCCGCCGCAGTTGGTGATCTCGACCTGCCGCAGCCAGATCCCGTCGATGGGCGAGCGGGCGAAGTCGACCGCCGGCACCGCTTCGAGGCACGTCGGCAGGGCGCTGGGCACATGGCGGATGCCCAACAGGCCCGAGACGCCGAACGGCAGAAGCGTCAGCGCGGGGATGGCGATGAGGCGCCAGAGTCTCATGCTCTACAGACTACGGGCGCGACCGTGGAGTCGCACAGTGCAGAGATCTGCACCCCCGCGGCGAGGCGCCCCGCGAACTGCCCCCCGGCCTCAGGCGGCGGCCGTCTGCGGATCCTCGGTAGGTGGATCTTCGAGCCCCAGCCGCACCCGCAGCTCGCGGTGCAGGTCCGCCCGCGCCGCGTCGTTCTCGTCCAGCCAGCCCATCGCCCGATCCCGCCCCTGGCCGAGCCGCTCGTCCCCGAGGCTGTACCAGGAGCCCGCCTTGGTCACCAGGTCCTGCTCGACGGCCAGATCGAGCAGATCGCCGCAGCGGTTGATGCCCTCGCCGTAGAGGATGTCGAACTCGGCCTGGCGGAAGGGCGGCGCCAGCTTGTTCTTGACGATCTTCACCCGGGTGCGGTTGCCCACGCTCACGTCGCCCTTCTTGATCGCGCCGATCCGGCGGATGTCGATGCGCACGCTGGCGTAGAACTTGAGGGCGTTGCCCCCGGTGGTGACCTCGGGGCTGCCGAAGGTCACCCCGATCTTGTGGCGGAGCTGGTTGATGAACACGACGCCGGTGCCGGTGCGCCCGGCGGTGCTCGTCAGCTTGCGCAGGGCCTGGGACATCAGTCGGGCCTGCAAGCCGACATGGCTGTCGCCCATCTCGCCCTCGATCTCGGCCCGGGGGACCAGCGCGGCGACCGAGTCGATGACGACCAGATCGACCGCGCCCGAGCGCACCAGCGCGTCGGTGATCTCGAGGGCCTGCTCCCCGTGATCCGGCTGGCTGATGAGCAGCTCGCCGGGGTCGACCCCCAGCTTGCGGGCGTACTGCAAGTCGAGGGCGTGCTCGGCGTCGACGAACGCGCACACGCCGCCGCCCCGCTGCACGCCGGCGATGACCTCGAGCATGAGCGTCGTCTTGCCCGACGACTCGGGGCCGTAGATCTCGACCACCCGCCCCGCGGGCAGGCCGCCGATGCCCAGGGCCCGGTCGATGCTCAGGCAGCCGGTGGGGTGCACCGGCACGCTGGTCATGGGACGGCTGCCGTCCAGGGTCCAGATCGCGCCCTGGCCGAACTGCTTCTCGATGGCGGCGACGGCGGCGGAGAGCGCCTTCTGACGGTCGTCGGGCTTCTGGCCCTTCATGAGTCCTCCTCGGGAGAGCCCGGCGCGCAGCGCGCCCCGGGGGTTGAAGCGATCGCCGAGCAGAGCGCTGGCGGCCGCGATGAGCAGAGTGAGCGCGAGGGCGCCGAGCAGGGTCATGGCTCGGCCCGATCGAGCTGGCGATACTGGATGGCCTCGGCGATGTGCCCGGTGGTGATGCGAGGGCTGTCGGCCAGATCGGCGATGGTCCGGGCGACCTTGAGGATCCGGTCGTGGGCCCGGGCCGACAAGGCGAGCCGCTCCATCGCGGTCATCAGCAGGCGGCGCGAGGTGTCGTCGAGTGCGCAGTGCGCCGCGATCTCGCGGGAGCGCATGTGCGCGTTGCAGGCGAGGCCGGTGTCTTCGAGCCGGGTCCGCTGCCGGGCGCGGGCCTGGAGGACCCGGTCGCGGATCACGGACGACGCCTCGCCGGGTGGCGCGAAGTGCAGGGCGGCGGGGTCGACCGGGTCGACGCCGACGTGTAGATCGAAGCGATCGAGCAGGGGGCCGCTGATGCGATTGCGATAGGTGCGGACCGCGATGGGATGGCATTCGCACGCCTGCCGCGGGTGCCCGTGGTAGCCGCAGGGGCAAGGGTTCATCGACGCGACGAGCATGAACCGCGCGGGGTAGCACAGGGTGGCCTGGGCTCGGGCGACGACCACCTCGCCGTCTTCGAGCGGCTGGCGCAGCGACTCGAGCGCGTTGCGCCGGAACTCGGGAAGCTCGTCGAGGAAGAGCACCCCGTGGTGGGCCAGCGAGACCTCACCCGGGCGCGCCTGGGGGCCGCCGCCGATCAGCGCCGCGTCGGAGACGCTGTGATGTGGAGCGCGGAACGGGCGATGACAGACGAGCGGCGCGTCGGGGCGCAGCAGCCCCGAGATGCTGGCGATGGTCGAGCAGTCGAGGCGCTCGGCGAAGTTCATCGGGGGCACGATGGTCGGCAGCCGGCGGGCGAGCATGGTCTTGCCCGCGCCCGGCGGGCCGATGAACAGCAGGTTGTGGCCGCCCGCAGCGGCGATCTCCAGCGCGCGACGGGCCTGCCCCTGGCCCCGGACGTCGGTCATGTCGAGCGGGCAGTCGAGCTCGGGGGGCTCGTCGGGCGGCGGGCTCGCGACCGGCAGGGACTGCCCCTCGGCGAGCGCCTCGACGGCCTCCACGAGGTGATCCACCGCTCGCACGTCGAGCCCCTCGACGACAGCCGCCTCGCCGCCGTTGTCGGCCGGCACCAGGATCCGCCGCGCGCCGAGTCGGGCCGCGTGGGCCGCGAGCGGGAGCACGCCCCGGACCGCGCGCACCCGGCCGTCGAGGCTCAGCTCGCCCACGACGAGCGTATCTTCGAGCGCGTCGGGCGGGATCTTGCCGTCCGCGGCCAGGATGCCGAGGGCGATCGGCAGATCGAAGGCGGTGCCCTGCTTGCGGATGTGCCCCGGCGCGAGGTTGACCGTGACCCGCCGCTGGGGGAAGCCATAGCCGCAGTTGTCGAGGGCCGACTTGACCCGCGTACGGGACTCGCACACCGCGCCCGCCGGCAGGCCGACGACCGAGAACGTCATCATGCCCCGGCCGAGATCGACCTCGACGTCGACCCGGTAGGCCTCGATGCCGAGCACGGCGCCCGATGTGATGTTGGCCAGCATGGGTATCGCTCCGATGGCTCGGGTCTCCGGTTTCGCCCCGGGGTGGGAGCGAACCCCGTGCCATCATCGGCCTCTATGTATTCCAGGGGTTTACGGGGTCCGCCGTCTCGGGTGGGTGTCCAGGTCGTCCAGTATCTGGACGACCTGGACAGGGGCGCTCGGCGGATGCGTTCGGGTACGCCGTGGGGCTGGATCGCGGGCCGGCGGGTCGCTAGTCTGGATCGCAGCCGCCCGACGCCCAGGAGGTCCGATGCGTCCCTCGATCCGCCCGCGCCGCCGACACCTGCCGGTATTTCTCGCCGGGGTCTTCGCCCTCTTCGGGGCCGCTGCGACCGCCACCGCGGCCCCCGCCGACGACGCGACCACGCTGCGCGCCCGGGCCCTGGCCGACTGGCACGCGGGTGATCGCCTCGCGGCGGCCGAGCGCTGGTCGAAGGTCGCCCGGCAGGCGGCCGATCCGGCGCTGTGGACCATGGTGGGGGACATGAAGGCGTCGGCCCGGCGCCCGGCCGAGGCCGCCGAGGCGTGGGGCGAGGCGCTGGCGCTGTCGCCGGCCGACCCCGACGTGCTCGATCGACTGGCGCAGGTTCAGATCATCCGCGGCGACTGGGCTGCGGCGTCGTCGGCCCAGCGACGGCTGGTGCAGGCGCTCGCGGCGGCGGCCGGGGCCCGGCCCGGGGCCGAGCGCACGGAGCTGTCGAGCGGGCGCCGGGTGTCGCTGGCCGACAGCCACCTGTGGCACCTCGACCGGCTGGCCCACGTCGCGGCGATGGCGGGCGACTTCACGACCGCCGAGGAGGCCGCCCGCGCCCTGATCCGGCGCGCGCCCGAGGCGGTGGGCGGCTATCTGGCGCTGGGCCACGTCTTCCAGCAGGCGGGCGAGCACGCCGCGGCGGCAGATGCCTTCCGCGACGCGTTGTCCATCGACGGGCACGATCCGGCGGCGCTGAACAACCTGGGCACGGCGCTCTACATGGATGGGGATCTGAAGGCCGCCGATCGGCTGTTCGAGGCCGTCCTGGGCAGCCCGGCCCGCACGCCGTACATCGAGAGCATCGCGCTGAGCAACCTCGCTGAGCTGCACCTGCTCGCCGCGCGCCACGACTCGGCGGGTCATCTCTACGATCAGGCGGTCGAGGCCTTCCCCCGCGGCGCGTGGTCCTATATGGGCCGGGCGGCGCTGCTCGACGTGCTGGGGCGGTACGACGAGGCCATCGACGCGATGATCGACGGCTGGGAGCGCGACGCCAACCGGGCGACCCGGCTGAACATGTACTTCGTGCAGCCCGAGTGGGGGTGGCAGCGGGACGCGCTGATCGCGGAGATCGAAGGCGAGCCGGCCCTGGCGCTCGAGCTGTGGACCCGGGTCGCCGAGGGTGACGTGGCGCCGCTGCGGGCGTCGGCGGCAGACCACATGGCGAGCTTGAAGCGCCTGCTCGCAGACTGATCGGCGGCCGCAGCGCCGCCCCCCGAGATGAAGAGCTTCAGCCGGCCAGGACGCTCGTCCGGCGCGCGTCGGCGCCGTCGTTCGCCCGGGCGCGGGCCTGGACCCACACCGGGCCGAGCGGGCCGGTCTCCCGCAGCTCGTCGATCACCGCGAGGTGGATCAGCGGCCCGCAGCCGGCCTGCACCGCCGCGCGGGCGGCGGCGTCGAGGGCCGGCACGTCGGGCACGACGAGCCCGATCGAGACCCGGGCCCGCAGGTTCGCGGTGGCGACCCCTCGGACATCGAGCATCCGGTGCAGTTCGGCTTCGATCGTCTTCGGAGGACGGCTGGCCCAGGCCTTCCACGCGGCGAGGCGCCCACCGTCGACCGGGCCGTCGCCGGCCGCGGGCGGCGCCACGTCGAGCAGGAGCGTGCGGCGGAACAGGCGGGCCGGCATGTCGAGCACCACCAGCCCGTGGGGCGCGAAGCCGGCCCCCGATGCGCCGGCGTCGACGACCGGCAGCTCGACGCCCGGGTGACGGGCGGCCACGATGAAGTCGGCCAGGATCCCGGCGAGTTCGACCGCGTGGCGCAGATCCGCCGGCGGGTGCTGAGCGGTCGCGGCGGGCGGGGGCGCGATCTCCCGGTCGGCGAGGTGCTGCCGGCCTCGATCCCCGAGGACGTGGGCCATGGCGGGCTGCCCGGTGTCGGCGGGCAGCGGCAGGCGCTCGAGGAAGCCGTGGTGGAACAGCTTCATCGCCCGCTCGGCGGCGGTCTTGTACGAGGGGAAATGCAGCCGCCGCAGGTGGTCGACGAGGCACGGCCCGATGCGGGCGATGTCGGCGAGGATGGCGTCGTCCCGCGCGGTCAGGCGCAGCGGGGGCAGGGCGTCGGGGCTGCGGCGGAATCGGGAGCGGGCCACGGGGTTCTCCTCGCGCGTCGACGTCTTCGATAGCGCCTCTGCCGCGCCGATGGAAGGCCGGTGCTCAGGGCGCGACCGCCCACAACGCCTCGGCGACGGGGATCTGGCGACCGAAGAAGTCGTTGGTCTGCACCGCCACGCAGGTCCCCGTCGCCCGGTCGAAGAAGAGCTCGCCGCGGAAGCCCATCGTCGAGCCGGTGTGCCCGATCACGGCCCGGCCTCCGCGCACGGCGTGGCGCAGGCCGAGGCCGTAGGGCTCTCGGTCGGGGTCGGCGAGCGACTGCGGGCTGGGGGTGGACATGCGGTCGACGACGGGCGGGGGCAGCACGGCGCCTCCCAGCAGCGCCCGGGCCCAGCGGCAGAGGTCGGTCGGTGGGGCGTCGAGGCCGCCGGCCGCCCAGGACCAGCCGGCCGAGTAGCCGTCGGTCAGGGCCGCGTCCGATCCGATGTGCCCCTGGGCGATGTCGCAGCCGCTCGGCGGCGCCTCGAACTGATCGAGCCAGGTGTGACTCAGCCCCACCGGCTCGATGAGGTCGTCTCGCAGGATCGCGGCGAGCGGGCGGTCGTCGAGGGCTTCGAGCGCCATGCCGAGCAGGAAGTAGCCGGTGTTGCTGTAGAGGTAGGCTTCGCCGGGCGCGAGCATGCTGTCGTGGCTCAGGGCGAACTCGATCACCTCGGTCGGGGTGAGGCGCTCGGTGCGCCGGAGGATGAACGAGGCGTCGTCGCTGTAGTTGTAGACGCCCGCGGTGTGGTTCAGGAGTCGCTCGAGGGTGACGCCGGGTCCGAGATCGAAGCCGGGGACCCAGTCGTCGACCGGATCGTCGAGGCTCCACAGCCCCCGCTCGGCCCGCAGCATCACGGCCGACGCCACGAAGGTCTTGGTGATGCTGGCCACCCGGAAACGGGCCCAGGGCCGCAGCGGGTCGTCGGCGCGGGCGTCCTCCCGGCCGACCGCGCCGACCCATCCCCGCCCGTCGGCCAGAGTGACCGCCGCCGCGACGCCGGGTGCGGAGGCGTCGATGTAGGTGTCTTCGAGGGCTGCGCTCAGCGCGTCCGCCAGCGGGGCGTCGACCGGCGGAGGCGGCTCGATACGGCACGGGTCCGGCGGGGGGCCGACGTCGGGCTCCGGATCGGGGGCCAGGTCGGGCGCGGGCAGCGCCGCGTCTTCGGCCGGTGTGGCGTCGACCGGCGGATCATCCGAGTCGTCGGTGCACGCGAGCGCCCCGATGACACCGAGCCACACCCAGGCCCGCCGCGCTCTCCGGTGACTGCGCCATCGCTCCATCGTCACGCGCCGGCTCCTTCGAAGTCCGCGGGGATGGTGGCCGGTTCTCGCTGCCGACGCCAGCGCGGCGTGCCATCGACCCACCGCGGGTATATCAGCCGATAACGAACGCCGCTCGGGGCTTGAGATCGGCGCCGCGTCGTGATGCTGTGACGCCGAGTCGCATGGGCCGCCGAGGGACGCATCATGACCATGACCATCGCCCAGGCGTTCGATCGGTTCGGGCGCGACATCATGCCGGAGAGAGGCCGGCGCACCCGGGCCGACAACGTGCAGCGGCACCTGCGCAGCCAGCTCGGGCACCACCTCGATGGGCTGCGGGAGACCTTCATCACCGGGTCGCTGGCCCGCTCGACCGCGGTTCGGCCGCTGGACGACGTGGACGTCTTCGTCGTGCTCGACCCTCGAGTGCACAGCCGCTCGACGACGCCCAAGGCGACCCTGCGCACGCTGCAGAAGGCGTTGAAGTCGGCGCTGGGGAGCAGCGCCGAGCGCCGACTTCAGACCCGCTCGATCGGCGTCGCGTTCGCCGGGCACGACATCCGGCTCGATCTGGTGCCGGCCATCCCCGAGGACGGCGGGGACTACGCCATCCCCGATCGGGAGCGGGACGCGTGGATCGTCAGCAACCCCCGGCGGCACAAGCAGCGGCTCGACGGGGCCGATCGCGCGGCGGGCAGCAAGCTGCGGCCGCTGATCCGCATGGCCAAGGTCGCCCGGCAGAAGCATTGCCCCAAGCTGGGCTCGTACCACCTCGAGGCGATGGCCTGCCGGGCCGGCCTCGCCCCGCCGCGCAGCTTCGACGTGGGCGTCCGCGACCTGCTGACGGCCCTGACCGATGGGGTCATGCAGCGCATCCCCGATCCCTCGGGGCGGGGGCCGGCCATCCACCTCGAGCTGGGGGTGCGGCAGGACTTCCAGCGGCGGCTGGCGTCGGCCCGGGACACGGCGATCCGCGCGCTGGCCTACGCCGAGGCGGGGCGGCTCGGGAAGGCCCACGGGCAGTGGCGGCATCTCTTCGGCGGGGCCTGGCCCGCATGAGCGCGCGGCGGCGCCCCGAGAAGGAAGCCAGCCGGGTCGCCATGGGGTAGGATGTCCGGCCGAAGCGGTCGCTCGCGCGGCCGGACAACCCCGGCGGAGGGTTTCATGCCTCACGCGCTCACCCGGGCCATCGCCGCAGCCCGCGTCATCCTGCTGACCACCCCCGACATCGACGGCGACGCGGTCGGCTCGATCGTCGCGCTGGCCCGAGCCATCACCACCCGCTGGCCCGGTCGGCGGGTGATCGTGGGCGCCGATGAGGCGCTGCCGACGCGGTATGCCTTCCTGGCCGATCCCGATCTCTTCCAGGTGGCGCCCGATCTGCCCGACGCGCCGATCGATCTGGCGCTGGTCCTCGATGGCGATCCCAGCCGGTTGCAGGCGGTCGGTGAGGCGTATCGCAGCGCGCGGCTGCGGGGGCTGGTCGACCACCACAAGAGCAGCGTGCACGCCGACGTCGACATCGCCTTCCTCGATCCCCGCTGCTCGTCGACCGCCGAGATGGTGCTGCGGCTGTGTGATCACTGGGGCGTGCCGCTGGATCGGCCCCTCGCCGAGGCCATCTGGGCCGGCATGGTCTTCGACACGTCGGTCTTCCGTTATCGGCTCACCCGGCCGGCGACGCTGCGGGCGGCGGCGCGGCTGCTCGAGACGGGCATCGACCACGCGCGCATCGTCGAGCAGGTGCTGCTCTCGCAGTCGGCGGCCAAGGTCGCGCTGCGGGGGGTGATGATCAACCGCATGCGCATCGGCGCCGACGGCCGGCTGGCGTGGGCCGCGCTCGACGCCGAGACGGTCGCCGGCACCGAGACCGGCGGGCTGGTGGATGATCTGGTCTTCATCGAGGGGGTCGAGATCGGGGCGCTGCTCGTCGACAAGGGCGAGGGGCGCGTCAAGCTCAGCCTGCGCAGCCGGGGCGGGGTGGACGTGAGCGTGCTCGCCCGCGGCCTGTCGCCCAAGGGCGGGGGGCACGCCCGGGCGGCGGGGGCGACCCTGGCCGGTCCGCTGGAGGCGGCGGTGCAGGCGACGGTGGTGGCGGCGCGGGCGGCCCTGCACGCGCCCGACGCGCTGAAGGGCGATACGCCCGACGCCGGCGCCTGACAGCGGCGCTCACTGCCGCCGAGCCACGATAGCTTGCCCGCGGCGCTCCCGTGGTCGACGGATACGCCGTCGACAGCGTCCCGGGAGAGTGTGCGACGCCGGGTTGCCTTGTCGACAGCGGATCGGGAGAGCGAGCGACGCCCGTTTCGCTGGCCGCCAGCGGATCGGGAGAGCGAGCGATGCCGGTTTCGCTGGCGGCCAGCGGATCGGGAGAGTGA
>JAUHYW010000159.1 GCA_030426085.1 bacterium | reverse complement strand
CCGCCCCGCCCACCGCAGCCCGCCGGCTGGCCCGCCTCGCCCTCCTGATCGACGTCGCCGCCCCGCCCGCCGGGGAACCCGTCCACCCCGCAGGCGCTCGACCCGCCGGCGCCGATCGCGCCGCCGCAGTCCCCGCCGTCGGCGCCCCGCCCGCCGTCGGCCCCGGCGTCGCCCCTCTGGCCCGGGGCGCCCCCGCCGGCCGCCCCGACCCGGATCTGCACCTGCTCGAGCCGCAGCCCGTCGGCGTTCGTCGCGTGCAGCCCGTAGACCGAACCGCCCGGGTGATCGGCGGCCTCGATGGTCAGCAGCGCCAGCGCCGTCGGGGCCTCGATGTCGGCCGCCTGCACCGTCACCAGCCGGCCGTCGGCGGGCTCGGCGTTGCGCAGCAGCGTGCGGTTGTCGGCCGCGCGGGTCCAGCCCTCGCGGGCCCGATAGCCCCCGTAGAGCGAGATCCCGTCGACCAGGACCACCCGCCCGGCGAAGTGATCGGCGTCCAGCGCCAACCCCCGGCGGCCCTCCGCGGCGGCGAACGCCAGCGCGCTCGACACATCGGCGAACGGGAACTCGGCGCTGCCGTCGGCCTCGGCCGGATCGGCCTCGCGGTCGACGAACACCAGATCGGCCCGGTCGCCGTCGACCCCGTCGCAGTCGGGATCGGCGAACGCCGGATCGGGCAGATCGACCGCGCCGGGGTTGACCTCCCGATCGCCGTCGTCGCAGTCCCCGCCCACCGGCACCGAGTCGGCCGGCGCCGGGCAGATGGGGGGCGTCGCCGCGTCGCCGAAGCCGTCGCCGTCCCCATCGACGAAGCCCGGCATCAGCCCCTCGTCCACCGCCCCGTCGCAGTCGGTGTCCCGCCCGTCGCACGCCTCGTCCGCCGGCAGCACCTGCCCCTCGCAGCCGGTCCACGCCGCGTCCACGCAGCGCCGCACCCCGCGGGTGCACGCGCCGAGCCCGGCGGCCTCGAGCGGGCCGTCGTAGCACCGCTCCTCGAGCGCCTCGTCCACCGCGCCGTCGCAGTCGCCGTCGACCCCGTCGCACAGCTCCTCGCCGCCGGGGAAGGCGTCCCGATCCAGCGGCGCGCAGTCGTCCTCGTCGGGGAACCCGTCGCCGTCGTCGTCATCGTCGCAGGCGTCGCCGACGCGGTCGCCATCGGTGTCGGCCTGCTCGGGGTCGCTCACCTCGGGGCACCGGTCGGAGATGTTCGGCACCCCGTCCCCGTCGAGGTCCTCGTCGACGCAGTCGCCGACCCCGTCCCCGTCGCTGTCGGGGAAGCCCTCGTCCCCGGCGCCGTCGCAGTCGTCGTCCAGCCCGTTGCAGATCTCGTCGACCGGGGCCACCGGCGGGCCGCACTCGCCCCACTCGCCGCCGACGCACGCCTCTTGCGGCGCCCGGCACTCCCCCACCCCGCCGCTGGGCGCGATGCCGCACGCCTGGAACAGCGCCTCGTCGGTCTGCCCGTCGCAGTCGTCGTCCAGCGTGTTGCAGATCTCGCGCACGGGCAGCACCTGCTCTTCGCACGGGCCCCACTCACCGGCGTCGCAGGTCTGGACCCCATTGCGGCACAGCCCCCGCCCCTGGGTCCCCGGCGGCCCGTCCCAGCAGCCGCGCACGACCTCTTCGTCGACCGCGTCGTCGCAGTCGTTGTCCCGCCCGTCGCAGATCTCGTCGCCGGTGGGTTCACAGCCGGGCGCCATGTCGGGCGCCGGCCCGGCGTCGG
The DNA here is from genome assembly GCA_030426085.1 of bacterium. Classification (GTDB taxonomy): domain Bacteria; phylum Myxococcota_A; class Bradymonadia; order UBA7976; family UBA1532; genus JACKDM01. The sequence goes on along the minus strand of JAUHYW010000159.1, from coordinate 1,724 downwards.
GCATCGGCTCCATGTCGGCTGCGGGCCCGATGTCCACCGGCTCGGCGTCGCCCCCGCCGTCCATCTCGGCGCCCCCGGTCATATCAGCCGTCGCCGGGGGCGACGCGCCGTCGTCGCACCCCATGATCAGCGCCAGGCACAGCCCCCCGAGAACCGCTCGAATCACGCGTCACCTCCTGCCGCGGGAGGTGTACCACGCCCGGCGCGGCCGCAGCACCCGCAGGCGGACGCGCCGCACCCGCCGCGCGCCAGCGACCGCGCCGCCCCCTCCATCCCACCGATCGGGGTCAGTCGAGCGCCCCCCGCACCCCACCCCCACGCTCCAGCGCTCCCCGCGCTCCCCACGCTCCCCACACCCCGCCGCCCGGAGCCAGTCGAGCGCGCAGCGCGAGACGCGAGCGCTCAAGCCTCTGCAAACGCCACCGCCCATCCAGGCGGCAGCCCAGCGCACAAGACGCCGCCCACGACGCGCGAGCACGCGAGCGGAGCGAGCCGCCGAGCGCAGCGCAGGTGTCCGGCTCCGCCGGACGGGTTGGAGCAACGACGCAGGTCGAGCGCAGCGAGACCGAGGAGGCGCGGAGATCCCGCCCCCGCGCAGCGGGGGCACCGGAGTCGAGCACGGCACTCGTAACGCTGTTGGCGCGTCCCGACCCACCGAGAGCGGGCCCGCCTCGCCCTCCCGCAGCGTTGCCCGAGCCGTCGCCGGACGCCACCGGCCCCTCAGCCCGCACCCGCTCGGTCGACCCCGACCCTCCATGCCCCCAAACCAAGCCCGCTCCGGTCCGCACAGGCCTCGGCGCCCACCGAGCTGAAGATCCTCCGGTCGACCCCGACCCTCCATGCCCCCAAACCAGGCCCGCTCCGGTCCGCACAGACCTCGGCGCCCACCAAGCCGAAGGCACTCCGGTCGATCCCGACCCTCATGCCCCGCCACACCACGCCACCCCGGTCGACCTCGACCCTCGTGGCCCACCAGACCGGCCCGCCCTGGCCGACCCCGACCCTCGGCGTCCGCCACACCGAACCCGCCCCGGTCGGCCTCGACCCTCATGGTCCGCCAAATCGAGCCCGCTCCGGTCTGCGCAGACCTCGGCGTCCGCGAAGCTGAAGGCGCTCCGGTCACCCTCGACCCTCGGGGCCCGCCACACCGCGCTCGCTCCGGTCGACCCGGGCCCTCGGGACCCACCGCACCAAGCCCACTCTGGTCGACCGGCCCGCCTGGGCCCACCAAACCTGGGCCACTCCGGCCGACACGAGCCCGCCTGGTCCACCGAACCGAGTTCGCCCCGGCCGACACGAACCCGCCTGGTCCACCGAACCGAGCTCGCCCCGGCCGGCACGAACCCTCCTGGCCCACCAAGCTGAACCCGCTCCGGTCGTCCTCGATCCCCATGGCCCCGCACGATAGAGCGACTCCGGCCGGGGTAGATCTCGGCGTCCAGCCTGACCGGAGCGCCCTCAGCTCTCCGGGCCCGAGGGTCTACCCCGGCCGGAGCGACCTCAACTTCGCGGACCCTCGGCGCCCACCCTGACCGGAGCACCCTCAGCTCTCCGCACCCCAACGGTCCATCCCAACCGGAGCGCCCTCAGCCCTCCGGGCCCCAACGGTCCATCCCGACCGGAGGCCCTCAGCGCTCCGGGCCCCAGCGGCCCATCCCGACCGGAGGCCCTCAGCTCTCCGGGCCCCAACGGTCCATCCCAACCGGAGCGCCCTCAGCTCTCCG
>JAUHYW010000123.1 GCA_030426085.1 bacterium | reverse complement strand
GTTGGCCGGCGCGTCGCCGATGCCCCAGCCGACGCCGCCGCCGCCGCTGCCGAAGTTGCCGGTGTTGCCGCCGCCGCCGCCGGTGGTGATCGTGCCGCCGCCCTGCGCGCCGTTGTCGCCGCCCGCGCCGGGCTCGGGTCCGCCGCCGTCGCCGCCGCCTTCGCCGCCGCCCGCGCCGCCCCGGTCGCCGACGGCGCCTGCACCGGCGCGGTCGTCATTGCCGCCGCCGCCCGCCGGTTCGCCGACCGCGCCCGCCGCGCCGCCCGGCCCGCGGGCGCCGCCGCCGCCGCCGCCGCCCGCCGCGAGCAGAAGGCGCTTGCCGGGGTCGCTGTCGTCCCAGACGAAGGTGCCGCCGCCGCCGCCCGCGCCGTTGCTGCCGCCGAGCGGGTAGTCGCGCGCCCGATCGCCGATGATGATGCCCAGGGTGTGCCCGGGGGTGACCGCAAAGGCCCCGCTGACGATGGCCCCCGGCGCGCCGCGTCCGCCGACGCCGCCGTTGGAGCCGTCGCCGCCGCGCCCGCCGGCGGCGAGCAGGGTCACCTCGTCGACCCCCGGCGGCACCGTGTAGTAGAGGATGCGGCCGGTGACCCACTCGGTCTGGCACTCGGCGTCGCAGCCGTCGCCGGGCTCGAGGTTGCCGTCGTCGCAGGTCTCGCCGTTGGCCCCTTGCGGGATGCCGTCCCCGCACTCGGCGGCGGCGCAGACGTCGCCTTCGTCGATGGCGCCGTCGCAGTCGTCGTCGGCGCCGGTGCACGCCTCGTCGCCGGCTTCGGCGGGCACGGCGTCGCACGCCCGGGTCCCGTCGGCCAGGCAGATCGTGACGCCGTCGGCGGCGCAGGCGCCCATGCCGGCGGTGCAGGCCGCGCCGACGCCGTCGATGCCTTCGTCGGTCTGGCCATCGCAGTCGTCGTCCGCGCCGTCGCACGCTTCGGCGGGCGGCGTGCACGGACCCCACGCGCCGTCGACGCAGGCGCGCTCGCCGACGCAGCCGCCGTCGATGTCGCACGGCTCGGTGTCGCCGTCGACGCAGTCCGGCGGGCGCGCCATGTCGGGCTCGGGCTCGGGCGCCATGTCGGGCTCGGGCGCCATGTCGGGCTCGGGCTCGGGCGCCATGTCGGGCTCGGGCGCCATGTCGGGCTCGGGCTCGGGCGCCGCGTCGGGCTCGGGCTCGGGCGCGATGTCAGTCGCGGCGTCGGCTTCCGCCGGCTCCTCGTCCTCGATACAGCCGCCCGCGAACAGGGCGAGCGCTGCCATCAGCGCCAGGGGGTGGGCTCTCGCGACCATGGGATCTCCTCGGGATGCACCGCGGTGCGCGGCGGGGCAAGACGCCCCATAGCAGAGGGCATGCCAGGAGGAGGGTCGTCCGAAACCCGCATGGATACTGGGCCGGAGGCCTCGGATACGGCTGAACCGTTCAGCCGTTGCGGATCGGATCGGGGGTGCCAGGCACCTGGATCGGGCATGGACCGGATCGGGGGTGCCAAGCACCTGGATCGGGCATGGACCGGATCGGGGGTGCCAAGCACATGGATCGGGCATGGACCGGATCGGGGGTGCCAAGCACATGGATCGGGCATGGACTGGCATGGACCGCGCGCCGACGAGGTCGACCATCTCTGCAAGATGGGCATGGATCGCGCGCCGACGAGGTCGACCTCTCTGCAAGATGGGCATGGCGCGCGTTCTGGCGGAGTGACCTCGCGTGAACGAGGTCATGCCGCGAAGTTCGGCGAGGTCGACCTCTCGCGCACGAGGTCATACCGCGAAGTTCGGCGAGATCGACCTCTCGCGCACGAGGTCATACCGCGAAGTTCGGCGAGATCGATCTCTCGCGCACGAGGTCATGCCGCGAAGTTTGGCGAGATCGACCTCTCGCGCACGAGGTCATGCCGCGAAGTTCGGCGAGGTCGACCTCTCGCGCATGAGGTCATGCCGCGAAGTTCGGCGAGGTCGACCTCTCGCGCACGAGGTCATGCCCCGAATCGCAGCGAGGTCGACCTCTCGTGAATGAGGTCATGGACCGGATCGCGGCGAGGTCAGTGCCCTGCGCAGGTGGTCATGGACCGGATCGCGGCGAGGTCAGTGCCCTGCGCAGGTGGTCATGGACCGGATCGCGGCGAGGTCAGTGCCCTGCGCAGGTGGTCATGGACCGGATCGCGGCGAGGTCGGTGCCCTGCGCAGGTGGTCATGGACCGGATCGCGGCGAGGTCAGTGCCCTGCGCAGGTGGTCATGTCGCGGATCGCGGCGAGGTCGACCTCTCGGGCGGGTGGTCATGGACCGGATCGCGGCGAGGTCAGTGCCCCGCGCGGGTGGTCATGTCGCGGATCGCGGCGAGGTCAGTGCCCCGCGCAGGTGGTCATGTCGCGGATCGCGGCGAGGTCGACCTCTCCGAAGAACGGGCGTATCGCGGATCGCGGCGAGGTGGACCTCTCCGGTTGGATCGCCGCGCGAGCATCTCGGGGGCCCGGGGCATGCTCACCGGGGCGGACGCAGCAGCGGGCGATGGGCTCGGACCCATCGGCGCCGCCCGTCCGGCCGGCGGATCTTCAAGCGCCCCGCGCGGTGTCGATGAGCCCGAGCGGGTCGTCGGGCGCGGCCTCGCCCCGCCAGGCGACGTGCTGGTCGGGGCGCACGAGCACCAGCCCCGATCGGTACAGCACCCGCACGTTGGCCGCCTTGGGGTGGTCGCGCAGGTCGAGCACCTCGAGCGGCACCCCCCGCTGCTCGGCGGCGGCCACGATCGGCGCCGGGTCGCCGGGCCCGAGGCGGACGAGGGTGAAGCCGGCCCCGAAGCGGTCGAAGATCGGGCCGTCGCCCAGGTTGACGTGCGGGGCCCGGCTGCCGGGGCGGGCGTCGGGCTCGTAGATCTGCTCGTCGTCGCTGGGGGTCGGCGTGCCGTCGGGCACGATCAGGCGCGAGTCGTCGTAGCGGTAGCCGAGCTGCACCCCGACGCTCTCGAACTCCTTGCGGTTGCCCTGCTCGATGCGCATGGCGACCATCTTGCGGATCATCTCGCCCTGGGGGCTGTCCTCTTCGAGCACCGGCGGCACGACGTGGCGCCGCAGGGCGGCGGCGTTGCTGCCCGCCGCGGCGACGTTGCGCACCGCGATCGGGCGCCGCTCGGCCTCGTAGGTGTCGAGCAGCGCCTCGCCCCCCCAGCCGTGGATCACCGCCGCCAGCTTCCAGCCGAGGTCGCAGGCGTCGCCGATGCCGGTGTTCATGCCGAAGCCGCCGGTGGGCTGGTTGAGGTGGGCCGCGTCACCGACGAGGAAGATGCGCCCCTGGCGGTAGCTGTGGGCCACGAGGTTGTGGGCCTGCCACGGGTTGACCGCCTCGACCTGCACGTCGATGTCGGCCCCGGCGGCGGTGCGCACCAGCTCGACCGGGTCGACGTGGCTCAGCTCGAAGTCCAGCTCCACGATCTGGTGGTAGGTGTAGAGGTCGCGGCCGTCGAGCGCGATGAAGACGCCCCGGGCCTCGTGGTTGAGGATCCACCAGAACAGGGCGTCGCCCAGGGGGCACTTGTCGCGCAGGTCCTTCGAGCGGAAGAACACCCCGAGCTGGCTGCTGACCGCCGGGTGCCCCTGCATGCCGATGTTGAGGCCCTTGCGGGTGTGGCTGCCGCCGCCGTCGCAGCCGGCGAGCCACTCGAAGCGCCGCCGACGGACCGCGCCGTCGGGGCCGCTGGCTTCGACGACGACGTGATCGTCGCCCGGCTCGATGGCGTCGACCCGCCAGCCGAAGCAGACCTCGACCAGCGGGTGGGCGTCGATCGCCTTCTTGAGCACCGGCTCGAGGAAGATCTGGGAGATGCGCTGGGGCGGCTCGGCGCCGGCCGGGTGACCGAACGCCACCGGGCGGCCGGTGCGGGCCGACTCGGCCAGCGAGGGGTATTCGAAGCGGAAGATCTCGGGCCCGACCAGCCGGGTCGTGAAGACGACATCCTGCCGATAATCGGCGGGGATGCCCGCCGCCCGGATGTCGTCGGCGATGCCCAGCCGGCGGAAGAGCTCCATCGACCGCATGTTGGTCAGGGTGCACCGCGGCTCGTGGGCGGTCGTGCGGCGCTGCTCGAAGAGCACCGAGGGGACGCCCCGCTGGGCGAGTTCGAGGGCCAGGGTCATGCCGACCGGCCCGCCTCCGACGATTCCGACGCTGGACTGCATACACTCTCCGCGGACAGGGGCCGCGCGCGGTGCAGCCTAACATCACCTCGGCGGGTTGGCGATCTCCGCTGCCGGGCCCCCGACATCGGGCTCAGCCGATGATGGCCCGGGCCTTGAGCAGCAGCGCCTTGGGCGAGATGGGCTTGACGAGGTAGTCCTGCACCCCCATCCGCAGGGCCCGGTCGAGGTCGAGCGGGCTGTCGGAGGCGGTCAGCATCACCACCGGGATGCTGGCGGCGGTCTTGAACCGGGCGAGCAGCTCGAGCAGCTTGAAGCCGTCCATGCGCGGCATGCGGATGTCGAGCAGGATCAGATCGGGTCGGGCCTTCTTGAGCACCGCCGCCGCCTTGCGTCCGTCCTCGGCGAGCGCCACCCGGTAGCCGCCCTTCTTGACCACGTAGCCCAGCAGCCGGCGGGTCTTCTCGTCGTCCTCGACGACGAGCACCAGCTTGTTGCGCCGGGCGGCGGCCCGGGCGGCGGCGTCGGTGGAGTTGGCCGGCCTCGGGCCCTCGGTCTTGGAGTCGCTCACCGTCGTCCCTCGCTCCCGCTATCCCAGCCGGGCCCGCAGCTCGTTGCGCACCCGGGCGAAGAGCACCCGGGCCGGCGTCAGGTGCGGCCGCTGGCGCAGCACCCGCCGCAGCAGCGGCCGGGCCTCGGCCGGCTGGCCCATCTCGCACCGCAGGCGGGCGAGGTTGAACAGGATGTTGATCCGATCGGGCCCCAGCCGCACCGCCCGCTCCCACAGCGCGCCGGCCGCCGTGCGCCGCCCGGCGACGTACATGTGCAGGGCCACCATGTTCAGCCCTTCGGGCAGGTTCAGCGTGCCGTCCTCGACCTCGCGCACCCGCTGGGCCGCCGCGTCGAGGTCGCCCTGCTCGATCACCTGCGCCAGCCGGCCCAGATCGACCGGCACCGAGCCCGGCGGCGGCGGGGGCACCGCCGCCTCGAGCGGCTCGAGGGTCGGCGTCTGCAGCTCGCCCTCGGCCGGCTCGGCGCCCATCGGACCGTAGCCCGGCACCCGGCGGGGGGCGCCCTCGCCCGGGGGCAGCTCGACGTCGTCGGGGTGCATCGGCCGGTTGCGCCGGCGGTCGGGGCGCTCGTCCTCCGGGCGGGCGCTCCACCGCTCGGCGGTGCGCTCGGCGAGCACCTGCGCGCTGCGTCGGCGGGCCTCGGGGTCGATGCGCACCATCGGCCCGGTCAGCCCCCGCTCGAAGTGCTCGACGAGCGGGGTGTCCGGCTCGTCGTCCTCCTCGGCGGTGCGCTCGCGCAGCATCTCGACCGTCGGCCCCTCGCCGATCATGTTCTCCATCGCGTGGAGCTGGGGCACCTTGAAGTGATCGCCGCCCAGGGTCCGGTCGACGAGCTGCACCTGCTCGGGCAGCGGCCGCACGTCGAGCCCGGCGGCCAGCACCCGCATGCGGGTCATCTCCTGGGGGCTCAGGCGGGTGGCGATGCGCGGCGCGGGGGGCAGGTTCTCCCGGGCCGCCTCGGGGTCGATGCCCACCGGCGCCAGATCGCGCAGCGCCGCGTCGATCAGGGCCCGCTCCTCGGCGGCGCCCGGGCGGCGGTCGCGGTCGGGGGTGAACTCGGCGGGGGCTTCGGCGGCGTACTCCTCGATGACGTCCCGGCTGAGCGGCTCCGAGGCCGCCGCCCGGCAGAACTCGGCGAAGCGGGCCGCGTCCAGCGCGTTGCGCCCGACCTCGATCAGATCGGCGAGCGACTGCAAGAGCCGCCCCCGGGCCGGGCGGGTGCGGGCCCCGAGCAGGAAGGTCATCCGCTCGATGATGCGATCGACCGGGGGCTGCACCTCGCGGCCGAGGGCGATGTGCAGCGTGCGCCACGTCGGCCGCCCGATGAGCACCGCCGACTCGGCCCGCACCGCCTGGAGCAGCGCGCTCAGCCGCCGCTGGTCGAGGTCGCCGAGCGGCGCCCCGGCCTCGATCAGCCCGTCGAGGGCCCCGGCGAGCGCCTTGTCGAGCGCGCTGGTCGGCGGCTCGGCGATCATCTCGCGGAACGGCTCGAGGTCGAGCAGGTCGACGTCGTAGAGCACCGGGGCCGGGTTGAGCACCGCCAGCCGCTGGAGCAGCTCCTCGGGCGCGATGCCCGGGATGCGGGCCTTGAGCCCCAGGATGGCGGCCAGGGCGTGCAGGTGGTTGGGGCTCAGCGGGAAGCGGTCGACGTTGCGCAGCATGTGCCCGAAGATCATCAGCCGGCAGTGGTCGAGGGCCTCCTCCTCGGTCTCGGCGAACAGCAGCCGCCCCGACAGGTCGACCCGGTCGTCGGGGGTCAGCCCGACGAGCACCGGCATCGGCACCCCGATCATCTTGCGCAGCGTCTCGTTGAGCGCGTCCTTCTTGCGCCCCGAGTGCCCCTGCGTGCGCAGCACCACCCGGGCGACCCGCTTGAGGATGAGCAGCTTGCCCGGGGTCTGGAGCCGCTTCTCGTCGACCTTGCTGATGACCTCGTTCATCAGCAGCGGGATGCGGGACGGGCCGCCGTGGTGCTCGGCGAACTCCTCGACCGCCTCGGTCACCCGGGCGAGGGAGCGGGCCTCGACCTGGTGCGCCTTGGCCACCTCGGGCAGCCGGTCGCGCCCCTGGTCGAGCACCGCCATGACCGCCTTGGCCATCAGCGGGTCGATCTCGCCCTCGTCGTCGATGCGCCGCAGGGCGGTCTCGAGGTCGCCGGCCCGCTTGGCGACGTTCTCCGACCACGGCCGCTGCATCTGGTCGGCCAGCGACATCATGCGGGCCCGCCAGTCGTCGTCCTGCTGGGTCCACAGCGTCGCGTCGGGCTCGAGCAGGGCCTCGCTGCCCTGGCTGAGGATCTGGGCCCGGGTGCGGCTGACGCCCTCCTCGGTCAGCGCCTTGAGGTCGGAGAACAGCTCGTCGATGGTGAACGGGTCGTAGAGCAGCGAGTCGACCCCGAGCTGAAGCGCCCGGCGGATGTCGTCCCGATCCCACTCCTTCTGGAACGCCACGATGCTCGGCCGGCCGCGTTCTTTGACGGCGCAGGCCAGCTCGAGGGCGAGCTGCCCCGCCTCCTGCCACTGCACCAGCACCGCCCGGTAGCGGCTGTTCTTCTTGAGCTGGTTCATCGCCGCCTCGACGCTGGACGCGCCGATGATGCGGGCCGGGATCGCCTCCTCTTCGAAGAGGCGCTTCACCGCCATGGTCGTCGTCCAGCGGACCGGCGCGACGAGCAGTTGGAGATGATCGGCCGAGCGTCTGCGTGATCCGCGCAACGAGTCCCCCGAGCGGCCCGCCGGCCGTCACGCGACGGGCGGTGGGCGTGCCGCGGCGGCCAGATTGAGCGATCCGGCCGCGGACTGTCAACCGAGCCCCCCGGCCGCTCACCCCGTCCTGCGCGTGCGAACCGCTTGAATAAGGGTCCGCGCGACCATTAAATTGACCGCGACCCCGATCGAGGAGGCCCCGTGAAGACCCATCTGCTCGTCATCGACCCCCAGAACGACTTCTGCGACCCCGACACCGGCGCGCTGTACGTGCCCGGCGCAGACGGCGACATGGATCGCCTCGCCGCCCTCGTCGACCGCATCGGCCCGAACATCGACGCGATCCACGTCACCCTCGACAGCCACCACCTCATCGACATCGCCCACCCCGTCTTCTGGCGCGACGCCGGCGGGGCGCCGCCCGATCCGTTCACCGCGATCACCGTCGAGGACGTGACCGCCGGCAAGTGGACGACCCGCCGCCCGGCCGACCGCGACCGGGCCCTGGCCTACCTCGAGGCGCTCGAGGAGACCGGCCGCTACCCCCACACCATCTGGCCCCCGCACTGCCTCATCGGCACCCCGGGGCACAACGTCTGGCCGGCGCTGGCCGCGGCCCTCGTGCGCTGGCAGCGGATCCGCATGATCCCGGTGGATTACGTGCTCAAGGGCGACAACCCGTGGACCGAGCACTTCTCGGCGGTGCGGGCCGAGGTGCCCGACCCCGAGGACCCGGCCAGCGACACCAACGCCCGGCTCGTCGAGGCGCTGCGCGGGGCCGACCGGGTGCTCGTCGCCGGGGAGGCCGGCTCGCACTGCGTGGCCAACACCGTGCGCGACCTCGCCGACGCGCTCGGCGGGGCCCACGTCGAGCGGCTGGTGCTCATCGAGGACGCCGTCAGCCCGGTGCCCGGCTTCGAGCATCTGCAAGCCGACTTCGTGCGCGATCTGGGCGGGAAGGGCATGCGGCGCACCACCAGCGAGGCGGCGTCGGCCACCTGAACCCGGCGCGGGGCGCACCTGTCGCTTGCCCTGGCGCGACCGGCGGGTTATCCGAGCCGTCTGTTCGGTCCGACCCGCACGCCGGAGGTGCCCCATGAGCCGAGCCCGCCTGATCGACGCGCTTTCGAAGCGCATCCTCGTGCTGGACGGGGCCATGGGCACCATGATCCAGCGCTATGGCCTCGAAGACGCCGACTTCCGCGGCGCGGCCTTCGCCGACCACCCGGTCGAGCTGAAGGGGGCCAACGACCTCTTGTGCCTCACCCGGCCCGACGTCATCGCCGACATCCACCGGCAGTACCTCGAGGCCGGCGCCGACATCATCGAGACCAACACCTTCAACGCCAACGCCGCCTCGCTCGACGACTACCAGCTCGAGCCGCAGGTGTACGCGATCAACAAGGCCGGGGCCGAGATCGCGGTGAAGGCGGCGGCGGCGTTCTCCGCCCCCGAGCGGCCGCGCTTCGTGGCCGGCTCGATGGGTCCGGCGGCCAAGGCGTGCTCGCTCTCGCCGCGGGTCGAGGACCCCGGCTATCGGGCCATCGACTTCGCGACGCTGCGCGACGACTACGCCAACGCCGCCCGGGGGCTGCTCGACGGCGGGGTCGACATCCTGATGGTCGAGACGGTCTTCGACACGCTCAACAGCAAGGCGGCGCTGTTCGGCATCGAGCAGGTCTTCGAAGAGCGCGGGGCGCGGGTGCCGGTGTGGGTCTCCGGGACCATCACGGACGCCTCGGGGCGCACCCTGTCGGGGCAGACCACGGAGGCGTTCTGGCACTCGGTGCGCCACAGCGACCCGCTCATCTTCGGGCTCAACTGCGCGCTGGGCGCCGAGCAGCTCCGGCCCTACGTGCAGACCGCCCACCGCATCGCCGACACCTTCACCGCGGCCTACCCCAACGCCGGCCTGCCCAACGAGCTGGGGGCCTACGACCAGACCCCGGCCGAGATGGCGGCGCTGGTGGGCGGCTTCGCCAAGGAGGGGCTGGTCAACCTCGTCGGCGGCTGCTGCGGCTCGACGCCGGACCACATCGCCGCCATCGCGCAGGCCGTCGAAGGCGTGCCCCCCCGGGCGGTGCCCGAGCGCCCCCGGGCCATGCGGCTGAGCGGCCTCGAGCCGCTGATCCACGACGAGAGCAGCCTGTTCGTCAACATCGGCGAGCGGACCAACGTCACCGGCTCGGCGAAGTTCCGCCGCCTGATCAAGGGCGAGGACTACGAGGCGGCGCTCGAGGTGGCCCGGCAGCAGGTGGAGAACGGGGCCCAGGTCATCGACATCAACATGGACGAGGGCCTGCTCGACGCCGAGGCGGCGATGGTCCGCTTCCTGCGGCTCATCGCCTCGGAGCCCGACATCAGCCGGGTGCCGGTGATGATCGACTCGTCGCGGTGGAGCGTCATCGAGGCCGGCCTGCAGAATACGCAGGGCAAGGGCGTGGTGAACTCGATCAGCCTCAAGGAGGGCGAAGCCGAGTTCTTGCAGCACGCCCGCCTGTGCCGGCGCTACGGCGCGGCGGCGGTGGTGATGGCCTTCGACGAGCAGGGGCAGGCCGACACCTTCGAGCGGCGCATCGAGATCGCCAGGCGGGCCTACGACCTGCTGGTGGCCGATGGCTTCCCCCCGGAAGACATCATCCTCGACCCCAACATCTACGCGGTGGCCACCGGCATCGCCGAGCACGCCACCTATGGCATCGACTTCATCGAGACCGCCCGCTGGATCAAAGAGAACCTGCCCCACGCCCGCATCTCGGGCGGGGTGAGCAACGTCAGCTTCTCGTTCCGGGGCAACAACGTCGTGCGGGAGGCCATCCACTCGGCGTTCCTGTACCATGCCATCCGGGCCGGCATGGACATGGGCATCGTCAACGCGGGGCAGCTCGCGGTCTACGAAGACATCCCGAAGCCGCTGCTCGATCCCATCGAGGACGTCTTGCTCAACCGGGCGCCGGATGCCACCGAGCGGCTGCTCGAGGCGGCGGCCAACACCGACGGCAAGCGGGCGGCGAAGGTCGACGACGCCGTCTGGCGGGACGCGCCCGTCGAAGAGCGGCTGCGGCATGCCTTGCTCAAAGGCATCACGAAGTACATCGAAGCCGACACCGAGGAGGCCCGCCAGAAGTACGACCGCCCCCTGGAAGTCATCGAGGGCCCTTTGATGGATGGCATGAACACCGTCGGCGACCTCTTCGGCGCGGGCAAGATGTTCCTGCCGCAGGTGGTCAAGAGCGCCCGGGTGATGAAGAAGGCGGTGGCGTGGCTCGAGCCCTATATGGACGCCGAGCGCGAGGCGTCGGGCGGGTCCCGCCACAGCGGCCGGGTGCTGATGGCCACCGTCAAGGGCGACGTGCACGACATCGGCAAGAACATCGTGGGCATCGTCATGCAATGCAACAACTACGATGTCATCGACCTGGGTGTCATGGTGCCGGCCAGCCGCATCCTCGAAGAGGCGAAGGCTCACGAGGTGGATGCCATCGGCCTGAGCGGCCTCATCACGCCGTCGCTCGACGAGATGGTGCACGTCGCCAAGGAGATGCAGCGGTCGGGGTTCGAGGTGCCCCTGCTCATCGGCGGGGCGACGACCAGCGCGCTGCACACCGCGGTGAAGATCGACCAGCACTACGCCGGGCCGGTGATCCACGCCACCGACGCCAGCCGGGCGGTGGTGGTGGCCGGCAAGCTGCTCAGCCCCACCGGGCGGGCGCCGTATCTGGCCGAGGTCGAGGCGGACTATGCCGCGCTGCGCGAGCGCTACGTGCGCCGCCGCACCGGGCGCATGGTGCGCCTGGCCGACGCCCGGGCCAACCGGGCGGCGCTGGACTACGGCGCGATCACCCGGCCGTCCTTCCTCGGCGTGCGCGAGGTGCCGCTGACCATCGCCGCGCTGCGGACCCGCTTCGACTGGACCCCCTTCCTGCGCTCGTGGGAGATGCCCGGCAAGTGGCCGGCCGTGCTCGACGACCCCCACGCCGGCCCCGAGGCGCAGACGCTCTACGACGACGCCAACGCGCTGCTCGACGAGCTCGAGCGCCTCGAGGCCGACGGCGCGGTGCGCTGCCGGGCGGTCGTCGGCTTCTGGCCGGCGAACCACGAGGGCGACGACATCGTGCTGTGGGCCGACGAGCGCCGACACGGCGAGGCGGCCCGGTTGCATACGCTGCGCCAGCAGATGGCCCGCCCCAAGGGCGAGCCGGCGCGGGCGTTGGCCGACTACGTCGCCCCGGTCGGCGCCGACGACTGGCTGGGCCTCTTCGCGGTGAGCGCCGGGGCCGAGCTGGATCAGATGGCGGCCCGGGCCGAGGCGGCGGGCGACGACTACCGGGCGATCATGCTCAAGGCGGTCGCCGACCGGCTCGCCGAGGCCAGCGCCGAGCGGCTGCACGAGGCGGTGCGCCGCGAGCTGTGGGGCTTCGCGCCGGACGAGGATCTGAGCAACGCCGAGCTGATCGCCGAGCAGTACCAGGGCATCCGCCCGGCCCCGGGCTACCCGGCGTGCCCCGATCACACCGAGAAGCGCACCATCTTCCGGCTGCTGAACGCCGAGGAGACGGTGGGTGTGCGGCTCACCGAGAGCTGCGCGATGACCCCCAGCGCGGCGGTCAGCGGCTACATCTTCGCCCACGAGGGGGCGCGCTACTTCGGCGTGGGCCGCATCCAGCGCGATCAGGTGGTCGACTACGCCCGGCGCAAGGGCATGTCGATCGAGGCGGTCGAGCGGTGGCTGGCGCCGAGCCTGGCCTACGAGCCGGGCGCGGAGTAGGGCCGATGCATATCGAGCGGCTGGTGCTGGAGAACGTGGGCGGGTTCGAGACGCTCGATCTGCCTCTTCATCCGAAGCTCAACGTACTGATCGGGGGGAATGGGGCGGGCAAGTCGACAATCCTCCGCGAGTTGCGAGACTCGATGATCACCTGGCTTCATCCAGAGTCCACCACCGCCCCGGAAGGCGCTGCCAAGTTGGTGCGTGCAGGCCAGAAACGTGGCCGCTCGCGAGTGCACATTCGACGAGACCAGGCGTACCGGGTAGAGCAGGAGTACGGAAGCGATGGCCGCTTCTCCAGTTCGGTCGAGCCGACGCATGCGTTCGAAGGTCTCCTGACATGGCACTTTCTGGCTGCCAACCGTCTGAAGCCCGAAGGCCGCGTCGTCGATGTCGAACTCGGCGACGACTATGGTGCATCGGGCGTGACATCCTACACGGACTTCATCGAGTGGTTTCGGGACAACGAAAATCGGGAGAACGAAGTCCGGCTCTCCCATGATGGGCTGGCCTCCTATCGCGATCCCTGGTTGGAGAATGTGAGGCGGGCCTACGCTCGCCTCATCGGCGCTGTCCCGGGATGTGACTACGAGCGTATTCGATTCACGCGGGTCGGCCCTTTCGTACCCGCGTCGGGCCTGCTGGTCGTCGACAAGGCGGGTACGACGCTCCGAGTCGACCAGCTCTCGGATGGAGAGAGCACCCTGCTCCTGATGGTGGGCGACATCGCCCACCGCCTCGCCGAAGCCCACCCCGACCTCGACGACCCGTTGCAGGGCGAAGGCATCGTGCTCATCGACGCGATCGAGCTGCACCTGCACCCATCGTGGCAGCGCGCCATCCTGCCCGCGCTGACGCAGACCTTCCCCGACATCCAGTTCATCGTCACCACCCACTCGCCGCAAGTCATCGGCGAGGTGCCCCGCGAGTCGGTCATCTGCCTGCGCGACTTCCAGGTCGTCCCGACCCCGCCGACCTATGGCCGGGACAGCAACTCCATCCTCGAAGAGGTGATGGGCGCGTCGTCCCGGGATGCCTCGGTGAAGGCCGCGCTGAGCGAGATCGCCGCGCTGATCGACGCTGACGCCTTCGACGACGCCCGGGCGAAGATCGAGGCGCTGTCGAAGACGCTGGGCCCCGACGACCCCGATCTGGCCGGCAGCCGCGCGGCCATCGACTTCCTCGACGGGGCATGAGGCGCATCACCAAGCGGGGCGAGCCGGCCGCGTTGCAGCGCTATCGGCGCGCGACCGAGCCGGGGCCGCGTTATCCCGACATGCCAGCCGATGTGAAGGGGTCACTCCGGGATGCCCTGCTGGTCGAGCAGGCGTGGCTGTGCTGCTATTGCATGCGCCGGGTGAAGGCCGATGACTGTCGCATCGAGCACTGGCAGCCGCAGTCCCGCGCCCCCGAGCGGCAGCTCGACTATCGCAACCTCTTCGCGGCGTGCAGCGGCGACCTCGGCGGCGAGGCGCACTGCGATCGGAGCAAAGGCGCGGATGAGATCGCGGTCGATCCGCTGACGGTCGACGCCCGGTGGTTCCGCTATCTCCAGAGCGGGCACGTCGCGGTCACGCGCGCCGAGTACGGCGCCGACATCGACGAGACCCTGCGCCTGAACGCGCGGGGCCTCGTTCACGCCCGCAAGACGGTCCTGCGCGCCTTCCTGCTCCGGGTCGGGCCGCGGGGCAAGCCGTGGTCGGCGCGTCGGCTGCAGAAGGCGCTCGCCCACGTCGGCGAGCCGGACGGCGCCGGTCGCCTCGAACCCTTCTGCGAGATGATCGCCTTCTGGCTGCGCCGACGCATCGAGCGGGCCTGATCAGCCCTCGACCAGCGCCTTCATGCGATCGCGCCGGGTGCCGGCGAAGGCGCGCAGACCGCGGACGAGGGCCACCCGGCGCAGCAGGGGCAGGTGGGCCGCCGCGCTCAGGCGGTTGCGGCCGGTCCACCACGTCAGCCAGGGCACGCTCAGCCAGCTCAGCAGGTTGTCGGCGGTCGTCGACAGGCAGCGCAGGTAGTCGCCCGGGGTGTCGGGGTGGGGCACCGGGGCGGTGAGCGCGTTGCGGCCCTCGTCGTCCCCCGGGCGCAGGGCGATGGCGGCGATGGCGGCGGCGCTCATGACCTGCTGGCAGACGAAGACCGGCTGGAGGGTGATGCGCTCGGGGGTGAAGACCGGGGTCGGCGGCAGGCGCTGCAGACCGTCGGCGGTGCAGTCGACGAAGAGCGCGCCCCGCTCGACCGGGTGCTCGCCGCCGTCCAGGATCAGGCGATCGGGCTCGACCCGCTGCACCCGGCCGAGGCGCACGATGTGCTTCAGGCGGCGGAGCTGCGCCAGCTCGTCGCGGCTGACGGTGGCGCAGCGGAACATGGTCGGGTCGCGGGTCTCGTCGATGCGCTGCCACCAGCCGTGCTCTTCGAGGCGGGCGAAGGCGTCGGCCGGGTCGCGGGCCTCGGCGACGGTGAGGAGCTGGGCCATGATGTGGGTCCCGGCGACCGGCGGCTGGAGCGTCGCCCGGTCGAAGAGCCACGAGTCGCGGCTGACGATCCAGGTGAGGCGCTCGGGGCCGACCCCCCGGTCGAGCAGGTACAGCAGCGCGTCGAGGCCGGTCTTGCCGGCGCCGATGATCACGTAGCGCGGGTGCGGGCGGTCCAGCCGCCACAGGCCGCCGACCGGCACCACCGTCGCGTCCGGGTCGATCGCGTACTTCGGGGGGTGGGTGGCCGGCACCTGCACCCGGGAGAACGTCGCGTCGACCCGGCGGCGGGTGGCCGCGACGGTCCAGGTGCGCTGGCCGACGAGCGCGCGCACGGCGCCGTCCTCGCCGACCTCGCACTGGGGCATGAAGCGCAGGCGGCCGGTGGCGCTCCATCGGTCGATCACCCGCCGGAAGTAGGCCAGGATCTCGGGCTTGCTGGCGAGGTCTTCGCCGCCGCTCCCGAGCCGGGCCGAGTTGACCCCGTAGAACGCCGCCGGCTGGTGCAGCCGCACGAAGTCGTAGGCGTCGTTCCAGTGGCCGCCGGGGCCGGCCCGGCGGTCGACGAGGGTGACCCGCAGCCGGCGCGAGCGGCGCATGACCTCGTCGGCGAAGGCCAGCCCCATGGCGCCGGCCCCGACGACGAGGAAGTCGGTCTCGAGGGTGTCGCTCATGGGGCGACGGTATCACGCCGGGCGGCCGGGGCGTGCGATGGTGGGCCCGGTGATGGAGGTGGCCGATGGAGACGATCGAGCTGCGGGTGGGGGACGCGGTGCACCCGACCCGGATCGCGGGCCGGCCGGGTGATCCGCTGGTGCTGTGCCTGCACGGGTTCCCCGACCTGCCGGACACGTTCGACGGGCTGCTGCCGGCGCTGGCCGCGGCCGGCTTCCGGGCGGCGGCGCCGACGATGCGGGGCTACGCGCCGTCGTGCCAGCCGGCCGACGGGGACTACACGATCGCGACGATCGCGGGGGACGTCGTCGGCGTCCTCGACGCGCTCGGGGCGAGCCGGGCGCACGTCTTCGGGCACGACTGGGGGGCGGTCGTCACCTACGCCGCCGGGGCCCGGGCGCCGGATCGCTTCGCCTCGCTGGCGACCCTGGCCGTGCCCCCGCCGCATCGCATCCGGGGCGCGCTGGGGCGGGTGCCGGGGCAGGTGCTCAAGTCGTGGTACCAGCTCTTCTTCCAGGTGCCGGGGCTGTCCGATCGGGCGGTCGAGCGCCGCGACTGGGCCCTGGTGCGCTGGCTGTGCGCCCGCTGGTCGCCGGGCTTCGCCTTCGACGAGACCCGGTGGGCCGCGCGGCGGGCGGCGTTCGGGGCGCCGGGGGTCCGACAAGCGATGCTGAGCTGGTATCGGCAGAACCTGAGCCCGCTGGATCTGATCCGGGGGCGGGGCCTCTTCGCGCCGATGGCGGTGCCGGTGCCGACGCTGGCGATGTCCGGGGCCCGGGACGGCTACATGGACACCCGGCTGTACGACCACGGCCTGCCGGCGGAGGACTTCCCGGCGGGGGTCCGGGTCGAGCGGCTGGAGGGCGTCGGGCACTTCGCCCACCTCGAGGCGCCGGCGGCCGTCGAGGGGCTGCTGCTCGGCTGGCTCGCCGAGCACCGCGACCGGGCTACTTGAGCAGCTCCCGGGCCCGGGCGCCCCAGATGCCCTCCGGGTCCAGCTCGCTGGCCCGCTTCAGCTCGGCCCGGCCCGACTCGCGGGTCGCCCGATCGCGGACGAGCAGCCGCCCCAGGCGGTAGAAGCCCTCGGGGTCCTTGGGGGCCACCTGGGTCAGCCGGCGGTAGCGCACCGCGGCCCGGTCGGTCTTGCGCTGGCGCTCGGCGAGCAGCCCGGCGGCGATGAGCGTCTCGGGCAGGTCGGGCTCGACCCCGTCCGCCTTGCGGATGAGGCTCGCCGCCCGGCGCAGGTCGCGCCGCCGCCCGCGGGCGACGAGCGCCCGGGCCTGCACCGCCAGCGCCTCGGCCCGCACCCGGGGGTGGCTCAGGCTGCGGCTGGCCCGCTTCTCGGCCTCGCGGGCGGCGAAGCGGGCGGCGTCGGGCTCGCCCCGATCCAGCTCGGCGTGGGCCAGCCCCAGCGCGGCGTAGGGCTCGTCGTCGGCGCTCATCGCCCGCCGGAAGTAGGTCGCCGCCTGGGCCGGCTGGTCCTGCTTGAGCAGCAGCCGGGCGTAGGCGGTCTGGGCCCAGGCGTCGTCGGTGAGCTGATCGGCGGCGGCGTAGAGCAGGTCGCGGGCCTTGCCGAGCTGGCCCCTCGCGGTGGCCACCAGCCCCTGGATGTAGCGCTGGCTGGCGTCGTCGTCGGTGCCCTGCGCCGCCAGCCGCTCGGCCCGGGTGAGCGCGTCCTGCTCGACCAGCGCCCGGGCGAGGCGGCGGGCGTCGTCCGCCGGCAGCCCGCCCCGCTCGAACCGGGGGTTGAGCGCCGCGATCACCGCCCCCGCGTCGCGCCACGCCTCGGCGACCCGGGCCTTGAGCGTCGCCGCCGGGGCGTACCACGGGTCGATGGCCAGCGCCTGGCGGCACGCCTTGAGCGCGGCCTTGGAGTCCAGCCGCTCGGCGGCGCCGGCGCACATGCCGTACCACGAGCGATAGTCCCGCTCGTCCAGCTCGACGGCGCTCTTGAACTGGGCCATCGACGCCCGGGTCCGCCCCCGGCCGAGCAGCGCCTCGCCATACGCCCGGAACGGCCACGCCCGGTCGCGCAGCGGGCCCTGGTCGCGCTCGGTGCGGGCCCGGCGCAGCCGATCGAGCTCGGCCTTGCGCCCGGTGCGCAGGTAGGCGGCGAGGGTCGCGCCGATGGTGGCGTCGGCCAGCCCCCCGGCCCGGTCGTCGGCCGCGCGGTAGGCGTCCTCGGCCCCCCGCAGCAGCGACGCCCGCCGGTCGCCGTCGGCCGCGCCGGCCAGATCGAGCCGGGCCCGGCCCAGCGCGAGGCGGCCGTCGACCCCGGGGTTGGACAGATTCTCCAGCCGCATCTCGGCCTCGGCCGCCCGCCCGGCGGCGAGATCGATCCGGGCCAGCAGGACCGGCCACCGGGGGTCGGACGGCGCGGCGGCGGCGGCCCGCTCGGCGATCTTCCCCGCCTCGGTCAGCGCGAAGCGGCGCAGGTCGAGGCGGGCCAGCCGCTCCATGAAGCGGGGGATGGGGTCGCTCTCCATCGCCCGGACATACGCCGCCCGGGCCTCGTCGAGCGCGCCGGCGTCCTCGTGATAGATGCCGATGCTCTCGTGGATGCGGGCCCGCTGGGTCGGCGAGAGGCGCAGGTCGCGGTCCTCGAGCACCGCCACGAGGTTGCCCACCGCCTCGCCGGCCCGCTTGCCGGCCCGGATGCGCAGCCGCTCGAACGCGATGCGGGTGTCGATGTGCCCGGTCCGCATCTGGTCGAGCAGCACCCGCAGCGTATCGAGCCCCCCCGGGATGTCGCCGTCGGCCGCTTGCAGCTCGCCGACCAGCGTCGGGGCGAAGGGGTGGTCGGTGTCCCGCTCGGCGGCGCGCCGGGCGCGTTCGAGGGCCTCGGAGACGCGGCCCGACTCCTCGAGGATGCGGGCGGCGATCCAGTCGGCGTCGGCCGACTGGCGCAGCGCGTCGGGCAGCGGGTCGATGGCGGCCTGGGCGGCGGCGGTGTCCCCGGCGTACAGCGCCATGAGCGCCGCGGCGACGGCGGTGTCGAGGCGGTCGGAGGCCCGGCTGCGGGCGGCCTCCAGGGCGGCCTCGGCCTCCGGTCGGCGGTCGCGCTCGCCGAAGAGGGTCAACCGCTCGACCTCGACCCGGGCCCGCAGCGCGAGGCGGTCGTTCAGCGGGCGATCGAAGCCGGGGCGGCCGAAGAGCCGGGCGGCGAAGTGCCCCAGGCGGGCCATCACGCCCGGGTCTTCGGGGGGGCTGGCCAGGGCCTCGGCGGCCTCGACCCGGCTGCCGTAGTTGCCGTCGAGCACCTGGGTCGCGGCCCGCTCGACCTCGGCCTCGAGCGCGTCCACCGCCCGCCGATAGCGCAGGGTCGAGATGAGGGCCACCAGCAGCGCCAGCACCGTCAGGGCGAGCAGGGCGATGCGCAGCCAGGGCGACCCGCCGCGGGCCGGCGGGCTCGGCTCGCGGACGGGCGGGGGCTCGATGGACGGGATCGGGGGCAGGCCGTCGTCGTCGTCCCGGCTCGGCGCGCCGAAGCCGGCGGGCGGCGTCGGGGCCCGGGGCGCGGGCTGGCCGAAGCCGGCGGGCGGCGTCGGGGCCCGGGGGGCGCTCGGCGGGGGCGCGGGCAGGGTCGCGGCCGCCGGAGGG
>JAUHYW010000027.1 GCA_030426085.1 bacterium | reverse complement strand
GCTCATGCCCCACCGCTGGGCCGAGGTCCGGCGACGAGCTGCCGCCGCCTGAGGCTCACGTCCGGAGGGCGTCCAGAACCGGATTCGGTCACCCGTTCGCCTGCTGGGGTTCGCGGAGGGCTTACGTTGAGGTCGCCCCCGTCGAAGGCCACGCAGACCTCGTCGCCGACCTCGGGCAGCCAGAAGGTGCCCCGGCCCTTGCCGGCGTAGGGCTGGGCGATGCGGGCCCAGTTGCTCTCGACGTCGTCGTGGCACCACGGGTAGCGGACCTTGATGCGGCCCCAGCTCTTCGGATCGACGATGTTGGTGACGATGCCCACCACGACGCCGTGGATCGGGTTGCGCGCGTCGGGCATGCGCTGGGGGCGCAGCCCGTCGCTCAGGCTCGGGTCGTGGATGCGGATCATGGGCGCAGCTCGCCGGGCGGGGGGCCCTCGCGGTCGTCGCGGCGCTCGATGCGGGTGAGGCGGGCGTCGAGGCGGGCCATGCGATCGTCGAGATCACGCCGGGGTGGGGGGCGCTCCCAGCGGGCGCGGTGCAGGGCCTCGTCGAATCGATCGACGCGCCCGGGGACGCCCGCGAGCCGGCCCTCGATACGGCTGAGATCGTGGTGGATGGCTTCGCAAGTGCCCAGTATCGCGCTGCGCTCGTCGTCCGTCATGCCTGCCTCCGAATGGCAGGATAGTCAGCTCGGGGGCCGGGGACAACTCATTTCTTTGACAGGATGCGACACCCGGATGGCGTATTCCACCCGCGGTGAGAGCGATCAGAGCCAGCGGCGTCGTTTTTTGCGGCGGGCCTTCTCGATGCGGTGGCGCTGCAACTCCCGCTCGAGCAGGCTGGGGTAGTCGGGCACCGCCTGGGGGCGCTCGCGGGCCGGCATGACGGTGCGATCGGCGGCCTCCCGGGCGAAGAGATCGACCACCTCGCGCTCGATGCCCGCCCGCAGGGCCTGGGCCCCCAGCCGGCGCGCGGCCTCGTAGCTGATGCCGCCCCGGCGCAGCACGTCCTGGAAGCTGCGCAGCAGCATCGGCAGGGTGAAGGCGTGCTCGGCGTGCAGCGCGGTGCCCAGGCGGCCGATGGTCTCGGGCAGCAGGCGGCCGTCTTCGTAGAGCACCAGCGCCGCCTGAAAGTAGTTGTAGACCGGGACGACCCGCCGGCCATAGGCCTCGAAGCGGATGGGCGGGCTCTTGCGGTCGAGGTGGATGATCACCCGCCGCACCGGATCGCACGGTTCGAGGCGGTCGAGCGCGCCGTAGATGGCCTCCCGCTGGTCGGGGTAGACCCCGGCGACGTCCAGGACCCGCTCGAGCACCGCCGGCTGCACCCGCTCAGCGAGCAGGTCGGCGTAGAGGCTGTAGACGAAGGCGTCCCGCTCGGCGTCGTCGCCGAACAGGGTCTCTTCGGCGTCGAGCGGGGCGTGGCTGCGGGCGTCGAGCAGGGCCGGCAGCTTGTAGCCGATCTGCTCCTTGATGGCGCGGAAGCGGCCCCGCAGCAGGTTGCCCAGGTTGTCCTTGAGGATGAAGCCGTCGTAGTGGATGCCATCGAGCGCCAGCTTCTCGCTGAGCACGCCCCGCATCTGGCGGGGGCTGCCGCTGATGAAGAAGACCTGGGCCCGGCCCCCCGAGTCGCCCCGCAGCGCCCGCAGCAGCTCGGCGCTGCCCGGCACGTTGGCCTTGTCGGCCGGGCGCTGCAGCGCGGTGCGCACGAGGTCGCGCAGGCTGTCGAACTCGGTGGCGAGGTAGGTCTTGTCCAGGTCCCAGCGGAAGATGTGCGGTCGATCGCTCATGCGTCGCCGTCGGGCTCCGGATCCCGGGAGGCCTCGTCGGCGATCTCGCCGAGGCGGGCCGACATCTCGGCGCACAGGTCGCTCTTGACCGCCCGGTGGGCGACCTTGATCGCGTTGCTCAGCGCCCGCTCGTTGCTGCGGCCGTGGGCCTTGATGAACAGGTGATCGAAGCCGAGGATCGGCGCCCCGCCGTATTGCTGCCAGTCGGTGAGCTGCTTGAGCTGCACGATGCCGCCCCGCAGCAGGCCCAGGCCGATGCGCCAGACGAGCTTGCTGCGGTAGGCGTAGCGGGCGATGTCGACCACCGTCTCGCTGATGCCTTCGAGCATCTTGAGCACGACGTTGCCGGTGAAGCCGTCGGTGACGACCACATCGGCCTTGCCCCGGGGCAGGTCGATGCCTTCGACGTTGCCGACGAAGTTCAGGTGGGGGTCGTCGGCGAGGCGGCGGTGGGCCTCGACGATGGCCGGGGATCCCTTGAACGGCTCTTCGCCGTTGCTGAGCAGCGCGACCCGGGGGCGGGGGTTCTTCGAGATGCGGGCGGCGTAGGCCGAGCCCATGTGGGCGAACGCCACCAGTGTGTCGGCGTCGGCCTCGAGGGTGGCCCCGACGTCGAGCATCAGCGCGAAGGGGTCGTCGTTCGAGCCCCGGCGGCGCTCGGTGGGGTACACGGCGGCCAGCGCGGTGCGCGAGACGCCCGGCAGGCGCTGGAAGGTGCGGGCGCAGGCCAGGATCGAGGCGCCGGTGTTGCCCGCGCTGACGAGGGCGTCGGCCCGGCCGTCGGCGACGAGGCGGGCCCCGACGAGGATCGAGGCGTCGGGCTTGGCGTCGAGCGCCTTGCGGGGGGACTCGGCCATGTCGACGACCTGGTCCGTGTGCACCACGGACAGGAAGGCCGCGTCGTAGCGGGTCCGGCGCAGCACCGACTCGATCTCGCGCTGGTCACCGACCACCGCCACCGCCGCCTCGCGGGCGAGGGAGATGCGGGCCGCGGCCCGTACCGCGGGGGCGGCGCCGTGGTCGCCCCCCATCGCGTCCAATGCGATCGTCGCCATGGCTCTGTTCTACTCGCCCCGGGGTCCGCCGTCTACTGTCGCCCAGATGACGGCGCCGCCGGGAGCGATCTCGACGGTGGCCGCTTCGCCGAGCGGCGGCGCGTCGGGGGTGAGCGCGCGGGGCGCGCCGCGCAGATCGGGGGCGAGGTCGCCAGGGCGCTCGACGATCCGGGTCGAGTCGGACCAGTTGAACAGCACGAGACGCCCGGGCCCGCGCCAGTCGGGCGGGGCGGGGTCGGCGTCGAGGGACCACCGCCCGGGGATGGGCCGGGCCGGCGCGCGATGGGCCGGGTCCGCGCGGTGCGTGAGCCAGTCGGTGACCGCCGCGTCGGGGGGCAGGTCGTCGAGGGCGCCGGCGCCGGTGATGTAGGCCAGGGCGAGGCGCTGGGCGGCGTCGGGGCCGTCGAGGGTGACGGCCGCCGCGGGGTGGATGGCCGGGGCGAGCGCGCCGAAGATCGCGAGCGCAAACGCGGCCTCGCGGGGGGACGTCACCGTCATCTCGAGCCGGGGGGTGAGCCCCAGATCGGGCGGAGGCCACGTCGGCGGCGGGGGCTCGGACTCGACGGGCGCGTCCCCGACCCCCAACGCGGTCAGCAGCGCTCGACGGGCGCCCGGGTCGATGGTCTCCAGGCCGGTCAGCCGGGGTCGCAGGCCGGCGTCGAGCAGCGTGAGGTGGATCCGGGCCAGGTGCTCGCGGACCGCCGGCACGCGGGGGTCGAGGCGCAGGCAGTCGTCGCAGTCGGCGTCGAGCCAGTCGGGGTGGTCGAAGGGCAGGGGGCTGTCGGCTGGCAGGGTGAGGGCGGGCCAGTCGACCCCGATCGTGGCCGGCGCAGCGGCGGCGGGCAGCGCGGCGATGGCGGCGCGGGGGGGCCAGGCCGTGCGGTCGGTGGCCCAGTCGTCGTCGAGGGCGAGGTGCCCCGCGGCGCCCAGAGTGGTCCCGAGCGCGGCGGCCAGATCGGGGAGGCCGTCGTCGGGCGTGGAGGGGCGCGCCAGGGTGAGCCGGGTGGTCTGGGGGGTGGGCGGCAGGCCTTCGGCGGCGCGGGCGCCCAGCGCGTCGAGGGTCTCGGCCGGGCTCGGCGCGACGCACAGCGCCCACGTCAGCTCCAGCGGCGCGTCGGCGGCCAGCGTCAGCGGGTGGGGGTGCGTCAGGCGCAGCGTCGGCGGCGTCATCGCGGCCTCGCTCACCAGAGGCCCGAGAGGATCGAGCGCCGCGAGGCCGACCGTGAGCCCGGAGCCTGCGAAGAGGCGGGGCAGGGCGTGGGGCGTGGCGCCGGCGGCCCAGGCTTCGGGGGCGGTCGGACCGAGAGTCGACGGGCCCAGCCCGATCAGCGCGGCGTCGTCGCCGGCGAGGCCCAGGACCTCGACCGCGCCGACGTCGACGGGCTGATCGGCGGCGAGCGCGAGCGACCCCCGCAGGCACGCGTCGTCGAAGCGCAGCGCGACCGTCAGCCGCGGCGCGCCGGGCAGGCCGCTGTACTCGATGTCGAGGCCGTCCGGGGTGCCGCGCCAGACGACGGTGCTCCAGTCGAGGGGCGCGATGCGCCGGCCGGCGACCTCGACGGCCGGGCCGAGCCCGACCAGCCGCACGGGCGCGTCGCCGGTCTGGGCGGCGAGGGCGAATCGGGCCTGATCGGCGCAGCGGTGGACGGAGAAACGGGCAGAGGACGCGAGCACTTCGGCGCAGGGATCGGCCGGGCCCATGTCGGGGTGCGGGGGGTCGGTCCGGGCGTCGTCACACGCGGCGAGGCCGAGGGCGCAGGCGAGACCGAGCGCCGAACGCCGCGTCGTCATGGTGTATTGAGCCGGCGCACGTGGGCCGCCACGGCGTCGATCTGGGCCGGCGTCAGCCGCTTGTCGTGGGGGGGCATCGCGCCTCGGCCGGCGCGGATGAGCCCGGTCAACTCGGCGGGGGTCATCGCGGCCACGCGGGGGCTCTTCAGCGGCGGGATCGGGCCCAGCCGGCCGGCGAGTTCGCCGTCGCCGGCGCCGTCGGCCGCGTGACACCGGGCGCAGGCCATCGCGAACACCTGCTCGCCGGGGTCGGCCGCCGAGGGACGGGGCGCGTTCGGATCCCGCTCGCCGGAGCAGCCCGCTGCGCCGAGCGCGAGCAGCAGCGCGGTGCGGACGGGCCAGCGCAGGCGGTGGGGAGGGGTGTGCATCATCGCGGTCGCGCAGTGTAGCATGGCGCGGTCGAGCGGAGCCGGGTCGAGTCGGCCGCCGACGTGGCCCGCGGCGCGCAGCCCTCGAGAGCGTCCTTTGAAGTATCGCATCGCAGTGGTTCTGGTGGGGTTGGCGGGGGTGGCCGCCGCGCAGCCCGGGCGGCTGCGCCACGAGTACGTGCCGCCCGAGACGCTGGCCCGGTTCGACCCGGCCCGGGCCGAGGCGGCCATCCTCGGCGACGGCCCGATGCCCGACGCCATCCGCCGGGACGGGGCCCGCCTCGAGCAGCCGGGGCCGCCGGGCGCCGACAGCCCGCTCCTGCGTGATCCGGAGACGCCGCCGCCTTCGGACGCCCCGTCGATCCCCCGCCCGGAGGAGGCCCGGCCCGACCGGGAGACCGGGGCCGACTCGAACCTGAAGTATCACGTCATCTACAACCCCAGCGTCGCCCCGCTGCGGCGCAACGTGGCCTTCGACACCGTCGAGGACGACTACCGGCTGACCATCGCCGACTCGCCCCGGCGGCGGGTGCCGATCGTCGGCGATCGCAAGGCCCGCCCGGGCCGGGAACTGTTCTGGGGCGATCTCAAGGTCGACCTCGTCGGCGAGGACGCCCCGCTGCCGTCGGTGGCCCCCGACATGCGTATCCTGGCGCTGCGCACCGAGCCGTCGGGCGTCGCGGTGACGCTGGTCAAGGACGCGGCGGACAACTTCTATGTGCGCGCGCCGGCCCACCGGGGCGAGGTGCGGCTCGTCTTCCTGGTCGACGCCGATCAGGCCTACTTCTCGTCGCCGGTGCCGGGCAACGTGCTCTTGGGCCACGCGGGCGGTGATCCGATGACCGCGCTGCCGCCCCGGGCCCGCCGCGCGGGTCAGCGGGTGCTCGGCAAGCTGGGGATGGGGCCCGAGATGCCGTTCGACCAAGGGCTGGACGCGCTGGTGGGCTACTTCCGGGGCTTCCGGGCCGGCCCCCCGCCCGATTCGAGCGCCGACATCTACGAGGATCTCGCGCTGGGCGAGGTCGGGGTGTGCCGCCACCGGTCGTTCGCGTTCATGATCACCGCCCGGGCCGCCGGGGTGCCGACCAGGGTGGTGCACAACGAGGCTCACGCGTTCGTGGAGGTCCGGGCGCCCGACGGGCGCTGGCGGCGGGTCGATCTGGGGGGCGAGGCGCCCGAGCTGTCCATCGGCGGCGGCGAGGGCCGGCGCCTGCATCAGCCCACGCCGGATGCCTTCCCCAAGCCCGAGGCGTATCAGAGTCAATACAGCAGCATGCTCACCCACGGCGCGCCCCCCGGTGAGTCGACCGCGGCGGGGGATCCGCCCGCGATCGAGGGGGCCCCACCGCCGCTGGGGCCGGACGGGCCGCCTGCGGTCGGTGATGGGGTGGCGCCGGGCGACGGCGGCGGTGGGGATGGCATGGGCGGCGCGGTCGGGGATGGGAGCGATGCCATCGATGGCATCGCCGAGGGGGCGAGCGACGGTGAGGGTGACCCGCCGGTGACGGATGATCCCTTCGCCCCGCCTGTCGGGCCGCCGACCGCGGTGCCGTTGCCCGAGGTCGTCGAGGGCGACGTGGCCGACGCGCTGCCGAGCGACGGTCTACCCGAGGGCGTGCCGGTGCGGGTGCAGCTCGAGATGCCCGAGGCCTTGTCCGGCTTCCGGGGCGAGGCGCTGGGGGAGACCGCCCGGGGCCGGGTGGTCGATCCCACGACCGGGCAGGGCGTCGCCGGGGTGAAGATCCAGCTCTATCTGGTGCCGGTGGGCCACGGCGTCCCGGTGCCGGTGGGCAAGGGCCGGCAGACCGG
This sequence comes from bacterium, assembly GCA_030426085.1. Taxonomy (GTDB): domain Bacteria; phylum Myxococcota_A; class Bradymonadia; order UBA7976; family UBA1532; genus JACKDM01. Next base: position 98,946 of record JAUHYW010000027.1, on the reverse strand, counting down.
GGCCGACGGGCGCTTCGAGGCGCCGATCACGCTGCCGCCGACGCTGCGGCTGGGGGCCTATCGGCTGGTGGCGGCGAGCGAAGGCACGCCGTCCTGGGCCGCCGGACGCAGCGACGTGCCCTGACGGAGGGAGGGCTCAGTACCGCCCGCCGGCCGCCGCCCCGACGGGCAGGTTCTCGTCGAGGAAGGCGAGGTCGTCGGCGGTGAGCACCACGTCGTTGGCGGCCTGATTCTCGTCGAAGCGCGACGTCTTGCGGGTCCCGGGGATGGTCACGACGTGCTCGCCCTGGTGCAGCAGCCACGCCAGCGCGAGCTGAGCCGGGGTGACGCCCTTGCCCTCGGCCATCTTGCGCACCGCCTCGACGAGGTCGAGGTTCTTCTGGAAGTTCTCGCCCTGAAAGCGGGGGTTGTTGCGCCGGAAGTCGTCGGGCGCGAAGTCGTCGGGCGACTTGATGGCGCCGGTCAGGAAGCCCCGCCCCAGCGGGGAGTAGGCCACGAAGGTGATGCCCAGCTCGCGGCAGGTGTCGAGCAGCTCGGCCTCCGGGTCGCGGGACCACAGCGAGAACTCGGTCTGCAGCGCGCTGATGGGGTGCACCGCGTGCGCCCGGCGGATCTGCTCGGGCGTCGCCTCGGAGAGCCCCAGGTAGCGGACCTTGCCCGCCTCGACCAGCTCGGCCATGGCGCCGACGGTCTCTTCGATGGGGGTCTTGGGATCGACCCGGTGCTGGTAGTAGAGGTCGATGGTGTCGACCCCGAGGCGCTCGAGCGAGGCGTCGCACGCCTTGCGCACATAGTCGGGCGTGCCGTCGAGGCCGTGGAAGCCGCCGTCCTCGTCGCGCACGACGCCGAACTTGGTGGCGATGACCGCCTCGTCCCGGCGCTCGCGCAGGGCGGCGCCGACCAGCCGCTCGTTGGTGAACGGGCCGTACATGTCGGCGGTGTCGAAGAAGTTCATGCCGCAGTCGAGGGCGTGGTGCAGCAGGGCGGTGCTCGCGGCGTCATCCGACTTGCCGTAGAACTCGGACATGCCCATGCAGCCGAGGCCGATGGGCGAGATCAGGGTGTCGGTGCGTCCGAGCGTGCGGCGGGGCGGGTTGGACATGGGGTGCTCCAGAGAGTGGCTCGTGAGGTCAACGGGTCGCGGGCGGGCGGTCGTGGTCGACCGGGCTGCACCTCGACCCGCAACGCATAACACATGTCGGTGACGCTCACATGACCTGCGTCACGCGGGCGGTCGATGAGCGCGATCCGTCAGTCGAACGCCTTCATGATGGGCAGCAGCGGGGCGAAGTCGTCGGTCCAGACGACCCGCTCGTCGAGGGCCATCTTCTCGGTGTGCACGTCATCCTCGATCGCCGCAGCGATGAACGGTGAGCCGCGGGTCACGAACACCCACCGGGTGTGGGAGGTGTTCTCCAGCCAGTTGCCGGCCCGGGCGATCTCGATGGCGTGCAGATCGAGCGCGTGCACATGGGCCCGCAGCACGGGCCGCAGGTCGAGGTGGCGGTTGGCGATGTTGATGACCAGCAGCCCCTCGGGGGCGAGGCGGTCGAGGTACAACTCGAAGGCCTCCCGGGTCAGCAGGTGGGCCGGGATGGCGTCGCTGGAGAACGCGTCGAGCACCAGGACGTCGTAGCGCTCCACCGTGCGGGCGAGCTGCAGCCGGCCGTCGCCGATCACGACCTCGACCTCGGCCCCCCGGGCCCGGGCGTCGGCCAGGTAGGTGAACCAGGACTCGGCGAAGCGCTCCACGAGCGGGTCGATCTCGTAGAAGACCACCCGATCGTCGGCCCGGCCGAAGGCGGCGACGGTGCCCACGCCCAGCCCGACCGCGGCGACGGTGCGCGGCGGGTGGTCGGCGCCCCACTCGAAGAGCCGGCCGATGCCGCTGTCGTCCGAGTAGTACGACAGCGCCTCGCTCCGCCGCTCGTCGGTGTACTGCTGCCCGTGCATGATGCGCCCGTGCACCAGCTTGCGGGCCGGGCCGGTGGGGAAGATCTCGGGGATCTCCTTGACCCGCAGCACGCCGTAGAAGCCGCGGTCGATGGCCGAGACCCCGGCCATCCGCACCTCGAGTTCGAAGGTGAAGCCGATCGCGAGCGCGATGACCATCAGCGGCATCGCCGCCCCGAGCCAGCGGGGGGCGGCGGCGAACGGGCGGGCGTTCCACGCGCGCCACGCCTGGATCGAGGCCAGCAGGCCGGTCAGCAGCGCGGCGAGCTGCAGCTCGATGCGCACCGGCAGCAGCGCGGGCGCGGCGAGCCCGACGAGCACCCCGCCAATGGCCCCGCCCAGCGACGTCGCCAGATAGAAGCCGGTCAGGTGAGCCGGCGCCGGGCGCAGGCGCACGACCTCGCCGTGCAGCGCCATGCAGCCGACGAAGAGAGCCCCGTTCAGAATCAGGATCTGGCCCAGCATGCCCAGATCGGCGCCTTGATCGAGCGCCCACCACAGCCCCAGCGCGGCCACCGGCAGCAGCCCGAACCACACCCTGCGGTCGGCCCAGGCGGGGCGGCCGAAGCAGATGATGAACGTCGCGAGGTACAGGCCCAGCGGCAGGACCCACAGGAAGGGGCTGGCGCTGATGTCTTCGGTGAGGCGGTCGGTGGTGGCCAGCAGCAGGGCCGAGGCGGTCGCGGTGAGCGCGATCCACAGGACGCGGTCGCGGGTCGAGGGGGGCGGCCCGTCGGCCTCGGGGGTCTCGGTCAGGGGCACGCCCACCCGGTGGACCCGAAGCGCGCAGACGCCGATGAGCAGGGCGAAGAGGCCATAGGCCACCGACCAGCCGACCGCCTGCCGTTCGAGGCCGACGAACGGCTCGAAGGCGAGGGGGTAGGCCACCAGCGCGGCCAGCGAGCCGGTGTTGGACCACGCGTACAGCCGATAGGGCGAGCGCCCCCGCTCGGCGCTCGCGGCCCAGGCCTGCACCAGCGGGGCGGTCGTCGAGAGCACGATATAGGGCAGCGCGACGGCCAGCCCCAGGGTGAGCAGGATGCCGATGGTCGGCGAGCCGCCGGGGTCGGGCGGCTCGGGCACGATCGGCAGCGCCAGCAGTGACAGCGCGACCAGGGCCCCGTGCACCATCAGCCCCCGGCGCAGCGGCAGGCGCAGCGCGAGCAGGTGGGCGTAGGCGTAGCCCACGAGCAGGCCGCTCTGGAAGAACAGCATGCAGATGGTCCAGACCGTCGAGCCGCCGCCGAACCACGGCAGCACATAGCGCCCCATCAGCGGCTGGACCAGGAACAGGAGAAACGCGCTGAGCAGCGCGGTCAGGGCGAAGAGCATGGCCGGCAGTCTGCCCCGGCCCCCCGCGGGGCACAACCGCCATCGGGCGAAGGACCGGGGACGGCACTCGGGGTATACTGCCGCCCGCCGACTGGAGGAGCGTGATGAGACGAGCACATCGGGCTGGCCCGCGGGCCCGGATCCCGGGTCGGGTGATCCTCGCAGCCCTGCTGCTGGCCGCGACCGGCTGCCGGAGCTGCGGGTGTGACGAGCCGCCGCCCGCGGCCACGCCCGACGCGACGGCAGCGGCGCCGGCCCCCGAGGATCCCCCGACGGCCGCCGAGACCATGGGGCCCGACGCGGTGCAGCGCACGATCACCGAGGGCTTGCGGGCGGTTGCCCGGGGCGACGAAGCCCGCGCCATCGAGCGGTTCGAGGCCGCCGCCGCCGCCGATCCGGGCCGACGGGTGCCGCATCAACGGCTGTGCGGGCTGTACCACGGGGCGAAGCGGTGGGCCGATGCCCGGCGAGCGTGTCGGGCGTGGCGCGATCTGGAGACCGAGCCCGACTTCCGGGCCCGGGCCGACGCGCTGCTCGATGAGTTGGAGGGCCGGTGAGGGGCCGGCGCTGCGGGGTGGGGCCCTGCGCCGAGGGGAGGGGCTACTCGCGGGGCTCGATCGCCAGCCGGTAGCCGCGCCCGCGCACCGAGCGGATGACGCCCCGCAGCACGGGGTCGAGGCGCGAGCGCAGCCGGCTGATGCGCTGGTCGAGGGCCCGATCGACCCCGTCGTACTCGATGCCCCACAGCTCGCGGTACATCGAGTGGCGATCGACGACCTCGTTGGGGTGGCGGGCGAGCATGTCGAGCACCTCGAACTCCGCCGGGCTCAGCGAGATGGCTTCGCCGTTGACGACCACCGTGCGGCTGAGCGGATCGACCGTCATCGGCCCCAGGCGGATGCGGGGGTCGCCGAGCGGTTTGGAGTCCAACCGGGCGGCGAGGCGCAACATGCTGCGGATCCGGGCGACGAGGATCTCGAAGTTGATCGATTTGGGGACGTATCCGTCGGCCCCGGCCTCGAGCACCTGCGCTTCGTGATCGGCGGGATCGAGCGCGGTGAGCATCAGGACCGGGATGCGGCTGACCTCGCGGATGGCGTCGATGACCTCGGTGCCGCTGGCGTCGGGCAGCATCATGTCGACGAGCACGAGCCGGGGGGACTCGCTGGCGACCACGTCCGCGGCGCCGAGGGCTTCCGCGAGCCGGATGACCTCGAAGCCGTTGCGTTCGAGCACCCGGGTCACCAGACGGGCGAATGAATCGTCATCTTCGATCAGCAGCAGGAGCGGGTCGGACATCGTCACCTGTAGAATTCCGTCATCAGTCGGGTCCCTTCGTATACCACCGTCCGCGGTCGGTACGCGAGAGAAGAAAGCAGTCATCTCTTCGAGCGTGACGGGGCTTGTGACTCGTACGTCACCGTTGGTATCGCCCGGGTGATGCGCCGCGCATCGCCCGGGCGCGCCGGTGGCGCGCGCGCTGTCAGGGTCGTCTCCTCGCCGCTCATTCCTGTGGAGACGCCATCCCCCGGATCCGTCGCGCGCCGCCGTCGGATTCGGGGGATGATCACCCGCTGCGGCGTCAATAGACCCGCCCGAAGATGCGGTAGGTGGCGATGAGCGTCTCGAGCAGGTCCACATGGTTGGTCAGCGCGTAGCGAGCCCGGTAGTAGAGCCGGGCCAGCCGGTTGTCCTCTTCGGGATCGGCGCTCGCGTCGTGGGTGTACCACGCCTCGAGCGCCGCGTCGTACTCGGCCGCGAGGCCCTGGCCCCGGCGCAGCAGCCCGACCGCTCCGGTGTCGCCGCCCGCCTGGAACCGGCAGTGCGCCGACGGCTCGCTGCGGGGCACGCACGCCCCCTCGACGCAGGTCTCGCCCTCGGGGCAGCCGCCGAGCGGCGCGTCGGGGGCGCAGGCCGGCGAGCCGAGGCAGATCCCGCGGGCGGGCACGCAGTTGCCGCGGGGGTCGCACTCCGTGTCGTCGGGGCACAGGCCGGGGTCGTCGGTGCAGTCCTGCAAGCAATAGAACGGCCCGTCCTCGGCCTCGCCGATCGGCTGACAGTAGGTGCCCCCGAGGAAGCCGGTGTGCCCCACACACTCGGCGTCGGCCTCACACGGCCCGCAGAGGCCGACCGATCCGCCGGTGACCGCCGCCTCGCAGCGACCCTGGACCGCGGCGTAGGCCACCCCGCTGAGGGGATCGGTGAAGACGACCCGCTCCGACAGCGCCGGATCCTCGACCTCGACCTCGCCGTCGCTGCCCGGCCGGAAGACGTTGAGCTGATCGTTGAACCGGGTGCTGTACGACGCGGTCGTGAAGAGGAAGCCGTACCACAGGATGTCGGTGGCCAGGGCGAAGGTGGGCTCGGCCTCGACGACGGGGCGGGCCGCCTCGTCGATGCAGACCCCGTCGACGCAGGTGCCTGCCTCGCAGTCGCCCAGCGGAGCCTCGGGGCTGCAATCGGCCGCGAGCGGCGCGCAGATCCCGTCCTCCGGCACGCAGTTGCCGGCGGCGTCGCACGCCGTGCCCGGCCCGCACAGCCCCGGGTCGTTGGTGCAGTCGCGCAGGCAGGCGTCGGTCCCGTCCCCGGCGGGCTGGCAGTAGGTGCCCCCGAGGAAGCCGGTGTAGCCCGCGCAGTCGGCGTCGGCCTCGCACGGCGAGCACAGCCCCACCGGCCCGCCGGTGAACGGGCCGCTGCGGGCCCCGGTCTCGGGGTCGTAGAGGCCGCCGGTCGCCGCGTCGTAGATCGGGGCCGGCACCGGGTACTGGAGCTGCAACCCCTCGACCCCGTCCACCCGCAGCGCCCGGGGGGCGAAGCCGGCGTAGTCCTTGGCGAGGAGCTGGTTCATCAGCGCCTCGAACTCGTCGGGGAACCAATCGTAGAAGCTGATGGCATAGACCCCCGCGTCGCCGTCGGCCCCGAGGATGAACGCGTCGGGGTCGGTGATGGCCCACACCGCAGCCAGCGTCGCCCAGTAGTGGCCCGCTTCGAGCGGCTTGTCGGGGAAGTAGTAGCCCGCCTGGGTGTCGTAGACCGAGAACGGCCGTCGGCCGACCCCGGGCTCGATCTCGAAGCGCTGCCCGTCGGGGTCGCAGGCCGGATCGGGCTCGGCGAGGCCCTGGATCTCGGGGGCGTCGCTCAGGTGCAGCAGCGTGCCCCGGGTGCTCTCGCACCACTGCCCGTAGGGCGGGGTCGACATCACCTCGGCGAGCAGGTTGAAGCCGGTGTTGATCGCCAGGTCGTAGGTGCGGTCGAAGAGGGCGTCGTCGCCATACGGGGCCACATACCAGCTCTGGAAGACATCGCTCAGGGGCAGGAACACCCGGTAATAGTAGTCGATGAGCGGGTGCCAGACGTCGAAGAACGGGTTGTCCCGCCGGTAGTTGACGAACGGATAATACGCCCGGTACTGCGCGACGCGGCTGCGCACGATCTCGAACGGATCGGCGCCCTGATCGAAGGCGTGGCAGCTCACGAGCCCGCCCTCCCACTCGTCGGAGCAGAACAGGTAGGGCACCCGCACCGGGCGGTCGGAGCCGCTCTTCTCGGCGAGGTAGTCATCGTACGCCATCCACCGGCGGCCGGCGTCGCCGATGTCTTCCAGGGAAGGGAAGGCGTTGGCCAGGGTCGTGTAGTGATAGCGTTCGAGCGCGGTGATCGACGGCAGCCCGGGGTCGTCGTAGGTGAAGCCGTCCTCCACCCCGTCGAGCAGCGCGCCGGCCTCACCGAGCGCGGCGCGATCCTTCTCGAACACCTCGACCAGACCCGGCCCCATACGCACCCCGGCGGGGGTCTGGCGGGCGTCGGCGGTGTAGCCGAAGATCAGCGCCGCCCGGTCGTACTTGCCCAGGCCGTTGAGATCGTTGTGCCACGAGTAGCCATAATCCATGATCGAGCTGTATTGCTTCTGACGCATCAGCCCCGCGCGCTGGTCGTCGGTCAGCTCGACCATGTGATAGATGTCTCCCAGCGACTCGGCGTCGAGCAGGGTCTCTTCGCGCAGGGCCCAGTAGTCGTCGAAGTAGTTCAGGCTGTCGTAGCTGGCCTGGAAGTTGTGCCGCAGCCCGACGGTGTGCCCCACCTCGTGCTCGGCGGTGGCGGCGAAGATCTCGGCCCGGATCTCGCGCCAGATCTGCTCGTAGTCGGTGCGCCCGAGGTAGCGCTGCACCAGCCCCTCGATGTCGGGCGCGACGAGGTCGTGCATGTCGGCGCTGCGGGCCCGGGCCGCCTCGCGGTGGGCCATCATGCGCTTGATCGCGAGCGGCTCGAGGATCCGGGTCGGGTCGAGCTTCGCCCGCTCCTCGGGGCTCAGCGCGTCGAGGTCGACCCCCGGCAGGATGGCCTTGCCCACCTCGTCGTGCAGCAGCATCGGCGTCGCCCCGGCGGCCCGGGCGGCGTCCAGCCGGGCCTCGATGCGACCGGGGTCGTAGGGCCGCAGGTCGCGCCGCTCGGCCTGCGGCCGCGCCGGGCGGCGGTGCTTGCCCCGGAAGGGGCGGTCGATGCGCATCCGGTCGGTCGCTGCGGCGGGGCGGGGGCGGCTGCCCCGGCCCTCGAGGCGGGCGATCACCTCGTCGGTGAAGTGCTCCCCCCGAATGAGCGTGTCGAGGTCGAGCTGATCGTTGAAGTAGCGGATGACATCCACCGCGTAGCTGGCCCAGGTGCTCACCGCGGCGCCGTAGACGTAGGCCTTGCCGCTGATGATCTCCCCGGTGATGGGATCGGCCGCCGAGGGGCCGTAGCCCAGCAGGCCGGTGAGCGTCTCGGGGTCGACCCAGTGCAGCGTCGAGAAGCGCAGATCGCCCATACGGGGGGCGAAGCCTCGCTCGCCGCAGACGGTGGGATCGCCCTCGGCCACCGGGTTGTGACACAGCACGAAGACGTCCCGGGTGTCGGTGACCCCCGCCGCGTCGAGCCCGACCCGCAGCGCGTCGTTCCATTGGGTCATGGTGGCTTCGGCCGCTTCGAGCAGCAGCGGGTCGTCGGGGAAGGCCGGGCTGAGGTAGTACGGCACCGGCCTCAGCCGGCGCTCGGACATCGGGATCAAGACCCCCTCGTCGGTCCGGGTGCGCTGCCAGATACCGTGCCGGTTGATGAGATAACGCCGACCCTGGTCGGTGATGCCCCGCTGCTCGTCGTAGGTGAAGTACTCGGTGCGGAAGTAGCCGAAGCGGGCCATGAGCTGGTCGTCGTAGTGGAACGGCTCGTACTGCCGCGGCTCGACCCGGGCGAACGACGCCCGCACCTCGATCTCGGCGGCGGTGCAGTCCTCGGCGCTGTAGCCCCACCAGGTGTAGATGCAGCCCCAGATGTCGGGCTGCACCCACAGCCGCTGCACCATGTCGAAGTAGCTCATCTGCCCAGCCCGGCTCTCGCGATACAGCGCGTCGCCGCCGCCCTCCTCGGCCTCGGTGAAGTCGGCTGCGGCGGTGACCGCGACGGTGGGCGCGATGAAGTCGAAGTTGGGCACGAGGCTCTGCGACCAGTCGACCCGCACGTAGTCCCGCTCGTGCCACAGCCGGTCGTCATAGTCCTCGACGAGCACGTTGCTCTGCTCGCCGGTGCTCGCGTTGTACGACCGGATGATGTCGACGTGGGCCAGGATCGGCCACGCGGCGACCGGGTTCTCGGTGCCGTCGAAGCCGTCGTCGGTCGACGGGTTCAGCGCGCCGCGCACCCGGGGGTAGCTGCGATAGGCCACCAGCATGTCGCGTCGGATCTCGAAGCGGACCCGCTCGAGCACCGACGTCTCACCGATGAAGGTGAAGGCGCTGGTGGGCGGCACGCCGACGACGGTCTGCAGCATGTGCCACTCGCCGTCCAGATCGGCCTTGGGGATCAGGTTGCCCTGGGTGCGGTCGATGTCGGGCACCGGGTCGCTACAGCCCCACGCCAGCAGGGCGAGGAGCAGCAGCAGTCGGCCGGACAGGCCGCGGCGGCGGTGTCGGAGCGGGTGCATCGGATGTCTCCCTCCCGCGCCCGTGATTCCGGGTCGCGTTCGGGGTAGCATCGGCCGGCCGGCAGGCGCGGCGCAACGCCGTTCTTCGCGCGGCGCGGCGGCCGGGATTCGCCGGCGAGGGAGTATCGATGAGGCTCGAGAGCTTTCCCAGGACCGGCCGATGGGCGCTGTGGCTCGCCGGGGCGCTGGCGTGTGCGGTGGGCGGCTGCGACGACGAGGCGCCGGTGGTCGTCGACGGCGGCCCGGGGGGCGGCGGCTCCGGCGGCGTGGGCGGCGGCGCGGGCGGGGCCGGTGGCTGCATCGAAGGCGACACCTATTGCGATGGGATCGACGAGATGATCTGCCGCAGCGGCGTGTTCGTGCCGAGCGGGTCGGACGCCTGCGCGCCCGACATCTGTCAGGGGCCCGGCTGCGGCGATGACTGCGCGGCGGCGGCCGATCGGCGGGCCTACCTGGGCTGCGAGTTCTGGCCGGTGGATCTAGACAACGCCGTCGAGATCACCCGCAAGGTGCCGGCCAATGGTGAGTGCCCCGAGGGCTCCACGGTCAGCGAGGCGTTCGACGTCTGCCAGCCGGAGGGCGCCAGCGCGTGGCTCTGCGATCCCGACGGGACCTGCGAGGACGGCTCGATGTGCGGCCGCACCCCGGTGTGTGTGCAGGACGGCCAGAACGCGCCATTCGCGGTGGTCGTCTCGAACCCGTCCACCGACGCCCCGGTGGCGGTGACCCTGGAAGGCCCCGGCGGCCAGCTGCACCAGGAGATGGTGGCCCCGGGCGCGGTGGCCACGCTGCGCCCGGCCGATCTGGGCTGGCCCGACGCCTCGGTCGACCACACGAGCCAGGCCGCCCGCGCCTATCGGCTGACCGCCGACTCACCGATCGTGGCCTATCAGTTCAACCCGCTCGACAACGTGGGCGTCTTCAGCAACGACGGCTCGCTGCTCTTGCCGAGCCACGCCTACGACACGGTGTACTACGCCATCAGCCAGCCGACGCTGGATCGCTCGCCGGTGCACGACTTCAGCGGGTACGTGACGGTCGTGGCCAGCGCGGCGGGCACCACCCCGATCCGGGTGACCCCGACGGTCGAGGTGCGGGCCGGGGCGCAGATCCCGGCTATACCGGCGGGCATGGCCCGGGAGTTCGAGTTGCAGCAGGGCGAGGTCCTCAACCTCGAGGCGGTGGGCAACGCCGATCTGACCGGGACCCGGATCGAGGCGGTGGACGGGCGCACGCCGTTCGGGGTCTTCGTGGGGCACGAGGCGATCGGGCTGACCGACCTCCAGCCCAACGTCTGCTGCGCCGACCACATCGAGGAGCAGCTCTTCCCGGCCTCGGCCTGGGGGCTGCGCTTCGCCATCGCCCGGACCCAGCCCCGGGTCGAGCTGCGGCGGCAGGTCGAGGTGCCCGACATGCTGCGGGTCATGGCGCTCCAGTCCGACACCGCGATCAACTTCGACCCCCCCGCGCGGGACCGGCAGGGGCGGGAGCGGCCGGTGTGCCGGGTGGGCACCGGCGAGTGGTGTGACTTCTTCATCGACGTCGACACGCTGATCAACGCCGACAAGCCGATCCTGGTGGCCCACTTCCTCACCTCGGCCGGCGCGGGCAGCGGCGCGAGCCCCGTCGGTGATCCGGGGCTGGCCTTCGCCCCGCCGTTCGAGCAGTTCCGCGACGACTACACCTTCCTCGTGCCGGCGGAGTACGACGCGCAGTACATCTCGGTCGTGGCCGAAGTCGGCGGCGCGGTGAGCCTCGACGGGGACGACGTGGGCGATCGGCTCACCCCGTTCGCCTCGGGCAGCTTTCGCGGGGGGCGGATCCCGGTCGAGCCCGGCACCCACCGCCTGGACTGCCCCGGGGGCTGCGGGCTGCTGGTCTACGGGTACGCGCCGGCCGTCTCGTACCTCTTCGCCGGCGGCCTGGACCTGCGGCAGATCACGGTTCCGTAACCGTTCGGGTCCGCTGACGATACGGATAAGCCCGCATCGGGCTGTTGACACGGTCGCGCCCCTGCGGCACGTTGATGCGGTTCCATCTGTCCGATGTCCGCGATCGAACCGGGGGGTGCGTGGATGGCCGAGCGCGCCAGACGCAGCAGCAACGGCTCCTATCTGACCTCGCCCGGGGTGGCCTACGCGCTCACCACGGTCCGCGACCGCATGGACATGATCGCCCAGGCCGACTGGGCCGCCGACCTCGAGTGGGGTGAGGTCGTCCGCATTGCCCAGTTCTTCGACGCGTGCACGGTCAAGGCGGGCACCGTCGTCTTCCGCGAGGGCGACCGCGAGGCCTACATGTGCCTGCTGATCAAAGGACGGGTCGAGGTCCGCAAGCGCACCAACGCCCGCACCGAGAAGGTCATCTCGGTCATCGATCGGGGCAAGACCTTCGGCGAGATGAGCCTGATCGACGGCGAGCCGCGCTCGGCGACCGTGCTCGCCACCGAGGACAGCACCGTGCTCGTCCTGACCAAACACAACTTCGCCCGGTTGACCGAGGAATGCCCCCGACTCGTGCTGCGCATGGTCTTGCGAATGTATCGGCAGTTGAGCCAGCGTCTGCGGACCATGAACTTCGCTTTGGTGGAACACCTGGACCCGTGACCGTCGCCCCCGTCGTTCTGCTCGAGAGCGCGGTGGGTGCGCCCCTTTCGGAGTTCACCGATCTTCTGGGGCAGGCCCTCGCGGTGGACTACGGGGATCGCATCGCGATCGTCGAGGTGCGCGCCGAGGGCCCGGTCGCCTGGCGGGCGAGCCCCGAGGGCCGCATCCCGTTGGCGGTGGCCCCGACGACGGTCGACGATCCGCTCGCCGCCCTCGACGACCTGCTCGACCGGCTGGTGCTCGAGTTCCACTACGTGCTGCTCGACCCCAACCGGGCCGATCCTGATCTGGTCAACCGCATCTCGATGCACGTCGACCGGGTCATCTACCTGACCTACGACACCTTCGGCGCCCTGCCCGCGGCCGTGCGGCCCGGCGCGCAGGTGCTCGTCGTCGCCCTGCTCGATCCGCCCGACGCCCCCTACAGCCGCCGCCTGTATCGCCCGGGCACCACCCGCTTGCGGGTCCCGCCCGCGCAGTTCGCCGGCCGCCGGCTGTACCGTGAGCTCGATCTGGCCGAGCGCCACGCCCTGTCCCGGGTGGCCCGCGCGCTCTCCGGGCGCACCGTCGGGCTGGCCCTCGGCGGCGGCGGGGCCTGGGGCTACGCCCACGTCGCGCTCATCGAGTCGCTGCTGGCCGAGGGGGTGCCCATCGATCTCGTCGCCGGGGTCAGCTTCGGCAGCGTGTGCGGGGCGTTCTTCGCCAGCGACGGCCTCGCCGGCCTCGAGACGCTGGTCGCCGAGTGCACTCCGCTCGCGTTCGCCGTGTGGGCCAGCACCGTCAGCACCTCGGCCCTCGACCGCTTCGTGCGCCGCCGACTCACCGAGACCTGGCTCGAGGCGCTCGAGGTGCCTTTCCTTCCGGTGGCGACGAACGTCAGCACCGGCGAGGCCGAAGTCATCCGCATGGGCCGCATCGGCCTCGGGGTGCGGGCGAGCGGATCGCTGCCCGGCCTGCTCTCGCCGACCATCGTCGGCGGGGTGCGCTTCGTCGACGGGGGCATCAGCGCCAACATCCCCGCCAGCATGCTGCCCAGTGAAGGGGCCGACTTGATCATCGCCTCGAACGTGCTCCAGCACCCCGGCTTCACCCGGGTGCGCACCGGCGGCAACCGCTTCACCCGGGTGGCGTTCGAACTCGACCCCATCGCCCGGGCCAAGGATCTGATCCTCTCGATGTCGACGCTGACCCGGCAGGGCGGCGAGCTGATGTCGGTCTGCGCCCACGTCACCTATCAGGCCCGGCTCACCGGCGTGGCCCCGTGGGACTTCATGCGCGGCCCCCAGATCGTGGAGCAGGCCCGGCGTGACGTCGGGCCGACCATCGAGCGCATCCGCCAGGCGTGGGGCACCCTGGCTCGTCCCGGAGGAGGTTCGTGATGCTCACCGTCCGCATTCTGGGGACCGGCGCGGCCACCGGCCGCCGCGCGGTACCCACCGCCGAGGTCGCCGAACGCATCGGCATGGATCCCGCCGAGGCCGTCGCCCGCACCGGCATCGAGCAGCGGTACTTCGTCGAGGGCGATCAGGACGTCATGACCCTGGCCGCCGACGCCTTGCGCCAGGCGCTCGATCGCGCCGGCGTCGAGCCGTCGGCGCTGGCCCGGGTGATCCTGGTCTCGTCCACCGGGGGCGACGTGCGCATCCCGGCGACGGCCAACCGGGTGCTCGGCGCGCTGGGCATCGGCCGCACCTGCGACGCGTTCGACGTCAACAACGCCTGCACCGGCTTCCTGACCGGCTTCGACCTCGCCGCCCGCTCGGTGGCCACCGGCCTGGGCCCGGTCGCGGTGGTCGCCGCCGAGCGCTTCTCGGACTGCATCGGCCCCGATCGGCCGCGCTCGTTCCTGGTGATGGGCGACGCGGCGGCGGCGATCGTCGTCGGCCCCGGCCGGGCAGGGGAGGGCGTCGAGCACGCGGTCCTGCGCAACGCCGCCGACTTCTACCAGGGCATCGTGATGGAGCACGCCACGCCCGAGGCGCCGTCCCGGGTCGAGTTCCGCGAGGCCAACCGGCTCATTGCGACGACGGCCATCGGAGGGGTCAAGGCGGCGGTCGAGCAGGCGCTGGCCGAGGTGAAGCTGACCCTCGACGACATGGACTGGATCGTGCCGCACCAGCCCAACGGACGGCTGCTCGCGGCGATGATCGACGCGCTGGGCGTGCCCCCGGCCCGGGTGGTGCCGGTGGTGCACGAGATCGGCAGCGTCGGCGCGGCGTCGGCCCCGTTCAGCCTCGACCGGCTCATGGCGTCGGGGCGGGTGAAGCCCGGGCAGCGCATCCTGCTGGTGGCGGTGGGGGCGGGCATGTCGTACGGGGCGATGGTCTACCGGGTGGGCGAGGAGTGACGCGCCGATGAGCCGACGAGCAGCGCCGGCCATCACCGTGTGGATGACATGGTGGCGGCTCATGCGACGCTATCATCGCTTCCGCACCTTCGGCCTCGAGCACCTCGCCGGCCCCCGCAGCCGCCTCGTGGTCGGCTACCACGGGCGGGGCGTGGCCCACGACCTGTGCATGCTCAGCGCCGTGCTCTACGACCGCTTCGGCTACCTGCCCCACGGGGTGGTGCACGCCGCGGCCAAGGAACTGCCGGTGATGAAGCAGGTCGTCGAGCAACTCCGCATGATCGCCGGCGACGACAGCGAGGCGGTGCGCGAGATCCTCGACCGCGGCGAGCACATCATCGTGGCCCCCGGGGGGACCCGCGAGGCGTGCCGCTCGGCCCGGGTGCGCTACACCGTCGACTGGGGCGGCCGCCTGGGCTACCTGCGCTTCGCCGCCCGCTACGGGCTCGACGTCGTGCCGGTGGCTGCGGCCGGGGTCGACGACACCTACATCGGCCTCAACGACGGCTATCGCACCGGCAAGCGCCTGCGGGTGCCGATGCGGCTGCCCCTGTGGTTCGGCCTGGGCCTCGGCGGCGCCTTCCCGCTCGCGCTGCCGCTGCCCGCCCGCATCACCCAGCTCATCGGCCCGCCCATCGCCGTCGACGCCGACCCCGACGACCGGGAGGCGCTCGAGGCGATCAACCGGCGGGTGGTCGAGCAGGTGCAGGCTCAGCTCGATCACGCGCGGCTGCTGTGAGCGGAGACCAGAGTTCGGGCGATCGCAACGGCGGCCCTCGGCAGAGCCCGGGGGCGCCATCTCAAAAGGAGCACGCAGATGAGTGACGAAAAGTGGGCCGTGGTGCTCGGCGCCTCCTCCGGCGCCGGCGGTTCGATCATCAAGGCCGCCGGTCGCGAGGGCTATCACACCTTCGGCATGCACCGGGGCAACTGGCCCGAGGCCGCCGACGAGGTGACGGCCCACATCGAGGGCCACGGCAGCCGCTGCGTATGGCACGTCGCCGACGCCGGCACCCGGGAGGGCATCGAGGGCGGCATGAAGACGCTGTCCGAGGCCGCGCCGAAGAAGTCGGTCGCGCTGCTGGTGCACTCGCTGGCCAACGCCTCCTACGGGCGCTTCGCGAGCGGCGACCGCGCGCAGTTCCATCCCAAGCAGTTCAACAAGACGTTCGAGTCGATGGCCCACTCGTTCGTCTACTGGACCCAGGAGCTGCTCGCCGCCGATCTGCTCGCCCCCGGGGCGCTGATCCTGGGTCTGACCAACCCCATCCCCGAGAACATGGCCGACGGCTTCGGCATGATCTGCGCCAGCAAGGCCGCGCTCGAGATGTACGTGAAGTACCTCGCCATGGAGCTCGGCCCCCGGGGCTACCGGGTCAACCTGCTCAACTTCGGGCTGGTCGAGACCACCGCGGTCCGCATCGCCTTCGCCCCCGAGGACTGGCGCCGGGTCACCGAGATCGTCTCTCGGGTGGCGCCAATGCGGCGGCTGCAGACCACCGATGAGGTGGCCGACTTCATCATGAGCACCCTCATCCGCCCCGAGGCCCGCTATCTGACCGGAGCCAAGATCGACTACACCGGGGGGCAGGCCCAGAGCCTGCTGGACCTCGCCTTCAGCGCGCCCCGCTATGGCATCTCGCTGCCCGAATAGCCGCTGCCCGAATAGCCGCTGCCCGAACAGACCACGCCACGGAGGCCCCCCATGAGCCAGAACGTCACCGAGATCCTGTCCGACGAGGCCATCGCGCTGCTGCGCGCCGGCTTCGACCGCGGGCTGATGTACGCCATCGTGCGCAAGACCCTCAACGGGCCCTACCCGGCGGTCGCCCCGTGGACCGAGTTCCTGATGGGCGACCTGTACGACGGGGAGGGCCCGCTCGGGCACACCCAGCGGGAGCTGATCGTCATCTCCCAGCTCTGCGCCCAGGGATTCGTCGCCCCGCTGGCGACCCACATCTACTGGGGGCTGGTCGAGGGGCTGTCGCCAGCCGAGATCGCCCAGGCCATCATCCTGACCGGGGCCTACGCCGGGGCGCAGAAGTACGTGGTCGGCATCCGGGTGATGGGGCAGATGATGCGGATGCTCGCCGAGTGCGCCGCCGAAGGGCCCGAGGGGGCCGGCCTGCCCAACGTGGCTCAGAAGCTGCTGGCGATGTACCCCGGCGGCTGAGCCGGCCCACGCCGCCGTTCAGCGGTCGGGCACGATGTTGACCCGCCGCTCCGGCTCGGGCTCGAAGAAGAGCGCCGCGCTCACCCCGATCGCCGCCGCGGCCACCGCGCCGGCGCCGATGCCGACCCACATCCACCCGCTGCCGCCCTCGCCGTCGGCCACCGCCGCGCCGCCCTGCACCTGGAGGTAGATCTCCAGCGCGGGGGCCGGCTCGCCCTGCACCAGCGCGAAGGGCACCTTGTTGGCGGTGTACTCGCCGTAAGGCAGGTAGACCGAGGTCGGCAGCGCGATGTCGGTGCTGCGGAAGCGCTCCCGGATCTCGTTGAACTGCGCCTTCTTCCGCCGGTTGATGATGCCGGTCTTGCTCTCGAAGAAGATGCGCCCTTTGGCGTTGGTCTCGCCCGGCGCCGCTTTGAAGGTCGCCTTGCCGAACAGGCTGTCCAGCTCGGTCTGCAGCTCGAGCACCGCCGCCTTCTCCCGCTCGCCCTCGGCCAGCTTCCCCGCCGCCGCGGTCATCTCGAAGGCGTCTTCGAGCAGCAGCAGCTTGTAGGCCGCCTCACCCCGATAGAAGACCGTCTTGAAGTCGGTCGGCCCCTCGGGCATCTCGTAGGCCCGGTCCAGCGCGGCTTTGGCCTGCTTGTGGCGCTTCTTGCGCTGATACAGGATGCCCTGGTCCCGGATCTCGGCGTGGG
This sequence comes from bacterium, assembly GCA_030426085.1. Taxonomy (GTDB): domain Bacteria; phylum Myxococcota_A; class Bradymonadia; order UBA7976; family UBA1532; genus JACKDM01. Next base: position 81,887 of record JAUHYW010000027.1, on the reverse strand, counting down.
TCGTGGCCCCCATCTCCTGGGCGCTCGCCGGCCCGAGACCGAAGCCCCCCACCGGGAGCATCGCCAGGGCCAGCCACCACACGATTCGGCTCGACATCGGACCTCCTCCTCGACCGCGGGCCGTCACGGGTCGCACGCGTCCATCTGGCACGCGCCGTCGCAGCATACTTCGCCATCGGCGCAATCCGCATCCTCGTCGCAGACGCACTGCCCGGCCTGGCACACGAAGCCCCCGTCGCAGTTGAGGGTGAGGACGCACTCGACGCAGCTCCCCGAGAAGCAGAACTCACCATCTTGGCAGTCGCCTTGGCCCGAGCGGCACTCGACGCAGGCGTTGTTCACGCAGAAGCCGTCGGGGCAGTCGCCGTCGCCGTCGCACTCTTCGCACACCCCGGCCACGCAGACCTCGCCGTCGGGGTCGCCGACGCAGTCGCCCTGTCCGTCGCGGCACTCGACGCACCCGCCGCCCTCGCAGAAGGGCGTCCCGTCAGCGCACGCGGGCGCGCCCCCACAGGTGCAGGCGCGGCCCTCGCAGGTGTCGGCGGCGTCGGCGTCGCAGGTCTGCCCACACACCTCGCACTGAGCGCCGGGGTCGGTCGCCTCACAGGTCGGGGTGCCGCCCTGATCACAGCACAGCTCATCCGCCCCGCACCCGTCGTGGTCGCCCACGTCGCACGTCCGGCATGCGCCGGTGTCGGCCACGCAGACCTCGCCGTTGGCGTTGCCGACACACTCGAGGTTGCCCTGGCAGCCGCGGCAGGTCAGATCATCGCCGCAGATCGGCGCCGCCCCGTCCGGGTCGCAGCCGACGTCGCCCGCCGGATCGCACGCCCCGCACACGCCGGCCACGCATTGCCCCCCGCCACAGTCGGCGTCGTCGCGGCACTCGGCGCAGGCCCCGTCCACGCAGAAGGGCGTGCCCCCCGCGCAGGCCGGGTCGCCGCCGCAGGTGCAGGCGCGACCCTCGCAGGTGTCGGCCGCGTCCGCGTCGCAGCGCTCACCGCAAGCTTCGCACTGCCCATCGAAGGCCGTGGCTTCACACGCCTGCGCCCCGTCGGCGCCGCAGCACAGCTCGCCATCCTCACAGCCGTCGTGGTCCGCGAGATCACACGCCCGGCACGCGCCGGTGTCGGTGCACGTCGGCCCGTTCCCGTTGGCGGCGCAGTCCGCGTCGACCCCGCACGCCCCGCAGGCGAAGTCACCCCCGCACGTCGGCGCCACGCCGTTCGGGTCGCAGCCCCGGTCATCGGCGGGATCACACTCCACGCAAGCGTTGCCGACGCAGATATCATCCCCGGCGCAGTCTCCGTCGGCGACGCATTCCTCGCAGGCCCCGTCGACGCAGAAGGGGTTCGGATCGGCGCACGCCGCGCCCGTGTCGCCGCAGACGCACAGCCGCCCCTCACACGCATCGGCGCTCGCCGGATCGCAGATCCCATCATCGCAGGCCTCGCACGCGCCCTCGAAGTCGGTCGCCTGACACCGCGGCGCGCCGCCGATCTCGCAGCACAGCTCCTCGCCGCCGCACCCGTCGTGATCGGTCACGTCGCAGATGCGGCACTGCCCCGAGCCGAGGCAGGTGGGCCCGTTCTCGTTGCCGGCGCACTCCGGGTTGGCCTGGCAGGCGCGGCAGGTCGAGTCATCCCCGCAGATGGGCGTGTCGCCGTCGGGATCGCAGCCCTCACCGGTCCCGGGGTTGCACTCGACGCACACGTTGTCCACGCACAGCGGGGTGTCGCCGCCGCAGTCTGCATCGAACTCGCACTGCTCACACGCGCCGCCCACGCAATAGGGCGTCCCGTCCGCGCAGGCCGCCGCGTCGCCGCAGGCGCAGACCCGGTCGGCGCACTGATCCGCCGACCGCGGGGGGCACGCCTCGCCGCACGCCGTGCACTGCGCGTCGGGCCCCGTCGCCTGGCACTCGGGCGTGCCGTCCGCATCACAGCACAGCTCGGACGCCTCGCAGCCCTCGTGCTGGTCATCGCCGCCGACCGGGTCGCACACCCGGCAGGCGCCGGAGTCGAGGCAGATCGGGCCGTTGACGTTGGCGTCGGGGCCGCTCGTGCCATCGCACTCCGCGTTGGCCGCGCAGCCGCGGCAGACGAAGTCATCGCCATCACACACCGGCGTCGCGCTGTCTTCCTCACACCCCCGGTCGTCCCGCGGGTCGCAGGCGCGGCAGACGAAGTCCACGCAGAGCGCGCCATCGCCGCAGTGCGCGTCCTCGATGCACTCGACGCAGTCATCGCCATTACAGTAGGGCAGGTCGCCCTCGGCGTCGCACGCCGCGTCGGTGTCCCCGCACACGCAGCTCCGATCGGCGCAGCGGTTGGCCACCTGCGGATCGCACGCCGTCCCACACTCTTCGCACTGGCCGTCGGGTGCGGTGTCTTCGCACCGGGGCGTGCCGTCGGCCGGGCAGCACAGCTCGTCGGCGAGGCAGCCCTCGTGCTGGTCGTCGCCCGCGATCGGATCGCACACCCGGCAGGCGCCGGAGTCGAGGCAGATCGGGCCGTTGACGTTGGCCGCCGGGCCGCTGCCGCCGTCGCACTCGGCGTTGGCGCCGCAGCCCCGGCAGGTGAAGGCGCCGCTGTCGCACACCGGCGCGTCGCTGTCCGCCACGCAGTTGCGGTTGTCGGTCGGATCACACGCCCGGCAGACGTTGTCCACGCAGATGGTGCCGTCGCCGCAGTCGCCGTCGGCCACGCACTCGACGCAGACGCTGTCGACACAGAACGGCGTGCCGTCGGCGCAGGCCGCGGCCTCGCCGCAGCGGCAGGCCCGATCGGTGCAGTTGTCGGCGGTGACCGGATCACACGGCACGCCGCACGCCTCGCACTCGACCGCAAAATCGGTGGCCCGGCAACCGGGGATGCCATCCACGCAGCACAGCGAGTCGTCGTTGCAGCCTTCGTGGTCGCCCGGATCACATACCCGACAGAAATCACCGACGCACTGCCCGCCGCCGGGGCTCTCGTCGCACTCCCGATCGACCGTGCACGCCTGGCAGGTCGAGCTGTCGGGCGCGCAGAACGGCGCATCGGACAGCGGATCGCAGCCGGCGTAGCCTTGCAGCACCCGGGGGTCGCATTCGAAGCAGCCGTCGCCCACGCACTGGGTCCGGGCCGCCGCGAGGCAGCGATCGTCCTCACCCCCGCAGCCGACGCAGGTGTTGCCCTGGTCGGTGTCGCAATAGGGCGTATCGCTGGCGGTGTCGCAGCCGGTCTGGCCGGTGTCGGACGCCGGATCATCGGGATCGCACTCGAAGCAGCTATCGCCGACGCACTCCGGCCGCCCGACCTGCTCCACGCAGCGGTCGTCCTCGCCCTCGCAGCTCACGCAGGCGTCGATGCCCGGATCGCAGTACGGCCGCCCTTCGTCGGGCGCGCAGCCGGCGGCGCCTTCGCCCACCCGCGGGTCGCACGCGACGCAGGCCCCGTCGAGGCACTGCCCGTAGCCCGGGATCGCGCAGTCGTCATCGGTGAAGCACGAGACGCAGCGCCCGGCCGGCGCCGCGCCCTCGCAGAACGGTTGCAGCCCCCCGCAAGCGCCCTCGTCGCCGCACTGGCAGACGCGGTCGACGCAGCGGTTGGCGCCGACGCAGGCCACGTCGCACGCCGCGCAGCTCTCGGGCGTCGTCGGCACACAGCTCGGCACGCCGTCGCCGCAGCACAGCGTGTCCAGGCCGCAGCCCCGGTGGTCGCCCCGGTCACACGGCTGGCAGGTGCCGCCCACGCACAGCTCGCCCTGGGGGTTGCCGGCGCACTCGGCGTCCTCGGCGCAGCCCCGGCACTCGGCCCGGTCCACGTCGCACACCGGAGCGGGGCTCGCCGGATCACAGCCGCGGTCGCCATCGGCCGGATCACAGCCGCTGCACGTCCCGTTCTGCCGGCACAGGCTGGCGCCGGGGCACTCGTCGTCGCTCATGCAGCCCCGGCAGTCGGCGATGCCCTCGTCGCACACCGCGGTCGGCGCGGCGCAGCCCACGTCGTCGAAGGCGCCTTCGCCCACCGGATCGCACACCTCGCACCCGCCGCCCACGCACTGGGGCGTGCCCGGCGCGACCAGGGCGCACTCGGCGTCCCCCGCGCAGGGCAGGCAGCGGAAGGCGCCGTCGACGTCCCGCCGGCAGACCGGCGCCGGGCCGCCCACGTCGCACGGCGCATTGTCCGACTGATCGCAGGCCAGGCAGCGCCCGTCCACGCACTGCACCCGCGCGCCGGGCCCGGCGGCGGCCGCCCGGGCGCACTCGCCGTCGTCGAGGCACGCCCGGCACGCGGTGATCCCGTCACCGTCGTCGTCGGCGCAGACCGGCGCGTCGCCGGTGGTGTCGCAGCCGGCGTTGCCGTCCACGTCGCACTCGGTGCACACCCCTTCGATGCACCGCGTAGGGCGCCCGTCGGCGAGGGGAGGGCACTCGCCGGCGAGGTCGCAAGCCCGGCAGGTGAAGCTGTCGGGATCACACACCGGGAAGTTGAGGTCGTCGCAGCCGCGCTGCTGTGGGTCGTCGGGATCGCACGCTCGGCAGGTGCCCTCGACGCAGATCCCCTCGGCGCCGGGCACCGCCGCGCACTGGTCGTCCGACGCGCACGGCACGCACTCGCCCCCGGCGCAGAACGGCGTCGGGCCGTCGGGCCGGCAGCCGTCCTGGGGCGTATCGTCGGTGGCCGGGCGACACGCCCGGCAGCGGCCGTCCACGCACAGGGTCAAGGCCTCGCCGTCGGCCTCGGCGTCGTCGAACGGCGCCTGGGCCGGGCACTCGTCATCCGAGGCGCAGGCCCGGCACAGCTCGTCGTCGGCGTCGCAGATCGGGCGCCCGTCGGCCGGCGCGCAGCCCAGATTGGGCGTGCCGTCGTCGGCCAGCGGCACGCAGCCGACGCAGCGGCCGTCGGGCGCGCACTCCTGGATCGCCACCGCCGGGGCGAGGTTCTCGTTGCACTCGGCTCGTTCGAGGCAGCCGCGGCAGGTCGTCGCCTCGGGGTCGCAGATCGGCGCGGCCGGATCGGCACAGCCCAGATCACCCTCGGGATCACACGGCCGGCAGCGGCCGTCGACGCAGTAGTCGAAGTCGCCCGGCCGGTCGGCGCAGTCCCGGTGGACCTCGCACGCCCGGCAGATGCCGCTGACGCAGATCGGCGCGTCCCCCGCCTCGTCGCAGCGGTAGGCCGCCTCGTCGCCCTCGGCCGGCGCCGGATCGCACTCGACGCACGCCCGATCCACGCACTCCGGGCGCGCACCGTCGCATTGCTGATCGTCGAGGCACGGCACGCAGATCCGGGCGCCGACGTCGCACACCGGGCGCTCAGCGAGGCCCTGGCAATGCACGTTCCGGGCGCACTCGACGCACGACCCCGACGCGGCGGGATCGCACACCGGCGTCGGCGCGGCGCACGGCCGGCCGCCACCACAGCGGCACGCGCGGCCGGTGCAGTTGTCGGCGTTGGTCGTGTCGCAGCCCTGACCACAGGCCAGGCACGAGTCCTCGAGGTCGGTGTCGATGCAGAACCCGCCGCAGCAGAGCTGATCGGGCCCGCAGTCGTCGTCCCCCCGGCATTGCAGGCAGGCCCCGCCCACGCAGAAGGGGGTCCCGCCGCTGCACGCGGACGCCTCGCCGCAGGTGCAGACGCGATCGGTGCACCCGTCGGCCGCGTCCCGGTCACAGGCGCCGCCCCGGCACCCGGTGCACGCGTCGAGCGCGCCCTCGAGGCAGACGATGTCGGCCCCCGACCGGCAGCACAGCTCGGCGGCCTCGCAGCCGGGGAAGTCGTCGGTGTCCGGATCGCACGCCTCGCAGCGCCCGGCGACGCACTGCGCGCCGTCGGGGTGCCCTGCGCAGGCGGCGTCGTCGGGGCAGGCGAAGCACGGCAGGTTCTCGTCGACCCGCCCGTCGCAGTCATCGTCGAGCCCCGCCCGCTCTTCGCAGCCCTCGGAGCCGATCGGGCGCATCGTCGCCCCGCAGGTCACCCCGTCGCCGGCCTCGTTGCACACCGTCTCGCCCTCGGCGCGACACTCGGCCGGCGCGGCCTCGACCTCGTAGACCCCGCTGGCCACCGCGCACCGCTCGCCGAGCGCGAAGCCCTCGTCGATGTTGCGGTCGCAGTCGTTGTCCATGCCGTCGCAGGCCTCGGCGCTGCCGCCCTCGCCGACGAACGGGGGCCCGCTCTCCGAGACGCAGCGCCCGGCGTCGTCGGTGAAGTCGAGCACCGTGGTGCCATCGGCGGCGAGCGTCGCCCCCGACTCGATGAGCTTGAGCACGCAGCGGGCGTCGTCAGCGCAGCGATCGGCGGGGGAGTAGGCGTTGCAGATCGCGCCGCTGTCGTCGGCTTCGGCGAGGAAGAACAGCGCCGCGTCGAAGCGCTCGCCCCGGTCGAAACCCAGCTCCCCGCCCCGGGGCTGGGTCAGCCGCTCGCCGTCCCAGTGGAGGGGGATCCGCCGGACGTCACCCGCCGCGCCCCGGGCGACGAGGCACGCGTTGACCGTGCCCTCGGCCACCGCCTGTTCGAGGTTGTCCCGGCAGTTGCTCTCCACCGCGACCCCGCCGTCGACCCCGGTCTCACCGCCGAGCAGGCACGGGCCGAGGCGGATGCCCAGATCGGTGACGATGGGATCGGGCTCGCAGCCCACCAGGGCAACGGCCGCGAGCAGCACCGGCGGGAGCCACCGCCCGACGCGGGACCCGCCGCGGGTGGATTCGAAGATCGGCCGACTCATGACAACCTCCCCCTGCGGGATCACCGACGCCTCCCCGACATCGCGATCCGCCGATTCAACTCACACATAACACGGATGCCCGCAGTCGATCGGCCGCGCCCGCCCCGGCTCGGCCACCGCTGTCAGCGCGCCCGGCGCACGATGGCGAAGCCGTAGAGCCCGGCCTTGTCCCGGCGGTGCTCGACGTCGGCGTCGCCGAACGACGAGCTCGCCACCAGCTCGTCGATCTCCTGATTGCTGCGGGTCGCCACCGGCCAGTCGAGCAGATAGCGCAGCACCATCCGGGTCGGCTCGGGGATGAAGAGCTGCCCGAAGACGAACGCGCCGCCCGGGTTGAGCTGGCGGTAGACCTCGTCGAGCAGCTCCACGAAGACCCCGTCCTCGATGTCGCTGGTGAGGAACTGACAATAGATCAGATCCTGGGGCACCAACCGCAGCGCGCCGCGCAGCGCGGCCCGCATCAGCACCCGGGAGCGGATGAGGGTGAACTGGTCGATCAGCCCCTCGGCCCGGGCCCGGCGGCCGACCGTCATCAGATCCTCGGTCTCGCCGTCGACGCAGGTCAACCGGGCCTCGGGCGGATAGTCCAGCCGCACCAGCGCGTCGAACAGCTCCGAGGCCGGGCCGCTCGACAGGCTCGTCACCCGCCACTGCCCGCTCTCGCCCCGGGCCTTGCGGCCGTGCCAGGTCTCGACGACGAAGTCGGTCATGAAGGCGGTGCAGCCGTCGATGGCCCGGGCCAGCGGCAGCTCGATGAACCACCGGTCGATGAGCCGGCCGAGGCGGTCTTCGCTCAGCGCCCGCCGATCGCGGATCGCCTGGAGCGCCAGCGAGTCGCTGAGGCAGCCGTCGTCGTTGACCAGGCAGCGCTCGATGAGCACCGAGCGCAGCAAGAAGGGGTAGGCCTCGCGCAGCGCGTAGGCGCCGATGGCCGAGCGCTGATCCTGATCGGCCGTCACCAGCGCCGCTCCGGCCGTGAACAGCATGCGGGTCATGGCATTCTGCACGTCCTTGAACGCCTGCTCCTCGTCGATCTCGCCCCGCTCGGTCAGCGGCCGCAGCACGGTGTGGGCGTCGTGCACCGCGTCGACGAGCACCGGCGGCAGCCGGTCGAGCATGACCTTGGAGATGCGCTCCATCGCCAGCGTCTCGTTGCGCGAGCCGAACGTGAACAGGCGGGCGTTGGCCTCGCGCACCCGGCGGGCGAGCACCAGCGCCAGCGAGTGGAACAGCCGGGCCCCGGTGCCGGGCAGCTCGCCGGTCATCGCGCGCAGCTCGTCGAGATCGAAGCGCAGCGCGGCGCCGTCCTCCATGCCGACGACAGTCGCGCTCGCCGGCTCGAGGCTGACGAACGACAGCTCGCCCACGATCTCGCCCGGCCCGAGCACCGCGACCTCGATGTCGACGCCCTCCCGGGCCATGCGCACCCCGAGCAGCCCCTGCACCACCAGGAAGAGCACCGACAGGCCCTGGCCCTCTTCGATGAGGACCTGCCCCCGCTGGATGGGCACCTGCTCGGCGATGCGCATCAGCTCCTGACGATCCTCGGGGGTGAGCATGGTGAACGTGCGCAGCGGATCAGCGTGGCTGTGCTCGGCGTGGTCGACGATGCGCGCCGGCAGGATGTGCCGCTCGACGGTCTGCTCCTGCCCCTTGTGCTCGAGCCACAGCTCGAGATCGGCGAAGAACCGCTCGTTGGGCAGCCGCCCCTCGTCGTCCTGGGCGTACTGCGAGCGCAGCCGCAGCACCCGGGTCATCGCCATCGGCCCCTTGCCGCGCACCGGCACGAAGCCCCGGTCGACCCCGACGAAGAACTCGCGGATGGTGTCGTAGATCTCGGTCGCGAGGTTGAGGGTGCCCGGCTGGGCCGCCGACTCCAGGCGGCTGGAGGTGTTGACGGTGTCGCCCCACAGGTCGTAGGCGAATCGCCGGGCGCCGATGACCCCCGCCACGACCGGGCCGGTGTGGATGCCGACCCGCATGTTCCACGGGCTGCCGTCGGGCGCGGTGAGCGCCTCCTCCTCGAGCGCGCGCAGCATCTCGAGGCCGGCGAGCACGCACGCGATGAGGTGATCGGGCTGATCGCCGATGACCCCACCGGCGCACATATAGCTGTCACCGATGGTCTTGAGCTTCTCCAGCCCCCAGCGGGCGACGATCTCGTCGAAGCGGCTGAAGGCGCGATCCAGCGAGCGCACCAGCTCGGCGGGATCGACCCGACCCGAGAGCTGGGTGAAGCCGACGAAGTCGGAGAACATGATGGTGCACTCGGGGATGTGCCGGGCCTCGACCCGGCCGTTCGCCCGCAGCTCGTAGGCCACCTCTTCGGGCAGCATGTTGAGCAGGAGCTGCTCGCTGCGCTGCCGCTCGGTCTCGACCTCCATCCGGCCGATGAACTCCTGCACCCGCAGCCGGAAGCGGGTGTAGACCCCGACGAGCCCGATCGAGGCGATGGTCCAGTAGAAGTAGTTGGCGTTGACGTACAGCCGCCACGAGGTCACTTCGTCGTCGAAGAGGGCGGCGGCGATGTCGAACTGGATGATGATCGCCGCGAGCATGCTGGTCATGCTCCACATGCCGTAGGGCATGACGACGACCACCCCCACGACCAGCATCGTGATGCCGTTGTAGTACGGCGACTCGGGCCCCCCGGCCGTCAGGATCAGGCCGTCGAGGCCGATGCAGGTGATCGCGCAGAAGAGGCCCACGAAGATGTGGGCGAAGCGCACGTGCGCGTCGGAGCGGCGGGCGACCGCTTGCACCCCCACGAACACCAACCCGGCCGACGAGGTGGCGAACCGCCACGCGGACAGCGCCTCGAGCTTGTGGGGGTACATGACCTGGTCGAAGAAGGTCGTCAGCGGGAACAGCACGAACGTGATGAGGGACATGACCCACACCCCGTCGGCGGCCTTGGTGGCCGTCTCCCGGTCGAACGCCTCGCGGTGCTCTTTGGGGATCTTGCTGGTCCCGAATACGCTCAAAACTCTCCCACCGACCCGACGCGGCGACCGGGCTGCGTCATTCTACCCGGATCGCGGCGAAAGATAAGTTCTCCGATGGCGAGCCGATGTCACTGCCGGTGCCCCGCCATCGCACCGCCCCCTCCGGGCCGCCCGCCGGCTCAATCGATCACCAGCGGATCGTCGTCCGACGCGGATACCCGGACCTCGACCCCACCCCCCAGGCGACCCCCGAGCGCGGCGGCCAGCAGCGGCAGCCAGCCCCGTTCGCAGTGGGTGTGGTCGGTCAACACGACCGAGGTGCCCCCGGCGACCCGGGCCAGCACGTCGTGGTGCCGCATCTCGCCGGTGACGAGCAGATCGACGTCCCGCACGCTCGCGAAGAGCGAGCCGCCCGCCCCGGGGCACACCGCGACCGCGCTGATCGGAACCCCGGCCGCGTGCCGAGGGCTCGCGGCGACCCGGACGTGCTTCAGCCCGAGGTGGTCCTTGATGCGGGGCAGAAGCGCGGCGAGCGCCGCCGGGCGGGCGAGCGTGCCCCGCCGACCGAGCCCGACATCGCGAGCCGCCTCGTCCTGCGCTGGCGCGAGCGGGGCCCGCCCGGTCACCGGGCCGACCGCGTCGAGCAGCCAGTCGCACACCCCGCCGGCGGCGCTGTCGGCCGCGGTGTGGGGGCTGTAGATCGCCACCCCCCGCCGGATGGCCTCGATCACCGTGCGCCGCTGGGGATCGCGCCGATCCAGCCGCTTCCAGCCCCGGAAGATGATGGGGTGATAGGCCACGATCAGATCGGCCTCGGCCTTCAGCGCCTCTTCGAAGACCGGCTCGGTCAGGTCGATGCACAGGAAGACGCGGCGGACGGGGGCGTCGGGCCCGGTGGGATCGACCAGCAGGCCGACGTTGTCCCAGTCGGCGGCGAGGCGCAGCGGGGCGATCTCGTCGAGCGTGGCGAGCGCGGTGTCCAGGGTGATCATCCGGTTCATCCTCCGCGCTGCACCATACACCCGCCACGCGGCCCGCGCCATCGTCTTCTACGGGGCCTCCCGTACCCGCGAAACGCCGCGTGGCCAGCGGCGTTCGTCCCGTCACTCGAACCGCCGGCGGAAGCCCGCCAACGGGCCTCGGCATTGGCAGGAGCATGCCGAATACGATAGACCGAATGGCAGCAGGGACGCGCGGGGCCATACTCAGTGGTCGATGCATTGACAGGGGGGCGTTTCCACGCCTACTGTACGTGTCAGCAATGCGCGCCGGAGTCCCCGTGAGACGCTCGCTGATCGCCACGACCTCGTTGGCGCTGTGCCTCCTGTGCGCGGACGCCGCGGCGACGACGGTCGACCCCCCCAGCGGCGACGCGCTCCTGCGCGAGGCCGGCTTCATCTTCGAGGGGCGCGTCCGCGCCGTCGACCCCGCCTTCGGGGGCAGCGGCGACGCCCGGACCCGCGTCGTCGTGCAGGTGCTCGACGTGCTCGCGGGATCGGTCACCGGCCCCGGCCAGCTCTTCGACTTCATCCTGCCCGAGGGCCGCCTGCACGACGGCCGGTTCGTCGAGCTGATCGGGGCCCCGCGCTTCACCGTCGGAGAGCGCTACCTCGTCTTCTATCGCAAGCGCGCCTGGCACCACACGCCGGTGGTCGGCTGGTCGTTCGGCGTCCTGCGCCGGGTGCCCGACACGGCCGGCGACCGGTGGGTCGACGTCTTCGGCCGCTGCGTCGCCGGGCTCGACCGGCACGGCTTCGTGCTCGGGCCGGTGGTCGGCGATCCTGCGCCGAGCCCGCCGGGGTGGCCCGATGCCATGCCGTCTCCCGAGCCGCGTCGGGATCTGCGGGTCGCCGATACGTGCGCCACCGCCGCCCAGCTCCGCAGCGTGCTCGTCCACCGCTTGGCCGAACTCGGTTACACCGGCAGCGAGCATGTGCACCGGGCGCCCCGCGGCGGGGTGTGGATCGAGACGCCCGCATCCGCGCGGGCCGGTGACGCACCATGAGCCGCAGAACGGGGCGCCAGATGCGATCGCGCCCCCCAGGAGGGGCCCGGGCGGTGGTCCTGCTCGTGGCGGCCGCGTGCCTGCTCCTCGCGGAGCCGGCGCTGGCGTGGCGCAGCGCCAAGTGCAACCGCAAGCCGGTGCGCTGGATCTGGCCCCAGGTCCCGATCTCGATCATGCCATGCTCGGCCCCGCCGGGCAGCCATCGATCCAATGACTTCCTGGCGACGATGGCCGGCTGGAACAGCGTGCCGGGCGCCCGGATCCGCTTCGAGCCCGACGTGGGTGCCCCGACGTGCCGCATCGAGGTCAACGGGCGGAGCGAGGTGGGCTACATCGCGCCGGAGAACCTCGACGGGGCCCGAGGGGTGACCCGCATCATCTACAACGTCGGCTGTCTGCACTTTCTCAACCCGGAGACGATGCCCGAGATCCAGGTCATCGCCGAGACCGACATCGCCATCGCCGCTTTCGGACACGACGTCTCGGGCCCGCCGCGCAACTGCGATCGGATCGAGCGGACGACGCCGCTGCGCCGCGCCTTGCTGCTGCACGAGCTGGGGCACGCGTTCGGGCTGCGGCACGAGGATGACGAGATGGCGGTCATGAACACCGGCTCGAGCGGAGGGCGCTATTGCGGCCCGCGGGCGATGGAGCCCCACCCCGACGACCGGACCGGGATCAGGGTGATGTACCCCGACCCCGAGGCGGAGCCGGTGCGGGATGTCGCCGCGCTGCCCTTCGAGTTGACCGAGCCCAACTACACCCGACCCGTCGTCCGCGCCGGGCATTACGGCGTCTGCCCCAACGAGCCGCTCGATCTGCGCTGGTCCGTCGCCAACCTGGGCACGGTCGACGCGCGGACGCAGATCCGGTGGTACCTCTCGGACAATGACGTCATCAGCCGCCGGGACATCCACGTCGCGACGAGCGATCCCGTCGTGGTGCGGGCGGGGCAGGTGCACACGGCGTCGAGCCGGGTCATCGTCCCGCCGCTGCCCCGTCGGGCGAACGGCGAGGGCGGCCCGTGGTGGGTCGGGTATGTGGTGGATCCGAACGGGCCGGGCTTCGAACTGCCGGCCACGAACGACTGGACCTACACCCAGCTCAGGGTCTCGGCCCGGTCTCCCGAGGAGTGCGCCGCCCGCTGAGCCGGCTCAGCCGCGGCGGGTGGCGTCGTTCGGGTGGGTCAGCGCCGGTTGATGAGGCCCAGGAACTCGGATCGCGTCCGCACGTCAGAGCGGAAGTCGCCCAGCATGGCCGAGGTGGTCATCGACGAGTTCTGTTTGCCGACCCCCCGCATCATCATGCACAGGTGGCGGGCCTCCATGACCACCCCCACCCCGAGCGGGCTGAGGCTGTCCATGAGGGCCTGCGCGATCTGGTGGGTGAGGTTCTCCTGGACCTGGAGCCGACGGGCGAAGTGATCGATGATGCGGGCGATCTTCGACAGGCCGATGATGCGCTTGTCGGGCAGGTAGCCCACATGGCATCGGCCGATGAAGGGCAGCATGTGGTGCTCGCACAGCGAGTAGAACTCGATGTCGCGCACGATGACCATCTCGTCGTTGGTGGTCTCGAAGATGGCGTTGTTGATCAGGGTGCCCAGATCCTGGCGATAGCCGATGGTCAGATCCTTCATCGCCTTGGCGGCCCGGGCGGGGGTGTCGACGAGCCCCTCGCGGTCGGGGTCCTCACCGAGCTGGGTGATGATCTGATGGTAGAGGTCTTTCATTTCATGCCTCGTTGTCGGGGTGTTCGCCGTTCCTAGCGTCGTCGGTCGACGAATCCCGCAACGGGCGCTCGGATCTTCCGGCATCGTCGCCATGCTCGGCCCACCACGCGTTGGTGAAGTCGGCCGCTTTGCGGTAGCTGTCGCGCATGGCCCGCTCGAGGAAGCCCTCGACCAGCTTGCCGATCCCGAAGATGCGGGTCGAGATGCGGACGTCGAGCACCCGGTCCGAGCCGCCGCCGACGCGGGGTTGCAGGTGCATGCGGGTCCGCACGTCGAGCTTGTCGCCGAGGGCCGGCACCTCGAGCAGCGTCTCCCAGCTCTGGCTCTCGGGATCGAACCGGCCCCGTTCGAAGTACCAGACCCGCCCGCCGAGCAGGCGCCGGATGGGCGCCGGGATCTCGAGGCGGGGCACGATGCGCGCCGAGCGGATGAGCTGTCCGTCGCCCGGTTCTATGCGCTCGACGATCTCGTACTTCTCGAAGTTGAGCGCCTTCTCGTACAGCTCGGCGTTGAAGGCGTCGTCGAAGAACATCCTCGACCAGAAGTCGTCCGACGACATCGCGTAGGCGTGGCGGACGGTGAACCGCATGGCAACTCCTCCAAAGCGCGGCGCAGAGTAAGCCGGCGCCGAGGCGATCGGAAGGGGGGAGGCACCCGATGACCGCCGTCGGCCGACGCGTAAGCGGTTACGCGTCGGCCCGGGCGAGCGCGAAAAACGCTACGCGGTTGAAATCCGGGCAGATTCGACGTTAATCATCCGCGGCCGGATCATTGGGAGATGCGCGTGGCCGCTGCGGCTTTCTACGACGTCGACGGGACCCTCATCGGGACCAATGTGGTGCACGCCTACGCGTTCTACGCGCGCAACGTGCCCACGTTCGCCGGCAAGCTCGGCCGCTCGGCCCGACTGCTGGCGTCGTTGCCGTTCTACGCGGTGGCCGACAAGCTCGGCCGCAAGTATTTCAACGACATCTTCTACGCGAACTACCGCGGCATCTCCGAGGACCGCCTGTGGGTGCTCGGGGAGGAGCTGTTCGACAAGGTCGTGCGCAAGCGCGTCTTCGGCGACATGGTGGCCCTCATCAAGCGCTCTCGCGACGAGGGCTACCGCCAGGTGCTGATCACCGGCGCCATCGAGCAGATGATCCGCCCGCTCGCCGAGTACCTCGAAGTCGACGACTGGTACGCCAATACGCTGGAGTTCGACGCGGGGTACGCCACCGGGCGCCTGACGCCTCCGGTGCTCGCCGGGCCCGAAAAGGCGGCCTTCGTCCGGCGCTACGCGCTCGAGCGGGGCCTCGACCTCAACGTCTGCCGGGCCTATGCCGACAGCGCGAGCGACATCCCCATGTTGTCGGCCGTCGGCCGCCCGGTGGCGGTCAACCCCGACTGGAACCTGCGGGCCACCGCCGTCGCCCACGACTGGCCGATCATCGAAGCGGCCTGAACCGACCCCCCGACCCCCGACCCCGGAGACGCCCGTACCATGGCTCGACCGCGCCCACGGATCACCCGCGATCCCAACATCGAGTTCATCGACGACAAGTCCGGTCCACGCTACGTGCACTTCGGGGCCCGGTTCCGGGAGGTGGTGCTGCCCCGCGGCACCCGGGTGATCTATCCCAACAAGGCGATGGAGCCGCTCCAGAACCCCCGGGCGGCGATCAAGTACGCGATCAACCACCCGATCGACGCCGATCCGCTCTACGCCCAGCTCCGGCCGGGCATGAAGCTCACGATCGCCATCGACGACATCTCGCTGCCGCTGCCGCCCATGCAGCGGCCCGATCTGCGTGAGCTGATCCTCACCGAGATCCTCGAGCTGTGCGCGCAGCACGGGGTCGACGACATCCACATCATCGTCGCGGTGTGCCTGCACCGCCACATGACCGGGCCCGAGGTCCGGCGCATGGTGGGCGATCGAATCTTCCGCGAGTACTGGCCCGACCGGCTGTACAACCACGACGCCGAGGATCTCGACAACATCGTCGAGATCGCCGAGACGAAGCACGGCGACAAGGTGCGGCTCAACCGGCGGGCGGTCGAGAGCGACCTGCTGATCTACGTCAACATCAACCTCGTGCCGATGGACGGGGGGCACAAGAGCGTCACGGTCGGGCTGTGTGATTACATCTCGGTCAGCGCGCATCACAACACCAAGGTGATGCACAAGTGCCACAGCTACATGGATCCCCGGCCGGACAAGTCCGAGCTGTCCAACGTGGTCGATCGCATGGGCCGCGAGGTGGACAAGCAGCTCAACGTCT
The DNA here is from genome assembly GCA_030426085.1 of bacterium. Taxonomy (GTDB): domain Bacteria; phylum Myxococcota_A; class Bradymonadia; order UBA7976; family UBA1532; genus JACKDM01. The sequence goes on along the minus strand of JAUHYW010000027.1, from coordinate 66,227 downwards.
TCCACATCGAGACCGCGCTGAACAACCGCATGTTCGGCGGCCAGATGTCGTACCTGCTCAAGCACGAGACCGAGTGGTCGGAGTTCGACCGGGCCAAGTTCCAGGCGTCGTGCGCGCTGCTCGAGCGGCTGCCCGAGGCCGGCCGGCGGGCCGTGTTCGAGAAGATCTACGCGCCCTACGGGCTCATCGCGGTGCACGCCGGCAAGACCGAGCCGGTGCACAAGAAGATCCTCGACGCCAGCTTCAAGCAGTACGCGGTGCCGGTGAAGGGGCAGGCCGACGTCCTGCTCGCCGGGGTCCCGTTCATCTCGCCGTACAACGTCAACAGCATCCTCAACCCGCTGCTGGTGCAGGTGATGGTGCTGGGCTACCTGTTCAACTTCTATCGCAATGCCCCGCTGGTGAAGAAGGACGGTGTCATCATCGCCTTCCACCCGTTGCCGGAAGACTTCAATCGGACCCATCACCCGTCGTACGTCGAGTTCTACCATCGCATGCTGTCGATCTCGACGAACAGCTATGACATCCACCGGTACGAGAAAGAGTTCGCCCACAACCCGGACTACATCCAGATGTACCGCCACGGCAACGCCTACCACGGGGTGCATCCGTTCTACATGTGGTACTGGGGCGACGCCGGGCGGGCCCATGTGGGCAAGGTCATCGTCTGCGGGGCGGAGAACCCCCGGGTGGCGAAGCAGCTCGGCTGGGACAGCGCGCCCGATCTGAACACCGCGCTGGACATGGCCCGGAGCCATCTGGGCAAGAGCCAGCCCGAGATCACGATGTCGCACGCGCCGCCGATCATGGTGACCGACGTCGAGGTGTGAGGCCGGTCGACCGGCTCAGTCGCTCGCGCTGAGCAGGTCGAGGTCGGCGTAGATCTCGTCGAGCGGCAGGGTGAGGCCGAAGGCGTCCAGCTTGACGTCGCCCTGACCGATGACCCGGGTCATCAACCATTGGTCCTCGGCGACGCGGTGGTAGTGCTCGACCATCCGCGGTTCGGGCGAGACGAACAGCATCTCCTCGAGCTGAGGGATCGCCTGATAGGCCTCGCGCTTGACGCTCAGGTCGCGGTCCCGGGTGCCCGGCGAGAGCACCTCGCAGACCAGCCGGGGCCCGATGAGGGTGGTGCGCTTGTCGTCCCGCCAGGTGAACGGCGCGCAGGCGACGCTGATGTCGGGATAGAGATAGCTGTCGAGCGACTCGATGAAGACCCGCTGATCGCTGTTGAAGGGGGTGCATCGCTGGCCGCGCAATCGCAAGCGCAGGGCCATGTAGATGCTGCCGGATATGTGGTTGTGATCGGCGGTGCCGCCGGCCATGGCATACAGCCGGCCGTCGATCAGCTCGTACTTCGTCTCGCCCGCCGCGTCGATGGCCAGGTACTCGGCCTCGGTGACCGGGGTGAAAGCATGCGCGTGCACTGGGGTGATGACCTCCATGCCCGTGATAGTAGCGCATAGGACTAGGGGACGACCAAGGCGAAGTGTCCGGAGACCCGCCTTTTACCCCGCCCGATCCCCTATGCGGCCGACACCGTCTGTGCTAAGCCGTGCGCCGTCCCCGATCCCGCGCACGGAGGAAATCCCGGTGTCGACCAATGCCGAAACGCTCGCCGACCTGATCCAGACCGTCGAAGCCGGCGGCAAGCCGAAGTACCACGAGGCCAACGCGGCCCGGGGCAAGCTCTTCGTGCGCGAGCGGCTGTCGCGCCTGCTCGACGCCGACAGCTTCGTCGAGGACGGGGCCTTGGCCAACGTGATGGCCGGCGCTCTGCCGGCTGACGGCGTCGTGACCGGGCTGGGCCGCATCGACGGGCGTCCGGTCGCGGTCATGGCCAACGACAGCACCGTCAAGGCCGGGTCGTGGGGCAAGCGCACCGTCGAGAAGATCATCCGCATTCAGGAAGTGGCGATGAAGCGCCGCTGCCCGATGCTGTACCTCGTCGACTCGGCGGGCGCCCGCATCACCGATCAGGTCGAGATGTTCCCCGGCCGGCGGGGCGCGGGGAAGATCTTCTACAATCAGGTGCAGATGAGCGGGCTGGTGCCGCAGATCTGTCTTCTGTTCGGCCCCTCGGCGGCGGGCGGGGCCTACATCCCGGCCTTCTGCGACGTCGTGGTGATGGTCAACAAAAACGCCAGCATGTACCTCGGCAGCCCGCGCATGGCCGAGATGGTCATCGGCGAGACGGTCACTCTCGAAGAGATGGGCGGGGCCCGCATGCACACCGGCGAGTCGGGGTGTGGCGACGTGCTCGTCAAGACCGAGCCCGAGGCCTTGGACTGGTGTCGGCAGTACCTGGGCTACTTCCCGACGAACTGCGCCGGGGCCCCGCCGCGGGCCGAGGCCGCCGCGCCCGCCGAGTCGCCGGCCATCGACGACATCGTGCCGGTCGCCCAGAACAAGCTGTTCGACATGAAGAAGGTGGTCGAGGCGCTGGTGGACGCGGGCTCCTTCCTCGAGATCAAGCAGCGCTTCGCCAAGGAGCTGGTGACCGGCCTCGCCCGGCTCGACGGGCACCCGGTGGGCATCCTGGCCAACAACCCCCGGCAGAAGGGCGGGGTGCTGTTCGTCGACTCGGCCGACAAGGCGGCCCGGTTCATCAACCTGTGCGACGCGTTCAACATCCCGCTGCTGTACCTCGCCGACGTGCCCGGCTTCATGATCGGCAGCAAGGTCGAGCGGGAGGGCATCATCCGCCACGGCGCGAAGATGATCTCGGCGGTCAGCTCGGCCACGGTGCCCCGGATCTCGGTCGTCGTGCGCAAGGCCTACGGCGCCGGGCTGTACGCCATGTGCGGCCCCGGCTTCGAGCCCGACTGCGCCATCGCGCTGCCCCAGGCGATGATCGCGGTGATGGGCCCCGAGGCGGCGGTCAACGCGGTGTTCGCCCGCAAGATCGCCGAGCTGCCCGAGGACGAGCGGGCGGCGTTCGTCGCCGAGAAGCGCGCCGAGTACGCGGCCGACGTGGACATCGTCAAGCTGGCGTCCGAGCTGGTGATCGACGCCATCGTCGCCGGGGCCGACCTGCGGGCCGATCTGATCCGTCGGTTCGGATTCTACCGCGAGGGCTACGCGCTGCCGACGGGGCGCAAGCACGGGGTCACCCCGGTCTGATCGACCCCGGCGGCGTTCGCGCTTGCGCTGGAGCCCTCCGAGCCGGTGCAATGCCGCCATGAAGTACACCGCACTGCGAATTCTGCCCGCGCTCGGAGCCTTGATACTCGCCGGCTGCGTCGAAGGGGACGGCGACGGCGAGCCCCCGCCCGAGGCTGACGCCGCGGTGTCCGGCTGCGCGCCCGAGGCCCCGGTCGACGGCTGCGGGGTCTGCGGGGGCAACGGCCCCCACATCTTCTATGCCGACGTCGATGGGGATGGCGTCGGGGACTTCGAAGTCCCCGTCGTCGCCTGCGCCCGGCCGGATGGCTTCGTCGACGGCGGGGGGGATCCCGAGCCGGCCTGCGCGACCGACGACACCGATGTCTGTGGGATCTGCGGCGGCGACGGCCCGCGCATCTACTTCGCCGACGTAGACGGCGATGGCGTGGGTGACGCCGCGATCGAGGTTCGGGCGTGCGCGCCGCCGGATGGGTTCGTGGCGCGCGCCGGGGATCCCGATCCCATGTGCGAGACCGATGACACCGACGGCTGCGGGGTCTGTGGCGGCCCCGGGCCGGGCCGCTTCTACGCCGATGTGGACGGCGACGGAGCAGGGGACTCGGCGGTGGCCGTCGACGCCTGCACCGCGCCGGATGGCTTCGTGGCGGTGGGCGGCGATCCCGAACCGATGTGCGCCACCGATGACACCGATGACTGCGGGGTCTGCGCCGGCGGCGGGCGGGACGAGGACTGCGTCGGCGTCTGCTTCGGCGCGGCGACCCTCGACGGCTGCGGGCGCTGCGTCGGCGGCACGACCGGGCAGAGCCCGGCGGATGACGACCTCGACGGCGACGGCATCCCCGACCTCTGCGACCAGTGCCCGCCCGATCCCACCGCCCGGACGATCATCCAATGGACCCGGGTGGCGCAGGCGGACGGCAACGGCGGGCCCTACACCTTCCAGATCGCGCTGTTCGAGAGCGGCGACTTCGCCTTCCGCTACGGCGACCTCGAGCCGTGGGGCGCGAGCCCGACCATCGGCCACCAGCAGCTCAGCGGCGCCCGCGCGCTGACGCTCGACAGCGGGGGCCAGCTCGCCCGGGGCGCCGGCGGTTTCTACTTCCGCCGCGGCGAGGACGGACGGGCCGCGCTCGACCAGTCGGTGCCCCCGATCTTCGTGGACATCCAGCACAGCGGCGAGCCCCTGACGGGCGAGTTCGACGAGCGGGACGCCATCCCGGTGGACTTCGGCTTCGACTTCCCGTTCGGCGACGCGGTCTACCCCGGAGGCACGGTCTACGCCGACGGCACCCTCGTGCTCTCGGGGCCCGATCCCGGCGGGGCCGACAGCCCGCTGCCCCGGGCCGATCTCGGCGCCCTGCTCGCGCCCCTGTGGGACGACTTCGACCTCGATCGCCAGGGCACACTCCAGGTGCAGCGGCTCGCCGCCGGCTGCGAGGCGGACTGCGCGGGCATGGTGGGCGGGGTGGCGCTCGTCGACGGGTGTGGGGTGTGCGTCGGCGGATCGACCGGGCGGGCTCCGGGCGAGGCCCGGGACTGCAACGGCGATTGCGGGGGCGACGCCTTCGTGGACGCGTGCGGGCAGTGCGCCGGCGGGCTGACCGGGCTCGAGCCGGAGGACGCCGACGCCTGCCCCCAGGCGCCCGATCTCATCGTCGACCGGGACTATCTGGCCGAGACGGCGGTGATCGACTTCCTCGACGTGAACGACCCGTGCCTCATCGAAGAGCGCTGCGTCGGCGGGGTCGGGCGGCGGAAGATCCTGCGCTTCGGCACCCGCATCGCCAACGTGGGCAACGTCGATCTGCGGCTGGGGCGCCCCGAAGAAGGCAACCCGCTGTGGGATTGGGATCAGTGCCATGGTCACTATCACTTCGACGCCTATGCCATCTACGATCTGATCGACGTCGCGACCGGCGAGCGGCTGCCCATCGGCGCGAAGGCCGGGTTCTCGGTCATCGACATCGGGGTCTACGATCCCGAGATCGCGGTGGACGGCTGCCGAGGCTACAACGCGCGCAATCAAGGCATCACGGCCGGGTGCCAGGACACCTACGGGCGCAACCTGCAATGTCAGTGGGTCGACGTGACCGACGTGCCGGATGGCATCTACGACCTCGTCGTGACGACCAACCCCGAGGGGCGGTTCGCCGAGCTGGACCACGAGAACAACGCCGCCGCGGTGCGGGTGCGGCTCGTGGGGGATGCGGTGGTGGTCCTCGCCGAAGAGCGGCTGTGCGCCGACGGGCTCGACGACGACGGCGACGGCGCGGTGGACTGCGACGACCCGGACTGCGAAGAGCTGTGCGCCCTGCCGCCGCGGGCGCCGGCGAACGTCTGCCCGATCGACGATCTGGGCGGCGCGCTGGGCGAGGCGGTGGCCTTCGGCCCTGAGCAGCCGGTGGCGGACGGGCTCGACGGGCTGTGCGCCGGGCGCGGTCGGGGCGAGGTCGCGATGAGCTGGACCGCGCCGGCCGACGACACCTACGTCTTCCATACCCGGGACAGCTCGTTCGACACGTCGCTGTACGTGCTCGACGGCGGCTGCGACGGGGCCCCGCTGGCCTGCGCCGAGGGGCACGACGCCCTGTCGGGCGACGACGCGCTGGTCGAGGTGCCGCTGGCGGCGGGGCAGGCGGTGACGGTGGCCGTCGATGGCATGCTGCGGGATGGCGAGGCCGACGGTGGCCTGTGGCGGCTCGGCATCCACGGGCGCACGACCGGTTGCCCCGAGGTCGATCTGGGATCGGCGGTGGGGCCCGGCGTGCACCGGGCGGTGACCGACCGCGCGGCGACCCGGCGGGTGGCGTCGTGCGCTGCGGGGGGCGGGGCCCACGTCACGCTGGCCTGGACCGCGCCCGAGGCCGGCACCTACATCTTCGACACCTTCGGCTCGGGCTATGACACCGCGCTGTTCCTGCTGGCCCCCGACTGCGACGCCGAGCGGGCCTGCAACGACGACGACGGGGGCCTGCAATCGCGCATCGAGCGGCGGTTCGAGGCCGGCGAGTCGGCGGTGATCGGCGTCGGGGGGTATCGGGGCGCCCGGGGCGGCTTCACCCTGAACATCGCCCGGCGGATCGAGAGCGATGTCTGCCCGGCGGCCGATCTCGGCGCGCGGTCGGGCGAGCGGCTGGCCGTGGCCCGGACCGAGGACTTCGACGACGGGCGGCTGAGCTGTGGCGCCGACGACGGCGGCTCCATCGGCTACACCTGGCGCGCGCCGGCCGATGATCGCTACCTCTTCCATACGTTCGGCAGCGCCACCGACAGCGCGATCGAGGTGCGGGCCGGCGCGTGCGACGGCGAGGTGCTGGCCTGCGCCGCCGACTACCGGGGCGTGCGGGGGGACACGCCGATCAGCGATCAGGCCGCGGTCGAGCTGGATCTGGCGGCGGGCGAGGCGGTCGTCGTCGCGGCCGAGGGGCGCGTCGAGGGTGACGTCGCGCTCTCGATCCGCGGTCGGCGGGAGGCCTGCCCCGGCGAGGATCTGGGTGACGGGATCGGCGAGCTGGCCCGGGGCAGCACGGTGGGCGCGCCGACCTACATGATGGCGAGCTGCCTGCCCATCGCGGCCCAGGTCGCCTACCGCTGGAGCGCGCCGGCGGCCGGGCGCTACGTCTTCCACACCGCGGGGTCGAGCTACGACACCAGCCTGCTCGTGCTGGCCGACGGCTGCGGCGAGGAGCTGGCGTGTGATGACGACGGTGGGGAGGGGACCTTGTCCCGGGCGGCGGTCGAGCTCGAGGCGGGCGCGGCGGTGACGGTGATCGTCGGCGGATTCCGCGGGCGCAGCGGCGACTTCGTGCTCGCGGTCGAGGCGGCGGGCGCCGAGTGACGCGGCCCCCGCCGAGCGCGCGCCGGCCCCCACGGATCGGTTGTCGCCGGCTCGCCACCGTGCGACGCTGTGCCCGAGGGGGAGCACATGCCGACATCATGGCCCGAACTGCGGCTCGACGGCGCGCCGGCGCGCGGGTGCCTCGCCGTGGCGCTCGCCCTCGGGCTGCTGGTGCCCGGTGGCCTGACCGCGGCCGAGGTGGGCGATCCCTCTTCAGCGACGCCTTCGCCCGCAGAGGCCGCGCCCGCAGAGCCCTCGCCCGAAGAGCCCTCGCCGGAGCCCGCGGCTGCGGCCGTGCCCCCGCCGCTTCCCGGCCTGCCGCCCGTCCCGAACGTGCCGTCGCCGGGGGCTCTCGAGCGGGCGCTGTCCGCCTGGAGGGCCCACACCGACGGCGGCGCTCGCAGCCTGAAGGCCGGGCGGTGGAAGGCGGCGCAGGGCCACTATCGATCAGCCCTGATCCTCGATCCGTCCGACCCCGAGATCCTGTCCGGGCTCGCCGAAGCGCTCGAACGCACCGGGGCTGCCCGGCGCGCGGCGATCCTGCGTCGGCAGGCGGTGGAGCTGGCGGCCGACGGCGAGGCGCGCGCCGAGCGGTGGACCGAGGTGGCCCGCGGCGCCGAGGCCCGCATGCTGAGCACCGAGGCGCTCGACGCCTGGCGCCGGGCCCGCAGCCTGCGCCCCGATCCGGCCATCGACGCCCGCATCGCCGAGCTGCGCAAGGTCGAGGCGGTGCCGCTGATGTCGCCCCGCTCGCTGTGCCCCGGGCTGCTCGACGCCTGGGGCTGCGCCCCGTCGACCCGGCCGTCGGAGGGCGATCTGCGCTGCACATGTGAGATCGAGCGCCTCGAACGCACCCGGGCGGCGTTGGTGGGTGGTATCCAGGACACCGACCCCTATGGCATCACGACCCTCGACGAGGGCACGCTGCTCGCTGCGGCCCTCATCCGGGTCCGGGGCACCGGCCTCGCGCTGCTCGACACCCGCTACCTGGCGGTCGAGACCGGCAGCGGCGGGTGGCAGCTCGTGGAGCGCGTCGTCGAGGGCTGGCAGCCGGGCGCGGCCTACACCGCGCGAGACGGGACCCTGGTCGAGATGGCCTTCCGCCCGCTGGGTGATCCCGGGGTACACGGGCCGGGCCTCGTCGTGCGGGTCGTCAACCGCGCGGTCGACGGCGACTTCGAGTCACGCACCGTCCGGCGGGAGCGGTGGGCCTCGCTCATCGTGTGCCACGGGGTCGGCGGGCTGGCATGTGTCTCGGCCCCCACCGCCCGGCGACGCGAGGTGCGGGCCATGGCCCCCGGCGCCCAGGCGACGGCCGGGGACATGGACTGGGTGGTCGACGCGCGCTTCCAGGCGGATGGCGCGCTGGTGGTTTCGAATCGCGGGGGCTCGCTGCCCGACGCGATGCAGGGGTTGGTCGGCGCCCACCCGCCGACCGCGCTGGCCGATCTGCCGCAGGCCGTGGTCACGCCGCTGAGATGATCGGCGGACGCGCACGCTCGGGGCTGCGCGGGAGTCGGCGGTCGCGCTATGCTGAGCCGGGGAGACACAGGAGGAGACCCATGGGGCAGTTCAAGTGGTTGGCAGCGATCGCGCTGCTGAGCCTGGCCGCGGGCTGTGACGAAGAGCCGATCAGCGTGACCGACATGGCGTTGGCGCCCGACCGGGGGCCGATGGAGATGTCGGTGATGGACGAGGGCACGATGGACGTGACCGTCGACGCCGCGGTCGACATGTCGAGTTGTCCGCCGCCGACGTTCGAGCCGGACGTGGCCGACTTCACCGCCAACGTCGCCGGGCCGATGTTCACCGCCTGCTCGCTGTGCCATCAGAACCCCGACGCGCCGGACGACGCGTTCTACCTCGCCGACGATCCCGCCACCGACGCCGCCGAGTCGGCCAGCTTCGTCGCCCCGAGCTGCCTCGAGTCGCCCGAGACGTGCGACATCATCGCGTGGCACCCCGAGGGGCACCCGGGCTACGTCGAAGACCCGCTGCTGACGGCGCTGGTGAGCTGGATCACCCTCGGCGCGATGATCCCGCCCTGCCCCGATGGCCCCGACCCGGGGGAGCCGGACGTCGGCGTCGACATGGGCCCCCCGCCGGTGCCCTGCGAGGCGCTGCCCCAGGTGGGCGACGATCTGGCTTTCACCGACCAGTTCCGCGACGAGTTCGAGGCCTCCGACGCCGAGGGGGTGAGCCACAATGACATCCTCGTCGGCTCGTGCGCCCGCAACGGGGCGTGCCACGCGCTCGCCGGCGAGGGGGACGGCTACTACCTGCTCGAAGGCGACGAGCAGTGCTACGCCGACTGGAACTTCTTCGCGACCCAGATCTACATCGACATGATCAACCCGCCCCGGTCGCCGCTGCTGACCCAGCCCCGGACCGATCTGCACGGGGGGCGCGACGTCTTCCGGGGGGCCGATGATCCCCGGCATGTGCGCCTGCTGCGCTGGATCGAGAACGAGAAGACCCGCCGCCAGCGCTGACGACGGCGGAAGGGGCGGGCAGCGACGCCCGCCCCGCCGCTCAGCAGTAGGCCTCGTCCAGCCGCTTCTCGACGGCCTTCGCCTCGTCGATCTCGAAGGCCTCGACCACCCGCCGATAGCGCCGGTTCGACAGGTACGGCGCGCCGTAGAACCCGATGACCACCCGATCGCGGTCGATGTCGGCGATGACCTTGCCCCGCAGGAGCGCGTCGTAGCCCGGGCCGTGGCTCGGCAGGCCGATGCTCTCGAACCACTCGACGTGGTCGAAGTCGGGGGTCTCCTGCAATACGAAGTGGAAGGTCTCGCCGTCGAAGGCGAAGAGGCCCTGAAGCGGCACATCGGACGAACGCATCCCCGGACTCCTCCTCGGCGCGGTGGGGCGTCCAGCCTGCCCCGTCCGGCGCCGGGTCGCAACCGCCGTCGCGACCCCGGCCGGCGCCGGGTCGTCTCAAGCCCATGGACCCGCCCTATCACCGCTTCGAGCACGAAGGCCGCCTCACGCCGCCGGCGGCCCGCCTGAACGCCGCGCTGCCCGCGCTCGTGCGGGGGGTGGACCGGCCGTGGCTGATCCGGGCGGCGGTGGTCTCGGCGCCGCTGGCCGAGGCGGCCCTCGACTGCGCGGAGTCGCTGCTGGACGGGGACCCGGTCGACAAGAGCGCGGCGCTGGCGGTGGCCCGGGCGCTTCTCGGGCGGCGCCTCGTGGGGCCCGTAGCGGCCCGTCTGGCCACCGCAGGCTGGCGGGGTGTCCCCGATCCGGCCGCGCCGTCCAGCACCCTGGCTCAGCAGGCGCTGCGGTTCGTGCTCGAGGCGGTCGGGCCCCGGCGGGCGCGGGCGGCGCTCGAGGACGCCATCGCCGTGCCCGAGCTGCGGGTCGAGGCGTGGGGCGCGCTCGCCGGCGAGGCGGCCGACCTCGTCCTGCCCCACCTGGCCGAGCTGCTGACCGAGGCCCCGGATCTCGCGGCCGACGTGGCGACCCGCTTCGCGCTGGTGCACACCGACCGCTGCCGCGACGCCTGCCACGCGATCAGCGCGCTGCCCGAATCGACCCGCAGAGACTTCGCGGCGGCGTTGGAGAAGCACCTCCGGCGCATCTTCCAGATCCGGATGTGGGCCGAGTGTCGGCGGATCCTCTTCGGCCGCTGAGGCGGGCGTCGAGCCCCACGAGCAGGCCCGCCGCGGCCCCGGCGACGTGCCCCCAGACCGCCGGGCGATGCCCGTTCATCGGTATGAGCAGGTGACCGCTGACCGCCTCGCAGGCCAGCTTGCCCAAGAGCAGCCCGCCCAACGCCACCGCCCACCGGGGTCGGCTCGCGGCCAGATCGAGCAGCGCCACGACGCACAACCCGTGCACCAGCCCCGACAGCCCGAGGTAGCCCCCCAGCGTCGGATCGCCGGCCAGCGCCCCGAGCACCGGCAGCGGCAACCCGAGGCCGATGAGCAGCGCCGTCTCGCGCCGGGTCATCCGGCCCCGCAGCAACACCGCCAGCCCCAGGAGCCCCGCCAGATCGCGGGCGAGGTGCCCGAGATCGGCGTGGCGCAGCGGGCCGGTCCACAGGCGCCAGGGCGCGGCGCCGAGCAGCGCGCGGTCGGCGTCGAGCCCAGAGACCGGCCACAGCGTCAGCGCCGTCGCCAGCCCGGCCACCGCGAGCCAGGGCCTCACGCCCGCCGCCGGACCGCGGCAAGCGCCAGCAGCCACAGCCCACCGAGCCACCCGAGGTCGCCCGCGCCGTAGCTGTCGTCGTCGGAGCCGCCGCCCCAGCTCCCGCCGCTGCTGCTGCCCGAGCCGCCGGACCCGCCAGCGCTGCCCCCGTAGCCGGCGGGCGTCTCGTTGGGCTGGTCGACCCGCCGGCTGTCGCCCTCGACGGTGCGCCCGTCGTCCACCGCCACGAAGCTGGTGTAGGGCGTGACCACGGCGAACTTCAGCCCCAGCTCGGTGATGGCCGCCTGCACGTCGGGGTTGCTCTGCGCGTCGGGCCGCGCCAGCAGCGCGTCGATCTGGTCCTTGACCCAGGCGTAGGCCACCGGGCGGTTCTCCGCTGCTTCGGGCAGCGTCACCGGGATCTCGAACCCGACCCGCTCGCCGGCCCGCCACCCGCGGACCAGCGCCACGCCTTCGCCACCGCCGTCGTAGCGCCCGGTGACCACCAGCGGCATGCCGGCGTAGACGTCCGGCACCCGGAACGGCCCCGCGTCCTCCACGTCCAGGCCGGTGAACTCCACCGTCAGATCGGTCAGATAGGGCCACTGCGTCTTCTGCACCAGCCGCCCGCCGACGTCGGCCGCCGGCTCCCACAGGTCGAGCCACGTCGGGAACCCGCGCCCCTCTTCGGCCAGCCGCTCGATGAGGTGCCGGTTGGGCGCCGCGCCCACCCCGACCGGGAAGAGCCGGTTGTGGCCCTCGGGATCGCGCACCAGATCGATGGCCGCCTCGTCGTCGCCCACGCCGCCGTCGGTGAAGATGTAGACCATGCGCACCATGCCCTCCGGCGGCTGCGTGCGCAGCGCCGCCCGCAGGCCCTGGTCCAGCTCGGTGCCGCCGCTCGCGGCCAGGCCGCGCACGAAGCGCCGGGCGTCGTCCACCGCGCCGGCGCTCGCCGACCGGGCGGTGTCGGACCAGCGCACGCTGCGGCTGGCGAAGGTGACGACGTTGAGCCGATCCCGGGGGGTGAGCGAGTCGAGCAGCATCTCGGCCACCGCCTTCGAGCGGGCGAGGGGCTCGCCCTGCATCGAGCCCGACACGTCGAGCAGCAGCACCATCTCCCGGGGGGTCACGTCGCCCTCGCGGAAGGTCAGCTTGGGCTGCACCATCAGCCCGAAGTAGCCCCCGAGCGCCGCGTCGCGGTGGCTGAGCACGGTGGCCAGCGTCTGCTCGCCAGCGAGGCGATAGCGCAGCACGAAGTCCTTGTTGGGGATCCGATCGCCCTCGTCGAGCACCACCCGGGCCTTCGTCTCTTCGTCGGTGATGGCGATCTGGTGGGTGAACGACTCGACCAGCCGGATGGGCATGCCGGCGTCGATGGCCACCTCGATGTCGACCCGGGCCCCCGAGACGGTCGGCTCGACCTGCGGCGGCTGACGGCTGGACGGCGTCTCGCCCGGCCCCAGGTAGCGCGGCGTGATGGTCAGCGGGTAGGTGAAGCTGTAGCCGGTCGCGTGCTCGTAGCTCAGCCGCTCGACGTAGCGGAAGCGCACGCTGATGGTCTCCCGCGGCGCGATGTTGGCGATGGACTGCACGAAGACGTTGCGCTGATCCTGCTCGAGCAGACCGGCGGTGCGGCCGCTGTCCCGGGCCTCCTCGTAGACCCGGCGGGCCTCCGCCCGGGTGCGGATGACCCCTTCGACGGTGCGTTCGCCGATGCGGATCTCGTAGGCGTTGACCGCCGCCCCGGTCGACAGGGGGAAGACATAGACTGCCTCGATGGGATCATCGAACGGGTTCTCGAAGACCTGCTCGACCTCGACCTCGGCCATCACCCCCGAGACGGCGGCCCGCACCCGGGTGAGCTTCAGCGGGAAGGCGAGCTGGGGGTTGCCGTCGTCGTCGGTGTAGTCGCCCGGCTCGGCGAACCTGAGCTCGCCGCCGGTGGCCGGCCGCTCTTCGAGGCCAGCGTACGAGGTGGCGTGGGCGAAGGCGGGCAGACCGACGGCGATCGCCACGGCCCACCCCAGCAGATGGGAGAGCGTCTGACGCATGGGATGTACTCCTGGTGTCTTGTGCCATGCGCGGTGGCTCGAAATACCACCGGCACGGTCGCCGGTCACCCTAGCGAGGCCCATGCCAACCGTGTCATGCCCCGGTCTGGCGCGACACCGGGGTCAGGGCTGGCGCAGGCGTGCCCCGCCCGGTGGAGCGACCCGCCTCCACCGGGTCGGGTGGGCCTTCGCTCAGCGCTCGGCGCCGCCGCCGGGGAAGACGCGCGGTCCGACCAGCGGCTCGCCCCGCTGGTAGAGGCGCATCACCCACGGGTCGAGCCGGGTCGACACCCGGGGCGGGGTCGGCGGCCGATCGATGGGCGGAGGGAAGACGCCCGCCGCGGCCAGCACCGCGGGCGCCGGGCGCAGGTAGCGGGCCTCGAACGGCAGCGGGCGATCCCAGGTGGGCACCCGATCCCGCCGGGCGACGTGCCAGCCCCACTCGCCGAAGGTCGGGACGTGGGCGTGCAGCGAGGTCACCGCGAAGCCGGCCGCCTCGAGCGTATCCCGCGCCGCCCAGAACGCGCCCCGGGTGGCGTAGGGGCTCGACGCCTGCACCGCCAGGACCCCGCCCGGGCGCAGGCGGGTGGCCATCGCCTCGTAGAGCTCGAGGCTGAACAGCTTGGCCAGATCGGGGGTGGACGGATCGGGGAAGTCGGCGACGATCACGTCCCACTCGCTGGGGATGTCGCGGATGTAGGCGTCGGCGTCGAGGTGCATCAGCGCGACCTCGGCGATGGGCCGGGTGACGCCGGCCAGGGCGTCCCGGGGGCGTTCGGCGGCCTTGGTGACCGTCTGCGGCGGGCCCGGGCTCACCCCCGCGGCGGCCCGGGTCGCCACCCGGGCGTCGGCCAGCGCGCCGCCGGTCAGCTCGACCAGCGGGGGGTAGGTCCGGGCGAGCGCCGTCACCGCTGGATCCAGATCGACGAGCAGGACCCGCTCGACGGACGGCCAGCGCAGGATCTCGCGCACCGCCAGCCCGTCGCCGCCGCCCAGCACCAGCACCCGCCGGGGCGGATCGGCCGCGGCCATCATCGCCGGGTGCACCAGCAGCTCGTGGTAGATGTACTCGTCCTCGCTGTCGAACTGCAGGTGCCCGTTGAGGTACAGCGCGAAGCGGCGCCCGTGCCCGGTCACGACGATGTCCTGGTAGGCGCTCTGCACATGGTGCCGCACCGGATCGGCGTAGAGCTGCTGCCGGGCGTCGACGACCAGCCCCGGCGCGACCAGCGTCAGCCCGGCCAGCGCCGCCGCCGAGCCGCCGAGGGCCCCGACCACCAGCACCTTGCGCCGCACGTAGCGCCAGAAGGCGGCCAGGGTCACCGCCGCGGCGACCATGTTGGCCAGCCCCAGGAAGAGGCTGATGCGGTCGAGCGGGAAGAGCGGCAGCAGCACGAAGGCCCACACCAGCGCGCCGAGCAGGGCGCCGATGTAGTCCAGCGAGAAGACGTCGCCCACGTTGTCCCGCAGATCGGCCCGCCACGCCCGGTTGATGCGCAGCAGCAGCGGGATCTCGAGCCCGATGCCGAAGCCGATGAGCAGCGCGAGGCCGTAGAGCACCAGCCGGAAGTGATCCAGCCAGGCGAAGGCGAGGTAGAGCAGCACCGCCGAGGCGCCGCCGACGAGCCCCAGGGCGGTCTCGAGCAGCACGAACCACTCGGCGATGCGGTCGGGGTCGCGCATCCAGCGCTGGGCCAGACCGGCGATGCCCATCGCGAAGAGCATCAGGGCGATGATGAGGCTGAACTGCTCGACCGAGTTGCCCAGCAGGTGGGTCGCCAGCGTCGAGATGCAGTACTCGTAGACCAGCCCCGAGCCGCCGAGGAACAAGACCACCGCCGCCAGCAGGATGCGGCGGCCGCGGGTCGGGGCGAGCGGGGGCAGGGGGGCCGGATCGGCCGATTCTTCGATCACGCGGTCACTGCGTCGGAGGGGCTGCGGGGCGGAGCCGGGGGCGGCGGCTCACAGGACGAAGACGAGCACCATCGCCATGCCCAGGACCGAGGCGGTCTCGAGCAGGGCGGCGTTGGGGTTGCGGTCCTCGTAGATCTCCTTGGCCAGATCGGCCTTGCCCAGCATGACGTGGTCGACGAAGGACCGCCATCCGATGAGCAGCACGATCCCGATCCCGGTCGAGATGCCGAAGGTGATCAGGTTGTCGCTCCACCCCACGAAGTCGGCCCGGGCCGCGCCGAAGAGCACCAGCCCCAGCGCGGCGAGGTTGCCGCCCAGCGAGATGCCCGCCGCGGCGTTGCCCCCGTGGGCCGTGCCGTCGGGGGCGACGTAGTCCTCTTCGATGGCTTTGAGCACGTCGGTCGGCTGCATGACCCGGTAGAGCACCCCGAACACGATCAGGGCGAGCTGCCCCAGCGCGAAGAAGGCCAGCGCGCTCATCAGCTCGTGGGTCAACCGGTCGGCCCGGGTGGCCTCCTCGGGCAGCACGTCGGGGGAGACGATGCCGGTCAGCGCGCCGGCCAGCACCAGCCCCGAGGCGATGTAGCTGCCGCACAGCGTCGCGCCGACCCCCAGGTTGCGATCGTCGATCAGCTCCTTCTGGTTCTCGAAGCCGCGCAGGATCAGCTTGTCGTTGAGCCAGCCGGAGAGCTTGAGCAGCACGATGGCCAGCAGCCCCCAGCCGGACAGCTCGCCCAGATCCCAGGCGATGCCGATGGGATCGTCGAGCGCGGCGCCTTCGGTGCCGAGCAGCCCGGCGAGCACGATGGTGACCCCGGCCAGATAGCCGAAGACCGCCGGGCCCACCGCCGGGTTGTCGGCCTCGGTGAGTTGGTGGTTGACGTCGTAGCGGGCCAGGGCGCCGTAGAGCACCCGGGCGACGAGCAGCAGCCCCGCCGAGATGAGCAGCGCCGAGGCCGAGTAGATGAGGTCCAGCTTGTCGAACCAGGCGTCCATCACTTGCCTCCGCCGCCGAAGCTGGAGCTGCGATAGCGGCTGCCCCGGGATCCGCCCGAGCGCCGCCCGCCGCTGCTCGATCCGCTGTATCGCCGGCTGCTGCTGCGCCGGCTGCCGCTGTACTTCGAGCCGCTGTACTTCGAGCGCCGCTGCTGCTTGTAGTAGTTGCTGCCCGAATAGCGGGTCTTCGTCACGGTGCCCTTGCTGCCATACTGCTTCTTGGTGCCATAGAATGGCTTGCCCGAGCCGATGGTGCTGCGATAGCTGCGATAGCTGGTGCGAGGCACCGATCGATAGCGGCCGCCGCCGCCCCACAGCAGATCGCGCATCAGCGAGTACTTGCCATAGAAGACCCAGAACTCCTGGCCGTTGCGCCGCTCCCAGCGCCCGTAGCGCTCGTTGCCCACGTAGTTGTAGCCCGGCGGCGCGGCGACGGTCTCGGCCTCGCTGGCCAGCTTGCCCTCGGGCTTGCTGTAGATCGCCATGCCCAGGTGCTCCCGGTGCTGCTGGTAGACGCTGCGGGTCACTTCCTCCCAGCCCGTGGTGCGCGCCACGCCGTTCTCGACGACCTTGTACTGGTGATAGTAGCGCCCGTTCTCCTCTTTCATGTCTTCGAGGATCTTGTCGACGCTCTTGCCGAGATCAGCGATGTCGCTCTCGATGTCGGCCCGCATCTTGGCCAGCTTGTCGCCGCCTTGGATGACGGCGTCCGCCGTCTTGCCGGCGGCGACGTAATCGATGGACGCCGCCGCCGCCAGCCGCTCCAGATCGGCCCCGCTCTTCGCGATCTGCGCCGCGTGGCGCTTCATGTCGGTCAGCCGGGCGTCGAGCTTGGGCTTCGCCTCGGGGTAGCGCGTCGCCGCGAGCTGGATCTGATTCTCCAGCGCGGTGTCGCCCTCGGCCCCGAGCGAAGCCGCCGCCGTCACCTGGGCCCGGGCGGTCTGCATCAGCGTGGCGTGATCGGTCTTGTAGCGCAGCAGCCGCCGGGCGGTGCCCGCGTTCTTCGAGACCCCGCCCACCGCCTGGGACGACGTCGCCGCCGCCTTCTGGGCCAGCATCACGACGCGATCGTTGTTCTCGTAGTCCCCGCTCTCGATCAGCGGCGGGATCTGCTCGGTGAGCACCGCCTTCGCCTCGGCCATCTTCGCCCGCCGGGCCTCGAAGTCTTTGCGGGCGGCGGCGATGTCGGGCTGCCCTTCGAGGTAGTCCGGCGCCTGCCCGACGATCCGCACGAAGTCGCCGTGCGCGCGCTCGAGGCTCGCCGCGTCGCCCTCCACCGCCTGCTCGGCGGCCTTCACCGCTTCCAGCGTCGACGCCTCGATGCCCCGGGTCAGGAAGTACGCTGCCAGCCCCAGCCCCGCGCCGAGCAGCAGGATGCCGGCCCACGCCGCGCGGCTCATCGCTTCACCTGCCCCGCGTCGAACACCTCGATGGCCCGGGCATCGACGTTGTGCAGCACGTACACGTAGAACTTGTGATCCCCGGCCCACTTCTCGACCGAGAGGTTGCGCGACTCGTCGTCGGACTCGAACTCCCAGCAGTAGAAGCCCTCGCCCTCGCGCCCGTCGTCGGCGAAGTAGCGCCGCTCGCCGCTCTCCGAGAGGTGCCAGGTGTCGCCGTCCCACTCGAAGCGGCCCCGGCCCGACTCGTCGAACTCGATGAGCTTCTCTTCGGTGAGCCCCACGTCGTCCAGCCGGGGGTGCTCGTCGTCGTAGCCGGCGGTCACGTAGACCTCGCCGCCCTCGCGGGACCACTCGACGACCATCTCCCGCCGGCCGTGCTCGCACACCAGCTCGTACCACGGCGGGCCGCCCTCGCCGTCCTGGTAGCGGTGGCGGGTCTTGACGTAGGTCTCGATGGGCAGGCGGTTGTTGCCGAAGGGCGGCATCTTGAGCACGCCGCCCGCGCCGACCCCGGTGATGTCGTTGGTGACGTTGGCCCCGGACACCGCGTCTTCGCGGGCCCGGCGGCGGTCCTCCTCGGCCTTCTTGCGCCGGGAGATGACGAAGCCGATGGCCGCCGCGACTCCGACGCCGACCAGGACGAACAGCAGGGCTTTCATGGGCGCGGACCTCCTCTGCGAGACGGCCGCATCATGCCAGACCGGGCGGGCGATGCACAGCCGCGCCGCGTGCACGGCCCGCCGGTCACAGAAGGCCTTTGTGGCATGCGATGTCATTCGGTAGACTGGGATGGCATCGAGGAGGACCACTATGCGACACGGGCTCGTCACACCGCTCATCGGGCTCTGCGCCGTCACTGCGCTCGCCGCCTGCGAGGTGAAGCCGGGCCCGCCGCCCCCCGCCGAGAACGAGCACGTCGACGAGGCCACGCCGGTGCCCGATCTGTCTTCGGCGCCGGTGGCGCCCATCGTCGGCGGCGGCCTGATCGTCACCCGTGACGATCGCTTCGTCATCGCCGCCGATCTCGACCGCGACATGCTGTGGATCGTCGATCCGAACACGCGCAGCGCGCACGGGCGGCTCCCGTTGCAGGCGGGGGATCGGCCCAATCGCATGGCCGAAGACGCCGCCGGCCGGGTGCACGTCGCGCTGCGGCGGGGCGGGGCGGTCGTGGCGTTCGACCCGGTCGAGCCGGCCATCCTCCGGCGGACGGCGGTGTGCCCTGCGCCCCGGGGGATCGCCTACGACATCGGCCGGGACAGCCTGTACGTCGCCTGCCTGCACGGCGCGCTGGTCGAGCTCGACGCCGAGACCCACGCCGAGCGGGGGCGGGTGATGGTCGCGCCCGATCTGCGGGACGTCGTCGTCGACGGCGACCGGGTGCTCGTCAATACGTTCCGCTCGGCGGAGGTCTTCGCGGTCGACGCCGCCGGCGCGATCGAGCCGGTGCCCGCCGCGGTCGAGAGCCACCGCGGCGGCGAGCCGCTCGCCCCCCGGGTGGCGTGGCGCATGGTCTCCGATCCCACCGGCGACCCGGTCCTGCTGCATCAACGGCACCGGCGCTCAGCGCTGCCCGACCTGAGCAGTGCGGTGCAGTACTACGCGGGCGGGGGCGGCTGCGGCAGCGCCGGGGTGCTGCATCAGGCCCTCTCCCGGGTCGGGCCGGGGGCGCAGACCGCCGAGCCCGCCTCCCCGGTGGGCACCGTCCTCGGGGTCGACGTGGCGGTGAGCCCCGACGGGCGGGTGGCGGTCGCCGATCCGAACGGGACGCCCGGCCTCTACGACTACCTGTGCGGTGATTCGGGGGTGGCCGCGCGGGGCGTGGTCGCGGTGGCGTGGCAGGGGACGCGGCTGTGGTGGTTCGAGCCGCAGACGGCGCAGATCGCGGGCGAGCGCCCCAGCCTGTCGTCGGGCAGCACGGAGCGGTGGTTGGGGATCACCTTCGACGCCGCGCCGCTCGTCGACTCGGGGCATGCGCTGTTCCACCGGGCGACCCGCTCGGGCATCGCCTGCGCGAGCTGCCACCCCGAGGGCGGGGAGGACGGGCACGTCTGGGTCTTCGAGGCGTTCGGGCCCCGGCGGACCCAGACGCTGCACGGCGGGCTGAGCGGGCGGGCGCCGTTCCACTGGAGCGGTGATCTGGACGACTTCGACACCTTCATGGAGGAGGTCTTCGTCGGCCGCATGGGCGGAGATCCGCTGACCCTCGCCGAGCACGACGCGCTCGGGGCCTGGCTGGACACCGTGCCGACGCTGCCCCCGGCGCCGGCCCTCGATCCGGGCGCCGTCGAGCGCGGTGAGCGGGTGTTCGACGAGGCCGGCTGCCGGGCGTGTCACTTCGCCGATGGCACCGTCGACCCCGGATCGCACGACGTGGGCACCGGCGAGGCGTTGCAGGTGCCGTCCCTGGTGGGGGCCGCCCATCGGCTGCCGCTGATGCACGACGGCTGCGCCGGCACCCTCGCCGAGCGCTTCGTTCCGGCCTGCGGCGGCGCGGCGCACGGGGACGTCGAGGCGCTGCCGGCCGACGCGCGGGCCGATCTGGTGGCCTTCCTCGAGTCTCTGTGAGCGCGCGCTCAGCGGCGCGCGCGCACGCCGAGGGTGAGCATGAGCGTGCGGAAGCCATGCATATAGGGCTCGTCGACGACGATGTCGTCGCCGGGGGTCAGGATCTCGGCCGGCCAGATGCTGGCGGCGTGCAGCGACAACCCGACGGCGGCCTCGATGTCCGCGGTGAGCGCGCAGCTCAGCCCCATACCGACCCGGGCGGTGAGGCCCACGCTGCCGTAGGTCGTGCCGCCGCTGAGCCAGGCCGGGCCGAAGGCGCCTTGAGCGTCGAGCCCGACCGCGTCGCTGAGCGGGAAGGTGAACCGCAGCCGGGGGGCGAGGCCGACGTAGGTCGCCGTCCACTCGGCCTCCTCCCGGTGGCGGCGCACGCCGAGGCCGGTGATCCACACCTCGACCCCCAGCCGGGCGCTCTGGCTGGGGACCCACTCGAGGTGGCCGCCGACGATCCAGCCGGGGTCGACCGGCACCGCCGAGTAGGCGTTGCGCCCGCCGGCCGACGCCGAGACCCCCATCGTCGTCGCGAGCAGGGCGCCGGCCTCGACCCCGGCCCGGGGGCCGCCCTCGGCCCGCGCGGGGGTGGCGAGGGCCGCGATCAGCAGGGCACCGGGCAGGGTGAGTGGGGCGCGCATCGCGCTCATCGTGGCCCCCGGGCCCGCCCAGCGCAAGCCCGCCTCGCCCTCGCCGCCTCGGCGCTGCTGCTGCTCGGCGCCGGGTGTCGGGACGTCGTCGTCCGCGATCTGGACGTGCCGTGCATCGACGGCGACGGCGACGGCTTCGGCGTCGACTGCGACCCGGGGCCCGACTGTGACGACCGCAACTTCCTGGTGCCCCGTCCGGAGCAGTGCAACGGGATCGACGACGACTGCGACGGCTTCCTGGACGAAGGGCTCGCGATAGGCGAGCCGTGCATGAGAGGTGCGTGTGAAGGCACCCTCCAATGCGATCGATCCGGTTTCGACGAGGTGCGCTGCGCTGTCGCCGAGGTCGATGGCTGCAACGGCGTGGATGACGACTGCGACGGCGAAGTCGACGAGGACGAGGCCTTCCTCGGCGCCTGCGTGACCGATCACATCGGGCGGTGCGCCGCGGGCGAGGTGCGGTGCCGGGCCGGCGCCCTCGGCTGCGTGCCGGTGATCGAGCCGGCGACGCTCGACGAGATCTGCAACGGCCTCGACGATGACTGCGACGCGATCGTCGACGAGGTGGCCGAGGCGCCCCCGTGCTACCCCGGTCCGCCGGGGACCGAGGGCGTGGGGCGGTGCCGGGCCGGCGCCCGACGGTGCGAGGCGGGGCGGCATGTGTCGTGCGTCGATGCCATCACGCCCCGGCCCGAGCGCTGCGATGGGTCGGACGACGACTGCGACGGGGCGGTCGACGAGGGCCTGGACTGCGGGTGCGCCGAGGGTGCGGTGCGCCCGTGCGGCCCGCGGGCGCCGGGGGTCGACGGGCTGGGTCATTGCGTGGCCGGCGAGCAGCGCTGCGTCGGCGCCGGCTGGGGGGCGTGCGACGGGGCGAGCGATCCCCGCCCGGAGCTGTGCGATGGGGTCGACGACGACTGCGACGGGCTCATCGACGAGCGGCCGGCGGGCGTCGATCTGCCGTGTACCACCGGGCAGGGGTGGTGCGCGGCGGCCGGCCTCCTGATCTGCGAGGGCGGGCGCCTTCGCTGCGACGCCGAGTCCGCCCAGCCCCAGCCCGATCGGTGCTACGCCCGCGACGACTGGGACTGCGACGGGGTCGCGGGCGCGCCCCGCGAGGTGGGGCGGGCGTGCGAGGTCGACGGGCAGCCCGGGATCTGGCTGTGCCGCAGCGGCCTGGAGTGCGTCCCGGTCGAGTGACGTCGACCCGGGCTATGCGTCGTCCCATCGCTTCGCCCGGGACTCGGCGCTGGTGGCCTCCCGGGCGGCGGCCTCGGCGGCGCGGGCCTCGCGGTAGCGGGCGATGGCCTTCCACAGCGCGCGGGAGAGGCTGGGCAGGTTCTCGCCGTCGATGAAGCGGGCCGGCAGTCGATAGCTCAGCGGGGCGCCGGCGGTCAGGCCGTGGCGGTCGAGGAAGCGGGTCAGGTCGTCGGCGACGGCTTGAAGCGCCTGCTCGACGGCGGGGATGTGGGTCACCGGCGCGTCGTCGGCCTCGGGGGACTCGGCGCCGAGCCACAGCGCGTCGTCGGCCAGCCGCTCGGCGAGCGCCTCGGCGGCGGCGGCGGCGAACGCGGCGGTGGCGGCCTTGAGCGCGGCGACCTCGGCGTCGTCGAGCGCGTCGGCCACGGCGGGGGTCTCGACGAAGCGCCGGCGCACCTCGCCGGTGGCGTAGACCCGGATATCGGCGGTCAGCAGCTTCGCGATGCGCTGGCCGACCTCGGCGACCTTCGCGGCCCGGATCGCGGTGTCGTGCATCGGGATCTCCTCGGGATGTCGTGGGTTGTCCGACAGTCGTCGGCGGGCCCCGGGCGTCACGCTTCCGCCCGACCCGAGGACAGGTTAACCTGTTCGGCGAGCGGGGACGAGTGGACCGCGCGTTCGGGGCGCGATGTCCGGTGGGCCCGGCGGAGTCCCGATGAATCGGATCCTGGTCATCGAGCGCGACGCGAAGATCCGCGATCTGCTCAGCCGCTTCCTGGGCGTGAAGGGCTATGACGTCACCGCGACCGTCGACGCCGCCACCGGCATGGATCGCTTCATCGGCGAGCGGCCCGATCTGATCCTCGTCGACATGCAGCTCCCCGACATGGACGGCGTCGCGCTGTGCCGGGCGGTGCGCGACACCCGGCTCGACGTGGCGTTGGTGCTGATGGGCACCGCCCGCCAGTCGCGGCGGCCGGAGGTCGAGCGGGCCCGGGAGGCGCTGGCGATCCCTCAGTTCCTGGTGAAGCCGTTCGGCGTCGGCGCGCTGCTCGAGGCGATCGAGAAGAGCCTGGCCGGGGAGCAGCCGGACGCGCAGGGCGAGGCACAGGATGATCCGCAAAGGGACGCGGCGCCGGCCGCGGTGATCGAGCCGGAGAGCACCGCGCCGCCCGAGGCGCCGCCGCCGGTCGGGATCGAGCGACCGCCCGCGCCGGCCGTCGGCGGCCCGGCGCGCCCCGATGGGCCGCCGACGCTGGAGGAGGTGCCCGCGGTGCAGGCGGACGGCGATCCGGCGGAGAGCTATGGGGCCTCGTCGGCCGGCGGGCTGCTGGCGGGCGGCGCCCCGGAGCTCGCGCCGCCGCTCGGGGCCGAGCCGGCTGGCGCCGAGCCGGTGGATCCGACCCCGCCCGCGCCCGACTCGACCGCGGCCCGGCTGGCGGCGGTCTACGCCGTCGACGAGGCCGAGAATCACACCTGGGGCCTCGAGTCGATGCGCATGGAGGCCATCCGCCACGGGGTGGGGGTGGTGGCCGACGACGAGCGGCGCTACGCCCTCGAGCCCATCGTGCCCCAGAGCCCCAGCGATCCCCGGGGCATCTACGGCGCGGTGACCGTGCCCAACCTTCTGTATCGCTGCTTCCGCGATCTGTTCACCGGGCGGGTGCTCATCCGCCGGGGGCCGGTGCGCAAGGTCATCGTGCTGGCCAACGGGCGGCCGATCGGCGCCGAGAGCAACATCCGCTCGGAGAGCCTGGGCTACCTGCTGCTGCAAGAGGGGCTGATCGATCAGCGCCAGCTCGAGCACAGCGGGCGCATGGCCCGGCAGATGGACGTGCGCCAGGGCGAGGCGCTGGTGCGCATGGGCGCCATCGACGCCGACGGGCTCGCCGAAGGGCTGCGGCGGCAGATGCGGCAGCGCATCCTGTCGTGCTTCGCGTGGAGCGGGGCCGAGTACGGGCTGACCTACGAGCCCGACATCCGGGCCCGGCTCGATCCCATCGAGCTCAACCCGCTGGTGCTCATCTTCGATGGCATCAAGACGTCGTTCCCCATCGCGCCGCTGGTGGCCCACTTCGACGCCCGCAACCGCAGCCCGGTGTCTTCGACGCCCCGCCTGCGGGACTACGCCACGATGCTGCGCGACTTCGCCGACGAGCTGCGGGTGGCCGCGCTGTGCGACGGGCAGCGCACGCTGGGCGAGGTGCTGGCCCACAGCCCCTACGGCCTGGTCGACTCGCTGCGCATCCTGCGGGCGCTGGAGATCACCGGCTGCCTGGCCTTCGCCGATCAGCAGGCGCCGATGGTCGAGCGGGCGCCCACGCCCCGGGCGGCGGTCGGCGGGTCGCTGGACGGCTCGGTCTCGCTGACCGGGGGGTCGGTCTCGCTCAACGGCGGCCGCTCGACGGTGAGCCGTCGGCGGCGCACCTCGGACGGGGGCGTGCCCCGGCGCACGACGGCCGACGTCTCGGTGGGCGGGTCGGTCGGGGGGTCGGTGGACGGATCGGTCGAGACGACGGAGCACGTCGTCGATCGCCGGCGCATGGCCCGCAACCGGCGCGAGGCGAGCCGGATGGCGACGACCGGGCCCGATCTGATCAAGGCCGACGCCAACTTCGCCAAGGGCCGCCGCTGCCTCGAGGCCGAGGATCTGGAGAACGCGCTGGCCCACTTCCAGCTCGCCTGCAAGCAGGATCCCCATCAGCAGCTCTTCAAGATGTACCGCGGCTGGGTGCGCTTCCTGCTCGCCCCGGCCAACGACCGCAAGGCCCGCTCCGAGGCCCACGACGAGATCAAGGCGGCCCTCGACGCCGACTCGAACCAGGACGAGGGCTATGTGCTGCTGGGCAACATCTACCGGACGCTGGGGCGGGACGACAAAGCGATGAAGCTGTACCGCAAGGCGCTCTCGCTCAACCGGCGCAACCCCACGGCGAACCGGGCGATCCGCGAGATGGAGGGGCGGCGGGCGCTCGAGGAGCGTGATCCGCAGGGGCTGTTCGGCAAGTTCTTCACCCGCCGCTGAGCGCGCCGCGCTACTTGCGGCCGATGCGCACGTCGAAGACCCGCTTGCCGTCCTCATCGGGCAGCCGGGTGAACCGACACACCTTCATGTGCAGGTCGATGAAGGCCCCGCTGGCCCGGCGGACCTTGACCTTGTCGCTGGCGGCCTTGATGACCTTGCACCGGCCGAAGCGGGGGTGCAGCAGGACGTCGCCTCGCCGCAGGTCGGGGTCGCCGTCGACGTCGAAGCCCAGGTCGGAGGGGGACGCCGGGCGGCGGCTGCCCGAGGTCCGCTTGGGGGCCTGGCTGGCGGCGACCGCGGCGGCCCACCCGCCGCCGGAGGGGGCCGGCGTGGCCTCGGACTTGGGGGTCGCCGGGGCGGGCGTCGCGGCCGGATCGGGGGTCAGCGCGGCCATCTCGGCCGACAGATCGACGTGCGGGCTGTCGGCCTTCGGCTGGCGGGCCTTCTTCGGGCGGGCCCCGGCCGGGCGGGCATTGCGCGGGGCCGGCTCGACCGGCGCCTCCCACGGGGGGACCTCGGCCCGGCTCACGTCGGGCAGCCCGTCGGTCGATGTGGCGGTGCTCGTCGCCGGCCCGGCGGCCGGCAGCCACGCCTGGATCCCGGCGCTGATGGCGTCGTCGAGCTGGCCGGCGAGCATGCGGGGCAGGCCGTGATCGGACCACGAGACCACCGCCAGCACGGACATGCCGTCGGCGGCCGGCGTCGCCGAGGCGTGCACCAGGAACAGCGGCCCGGCCAGGGGCACCGCGGGCGCGCCCGGCGCGGCGCTGAGCGTGGCCCGCTCGAGGCTGCCCCGCAGGGTGGCCAGCGCGGTGGCCGGCAGGCCGTGGCGGGCGTAGAGAGCGAGGAGGCTGCTCTGGAGCGGGTGTCCGGGGGGGATGCTCTCGACGTGGTGGCTCATGGGCGCTCCGTTGGGGGTGACGGCGCGTCGTATATCAGATCGGCCGGCGGTTTGCCCCGGTGTGCCCGGGTTGCGGCCACCGCGGACCGGCTCAGCCGCCGCGCACCATCTCGAGCAGGCGGGGGCCGTCGAAGCCGGGCATCAGCCGGCCGCCGACGTCGAAGACGGGCACCCCGCTGGCGTCGACGCCGGCCGCCCGGGCCTTCTCGGCCAGCTCGCGGGCGGCGCCTTTGTCCTTCTCGATGTCCTTCTCGGCGAACGCGACGCCGTTCTTCTGGAGGAAGCCCCGGGCCTTGTTGCACACCCCGCACCACGACGCGGAGTACATCGTCAACGGGGCCTGCGCCGGGCGGGCCTGGGCCTCGGCGAGCACCTGCTCCAGCTCGCCCCGAGGCACGACGCGCCCGGGGAAGGCGCCGTCGACGCCCGGGGCGCGCAGATCGAACACCTGGACCGTCTGCGTCGAGCCCCGGGCCTCGGGGGACAGTGAGAGGTCGACGACCTGCACCGCGCCTCGGGCCTCGGCTGGGATCTCGTCGAGGGTCGTGGCGCTCTGGAAGCCATCCTCGGTGGGATAGCGATACAACAGATCGCTGCGCTCGGCGGTGACCCGGGTGAGGGTGGGGGCCTCGGCGGGCGCGGCCGGAGCCTCGGAGGGCGGGGTGTCGCGCGCGCAGCCGGCGAGCGTGAGGGCGAGCAGGAGCAGGGCGAGTGTGATGCGCTTCATGGCTTCGTTCTAATCACCGGCGGGCGCGCGATCAATCGTTCGAGGCCGCGGGCCAGCGCAGATCGATCCACACGAGGCGGTGATCGGAGCTGACGTCCTGCTCGTCGACCCGGGCCACCAGCCCGGCGTGGGGGTCGTCGGCGGCCGGCCACCAGACGCCGCTCGCGATCACCTCGAGGTCGGCCGAGGGCAGCACGTAGTCCACCCGGAGGCCCCAGCCGGCCGTATCGTGAGCGGGGTCGCCGGCTTGATCGGGCTGAGGGCCGTTGGCTCGGCCGCCCTCCGATCGGGGCACCTGTTCACCCCGGGCGGCGCCGGCGTGGATCAGCGGGTGCTCCAGGAGCTGAGCCGCGGCCCGGTCGGTGCTGTCGCCGTCGACCGGATCGGCGTTGAGATCGCCGGCCACCACGAACGACGCCCCCGCCGCCAGCCCGCCGCTCTGCCCGGCGTCGTCGACGATCCACCCGCTGCGATCGGGGTCGATGTAGTCGGCGAGCAGCCGGATCTCGTCGGCGTTGCGCCGCCCGTTGCGGTCCTCGGGGCCGTCGAACACCGGCGGGGTGGGGTGGGCCGCCACGAGGTGCAGGACACGGCCGTCGACGCGGATGGGCACGTCGACGTGGTTCTTCGACGAGAGCCGCAGCGCCTGCCAGCCGGCCTCGGGGTAGAACGGGGCGCCGGATTCGGGCAGCGTCGGCACCCGGGCGTCGGGCATCGCGGCCCAGCGCAGGGTCTGGAGGGTGCGCACGGCCGCCTCGTCGATCGGGAAGCGGGACAGGATCGCGAAGGCGTATTGCCCGGGGAACTGCCCGAAGCCGTGGGCGTCGCCCGGCCCGCCGACCTCGCCGTCGCCGTCGAGGTCGAGGCCGCTGGGCTCGCCGGTGTTGGACGGCGGGGCGAAGACGTAGGGATAGTCGATGGGATCGGCGCCGCTCTGGGACACCGCGAGGTAGGCCGCGCGGAAGTGGTCGAGCGCGGCCGGGTCGTGGTCGAACTCCTGGAGCAGCAGGACGTCGGGCGCCGCCCGCTGGATGATCTCGGCGACGGCCCGCGCCTGGGCCGATCCGGCGGTCAGCTCGGCGGCGAGCGCGCCGGCCTCGGGCCGGTTGAGGGCGGCGTTGAAGGTGGCGACACGCACGGTGCGGGCCGGGGGCGCGGCGGCGTCGGGCCCGGCGTCGGGCGAGGCTTCGGGGGGCGCGGCGTCGGGGGTCACCGGGGGCTCCTCGGCGGACGGTCGGCCGGCGCAGGCGAGCAGGGCGAAGGCGGCGGCGCAGATGAGCGGGCGGCGAGCGGGCACGGGCGGCTCCTCGGGGTGGATGCGGCGCGCATTGTGGCGCAAACCCACGCCCGAGGGGAGGGGGATGCTTCACCGTCGGGGCTCGCGCTACACTCCCGGCGTCCGCGGCGCGCTGGAGGGGATATGCGGTTGGCGGTTCGGTTCTTGTGCACGGGGGCTCTCTTCTTGCCGCTGGTGTTGGCCTGCGACAGCGGCGGCTCGGGTGGGGTGGGCGTCGGCGCGGACGCCTACGTGCCCGTCGGCGACGACTGCCTCGATGGGTGCCACTGGCTCGACGACTGCGGCTACTGCGACTACGACGCCAACGATCGCTGCCTGACACCCGACGCCTGCGCCGCCCGCTGCCGGGATCAGGGGAGCGCGTCGATCTACCGCTGCCTGAGCGGCCTCGACTACTGCGACGCGGGCCAGATCGACGCGTGCTACGCGGGCGGGTCGGACGATCCGCCCGCGCCGGGCGACGACGGCTGCGCCGAGGGCTGCAATGCGCTGCGGGCCTGCGGCGACTGCATCCAGGACGGCGCCGGGCAGTGCCTCACCGCGGTGGACTGCGCCGAGGCGTGCCGGGCCGACGGCGACCAGATCGTCTATCAGTGCGTCGCCGACGCGGCGCAGTGCGGGCAGGCGGTCGTCGACGGGTGCTTCGACGCCGAGCCGGACGACGACTGCGCCGCGGGCTGCGCGGCCCTCTCGGCCTGCGGGCTGTGCCGCACCGACGACGACGGCGAGTGCCTCGAAGACGCAGCCTGCGCGGCGAGCTGCCGGGCGGCGGCGGAGGACGCCCGCTTCGCGTGCTACGCCGAGGTCGAGGGGTGCGACGAGGACGCGATCGCCGCCTGCGATGACGAGATACCGCCGGCCGACGGCTGCGAGGCGGGCTGCCGGCGGCTGGACGGCTGCGCGCTGTGCATCGCCGACGCGGACGACGAGTGCCTGAGCGTGGCGGCCTGCGCCGAGCAGTGCCGGGCGGACGGGGACGAGGTGCGGTTCCAGTGCTACGGCGAGATCGAGGCCTGCGCAGACGACGAGGCGTTCGCGGCGTGCGAAGCGCTGCCCGACCCGGTCGATCCCGACTGCGTGGCGGGCTGCGCGGCGGCGTCGGACTGCGGGCTGGACTGTGGCCCGGCCGGCTGCCTGCCCTGCGGCGAGGGGGACGGGCCCGGCTGCCCCAGCGCCGAGGACTGCGCGGCGGCGTGCGACGCGGCCGGCGCGGGGGCGGCGCTGGCCTGCGTGGCCGAGGTCGAGGGCTGCGCCGAAGAGGACGTCGGGGCCTGCTTCGCGCCGCCCGAGGGCGACATCTGTACCCTCGGCTGCACCCAGTTCGACGCGTGCGGCTACGGGTTCACCGACGAGGACGGCGCGTTCATCGAGGTCGAAGAGTGCATCGCGCTGTGCCGCGAGGGCGACCCCGCCGACCGGGGGATCGAGCTGTGCGTGGCCGGGCTGGAGGTGTGCGAGGACGCGGCGGTCGAGGCGTGCTTCGACGCCGAGGTCGACGCCTGCGGGGCGGCGTGCTTCTTCCTCGAAGACTGCGATCGCTGCGGGCCGGAGGTGCCCGACTGCACCCGGGGGATCGACTGCGTGGTCCGCTGCCGGGCGGGCGAGAGCGAGGTCGATACGTGCCTCGCGGACGCCGTCGCCTGTGACGAGCCGGCGGTGGATGCCTGCCTGGGTGAGCCGGAGCCCGAACCCGAGCCCGAGCCCGAACCCGAGCCCGAACCCGAGCCCGAACCCGAGCCGGGCCCCGAGCCCGAGCCCGAACCCCAGCCCGAACCCCAGCCCGATCCGTGCATCGACGCCTGCGCGGCCGCCTGCGAGCCGTGCCTGCCGGGCGACGGCCCCGACGGCTGCCTCACCGAGGACGCCTGCGAGGCCCGGTGCGCGGCCGCCGCCGACGAAGCGGGCTGCGCCGCGGCCCTCGCCGCGTGCGACGCCGACGCCTCCGACGCCGCCTGCAACCCGTAGCGGCCGCCGCCGTGAAGCCCGAGCCGCCGGCCCCCCGCCTGATCGATCCCCGGTGGGTCACCCGCCTGCCGATCATCGCCGTCGCCCTCATGCTCGCCGCCCTGATCGCGCCCCGGGTGCGCAGTGAGCCGGGCCTCATCTGGAGCGTCTTCGGGGCGGCGCTCGTGGGCGGGGGTTGGGTCGTCGGGCTGATCCTGCGGGCCCGCCACCGCGGGCGGGCGCTCGAGATCGAGCTGTGGCCCCGCACGCCGCACCTGCTCCAGATCGCGGCCCACGGCGTCGTCTACGCCTACTGGGCGTGGCATTACCCGCCGACCGCCGAGCAGCTCGTGCTGGTCGCAGCCCAGATCCCGTTCGCCTACCTGATGGAGATGGGCTTCGGCTGGCTGCGCTACGGCCGCTTCCGGCTCGGTTTCTCGCCGATCCCCATCGTCGGCAGCCTCAACCTCTTCTTGTGGATGGTCGACGACCTCTTCGCCGTGCAGTTCGCCATGATCGCCCTGGCCTACGCCTCGCGGGAGTACCTCAAGTGGCCCGGCGGCGGGCGGCACATCTTCAACCCGTCGGCCATCGCGCTGGCGCTCGTCTCGGCGACGCTCATCCTCACCGGCAGCACCGATCTGGCCCGGGGCGAGGAGATCGCGGTGAGCCTGGGGGCCGGCCCCCACTGCTATCTGGCCATCTTCGCCGCCGGGCTCATCGTGCAGGTGCGCTTCCCGGTGGTCCTGATCACGCTGTCGGCGGTGGCGGTCAACCTCGCGCTGGGGGCCGCGTGGACCGCCGCGACGGGCACCTGGTACTACATCGACACCGCCATCCCCATCGCCGTGTTCCTCGGGATGACCCTGCTGGTCACCGATCCGGCGACCTCGCCTCGCAACGGCGCCGGGCAGATCCTCTTCGGCGCGGCCTACGGGCTCTCGGTCTTCGGGCTCTACACCGGCCTCGCCGCGCTCAGCGGCGACCCGTGGAGCGAGGACATCACCTATTTCGACAAGCTGCTCGCGGTGCCGCTGCTCAACCTGCTGGCGCCCGCGCTGCACCGGCTGGGGGCCCGGCTGACCCCGTCGGGGCTCGGCGCCCGGCTGAGCCCCCGGCGGTGGAACGCGGTCCACGTCGCGCTGTACGGGGCGGTCTTCGTCCTGGCCCGGCCGGCGCTGCGCGAGGGGGCGGGCAAGGCGGTCGAGCCGTGGGTCGCGGCGTGCGCCGAGGGCGCGACCGGGGCCTGCTTCCGGCTGATCCGGGTCTACGACAACCGCTGCGTGGTGCCCGATCCCCCCGCCGGCTGCGCCGAGGCCGCGCCCCTCGTGCTGCCCGACGCCTGCGCCGAGGGCCTGCCGACCGCCTGCGCGATCTACGGGCGTATGCTGGCGACCGGCGCGCCGGGGGTGCCGGCCGACCCTCGCGCCGCCCTGCGCCCGCTGGAGAAGGCCTGCGCGGGCGGCCGGGTCGACGCCTGCGGCCAGCTCGGGCTGATGCTGTGGAAGGGGCAGGGGGCCCCGGTCGACACCGCGCGGGCCGACGAACTGCTGAACGAGGCGTGTGACGGCGGGATCCCGACGAGCTGCCACGACCTGGGCATGATGCTCGACGCGGTCGCGCCGCCGGGCGATCGACAGCGCTCGATCCGGGCGCTGGAGCGGGCCTGCGACCGGGGCCACGCGCTGGCCTGCGCCACGGCCGGGGAGTGGTATGCGACCGGGCACGGGGTGCAGCGCAGCGCCCGACTGGCCCGTGATCTGCTGGGGCAGGCGTGCAAGGCGGGGCTGGAGCCGGCCTGCCGCCGACGGGACATGCTGCGCTGAATCACGGCGAGGGCCATCGCCGAGCCATTCACGGGGTCGGGGCCAGCAAAGCCGTATGCCCGCGGGCACAGTCGAGCGTATTCACGGGGTGGCGGCGCGGGGATCAGACGTCCCAGATGGCGTAGTGCAGGCGGTTCGAGCCGTCGACCCGCACCGGCGGCGCCCCCTGCACGACCGGGGCCGGCTCGTAGGGCGCGAGCTTGAACACCACCGTGCGCCGGGCCACCCGCAGCGCGTCGAAGAGCACCGCCGGGGGCAGCCGCGCGCCAGGGTGGGCCACGGCCCGCAGGGTGCTCCACGTCGGGTTGATGCCGGCCTGCGCGGGGGGGAACATCGGGTCGAAGAAGACATGATCCACCGACTTCGCCGGGGCCTGCGCCAGCCACGCTCCGTGCTCGGCGCGCACCCCGCGGATGCGGCGGGCCAGATCGGGCCGGTAGCGCCGCAGGCCGTCCAGGGTGAAGAGCAGGATCGGCGCCCGCGCTTCGAGGCCCCGGACCCGCCCCCCGGCGGCGGCGAGCAGCAGCGCGTCGTGCCCCATGCCCAGCGTCGCGTCGACCACCGCCTCGCCCGGCTCGAGGCCCATGATGGCCGGCAGCGGATCCCGCCCGTGGCGCCTGAACAGCTTCAGCCGCTTGTGGGCCATGCCCGGGTGCCACGGCGACGGCTTGCAGCCCGGCGCAAACAGCCGCATGTGCTCGGCGTTGAGCACCAGCCCCGGGCGATCGGTGGGCAGCGGCCGGGTCTCGTGGGGGTCGGCGTCGATCCACGCCGCGAGGTCGATGAACCGGGCGTGGGGGATGCGGGCGGGCTTGCTGCGGGCGAGGTAGAACCGAGGCTGCATGGCGCGCACCATGCGCCGGCCGGCCGGCCGATGGCAAGGGCCGCTCAGGTCGGACTGGCGTGCAGTCGACCACGACCACGCGCGGCCCGCGCGGATCGAGAAGCGGTGGATCAGCGGGCGCGGGCCGCCTCCCGGCCGCCGGACGCCGGCACCCGCCACCGGAATCGGGGCTCGATGTCGTCCGAGCGCCCCTCCACCGCCGCGACGATGCGCTCGCCGAGGATCGGCGCGAACTTGAAGGCGTGCCCGCTGCCCCCGCCGGCCACCACCAGCCCCGGCCAGTCGGGGTGGCGATCGATCCAGAAGTGCCCGTCGGCGGTGTCGCAGTAGGCGCACAGCCGGGTCGTGACCAGCGGGGCGTCGGCCAGCGCGGGGAAGGTCTCGGCCAGAAACGTCCGGGCCTCGTCGACGGTGGCCTCGTCGACGACCCGGGGCGCGCCGGCCGGCAGGCGCACCCCGGCCGCGTGGCGGGCGATCTTGATCGTGCCGTCGCCCCGGGCGGGGAAGCCGTACCACCCCGAGCGGGCGATGTCGGCGGCCCAGGCCACGAAGCGCGGCGGGCGCCAGCGATCCGGCTCGGGCGCCCGGAACACCAGGATCGGGTGCCCGGTGGCCCGCATGACCGGCGACAGATCGGGCACCAGCGTCGGGATCCACGAGCCGGTCGCCACCACCGTCACGTCGGCCCGGTGCCGCTCGCCCTCGGCGCTGTACAGCCCGGCGATGCGGCCGCCCTCCTCGATCAGCTCGATCGCGGCCAGATCGGTCATCACCTTGACGCGCCGCGAGGCGCCGGCCGCGCCGAGCAACGCCTTCATCGTGCGCTCGGCGTCGGCCCAGCCCGCCCCGTGGTTCAGGTAGCCGTGGGGGTAGTTCGCCGCCTTCCACTGCGGGAAGCGCCGGGCGAGCACATCGGCGCCGATCCACTCGACGGGCCACACCCGGGCGCCGAGCGCGGCGAACGAGCGGGCCTCGAAGCCGCCCGGATCGAGCGGATCCCGGGCCCGCAGCATGAAGCCCACCGGATGATACAGCCGCCCGTGGCGCTCGCCGAAGCGGGCGTTCCACCGGCGCCAGCCCTCCAGCGCCTCGACGCCCAGGGCGGTGTACAGCGCGTCGTCGCCGTAGTCCGGGCGCACGACTTTGGACTGATCGGTCGACGCGGCCAGCGGGTGGGGCAGGGGACCCGGATCCACCAGCCGCACCCGGTGCCCCCGGCGGGCGAGGGCCAGCGCGCCGGTCGTGCCGAAGACGCCGGCCCCGATGATCAGGACGTCGAGCGGCCGGAAGCCCGGCCGCTCCGACTCGCGCCGCTCACCCCGGTTGCCGCGCCGCTCGACGAAGACCATCGGCTACTCCTCGGTGACGGTCAGCACGAAGCCGCCCGCCTCCGGCCCGTCGCCGCCGAGGCGCTCGACGTCGGCCAGCAGCGCGTCGAGCACCGCCTGACTGTCGTCGACGTACGTCGGCACCACGTAGAAGGTCAACGGCAGCCGCGCGCCCTCGAGGGCGACGGTCACGAGATCCCGGGCGACCTCATAGGTCACGTCGTCGAAGGCCACGAACCGGCTGGGCACCAGCAGGTGATACACCGGCGGATCGGCGAACGGGGCCGCGTCGTCGGTCCGGATGGCGCTGATCGGCGCGCCGAACAGCTCACCCGCCAGATCGATGCGCTGGGTGAAGCCGTCGCTGCCCAGGTTGCCGTTCAACTCGAAGTCGAACGCCCGCGGCTCCTGCCCGCCCTCCGGGTGGTCGAGCACCAGGCGCCACACGTTGCCCACCAGCTCGCTGCGATAGCTGAAGGCGAAGTCGCCCACCGCGCTCTGGTAGACACCCGGGGTGACCACCAGCTGGGGGCTCGTGACGCCCTCGAAGGTCACCGTCACCTGCCCGTAGCAGTCGAACGCGTCGCCGCCGCCGTCGTTCCAGCACGTGGAGCGCGCCGTGCCCAGATCGTCGTCCACCACGAAGCCCTCCGGATCGGCGGGCAGCGCGATCGGATCGGCCGACCCCCGCAGCCCCGGCGGGCCGGCCCCGTCCACGATGATGTAGTAGTCTCCCGGCGCCGCGTCCTCGACGACCGCCGTCGGCGCATCGCCGACGCCGCAGGCCAGCTCGCTGCGCAGATCGTCACACGCCCGACGGATCGAGACCGCGGCGGCGAAGTCGGTGCCCGGGTCGTCCACGGAGGCCACCAGCGTCGCCCGCGCGTCGAGCGTGTAGACGAAGGCCGCGTCCGGCGCCTCGAAGCCGCCGCAGCTCGCCTCGAAGTCGTTCGCGCCGCCCTCGACGGTGCGCCCCTGGATCGGCGCGGCGGCCACCGGCGTCGCCGCCCGCTCGAGGCACTGCTTGGCCTCGCGGACATCGCCGCTGCCGGTGCAGCCGGGGTCCTGGGGCCAGTCGGTGCGCCCGTCGCCGTCATCGTCGATCCCGTTGGCGCAAGCCGGGATGGCCCCCGGATCGGCCTCGTCGTCGTCGCCGGGCCACGCGCAGCCGATGTCGGTGAGATCGGGCAGCCCGTCGCGGTCGTCGTCGACCCCGTTGCTGCACGCCGGGCCCGACGGGTCGTCGCTCTCGTCGTCGTCATCGGCGTCGAAGCAGCCGATGTCCTCCAGATCAGTGCGCCCGTCGAGGTCGTCGTCGAAGGTGTTCTGGCACTCGGGCTCGTCGCCCTCGTCATCGTCGTCGGCGTCGGCGCAGCCCGGATCCTCGAGATCACGCCGCCCATCGCCATCGTCGTCGAAGGTGTTCTGGCACTCGGGCTCATCGCCCTCCCGATCGTCGGCGGCGTCGGTGCAGCCCGGATCATCCAGGTCGACGCGCCCGTCGCCGTCGTCGTCGAAGGTGTTCTGGCACGCCGGCTCGTCGCTCTCGTCGTCGTCGAACTGATCGCCGCAGCCGGGGTCGAGCAGATCCACCCGGCCGTCGCCGTCGTCGTCCTCCCCGTTCTCGCACTCGGCGATGAGCGCCTCGGCGACCTGAACCTCGAGCGTGCCCCGGCCCGCCGCACCCGAGTATCCGTCCAGCATCAGGAAGTACGTGCCCGCCGGCAGCCGCTCGAACACCAGCCGCGAGGCCCGCCCGTCGTCGCCGCTGTCGTCGTCGCAGCCCAGCTCGGTGCCCTGATCGTCGCAGTCGGCGCGCAGGTGGATGAGCGTGTCGTAGCTGCGCTCGACGATGTGGAACTCGACGAACGACCGCTCTTCGAGGACGAGCACGCCCACCGCCGCCGGTCCGCCGCCCCCGCAGTCCGCTCGGTCCACGCGGGGCGCGGCGCTGGTCTCGAAGTCCACCCGGCCGCCCTCCGGCGGCAGGCGCACGATGTTGTCGGTGAAGGCGCAGTAGTCGCGCTCGAAGGGCGTGCCGGCGGCCGGGCACTGCGGGTCGGCCCGATCCACGAGGCCGTCCCCGTCGTCGTCGACCCCGTTGCCGCACTCGGGCAGCACATCGGGGTTCGCCTCGTCGACATCGCTGCTGCGGGCGCAGCCCGGGTCGTCGAGGTCGATCCGCCCGTCGCCGTCGTCGTCGAAGCCGTTGTCGCAGGCGACGTCGAACTCGTCGTCGTCCTCGTCCCCGTCGCAGCCCGGATCCAGGCCGTCGATGCGCCCGTCGCCGTCGTCGTCCAGCCCGTTGTCGCACGCCGGGGCAGGGCACTCGGCCGGGTCGAACGCGCCGAACTGCCCCGCCACGCAGCGCCGCACCCGCTCGACGCCGACGAGGGGGCACGGCTCGCGCTCCGAGGTGCCGTCGACGCACGCGTCGGGGTCGTCGCACGCGCTGAACGGCCCGAAGGCCCCGTCGCGACAGGTCGACGTCTGCACCCCGCGGCCGTTGAGCCCGCACGCCTGCTCCTCGACGGCACCGTTCACGCAGCCGTCGGGATCGACGCATTGCGACAGCGGCCCGTACTGGCCCTGCACGCAGGTCCGGGTGCGCTCGCCGTTGCCGTTGGCCCCGCACACCTGCCGATCGATCGACCCGTCGCGGCACTCGTCGGGATCGTCGCAGGCGGGGAAGGCGCCCCACTGCCCCTCGGCGCAGGCCCGGGTGCGGGCGCCGCGGTTGTTGAGACCGCAGGCCCGATCCTCGGTGTCGCCGTCGCGGCACTCGTCGGGATCGGCGCAGGCGCTCAGCGGGCTCCACCGGCCGCCGGCGCAGCTCCGGGTGCGCTCCCCGCGGCCGTTGAGGCCGCAGACCACCGACTCCTCGGCGCCGTTCACACACTCATCGGGATCGTCACAGGCGCCGAAGGCCCCCCACTCGCCGACCCCGCAGATCCGGGTCTGCTGCCCCCGGCCGTTGAGCCCGCAGTCGCGCAGCTCGACCTCGCCGTCCAGGCACTCATCGGTGTCATCGCACGGCCCGAAGTCGCCCCAGGCCCCGGCGGCGCAGATCCGGGCGCGGGCGCCGCGGCCGTTGATCCCGCACGCCTGCTCCTCCTCGGCGCCATCGCGGCACGCGTCGGGATCGTCGCACGCCTCGAACGGCCCCCACTGGCCCTCCACGCAGGCCCGGAGCTGCTCCCCGCGATCGTTGAAGCCGCACGGCACGACCTCTTCGGCCCGGTCGACGCACTCATCGGGATCGTCGCAGCCGGACCACGGGCCCCACACGCCGTCGGCGCAGGTGCGGCTGATGCGGCCCCGGTCGTTGATGCCGCACGGCCGGCGCTCGGTGGCCCCTTCGGTGGCGCAGGGCTCGTCCGGCCCGCCGCCCGCGCCGCCGTCACCGCCCACGCCGCCTTGACCGCCCACGCCGCCCTGACCGCCTTGACCGCCCACGCCGCCCTGACCGCCGTCACCGCCCACGCCGCCCTGACCGCCTACGCCGCCCTGACCGCCTACGCCGCCCTGACCGCCTACGCCGCCCTGACCGCCCACGCCGCCCTGACCGCCGGCGTCGACCCCGCCGCCGCTGCCGCCGTCGCCGCCGTCGACCTCACCGCCGCCCCCGTCGCCCCCGTCGCCCCCGCCACCGCCGCCGCCCCCGCCCGGGACGCACGCCATCGACGACAGGAGCACCGCGAGCGCGGCGCCGCGCAACCATGACCACGACTTCATGTCTCCCCTCCGAGCCGGTCGGTCGGCGCCAGGGTAGGGCGGCGCCCGAGGTCGGGCAAGCGGTTCCCGCGGTGGACCCCCCGCGACCGGGCGGCTATCGTGCCCGCGGGTCGCACCCCGCGGCCCGCAGGCCCGAAGGAGCCGCCGTGAACACCGTCTGGGGCGCCCTGGCCGACGCGCTGGGGCTCGAGCCGGATCGCCGGCGCATCGGGTCGCCCCGGCTGGGGCTGTCGCTCGTCGGGCGCCACGCCGGGGCCCGCATCACGCTGAGCTTCCGCCCCGACGCGCTCCGGGCCGTGGTGGCCGCCCGGGCCGACACCGTCCTCGGCGGCGAGGACGATCTGCGCATCGTGCCCCGGGCCCTCGTCGGCGGCTGGAGCGGAGGCGCGGAGACCGGTGACCCCGACTTCGACGCCGCGGTCGCGGTCGTCGCCGCCGATCCCGAGGGTGTCCGCCTGCGCCTCGACCGGCCGACCCGGGCGCTGCTGGCCGAGATGATCGAGCTGGGCGCCTGGGTCACCGACGAACAGATCCTGATCGAGCCCCGGGCCACCGCCAGCGCCCGCACCACGGACGAGGCCCGCGCGCTCATCGAGACCGCCGCCGATCTGTTGCGGGCGCTGCGCCGGCCGAGCCCCCGGCAGGTCGTGGAGATGGCGTTCGGCGACCCGGCGGAACCCCAGCGGCGCCTGGCCCGGGCGCGGATGCGGGCGATGGCCGGCGACGCCCGCTGGGCCGGCCCGATCCTGGACGGGCTGAGCCGCCACCACCCGGGGGACGGCCCCGAGCTGCTCACCCGGCTCGCGCCCCACTGCGCCGCCGACTTCGAGCACTTCATCGCCGCGTGCGACCGCTACGCCGCCGAGAGCACGCCGGCGCTGCTCGCGGCCCGAGACATCGCCCGGGATCTGGGGGACGCCGACCGGACGGCGTGGGTCGAGCGGATCGCCGCGGCGATGACCGACCCCCGCCGGGCCGATCCCGAGCCCGACATCCTGGCCCGTGAGCCGGCGCTCGTCCGGGCCCTCCTGCCCCGGCTGGCCGACCACCCGGCGGCCCTCGACGCCCTGGCCGCCCTGCCTGTGGGCGACGAGGGGGTGCGGGTGCAGCTCGCCGCGGCCGGCGGCGCGCGCGATCCCGAGGGCGCGGCCCGGCGACTGGTCGGGCTGCGCCCGCGCACCGCCGACGGCGAGGCCGGCGTCGTCCGGGCCCTCGCCGCGCTGCCGCCCGCCGCCGGGCACCCTGCGCTGGCCGAGCTGCGACCCACGAGCGGCGCCGGCCGGCGGGCGCTCTTCGAGGTGCTGTGCGCCGGCGAGGGCCCGGCCATCGACGCGGCGCTGGTCGACTGGGCGGTGCGGGCCCCGAGCGTGGTCCAGAGCGCGCAGCCCCGGGTCTTCGCCGAGGCCGCCCGCCGGATCTGCGTGGCCCTCGACGCGGCGCCCGACCCCCCGCTGATCGCCCGCTGCCCGACCGAGCTGCCCCCGGCGCTCGCCCGCACCCTGACCGCCGCGCTCAGCGAGCGCCGCCCCCGCCACGGCGCGGCCTGGCTCGCCCGGCACGCCCCCGACCACCGCTCGACCGACCCCGAGCGCGAGGCCCGCCTGCTCGACGCGCTGGCCGGGCTGGGTGATCCGGCCGGCGAGGCCCGGTGCATCGCGGCGCTCGAGGGCAGCGACTTCTTGCGGATCACGGCCGCCCGGGCGCTGGCCCGGCTGGGCACGGCCCGGGCCCTCGGCCCGCTCGACGGGCTGACCGGCTTCTTCGCCCCGGGCGATGTCAAGGCGGCGGCCCAGGCGGCCATCGCGGCCATCCGCGATCGGGAGACCCGCGGCCCGCGGGGCGGGCTGTCGGTGGGGGAGGCGGGCGGCGAGCTGTCGCTCGAGGAGTGAGGCGGCGGGGGGGTCAGCCGAAGTCCAGCCGCCCCATCGCGCCCGCCGCGTCGCCGTAGATCACGCCCCCGGCGAACGGGCTCAGCGCGGTCACCGGCACCGGCAGCGTCCAGCGCCGGACCTCGGCGTCCCCCCGACGGGCGATCACCCGCCGATCGGCGCCGGCCGAGACCACCGCGTCGCCCGCGAACACCAGCGTCGAGACCGGGCCGTCGTGCCGCCCGGCGAGCGCCTCGCCGCCGAAGCGCCGCACCCGCCCGTCGCGGCCGCCGATGTACAGCGCGCCGTCCGGGCCGTAGGCCAGCGCCGTGATCCGCCCCGCGGGGTGGCGCTCGACGCCCTCGCCGTCCCGGTCGCAGAGCATCAGCTCGCCCTTGTCGTCGGCCACCGCCGCCCGGTCGTCGGGGCCGAGGGCCACCGCCAGCGGGTAGCCGCTCAGGTCGACTCGGGCCACCGCCCGCAGATCGGCGACGTCGAGCAGGCGCAGCGTGCCGTCGAGCAGCGTCACCGCCACCCGCTCGGCGCCCACCGCCGCCCCGTCGGCCGACGCGTCGGACATCCCGTGGTAGGCCTCGACCGACGGCCGGTTGACCAGCTCCCACCGCTCGATGCCCCGGGCCCGGGTGCTCGACACCGTCAGCGGCCCGTGGCGCCACCAGCCGCCGGCCACGAAGCCGGCCGAGCTGTGCATCGAGTCCACGTCGCGCAGCCGAACCGTACGCACCGGGCGCAGATCGGCGCCCCGCACCACCAGCCGCCCGTCCCGCCCCAGGCTCCACGGCCGCCCCCGATCGTCGAGCCCCACCGCGCTGATCGCGTGGCTGTGCGGCGGCTCGAAGACGTCGTCGAAGACCGCCTCGCCGTCGAAGACCAGCAGCCGCCCGTCGGCGTCGCCGATCGCCACCAGCGCGCCCTTCGGGTGCACCGCCAGCCGATCGCAGGCCGCCCCGCCGGCCCGCAGGTGGCTGACCAGTGAACCGTCGATGGCGAACCGCCGCAGCCCCCGATCGGCGCTGCCGGTCAGGGCGATGCCGGCGGGGGTGAACGTCGCGCAGCGCACCTCGCCGAGGTGCCCCTCCAAGCGGGACTCGGGCGGGCCGACCCCGTCGGGGCCGAAGAGCCGCACCGCCGCCTGCGACGCCTCGCGGGCGTCGTGGAAGGTGCTGCGCTCGATGATGCGGTCGTTGTGCGGATCGCGGGCGATGACCCGGTGCCCGGCCATGCGGTGGCTCGGCTTCTCGGCGCCCACCGGCCCCCCGATGAGCACCCCGCTCTCGCAGCCGGACCACACCCAGGGGAAGCCCCCCAGATCGGTGAACGTCACGAAGCGCACCGGATCGGCGTGCCCCTTCCAGGTGGCGAGGCAATCCCCGCTGCGCGCGTCCCAGATGCACACCCCGCGGTCGGTCGAGCCGGTGGCCGCGAACGCCCCGTCGGGGCTGATGGCCATCGCGGTCACCCCGCCCCCGTGCCCCTCGAAGCAGGCCAGCTCGCGGCCCGTCTCGAGGTGCCAGACCCGCACCGCCTTGTCCCGGCCGGCCGAGAACAGCCACGCCCCGTCGGGGTGCATCGCCAGCGCCTCGCCGCCCCGCCGATGCCCGGCGAAGGTGCGCACGCGGGCCCCGGTGAAGGCGTCCCACAGGTGGATCGGCGCGTCGTCGCCGATGGTCGCCACCCGGTCGCCGTCGACGGTGAACGCCACGTCCCGGCTGTCCCGCCGGTGGGCCTGGGCCACCCACCGGGGCAGGGGCGCGTCGCGCAGGTGGGGCGTGGGGGTCGCATCGGATCGATCGGCCATGGTCGCCTCCCTCAGCCGCCCCGCGCGAGCACCAGCACCTGGGGCCCCATCGTCATGCGCATGTAGGCCCCGTCCACCTCGAGCACCAGCGTCTCGCCGGTCTCGGGCCCGTCGTCGAACGCCACGTCGAGGGTGTAGCGCGCGCCCTCCTTGCCCACCAGCCGCCAGCGGTTGCCCTGGCTGCGGCCGCCCATGCCGATCGTCGCGGTGCCGTCGGCCCGCCACTCGAACACGAGCTGCGACAGGAACTTCTCGGCCGCGTCCCGGGCCAGCTTCTGCTGCTCGGCGGTCATCGAGCGCAGCCGCTCGTCGGCGCTGAGCGTGCGGGGCACGTCCACCGTCCACCGGCCGATGATCGCCCGCGCCTGCGCCCGGGGCAGGGCCGGCTTCTCCGGCGCGCCGACCGCGCCCGGCCGCACGAACACCAGGGTGGTGCCGTCGTGGCGCATCGTCAGCCGGCCATCCTTCAGCGTGGTCGCGTAGTCGGCGGTGTTCAGCCGGTTGTCCTGGGCGTCGATGATGCGCACCGACAGGGCGTCG
Organism: bacterium; assembly: GCA_030426085.1. Lineage (GTDB taxonomy): Bacteria > Myxococcota_A > Bradymonadia > UBA7976 > UBA1532 > JACKDM01. The sequence goes on along the minus strand of JAUHYW010000027.1, from coordinate 24,505 downwards.
CCCTCGCCCGTGATCACGAAGACGCCCTCCCGCCGCCCATCGGGGAAGCTCACCGTCGCCCGGCCATCGGGCGTGAAGCGCAGGCGGGTCCGACCCAGGGTCTCCCGGGCGGCCGCCAGGGCGCCGTCGGCCGCCGCGGCCGCCTTCATCTGGGGATCGGCGTCCAGGGTGGCCTGCACGTCGATCTGCCAGTCGCCGATGAACGGCCGGCGGGGGTCGGGCCGATCGCCGTCGGCGTGCCCCGCGAGGCCATGCGCGTGACCGTGCCCCGCGGGGCCATGCGCGTGATCGTGACCCGGCTGGGCCGCGACCCAGGCGGGGCACGACAGGGCCAGGGCGAGGGCCGCCCGAATCATGAATCGCATCCGATCTCCCGCGGCGCTCACCGGTCGGGCCGCTCGACGTCGTCGTAGAAGAAGGCGCCCTCGAGGTCGATGTCGAGCACGACCGACAGCGCGCCGCAGAAGCCGTCCTCGCCCTTGTCCATGTCGGCGAAGCTGCGGCCGACCGTGTCGAGGATGCCCGGGATCTGCGCGCCGCCCTCGATGTTGTTGGCGATGTGCAGCAGGTTCTCCATCGTGATCGTGCCCCCGAGCACCGCGCTGTCGGGCCCCTCGTCGTCGAAGACGACCCGCACCCGGGCCTCGGTCACCGTCACCAGGAACTCGAAGTCGAAGACGTAGATCGGCAGGTCGAACTCCACCGGCCCCGCCTCGAGCACCCCCCCCCGGATGCGGGCCTCGGCCCGGCTCCAGGGCGCCGCGCCGTCCACGTCGTAGGTCTGCCACGGCTCCAGCCGATCATCGGTGCCCACGTAGGGCTGCCCCACGCCGCGCAGCAGGGTCAGGCTCACCGCGTCGTCGTCGACCCACGAGTCGACCCCGTCCAGCTCGAGCATCACCAGCAGATCGCCCTCGTTGATGGCCGCCTGCACCAGCCCCTCGAGCGCGGTGCCGCCGAAGCGCTCGATCAGCGGCAGCACCTGCGAGAAGGCGTTGTCGATGCCCTCCGCGCCGTCGGGGCCGACGTAATCGCTCTGGCCGCAGCTCTCCCGATCGCCGGGATCACTGATCCGATCGTCGAGATCGAAGCCCAGGCTGACCCCATCCGCCGCCCGGGCGAACGTCAGCGTGCGGGCGACGGCGAGCTGGGTCTTCGGCGGGGGCGGGGCGAGCGGGGGCAGCGTCTCCGGCGCGACCGCAGCCGGGCTCTGCGCCGGGGGCGCGTCGGCCGGATCGAGCCCGTCGTCGCCCTCGTGGCACCCCACGCCCGCCAGCGCGACCAGCGCCAGCCACGCCATCCGATGCGTCATCATGCGATCTCCCTTCATGGCATCACGCCTCGATCGCGCCGAGGCCGTCCTCGACGTAGCCGCCCTCGGCGCCCCACGAGCCGGCGTTGACCCCGCAGGCCCGGATGAGGCTGAGCATCACCATGCTGGTGTTCTCGGCGAACGGCGAGCGGTAGTGCAGCCCGGCCCGCAGCCGCCCGTTGGCGGTGCCGGCGATGACGATGGGGAACTCGTCGAGGCTGTGGGTCCGGCCGAACGAGATGTCGCTCGTCGCCAGCAGCGCCATGTGATCGAGCAGGCTCTCGCCGCCCTCGTCCACCGCGTCCAGCCGCTGGATCATGTAGGTGTACTCCTCCATGATCGAGGTCACGATGCGCTTGACCTGCACCTGCGGCTCGGGCTCATCGTGGGTCAGGTTGTGAAAGCCCTGATCCGACCCCGCGATCTGGAGGTTCTGGATCGGGCTGTTGACCTGGAAGCTGAACACCCGGGTCTGATCGCAGGCCAGCGCCATGACCGCCAGATCGGCCATCACCCGGCTCTTCGCGGGGATCTGAGGCTTGCCCTCGATGTAGTCGTACTCCGAGACCGGCGCCTCGGGCCGCAGGCAGGCGGCGAGATCGGGCGGATCGGCCTCCAGCCGGGCGATGCGCCGCTCCAGCTCGCGGACCCCGGTCAGGTGCTGGTCGAGGCGCACCCGATCGGCCGCCGACAGCCCCCGCTGGAAGCGCCCGATGTCGGCCGCGACCGCGTCGAGCACCGAGCGCCGCAGCGCCAGCTTCGGGTCGACCTCGGTCGCCTCGCCCGGGGCCCGGAACTCGGGCCCGAACAGCCGCTCGAACAGCGCCGCGGGCGACACCTCGGGCGGGTTCTTGTTGTCGGGGCCGTTGTAGCTGATGGTGTGCCGGTTGGGATACAGCCCCACCTCCAGCGAGCGGAACCGGGTCTCGCCCCCGATGTCGGCCGCGATCCGCTGATCGATGGTCGGGCCGTTCATCGTCTGGTCTTCGTGGCTCTTGACCCACAGCGGCATGCCGGTCAGCGAGCCGGCCGTGCCCGAGTGGTGGGGGATGTCGTTGGGCACCTTGAGCGCGGTGCCGCTGACCACCGTGATCCGATCCTTGACCGGCGCCAGCGGCTGGAGCAACTCCGAGAGCTGCCACGCGTCGCCCGCGCCCTCGCCGGTGGGGGTCCAGGCGTCGGGGCGCATGCCGTTGCCCCACCAGAACAGGCCGAAGCGGGTGGGGAACGACCCCTGGGCCAAGGCCCGCTTGCCGGCCAGCGTCTCGAGCCAGGGCAGGGCGATCGACACCGCCGCGCCCCCGAGCATGCCCCGCAGGAAGCCCCGCCGGCTCAGCGGGCCCCGGGCCAGGATGCCATCCAGCTTCACACCGCGCATGGGATCACCCATCACTCGCCCCCCTGGACGTCGCCTGCTTCGACGTCGCCTGCCTCGAACCGGCCCGCCTCGCGGAAGGCCGGGCTCGCGATGAAGTCGAACAGCAGCCCTTCGAAGCGGTGCCCGTCGGCCGCGAAGCGATCGGCGAGGGTCTGCACCAGCGCCTCCTGATCGCGGGCGTCGAGGGTGCCGGTGCCGTAGCGGAAGACGTGCCGGGCGACGCAGAAGCCGAAGCCGGGGTCGCCCGCGATGAGCTCGACGAGCTGATCGGCGTCGCTGAACGGCACCCCGTCCAGGTCGCCGCTGGGATCGATGACCGCGCCGTGATCCAGCGTGCGGGCCACGCCGAGGCCGTCGAACGTCTCGAACGCCAGCCCCACCTTGTCGGTCAGCTCGTGGCAGCCGGCGCAGGCGGGGTTGGTCAGGTGCTCGGCGACCCGCTCCCGCAGGGTGCGGGTGGTGCCCGACGGCTCGGGGATGGACGTGTCGACGTCCGACGGCGGCGGGGGCACCACCTGGCACAAGAGCTTCTCCCGCACGAACTTGCCCCGCAGCGTGGCCGAGGTGCTCGTGGGGTGGCTGTTGAGCGCCAGGAAGCTGACCTGCCCCAGGAAGCCCCGCCGCCCGCTGCCCGTGAGATCCACCGGGGCGAAGCCGTCCCGGGCCGGGGCCCGCACCCCGTAGAGCGCGGCCAGCTTGCGGTCGACGAAGGTCCGCCGCTCGGTCAAGAAGCCCCGGAAGTCGGCGTCGCGCGCGAAGACCAGATCGTCGATGAGGGACAGCGTCTCGGTGCGCGCCGCCGAGCCCACCTCGGGGCTCATCGCGACGAAGACCGCGGTGTCCTTGCGCAGCTCGTCGAGGTCGTCGAGCCCCAACCACTCGATGAAGATGCGCATCACGCCGTCCCGCGAGCGGGGGTCGGCGTACATCCGCTCGGCGTGGGCCCGCAGCCCCTCGGCGGTCGTCAGCTCGCCGGCCTCGGCCGCGTCGAGCAGCGCGTCGTCGGGGGTGACGTTCCACAAGAGGAAGCTCAGCCGGGCCGCCATCTCGTAGTCGGTGAAGCGCCGCCGCCCGGCGTCGGCCGGATCGGGCTCGCCCAGCTCCCGGCGGAAGAGGAAGTTCGGCGACTGCAAGAGCCCGGCGAGGGTGTACTCGAGCCCGGCGACCGCATCGCCCAGCGTCTCGCCGGCCCGCTCGCCGACCTCGGCCAGCCGGGTGATCTCGTCGGCGGTCAGCGGCCGGCGCCAGATGCGGCGGCCCCACTCGGCGGTGAACGCCTCCATGCACGACCGATCCAGCTCGGCGGCGGGGCAGGGCAGCACCCGATCGCGCCGCTCGGCGTCGAGCACCTGCCCGGCGACCGCGTAGGCCGCCCGCTCGAAGTTCTCGACGCCCCGGGGCGACAGCGTGCTGACCCCGGCCCCCACCGCCAGCAGCCCGCCCTCGCGGGCGTCGGGCTCGGGCTCGGGCGGCACCACGATGTCGTCGCCGAAGAGGGCGGCGATGCTGTTGGCGTATTGGGCCGCGGTCAGCCGGGGCACCGGCGGCGGGCGGGCCTCGAACTCGACGGTCGCCGGATCGGCCGGGGCCTCGTCGGGCGTCGTCGGCGGCGTCTCGGTGGGCTCGGCCTCGCAGCCGAGCAGCGCGCCACACGCGAGCAGCGCGCAGAAGAGCGGGCGGGACATGGGTTCGTTCTCCGTGCCGTGCGGGCGGGCCCAGGTTAGCGGTCGGCCGGGTCCGGCTCAATCGGCAGTGAGCCGAAGTGCGGCCGAGGCGGCCGTCAGAACAGCGTGATCGAGAAGCGGAGCTGCACGGTGTGCTCGCTCTGCACGTCGTCGACCAGGGTCAGCGTGGGGTTGCGCAGCAGGTTCAGCCGGTAGGTCAGCGACGCGAAGCTCGCCAGCCGCAGGCCGATCTGATTGCGCCACGAGAAGATGAACGGCTGGCCCTGATCGAAGGGGTAGAGCGCGTCGAACTCGGTGGTGACCGTCACGTAGCGGGTGATGCGGGCCGAGCCGATCGCGGTGGCCTCGACCCCCTCGATGAACCGGTTGGTCACCGGCACCAGCCGATCGGGCGCGTCCTCGCCCTCGCCCGGCAGCCGCACCCGCAGCCCGTTGGTGATCTGCTGCCGGGCGCCGATCCCCAGCCGCAGCCCCAGCTCGATCTCCCGGCTGCGCCACGCCTGGAAGTTGCCCCCGACCCCCTCGATGAGCGTCATCGGGGCCAGCGCGTCGGCGAAGCGCACCGAGGCCGGGCCGGTGACGACCCGCCCGTCATCCTCGAGCCGCTCGCCCTCGCCGAGCACGATCTGGCGGGGCAGCATCGACGTCTCGACCCCCGCCCGGGCGTAGGGCCCGAACCAGTTGACGAGCTGATAGATGTAGATCGAGTGGAAGAACACCCGATCGCGCAGGCTGTAGAACGTCTCGGTGGTCGGGTCGCGCAGGTGGCTCTCTTCGATGTCGAGGCGGGTGATCCAGCGGTAGTGCTCGCCGCGCAGGCTGGCCGACAGGTCGAGGAAGCCGCTGAGCTGGAGCTGCAAGCCCTCGGTGCCGCCGGACGTCGTCAGATCGCTGCGGAACAGCGCGATGTCGCCGCCGATGACCCCGTCGACCGTCCACCCGTCGTCGTCGGCCACCGGCTCGTCGACCAGCCCCGCGCCCTCGAAGTCGCCGGTGTCGGGGTTCATCACCAGCACGAAGCGGCTGTACTCCCCGGGCAACACCCGCACCGTCGCGAAGTCGCTGCGGTCGCGGTAGGTGCCCCCCGGCTTGACCAGCTTGTAGATGCCCGGCGCGAGCACCCACACCCGGGGCTTCTCGCCCAGCAGCTCGTCGGCCCCGAAGCCGAGGTCGACCACCTCGCGGCGGCTCATGTCGATGACCTCGTAGGTGCCCCGGAACGGCACGAAGCTGGGGGTCACCACCTCGATCTCGAGCGCGCCCCACGAGACCGGCAGCACCGTCGTGCGATCGGCCACCACCCGCACCGGGACGCGCACCTGCATGTCGTCGGGGCCGTCGCCCAGCCGCACCGTGTACCGCCCCGGCTCCAGGATGACCCGCCGCCCGGGCTTGCCGTCGGCCACCGCCTGCCCGTCGCGCTCGACGGTGACGATCGGCGCCCGCGGGCCCAGCTCGAGCGAGGGCAGGAAGACCGCGCCCAGGCCGGGGGGCACCACCGACGTGTCGTCGTCGAGCTGAGGGTGGCTGTCGTACCAGGTCTCGTCGTCGGGCGAGACGACCCGGGGGTCGTCGGCCGGCCGCTCGACCGGCGGCTGGGGCACCGGGGTCGGGTCGTCCTGGCCCGGCAGGCGGCAGCGCAGGGTGTCGATGTCGACGGCGCCCGCCGGGTAGAGCGCGCAGGCGGCGAGGCAGGTCGCCCGGTTGCCGAGGAAGACGTCGGGGCAGCGCAGGGCCATGGCGTCGCAGTAGGCGGGGCAGGGATCGGGGGGCGGCTCCGGCTGCGGCTCCGGCTGCGGCTCCGCGGGGGGGTCCGGGATCTCGGGCGCCGGCTGCGGCTGCGCGGGCTCCTCGGGCGCGGCGGGCTGCGCGGGCGCCTGCGCGCGGGCCGGCCCGCCTCCCAGGGTGAGCGGCGCGAGGAAGGACAAGGCGATGACGACTCGGATCACGGGCGCTCCGCAGCTCGCCCGCACATTACCGCGGCCGCGGGTCGGAATGAACAGGCCCCGGTCCGGATGGCCTCCGAGCGGCGCGTCCCGCGGCCGTGACAAGGTGGTACGCGCCCCCCGATATCGGCCCGAACGGTTCAACCGTTCACCCGAAGCTGGGCCATAATGCCCTGAAAACAAAGTACTTCCGCCAAGTCCCGGTTTGTGTCACTGTCCGCCGCAGCCCACATGACCGAGGACGGTCCTCATGCACAGCCAGCCCGTCGTGACCCCGGAGGCGCCCAGCGGGACGCTCCGCGCGATCATCGACCCCATCGTCGCTCAGCTCGACACGCCCATCATCGGGGAGGCGCTCGCCGCGGCCCTCGACAGCAACGCGCCGGCCCTGGCGCGCATCGAAGGCTTCTTCGACGCGCTGCCCGCCCTGGGCCACGAGCCGAAGGCGCTGGCCGACTTCTTCAACGGCTGGAAGGCGACCCACCTCAAGATGCTGGCCATCTACGGGTTGACCTGCCGGCTGCACCGCCTCGCCGCCGAGGAGAAGGGCGGCCCCCGCGACGCGCTCTTCGTCGCCGCCCACTGCACCGCGCTGACCAGCCACGAAGATCTGGGCCTCGACTACGACGCCCACACCCACGAGGCGATGTACCTCGACTGCGTGGCGGCCTTCCTCGAAGACGACACCTGGCGCCTCGACCGCCACGCGCTGCCCGAGGCGGTGGCCTTCAAGACCTGGGTCTACCGCAACATGGTCGTCGAGCCGATCCCGGTGGGTCTGCTGAGCAACCTGTTCTCCGAGATCTACAACCACGCGGAGTACAGCCTCGCCGAGGCCGCCGTCTCCCGGCTGCTCGACCGCATGGAGATCACCGACGAGGCCCGCCGGCAGCAGGCGCTGGGCTACATCCAGGCCCACCTCGAGGACGACACCGAGCTGGATCACTTCCGGGTGATGCTGACCGCGATCGACCGCTACGGCGCGGCCACCGGCGAGCGCCCCACGGTCGAGCAGGCCAAGGCGCTGTTCACGGGGTACCTCGTGCGCCTCGGGGACGTCTTCGGCGCGCTGCACCGGCGGATGGAGGCCCGTTGAGCCCCGGCCTGCCCCCCGGAGAGACCATCGTCGACTGGCTCGACGCGCACGCCGAGGCCCGCCCCGACGCGCCGCTCCTCGACGAGGGCGACACCCGCTGGAGCTACCGCGCCTTCCGCGATCTCGTCGGGCGGGTGGCCGGCTGCCTGGCGGCCCACGGCGTCGAGCGCGGCGATCGGGTCGTGCTCTACCTCGGGCGCAAGAGCGCGCACATCGCGACCTACCTCGCCGCCGCCTCGCTGGGCGCCATCGCGGTGCACGTCTACCCCCAGCGGCCGCGGTCGTACGTCGACTTCGCCGCTTGTGCGGTCGGCGCCCGCCACGTCGTCACCCTCGACCCGTGGGAGGCCGACGGCGAGGCCTACGCGGTGCTCGGCTACCCGGCCGATCCGGCGGCCTTCGACCCGGTCGCGACCCGCCCGAGCCACCCGGTGGCCTACCTCATGTTCACCAGCGGCACGACCTCGACCCCCAAGGCGGTGGTGACCGAGTGGCGCAACGTGCGGGCGGTCACCGAGAACATGATCCGCATCGCCGGCATGCGCCCCGGCGACCGCGAGGTGATCTTCATGCCGCTCGGCTCGACCGGCGGCGCGGGCCACCTGCACACCGTCCTGGCGCTGGGCAACTCGATCCGCCTGCTGCCGTGGTTCATCGGCGACCGGACCGACGACGACCTCGCGGGGCTGATCGAGACCATCGAGGCCGACGCGATCGACGGCTTCCTGGCGACCCCGGCGATCATCACCCGGCTGCTGTCGACCCACCGCGCGGCCTGGTCGAAGGCCGGGCGCCGCCTGCGCTACATGCTGGCCAACGTCACCCCGATGCGGCAGTCGGTGGTCGTCGACCTGCTGACCACGCTGCCCGATCTGCGCTTCGTGACCTACTACGGGCTCACCGAGGCCAGCCGCAGCGTCATCAACGTCTGCCGTGAGTCGCCGGGCGCCGAGCACGCCACCGGACGCCCGTCGAAGGGGGTCGAGGTGTGGCTGCGCGATCCCGACGCCGAGGGCGCCGGCGAGGTGATGCTGCGGGGGCCGAACGTCTGCCCCGGCTACTGGGGCGAGGCGCCCGAAGACCGCCGGACGGGCGGCTTCGCCACGGGGGATCTCGGGCGCTTCGACGACGACGGCCGCCTGTGGGTGCTGGGGCGCCTGGGCGACATGATCAACGTCGACGGGCTCAAGCTGCAGCCGGCCGAGGTCGAGGACGTCGTGCACACCCACCCGGCGGTCTCCGAGTGCGCGGCGGTGGGGCTGCCCGATCCGGCGACGTGGCAGCGGCTGGCGATGGCGGTGGTGCTGCGCGCGCCCGAGCCGGACGCCGACCGTCGAGCGGCGATCGCCGACGAGCTGCGTGCCCTGGCCGGGCAGCACCTCGCGGCGTTCAAGGTGCCCGGCGAGATCGTCATGGTCGACGCGCTGCCCCGCAGCGGCATCGGCAAGCTGCAGCGGCGGCGGCTGATCGAGCTGTTCGACGTCGAGCCCGAGCCGGCGCGCTGACCGCGGGCCGGGCCCGCGTCAGCCAGCGCTCTACCCACGCCGAGGCAGGGGGCGCCGCCCACAAGCGATGGCGATCGCCGCCCGCGCGGTGACGTCCAGCGGGTCGATCAGCGGCGTGCCGTCGATGGGATCCCGCCCCAGCGCCAGCGGGATCTCGGTGCACGCCGTCACGACGCAGCCCGCGCCCGCCGCCGCCAGCCGGCGCACCGCCTCGGCGAGCGCGGCGTGGTGCGCCCGCCCGGTCTTCGGATCGGCCGCCGTGCCGGCCTTGATGCCGCCGCCGGCCCAGCCCCCGGCCGTCGGCGGCCCGTAGATCGGCCGCATCGTCAGCTCGACCTGGGCCGCCTCGCCGTCGGGCAGATCGAGCAGGGTCACCCACTCCAGATCGGGCGCGAGCGCCCGGGCCCGCCGGGGATACAGCCCGCTCTTCAGCGTGCCGCTCGTCCCCATCAACCCGACCCGGCCCTGCGCGCCGACCGCCTCGACCGCCGCCCGCACGCTCTCGTCGACGATGCTCAGGATCGGGGGCAGGCCGGGGCCGCGCAGCGCGTCGAGGAAGGCGTGCGCCGTATTGCACGGGATCACCGCGAAGTCGGCCACCGGCGCGATGCGGCGCAGGCTCTCCCGCAGCGCCGGCGCCGGGCTCGGGCCCCCGTCGAGCAGGCACGCGGTGCGATCGGGCGTCGCCGGCAGGCTCGAGAGGATCCACGGGGGGTAGTCCTGATCCCGTCGGGCGTCGGCCACCGCGGCGAGCAGCCGATGCTCGAAGTCGATGTGGGCGTAGGGCCCCAGGCCACCCATGATGCCGATGGTGAGCCATTCGGACATGCCACCCGTGTCATCGGTTTCATGACTCGAAGATGCCTCAGCCATGGGTCTCCTCCGGCGGGCGCTCGACGACGCGGCCGCGGTCCATGTGGATGCGGTGATCGGACAGGTGGAAGTAGCGGGCGTCGTGGCTGACGAGCAGGATCGTGCGCCCGGCGGCGGTCAGCTCGGGCAGCAGCTCTTCGTAGAACGTGCGCCGCTGGCCCGGCGACTGGTGGGCGGCCCACTCGTCGAGCACCAGGATCGGGCGGTCTTCGAGCAGCGCGACGATCAGCGCCAGCCGCATGCGTTGGCCGGCCGAGAGGTCGAGCGTGGTGAACCGCCCGTCGCGGTAGCCCACCACGCCGCGCAGCGCGAAGCGCTCGAGCAGAGCCTCGACCCGCGCCGGATCGGCGTCGACGCCATACAGCCGATCGAAGAGGTGCTGGTGCACGGTGACGACGGTGAACAGCGCCCGATAGTCCGCCAGCCGCTGCTCGGTGAGCGGGCGGCCGTCGAGCCGGATGGCCCCTCCGGACGGCCGATACAGCCCGGCGACCAGCTTCATGAGCGTCGTCTTCCCGCAGCCGTTGCCCCCGGTGATCATCAGGCGCTGCCCCCGGCGCAGCGTCAGATCGATCGGCCCCACGGTGAAGCCCGGAGAGCCGTCGTCGGTGGGGTAGGCGAAGCGCAGCCCGTCCAGCGTGAGCGTGTCGAAGTCCGGCGAACCGGCCCCGCCCGCCGGCTCGCCGCCGAGGCGCGCGTCGAGGGCGTGCAGATCGTCGGCCGCCTCCTCGGCGGCGAGGAGCTGGGGCACCGCCTCGATGAGGAACATGCCCGGCCCGAAGGTGACGAGCAGCACCACGATCAGCTCGTGGATGTCGGTCGGGGCGACCCGCATCTCGTGGGGGATGACGAACAGCAGCAGCCCGATGCCGGCCAGCAGCAGGGTGCTGCTGCCGTTGATCGCCCGCTGCTCGGCGTCGGCCATCGCCGCCGCGCTGCGGCGCACGCCGACGACGTGCGCGTCGAGGTCGGCGAGGTAGTCGGCCATCGCCCGATCGTCGGCCCGGAGCTGCTTGAAGCCATCGAGGAGCCGGCGCACCCCATCGGCCAGCGGCCCTCGGGCCGCCCGGTGCCGACCGGCGGCCTGCCGTCGACGGCGCAGGCGGGGGCCGCTCCATGCGGCGGCCGCGACCAGGATGCCGGCCCACACCGGCAGCAGGCGCCCGTCGAGCAGGCTCACGTAGATCAGGCTCGTGACGACGATGCACGCGCAGTAGGTCAGCGGCACGATCAGGTCGACGACCGAGAGCATGCGCACCAGATCCCGACCGAAGGCGGCCCGCAGCGCATGATCGCGCTCGATGACGGGCAGCGGGCTGTCGCGCAGGCGATCGAAGAGCCGCACCCGCTCGGACGCGAGGGCCCGGTTCAACCCGGTGGCCAGCTCGATGGCGCTGCGGGTGCGCAGGACGTAGCTGCCGGCCAGCGCGCCGATGCACAGCAGGGCCCAGGTCCAGGTGCTGCCGCCGGGCGAGCGACCGAGCACCCGGGCGTTGACCAGCGGGAAGATCGCCAGCCCCACCACCTGGCTGATCAGCACCCAGCGCAGGGCCCGGCTCAGCCGCCGGCGGGCCGCGGCGTCGACGAAGGCGACCAGCTTCATCGGCACACCATCCGGCCGGCGTCGAAGTGCACGATGCGGTCGGCGAGGTCGAAGAACTCTTCGTCGTGGGTCACCGCCACCACGATGCCGCCCGCCGCCGCCAGCCGGGGCAGCAGCGTGTGATAGAACCAGGCCCGGTGCTCGGGGTCCTGCTCGGCGGTCCACTCGTCGAAGACGTGGATCGGCCGCTCGCGCACCAGCGCGGCGACCATCGCCAGCCGCTTGCGCTGCCCGGTGGAGAGCGCCAGCTCGGTGAAGCGCCCGTCGACGAAGGCGGTCTTCCGGCTCAGATCCAGCTCGTCGATCAGCGCCTGCACCCGCGCCGGATCGGGTCGTTCGACGCCGTGGATCCGCTCGAAGAGGGTGAAGTCGCTGAAGATCGTCGCGAAGAGCGCCCGGTAGCCGGGGAGGGCGGCCGGCACGGCGCGTCCGTCGACCGCGATCGTGCCGCTGTGCGGTCGGTAGAGGCCGGTGAGCACCTTGAGGAAGGTCGACTTGCCGCTGCCGTTCTCGCCGGTCACGAAGACCACTTCGCCCGGGCGCAGGGTGAGGTCGACCGGGCCCATCACGAAGCCCGCCCGGTGGGCGGTCGACGGCCGGGTGTACGACACCCCGCGCAGCTCGACGCGCCCGGGGCGGGCCGGCAGCGGGTGCGCCCCGTCGTCGGCCGCGTCCGGGGCGGCGATCGGCGGCAGATCATCGGTCGCGGCCCGCAGGCGCAGCCACGCGTCCCAGGCGTCGAGGGCCTGGGGCATCAGGCGGGTCGCCACGAGCTGGGTCAGCCCGGCGTACATCACCAGCAGCGTGATCGGGGCCGCCTCGACCGACGGGCGGGCTTCGAGGTGGGTGACGGTCCACGCGGTGACGGCCAGCGCGCCGTACAGCAGGTAGCGCCCCCGGGCCTGGGCCTCGACGAACGTGGCGACGACCCCGTCCCGCTCGTGATCGAGCGCGGCGCTGCGGCGGCGCACCTCGGCGGCGATGGCGTCGCTGCGCGCCCGGTTCTGGCGGAGCTGGGCGAAGCCCGAGATGGCGTCCTCGACGAGCCCCTGCACCGCGTCCCGCAGGCCGGAGAGCCGCGCCGCCCGGCCCTTGCGCTCGAGCTGGGCGATGATGATCACGATCGCGACGACGCCCATCGACACCGCGGCGATGAAGGCCGCCTTGGGCGAGAGGACGTGGCAGTAGCCCAGCGCGACGACCAGCGCCGCCGCCGCCCGCAGGAGCCGGGCGAAGCCGGCCGCGAAGTCGCGCACCAGCTCGACGTCGGCGGTCAGCCGGAGCACGAACGAGCCCGGCACGATGCGCTCGAAGGTCGCGAGGTCGAGCGCCGAGACCCGCCGCAGCGCCGTGTGGATCCGGGCGTCGGTGTGGCGCGAGAAGAGGGCCGCGCAGCGCTGGAGCAGGTGCCCGTAGGCCAGGTGGATCAGCAGCAGGCCCGCGACGAAGTGGCGCAGCGAGCGACCCGGCGGGCCGCCCTCGCTCGGGTGGGACAGGGCGGTGACCAGCGCGTCGACGATGAACCACTCGGCGAGCGCGCACAGGAGGACGCCCGGGGCGAGCGCGCGGACGACCGCCCGCGCCTCGTCTGGGATGGCCGGCAGGGCCGTCGGGGCTCGGGTGTCGGCGTTCACGCGATCTCTCGGGCGGCGTCAGTCTCGGAGGGCGGGGCGGATTCCGGGTGTGGTCAACCGCCGCGACCCAGGTTGCCGGGGGATGCATCGAGCGCCGCGGCGAGCGGGCCGAGTTCGCGGGTGGCCAGCTCGACGAGCCGGTCCGGCGCCGCGCGCCGCTTGGCCCGGGCGTCGGGCTCGAAGGGCACCGCGGCTCCGTCGGCCTTCGAATAGAAGCGGAACTGATCGCGCATCGCCGCCAGCGTGGCGCCGTCGGGGTGATAGTCGAACGCCCGGGCCAGGATGGACGGCAGCCGCTCGGGCGTCAGGTCGCGATAGCGCAGCACCCCGATCGGCGGCTGATGCCCGGCGACCGCCTCCAGGTAGCGCCGGAAGAGCGTCGCCCGGTAGGTGTCGTCGTCCATCGCGGCGGTGGCTTGCGCGTCGAGCCCGGTCCAGGCCGCCGCGGCCGGCCCGCCCTTGACCCGCATGAGCAGCGCGCCCGGGCGCTGCGCGGCCGAGACCAGGACCTCGATCGGCTCACGGTACATGAAGAGGAACGGCACCCGGGGGAGGGCGGCCCGCAGCACGTCGAGGTAGAGGCTGTGGAAGGTCATCAGCTTGAAGAACGCCCGCCGCTCGCCGGGCGCCCGTCGGCGGGCGAGCGCCCCGACCAGGGCCCGCAGGCAGGCGGCGCCCTCCGCCGGTTCGATCGGCGATCGCCAGCCGTCGGAGAGCGCCTGCATCACCCCCTCCTGCAGCGCCGTCGCCTCGTTGAGCACGGCGTTCTCCGGGCTGCGCCCGAGCGCCTTGGCGAGCAGGGTGGTGCCGCTGCGAGGCAGCAGGAAGATGACGCCGGCGATGGGCAGCGGCTCGCCGGTGGCCGCGAGCAGATCGGGGTCGAGCGGGGTCGAGAAGCAGGTCGCCTCGGGCGCCTGCTCGAGCCGGGCGTCGACGCTGAAGCGGAACTTCTTCTCGGTCAGACGCCGCTCCCCGAAGTCGAGCCACACCACCCGCGCGGGCGGCCCGGGGACGACCTCGACCGGCAACAGGCCCGGGCGACCGGCGATGGCCGCCGCCGCCTCGGCGCCGGTCAGATGGGTCGAGGGTCGGGCGTTCGTCCCGGGCGTGCGAAACCATTGCGGCGGTTCGGGCGCGGCGCCGGATGTGCGGGGGTTCATGACGACCTTGCGCTCGGGCGCGTGCGCGCCCGGGACTGATGATGTCCGGCATCGCACCTCGCCGGGCGACAGTCAAGCGGGGGTTCGCGACCGGCGGGGCTCGCATCATCCGGGGCGCTCCGGGGTATGCTGAGGCAGACCCCCGACCCGGAGGCCCGGACCATGGCCGGCAGACTTCGCCCCGCGCCCGGCGGGTGGCTCCTGGCGCTGACGCTCTGCGCGCTCGGCTGCGACGACGCCCCGCCGTCGACCCCCGAGGGCGACGCCCCGCGAGCCGACGCGGCGCTCGACGGCGCTGCGCTCGACGCCAGACCCGATGGCACCCCGCCGAGAGTGGACGCCGCCCCCGACGTCGGCCCGGGGGGCCCGGATGCCATGGGCGCTGCCATCGTCGACGCCCTCCCGGACACCGCGCGCGACGCCGAGCCCGACGCCGCCCGCCCCGATCCCGACCGGGGCCCGCCGGGCCCCGAGCCGACCCACTTCCTCGAACGCGGCCGCTGCTTCGAGCACACCCCCCGCTGCGACGGCGTCGCCGACTGCGACCCCGGGCTCTACCGCGCCTGCGAGGGCGGCCGCTGCATCATCGACGAACCCTGCGGCTGCGCCGGCGACGCGGACTGCGCCCCGGGCGACCTGTGCTTCGTCAACGCGCGGGTGTGCGGCGTCTGCCTGCCCGCGCCCGGCCGCTGCCCCGACGGGCAGTGCCCCGCCGGCGAGATCTGCGTCGACGGCTTCTGCCGCGACGACTGCCCCGGCTTCGACGACGGCCCGCCGCTCGACTGCCGGGGCGAGCCGCCCGCCGGCGCGTGCGACGGCCGCTGGGCCTATCTGCGCGAGGCCGGCACCTGCGTGCCGGTGGACGGCGTCACCTGCGCCGACGGGGCCAACGCCTTCGACAGCCGCGTCGACTGCGTCGAGCGCTGCCGGGGCCCGGTGGCGTGCACCGCGACCCTCGAGCGCCGGGTGGGCAACACCGAGAACCGCCGCGTCGCGTGCCCGATCAGCCACGGCCCCGGCGCCTGCATCGCGCTGGCCCACTGCGTCTGCGAGCTGGGCGATCCCCCGGACGACCCCACCGCCGCCCGCGAGAGCCTGCGGGGCTGCGCCGCCTGGATGACCATCCCCCGGGGCGCCATCACCTTCGCCGACTTCTGCGGGGAGGACTCGCTCACCGCCGTGGTCGGGGCCATGCGGGAGTCGGGCTTCCTCGACGCGGTCATCGGCGTCGACACCCGCCTCGAGCTCGCCCCCGGCTGCGCCGACGTGACGACCTCCGTCGGCACCGGCCCGATGTGCATGGACGGGATCCGCAACGGGTGGGAGACCGGCGTCGACTGCGGCCCGCAGGGCTGCGCCGCCTGCGATCACTAGAAGAAGAGCGAGATGAACCCCGCGATACCTGCGCCAATCAGGGCGCCGAAAAAGAACGTCCAGTTCTGAGTTATCACGCTGATCAAGAAGAAGAGCCAGAGCCCCCCCAACATCGGTAACATACTCTGGTCCACTATCTTCTCCTGCTAGTTGCGATGGACGCCTTCACCGCCGCGGCGGCGGCATCCGCGGCGCGGGCTGGGCCGTGCTCTCCTCGAACCGCTTCTTGGCCGCCTTGAGCGACGCCGCCAGCGCCCGGCGGGCGATGGGATCACGCTCGGCCAGGGCCGCCTTGGCGATGGCCTCCAGCGCCGCCGGATCGGGGTCGTGCACCAGCGCCCCCGCCGCCGCCAGCCGGACGTGCATCGAGCTGTCGCCCACCGCCACGATCAGCGCCCGGGTCGCCCGGTCGTCGTCGATCAGCGCGAACACGTCGATGATCGGCACCTTGCGGTGGGCCCGGGCCTGGGGGTCGACCAGCACGTCGAGCAGCCCCTTGAGCCGGGACTCGTAGGTCAGCATCAGCTCGGCGGCCTTCGTCTTGCGCCCGGTGTTGGCCAAGAGCCCGCCCAGCATCGGGTAGGCCGGCAGGAAGTCCGGCTGAAGCGCGATGGCCTTCTCGAGCTGGGCCCGGGCCTTCTTCGGCTGCCCCGCCGCGCTGTAGAACCGCCCCGCGGTGAACCGGATCTCGGGCACGTCGGGCGCCATCTGAAGCAGCCGCTCGTAGATCGCGCCGGCCTCGGCCGCCTTGCCCGCCGCGTCGTGCAGCGCGGCCGCCGCCAGCCCGGCGCTGATCGAGGCCCCGGTGATCGGCCCGTCGAACGCCTCGATGAAGCCGGTGAGCGCCGCCGCCTCGTCGCCCCGGGCCAGGGCCTCGTTGCCCGCCTTCAGCGCCAGGAGCTGCTCCGGCGTGCCCTCGTCCAGCGGGCCGGGCGGGGGCGCCTCGGGCGGCGGATCGAACGGCTCGACCGCCGCCGGCGCCGACGCGGTGTCGGCCAGCGCGACCGCGGCCTCGACCAGATCGGCCCCCTCACCGGACGCCTCGTCGGCCCCCGGCGCGCCACCGGTCGCCTTCGCCGGATCGACCGCGGGGTCCACGCCCGGCGCCTTCTCGGCCGGGGCCTGCGCCGCCGGGCCTTCCTCCGCGGGCGCCGCCTCCGGGGCGGGGGAGGGGGCCGCCGCGCCCCGCCCGCCGTCGCCCCCGCGACACCCCAGGCTCAGGGCGCCCAGCACACACGCCAGCGTCAAGCCGCGCCTCATCTGCCGCACCGCCTCATGCCGTGCCCTCGCTCTCCAGCCGCGGCTCGGGCCCCGGCAGATCGATGGTGAACGTCGTGCCCAGGCCGTCCTCGGTGTCGAAGCCGACGCAGCCCCCGTGGTCGTCGACGATGCGCCGCACGATGGCCAGCCCCAGGCCGGTCCCGTGCTCCTTGCCCTGGGTGGTGAACGCCTCGAACAGCTTCGGGCGGATGCCGCTGGGGATGCCCGGCCCGTCGTCGGCCAGGACGAAGCGGGTGCCGCCGTTGGGGCGATCCTCGAGGGTCCAGGTGAACGTGCCGTGATCCCCCAGCGCCTGCCGGGCGTTGCGGGCGATGTTGGTCACCACCCGCACCATCTTCGCCTCGTCGAACCACGCCGTGCTCTTCGCGCGGTTGTCGACCACGAACTCGACCCCCCGATCCTCGAACTCGGGTTCGAGCGCCTCGGTGACCGAGCGCACGAACTTGTCGAGGTACACCTTGCGGGCGAAGACCCGCCGCTCGCCGCGGGCGAAGGCCATCACTTCGCGGGTCATGTCGTTGAACTGCGCCACCTGCCGCCGGATGGACGCCGCCATGGCGTCCCGCTCCTCGGGATCCTCGGTGCTCGACATGAGCTGGGCGTAGCCGCTGATGATGGTCATCGGGCCCTTGAGGTCGTGCAGCACACCGCTGAGCATGTGCCCGATGGTCATCATGCGGTCGCGCACCTGCGCGTCGCGCCGCTCGGCGAGGCGGACCACCGCCCGGCTGATCTGCCCCGCGATGAGCACCGCCAACCGGCGGTCGGCCTGATCATCGCGGGTGGCGTTGCTGCGCCGGTTGACCAGGGCGAAGGCCCCGATGACCCGATCGCCGTCCATCACCGGGGCGGTCACCGCGTCGTCGACCTTCACCCCGCAGTCGCCGCCCAGCACCCGGGGGATGCCCGCGGTCTCGAAGTCGCCGTCCCGCAGAACGAAGCCCTCGCCCCGCCCGGCGGTCTTGCCCAGCACGCCCTCGCCGACGCCCAGGTGGCAGATGGTCTCCAGCTCGTGCTCCCGCCCCTCGGGGGCCCGGATGTAGGTCGGACCGTAGCCCCCCTCGTCGGGCAGATAGATCGCCGCCGCCTGAGACTGCGCCACCCGGGCCGCCACCCGCAGCACCCGATCGCAGAGCGTATCGACGTCCTCCGCCTCGGCGATGGCCTTCTCGTTGTCGTAGAGCAGCTCCAGCTCGCGCACCTTCTGCCGGAGCTGCCGCGACAGATCGCGCAGCTCGGTGTTGCTCACGTTGAGCCGGAGCTGGAGGTGCAGCGCCTCGAGGGTGATACCGGCCTGGGTCGCCAGGGCCGTCAGCAGGTGCTCGTCCTCGACGGTGAAGTAGCCCTCGCGCTTGTTGAGCGCCTGCACCACCCCGATGACCTGCCGCTTGGGGTTGCGCATCGGCACCACCAGCATCGAGCGGGTGCGGTAGCCGGTCAGCTTGTCGTACTTGGGGTCGAAGTCGGGGTGGCGGTAGGCGTCCTTGAGGTTGAGGGCCTTGCCCCGGGCGGCCACCTTGCCCGCGATGCCGACCCCCACCGGGATGCCGACCTCGAGGCTGTGCTCGTCCTGCACCGCCAGCCCCCGCAGGACGCCCTCGCCCCGGCGCAGCTCGTAGATCGTCGTGCGATCGGCGTGCAGCAGGGTCGAGATCTCGTTGACCATCGCCCGCATCGCCCGCTCGGGGTCGCGGCTGTTGCCCAGGTTGGCCGCGATGCGGGCCATGCCCGACAGGCGGTCCTCCTGCTCGGCGACGACCGCCTCCAGTTCGGCGACCCGAAGCGCCAGCGGGTTGTCGGTGGCGGCGACGCTCTCGGCCACGGCCTGCCTCCTCAGTGGATCTCGGCCCAATTGTCGCCGATGCCCACCTCGACGACCAGCGGCACCTTCAACTCGACGACGCCTTCCATCGCGGCCTTGACCAGCCCCGGCACCACCTCGGCCTCGGCCTCGGGCACCTCGAAGACCAGCTCATCGTGCACCGTCAGCAGCATCTTCGTCGCCAGCCCCTCGTCGCGCAGCGCCCGATCGCAGGCCAGCATCGCCAGCTTGAGGATGTCGGCCGCCGTGCCCTGGATCGGGGTGTTGATCGCCAGCCGCTCCTGCTGCTGCCGCAGGTTGAAGCTGCGCGACTTGATCTGCGAGAGGTGCCGGGTGCGCCCGAACAGCGTCGTCGCCTTCTTCGTCTCGCGGGCCGTCTCGACCGCCTCGTCGAAGTAGCGCTTCACCCCCCCGTAGCGCTTGAAGTAGCGCTTGATGATCTTGCGGGCCTCGCCCTGGGGGATGCGCAGATCATTGCTCAGGCGGAAGGCGCTCATCCCGTACATCAGCCCGAAGTTCACCGACTTCGCCGTGCGCCGCTGATCGGACGTCACCTCGGCCTCGGGCACCTCGAACACATCGGCCGCCGTGCGCCGGTGCACGTCGGCCCCGTCGCGGAAGCTGCCCACCAGCCCCGGATCATCCGAGTAGTGGGCCAGCAGCCGCAGCTCGATCTGGGAGTAGTCCGCCGACAGCAGCTTGCAGCCCTCGGCCGCGATGAACGCCTCCCGGATCTCGCGCCCCTCGGTCGTGCGCACCGGGATGTTCTGCAAGTTGGGGTCGCTGCTCGCCAGCCGCCCCGTCGCCGCCACCGCCTGCCGGATGCTGCTGTGCAGCCGCCCGGTGCGGGGGTGGATCAGCTCGGGCAGCGTATCGAGGTAGGTGCCCTTGAGCTTGGCGAGGTGCCGATAGTCGAGGATCTTCGCCGGCAGCGGGTGCAGCGCGGCGAGCTGATTGAGCACCTGGGCGTCCGTGCTGAACCCGGTCTGGGTCTTCTTCTGCGTCGGCAGCTCGAGCTTCTCGAACAAGATCGCCTGGAGCTGCTTGGGGCTGTCGATGTTGAACGCCTCCCCCGCGATCTCGTGGATCTCGGCGGTCAGCGCCTCCAGCCGCTCGGTGTAGCGCGCCGACTGCGCCCGCAGCTTGTCGGGATCGATGCGGATGCCGTTGAGCTCCATGCGCCCGATGACCGGGATGAGCGGCAGCTCGATGGTCTCGTTGACCTCGACCAGCTTGCTCTCGCGCAGCTTGGGCAGCAGATCGTCCGCCAGCCGCAGGGTGATGTCGGCGTCCTCCCCGGCGTACTTCGTCGCCGCGTCGAGGTTGACCAGCGCGAAGTGGGCCTCGGCGCCCTTGGTGCCGGTGACGTCCTTGAAGCTGATCATCTTGTGGCCCAGCACGTCGACCGCCAGCTCGTCGAGGCTGAACTGCCGCCGCCCGGGATCGAGCAGATACGCCGCCAGCATCGTATCGCAGGCCAGCCCCTTCAGACCGATGCCCAGCGCCTCGCCGAGCACCTGCCACTCGTACTTGCCGTTCTGGGCGTACTTCGGAAAGCCCGGATCCTCGAGGAGCGGCCGCAGCGCATCGGCCACCGCCTGCACATCGAGCTGCGCCGGCGCGCCCTCGTAGGTGTGCCCCACCGGGATGTAGGCCGACTCGCCCGCGGCCCAGGCCACCGCGAAGCCCACGATCTGCGCGTCGAGGGCCGACAGGCTCGTCGTCTCGAGGTCGATGCACATCCGCCCGGCGGCCCGCACCGCGGCGATCACCTCGTCCAGCCCCGCCCGCGTCGTGATAGTGCGGTAGCCCCCCCGATCGACGTCGACCTTCGAGACGACGTGATCCTCGAGGCCGAACTCCTTGAGGAACCGCTTGAAGTTCAGCCGCCGCAGGAACTCGCTGAGCACGTCGGGATCGGGCGGGGTGCGCTTGATGCCCTCGAAGTCGAGATCGACCGGCGCGTCGAGGGCGATGGTCGCCAGCCGCCGCGACAGCCGCGCCTGATCGGCGAACTTCCGCAGGTTCTCGCCCCGCTTGCCCTTGATCGAGCCCGACTCCTGGAGCAGCACGTCCATCGTCCCGTACTGCTGGAGCAGCTTGGCCGCCGTCTTCAGCCCGATGCCGGGCACCCCGGGGATGTTGTCCGAGCTGTCGCCGGCCAGCCCCAGCGCGTCGGCGACCGTCTCCGGCGGCACCCCGAACTTCTCGATGACCGCCGCCCGATCGCTCTCCTTCTCCTTGCCGTCCCACAAGCTGATCTTGTCGGTGACGAGCTGCATCAGATCCTTGTCGGCGGTCACGATGAGCGCCCGTCGATCCTGCCCCTCGCCGGCGCTGCCCACCCACTCGTTGGCCAGGGTCCCGATGACGTCGTCCGCCTCGTAGTCGTCGACCACGATCGACGGGATGCCCAGCGCGGTCACCGCCTCCCGGCACAGCGCGAACTGCGGCCGCAGATCGTCGGGCGGCTCGCTGCGGTTGGCCTTGTACTCGGCGTAGATCTCATTGCGGAACGTGCCGCCCGAGGGGTCGAACACGACCGCGACGTGGCTCGGCTCCCGGTCGCGCAGCACGTTGATGAGCAGCCGGGTGAAGCCGTACACCGCGTTGGTCGGCGTGCCGTCGCTGGCGGTCATCGCGCTGCGGATGGCGAAGTAGGCCCGGAAGATGAAACCGGCGCCGTCGACGAGGTACAGGGTCTGCGGGTCGCTCATGGACTCCTCGGCATCGTGGGCGCGGGGAGCCTAGCAGCGCCGACGGGCGAGGGGAAGCGGCCCGCGGGGGGTGCCGACGGCGGGAGACCGGAGGCGGCAGAGCGCGAGCGGGCGGGATCAGCCGGCGGGCGGCTCGAACGCCGGCCGGTTCCACGGCGCGGCCAGCTCGGCCACCTCGGGCACCAGGGCCACGATGCGGGTCCAGCGGTCGGGCGCGCGCTGGAGAATCTGCCGGATGGGGCCGAGGTGCGCGCTCTCCGGCGCGAGCAGGCTGCGCATGCGGCCCCGCAGCGAGCGCCCCTCGGGCAGCTCGAAGTCCGGGCCGAACTCGTGGATGGTGGCCTCGACGAGCAGGAACTCATCGATGCTGCGCCGCCGCTCTCGCAGCAGATCGGCCCTCAGGTTGAGCTTGAGCCGGCGGACCGTGTAGGCGCCGCGGTCCCCGTCGGATGAGCCGGGCGGCAGGGCGGCCGAGACCTTGCCGAAGTCCACCGAGTCGGGGTCCACCTCGAAGTCGAGCAGCCGCAGCGGATCCTGAGCGCCCCGCGACGGGTCCATCAGCATCGGCGCGTCGTCGGCGTCCCATGCCATGTGGCTGCCCTTGCACTCGAAGCCATTGCAGATGGCACACGACCACAGCAGGTTGTCCCAGGCGTACATCCGGGTCGGCGTGCCCCGCCCGGCGTTGAGCTTCGGGTGCGGTGACTTGGGCCAGTGGTGCTCGATCTGAGTGCCTTCGAGCCAGTCGCAGTACACGCACTTGCCCGCCGACAGGCGCCCGAGCGCGTCCTTGAGGGCCGTGACCGCGCCGGGCGCCTCCGCCTTGAAGGCCGCCCACTCGGCGCCGGCGCTCGTCTCTTCGGTCACCGCCTCGGCGCGGGCGGTCAGCGTGGCGGTCGTCTCTTCGTCGAGGCCGGGTCGGTCAACCCTCAGCACGCCGCTTCTCCAGCTCGTCCAGCAGGAACCGCACGTCCCGGTGCAGCGCCTGCCCCCGGGGATCGTCCGACTCCCCCTGGCGGCGCTCGCGCAGGATTGCCTCCAGCTCGGCGAAGCGGGCGGCCTGCTCGAGTGTCAGCGCGCCGTGTCGCTCGCGCTGGCGCAGCGCGTCGTGCTCCTCCAGGTAGCGGGTCGTCTCGGGATCGGTCTGCCCGTCCACCTCGAACAACGCCTCGAGGACCCGCCCGATGCTCCACCCCCGCACCGACGGTGCATGGTCGTCGAGCCGCACCGCGTCGGCGTCCGTTCGCAGGACGTGAAGCGCGCGGGGGCCGGCGGCCATCGCCACGTAGGGGCTGTGGGTCGTCACCACGAACTGCAAGCGGGGGAAGGCCTTCGTGAGCAGGAAGCCGACCTCCCGCTGCCATCGGGGGTGCAGGTGGGCGTCGATCTCATCGATGAGCACGACGCCGCGCATGTCGCGCAGCGGGGTTTCCGAAGTTCCGCGGTGGAAGTCGGCCCAGCGCAACAGATCGACGAGCAGCACGAACATGCTGCGGTAGCCGTCGCTGAGGCCTTCCAGGGTCGAGGCGCGGCCCCGCCAGGTGAAGCCGAGCCCGTCGTCCAGATGGACCTCCCCGATCTCGGGCAGCAGCTCGACGACGAGCGCCTTGACCTCGTCGAGGGTCGCGCGGGTCGGGCTCTCCTCCGGACTGCTGTCGGCCTTACGCTTCAGCTCCTCGAGCCAGGTCGCGCTGTCGTACAGGGCGGCGCCCTCGTCGAACAACGTCAGGAAGCGCCGCTCCTGATTCTTCTCGACCTTCGCCGCTTTGCTGGAGAAGCCCGACTGCCGGCGGAACGGGCCGTACCCCAGGCCGAGCCAGCCGTTGCCCTCGCGCCTGGTCTGGGCGAAGGCATTGCGCTTGACGAAGTCGAGCTCGTCGACCCGGGCGGCCACATCGTCGCCGAACAGCTCTACGTCATCCGGACCGGGCTCGATGAGCGTCGGCGCCGCGATGAACTGGGTGTGCCCCCCGCGATCGATCTCGGTCTCGCCGTCGACGACCGCGTAGCTCACCCGGTAGCGCGTACGGTCCTCCTTCGGCGGCCGACCTGCCTGTTTGTCACCCGCCGTCTGCTCGATCTCGACCTCGATCGTCCCGATCCGGGGAGCGCCTTCACGCCGCCGCACCCACCCGTCGAGTCGGAGCAGCTTGCTCGCCGTCGCCTCGTCGACCAGGCACGCCGCCGCCGCCTGCAGCAACGTGCTCTTGCCCTGACCGTTGTCGCCGATGATCACGTTCCAGTTGGCCTGCCGGTCGGCGCTGTCGTCTGCCGCGCGCGACAGCCCGATCTCGATCTCGTCGAAGCACTTGATGCCGGTGAGCCGCAGCCGTTCGAGATACATCGACATCTTCTCCTGCCCCGGTCGATCCGTGGGCACCCGGGGCGCGGCGAGCCTAGCAGCGCGGGGGGGTGAGGGGAAGCCGCCCGCGGCATCCTACCGCCGGTGGAAGCCCGCATACGGACAGGCGCTCCGGGACGCCTGGCACCCCCCCAGCGCCTGCTCGTCGATCGTCGACTTCCTCGCCCGCGCTTTCTGAGCCCGGCCGCGCCGGCCTGCCTGCCCGACTGCGGCGAGCGGGTGTGCGGCGACGCCGGCTGCGGCGGGGCGTGCGACGGGCATCTGCTCTGCGGCGCCGCCGGGGCCTGCGCCGAGCCGCCCGCCCGCTGCGGTGACGGGCGCCGCCTGCGACCCGCGCGCGGCGTGATGGGCTCGATGGCGCCCTCGAACCAGCTCCGGTGCGCTGGGATGGCCCCGACGAGGAGCGTCGACGAGGCGCTGCCCGGCGGGTCGGGCTCGCCGAGGCGCGCCCACGCGTCGAGCGCCCGCGCGATGGCCGCGTCGAGGGGTGGTGACCGAGTCAGGTTGAGCGTGAAGGCCTCGTCGAGGCGTGGTGACCGAGCCAGGCCCAGCGTGAAGGCCTCGTCCCGGGGGTCTGACCGAGTCGGGGGCCCGTGTGATGACCTCATCGAGGTCCGGCCCCCAAGCGAGTGGAGCGTGAAGACCTCGTCGAGGTCCGGCCACCCAGTCGGGGTCGAGCGTGAAGACCTCGTCGCGGGGATCTGACCGAGTCGGGGGTCCGTGTGATGACTTCATCGAGGTCCCGCCACCCAGTCGG
>JAUHYW010000122.1 GCA_030426085.1 bacterium | reverse complement strand
GCGGGTCGGTGCCGTCGGCGACCTCCTGCCCGTCGGGCACGCCGTCGTCGTCGGTGTCGGGGTCGTCGGGGTCGGTGCCCCGGGCCGCCTCGTCGTCGTCGGGCAGCCCGTCGCCGTCGCGGTCCGAGAGATCATCGTCGCCGGGGTCGAGCGGGTCGGTGCCGCCGGCCACCTCGCCCCCGTCGCTGACGCCGCCGTCATCGGTGTCCGGGTCGTTGGGATCGGTCCCCCGCCCGGCCTCGTCGCCGTCGGTCAGCCCGTCGTCGTCGCTGTCCGGGTCGAGGGGGTCGGTGCCATCAGCGACCTCGTCGCCGTCGCTCACCCCGTCGTCGTCGCTGTCCGGGTCGAGCGGATCGGTGCCGCGCCCGGCCTCGTCGATATCGGGCAGCCCGTCGCCGTCGGTGTCGATCGCGCCGTCGTCGCCCGGGTCGAGCGGATCGGCGCCCGCGTCGACCTCGGCCCCATCGCCCACCCCGCCGTCGTCCGTGTCGGGGTCGTTGGGATCGGTCCCGATCCCGTCCTCCTGCCCGTCGGTCAGCCCGTCGTCGTCGCTGTCGGGATCGAGCGGATCGGTGCCATCGGCGACCTCGTCGCCGTCGCTCACCCCGTCGTCGTCGCTGTCCGGGTCGTTGGGATCGGTGCCCCGGGCCGCCTCTTCATCGTCGGGCAAGCCGTCGCCGTCGCTGTCGGTCGGGTCGTCGTCGCCCGGGTCGAGCGGATCGGTCCCGCCGGCCACCTCGCCGCCGTCGCTCACGCCCCCGTCATCCGTATCCGGGTCGTCGGGATCAGTGCCCCGATCCCGCTCGTCGCCGTCGGTCAGCCCGTCGTCGTCGCTGTCCGGATCGAGCGGGTCGGTGCCATCGGCCACCTCATCGCCGTCGCGCACGCCGTCGTCATCGGTGTCCGGGTCGAGCGGGTCGGTCCCCCGCAGCGCCTCTTCGCCGTCGGGCAGCCCGTCGCCGTCGGTGTCCCGGGTGACGTCGTCGGCCGGGTCGAGCGGGTCGGTGCCGTCGACGAGGACCTCCGCGCCATCGCCCACGCCCCCGTCGTCGGTGTCGGCGTCGTTGGGATCCAGCTCGCCGGGGGCGAGCGCCCCGTCGCCGTCGGCGTCCTCGACCCCGTCGAAGAGCCCGTCGCCGTCGGTGTCGGGGTTCAGCGGATCGGTCGGGTTGTCGCCGAAGACCTCGGTGCCATCGAGCAGGCCGTCGCCGTCGGTGTCGGGGTCGTCGGGGTCGGTGCCCCGCAGCGCCTCTTCGCTGTCATCGAGGCCGTCGCCGTCCCGGTCGGCCGGCCCGTCGTCGGCCGGATCGAGCGGATCGGTGCCCCGGTCGACCTCGGCCCCGTCGCCCACGCCGCCGTCGTCGGTGTCGGGATCCAGCGGATCGGTGCCCCGGCCCGCCTCGTCGCCGTCGGTCAGCCCGTCGCCGTCCGAGTCCGGATCGAGCGGGTCGGTGCCGTCGAGCACCTCGTCGCCGTCGCTGACCCCGTCGTCGTCGCTGTCCGGGTCGAGCGGGTCGGTGCCCCGGGTCGCCTCGTCGATGTCGGGCAGCCCGTCGCCGTCGCGGTCGATCCCGGCGTCGTCGGCCGGATCGCGGGGCGCGGTGCCCGCGTCGCGCTCCACGCCGTCGCCCACCCCGCCGTCGTCGGTGTCGGGATCCAGCGGATCGGTCTCACCGGGGTCGAGCGCGCCGTCGCCGTCGACGTCCTCCTCGCCGTCCTCGAGCCCGTCGTCGTCGCTGTCCGGGTCGAGCGGGTCGGTGCCGTTGTCGACCTCGGCCCCGTCGGGGATGCCGTCGTCATCGGTGTCCGGATCGTCGGGATCGGTGCCCCGGGCCGCCTCGTCGTCGTCGGGCAGCCCGTCGCGATCGCGATCGGTGCGGTCGTCGTCGGCCGGGTCGAGCGGGTCGGTGCCCCCGGCGACCTCGCCCCCGTCGCTCACCCCGCCGTCGTCGGTGTCCGGGTCGAGCGGATCGGTGCCCGCGTCCCGCTCGTCGCCGTCGTCGAGGCCGTCGTCGTCGCTGTCCGGGTCGAGCGGATCGGTGCCGTCCTCGACCTCGGCCCCGTCGCCCACCCCGTCGTCGTCGGTGTCGGGGTCGCTGGGATCGGTGCCCCGTACGCCTTCGTCGCCGTCGCTCAGGCCGTCGCCATCCCGGTCGCGGAAGTCGTCGTCGGCCGGGTCGAGCGGGTCGGTGCCGTCGGTGATGACCTCGGCCCCGTCGCCCACCCCGCCGTCGTCGGTGTCGGGGTCGAGCGGGTCGGTCTCGCCCGCGTCGACGATGCCGTCGGCGTCCTGGTCTTCGCCGCCCACGCAGACGCCGGCGACCGTCGCCGGGCCGTCGCACAGGCCGTCGCCGTCGGTGTCCGGGTCCAGCGGATCGGTCGGCGGCTGACGGTTCGTCTCGAGGCCGTCGAGCAGGCCGTCGTCGTCGCTGTCGGGGTCGAGCGGATCGGTCCCGCCCGCGACCTCGGCCCCGTCGCCGATCCCGTCGTCGTCGCTGTCGGGGTCGTCGGGATCGGTGCCCCGGGCCGCCTCGTCGTCGTCGGTCAGCCCATCGCCGTCCCGGTCGAGCTGGTCGTCGTCGGTCGGATCGAGCGGGTCGAGGCCGGCGTCGACCTCGGCCCCGTCGGGCACGCCGCCGCCGTCGGTGTCGGCCGCCGTGGGATCGGTCTCGTCGGGGTCGATCGCGCCGTCCCGGTCGGCGTCCTCGACGCCGTCGGGGATGCCATCGCCGTCGGTGTCGGGGTCGGTCGGATCGGTCGGGTTGGCCCCGTTGACCTCGACCCCGTCGGGGATCCCGTCGTCGTCGCTGTCGGGGTCGTTCGGATCGGTGCCGGCGGCCCGCTCCTCGGCGTTGGTCAGGCCGTCGCCGTCGGGGTCGGCCGTCGAGTCGTCGATGGGGTCGAGCGGGTCGGTGCCATCGCGGATGACTTCGGCGCCGTCGCTCACCCCGCCGTCGTCGCTGTCGGGGTCGTTGGGATCGGTCTCGCCCGGGCCCACCGCGCCGTCGCCGTCGGTGTCTTCCTCGCCGTCGCGCAGGCCGTCGTCGTCGCTGTCCGGATCGAGCGGGTCGGTCGGGTTGTCCCCGTCGACCTCGACGCCGTCGGGCAGGCCGTCGTCGTCGCTGTCCGGGTCGAGCGGATCGGTGCCCAGCGCGGCCTCGCGGTCATTGGGCAGGCCGTCGCCGTCGGCGTCGCCCCCCCGGTCGTCGGCCGGGTCGAGCGGATCGGTGAGATCGACGAGGACCTCGTCGCCGTCGGGCACGCCGCCGTCGTCGCTGTCCGGGTCGAGCGGATCGCTCTCGTCGGCGTCGCGGGCCCCGTCGGCGTCGCGGTCCTCGCCGCCCACGCAGACGCCGTCGATGGTCGCCGGGCCATCGCACAGGCCGTCGTCGTCGCTGTCGGGGTCGGTGGGATCAGTCGGGTTGCGCCCGCGCAGCTCGGTGCGGTCGTCGACGCCGTCGTCGTCGGTGTCCCGATCGAGCGGGTCGGTGCCGGCGGCGGCCTCTTCGTCGTCGGTCAGACCGTCCCCGTCCCGATCGCGGCGGCGGTCGTCGTCGGGCGCGAGCGGGTCGGTGCCGTCGAGCAGCACCTCGACCCCGTCCGAGACGCCGCCGTCGTCGGTGTCCCGATCGCGGGGGTCGGTCTCGCCGTCGCCCACCGCGCCGTCGAGATCGGCGTCCTCGCCCCCGGCGCAGGCTCCGAGCACCGTGCGATCGCCGTCGCACAGCCCGTCGCCGTCGGTGTCCGGGTCGAGCGGATCGGTCCCGGTGTCGGCCTCGAGCCCGTCGGGCAGGCCGTCGCGGTCGGTGTCGGGGTCGCTCGGGTCGCTGCCGATGGCGGCCTCGTCGGCGTCGGGCAGGCCGTCGCCGTCGGAGTCGGTCGGATCGTCGTCGGCCGGGTCGCGGGGGTCGGTGCCCGCGCCGCGCTCGCCGCCGTCGCCCACCCCGCCGTCGTCGGTGTCGGGATCGAGCGGGTCGGTCTCGCCGTCGTCCAGCGCGCCGTCGGCGTCGAGATCTTCTTCCCCGTCGTCGAGCCCGTCGCCGTCGGTGTCCGGGTCGAGCGGGTCGGTGCCGATGTCGACCTCGGTGCCATCGGGGATGCCATCGTCATCGCTGTCGGGGTCGAGCGGATCGCTGCCCCCGTCGCGCTCCTCGCCGTCGTCGAGCCCGTCGTCATCGCTGTCGGGGTCGTCGGGGTCGGTGCCATCGCGGGTCTCGTCGGCGTCGGGCACGCCGTCCCCGTCCCGATCGCTCGGGATGTCGTCGCTCGGGTCGAGCGGGTCGGTGCCGCCGTCGACCTCGGCCCCGTCGGGCGCCCCGCCGTCATCGGTGTCGGCGTCGGTGGGATCGGTCTCCCCCGGGTCGCGCCGCCCGTCGCCGTCGGTGTCTTCTTCGCCGTCGTCGAGCCCGTCGTCGTCGGTGTCGGGGTCGAGCGGGTCGGTCGGGTTGTCGCCCAGCGCCTCGACGCCATCGGGGATGCCATCGTCATCGCTGTCGGGGTCGTCGGGATCGGTGCCCCGCGCGGCCTCCTCGCCGTCGTCGAGCCCGTCGCCGTCCCGATCGCTCGGCTGGTCGTCGGCCGGATCGAGCGGGTCGCTGCCCCGGGCGTCCTCGGCGCCGTCCCCCACCCCGCCGTCGTCGGTGTCGGGGTCGTCGGGGTTCGTCTCGCCGGGGTCGATCTCACCATCGGCGTCGGTGTCCTCCCCGCCGCGGCAGACGCCGTCGACGTCGTTCGGCCCGTCGCACAGCCCGTCGCCGTCGGTGTCGGGGTCGGTGGGATCGGTGGGGTTCGCGCCGTCGACCTCGACCCCGTCGGGGATGCCGTCGTCGTCGGTGTCGGGGTCGTCGGGATCGGTGCCCCGCGAGTCTTCGAGCGTATCGGGCAGGCCGTCGCCGTCGGCGTCGTCGGGGCGGTCGTCGGCCGGGTCGAGCGGATCGGTGCCGTCGGCCAGGGCCTCTTCGCCGTCGGGCACGCCGCCGTCGTCGGTGTCGGGGTCGTTGGGGTCGGTCTCGCCCGGATCCGGCTCGCCGTCGCCGTCGGCGTCCTCGACGCCGTCCTCGAGGCCGTCGTCGTCGCTGTCCGGGTCGAGCGGGTCGGTCGGGTTGGCGCCGTTCACCTCGACGCCGTCGGGCAGGCCGTCGTCGTCGCTGTCGGGGTCGAGCGGATCGGTGCCGTTGGCCGCCTCGTCGTCGTCGGGCAGCCCGTCGCCGTCGGGGTCGTCGGTGGACGCCACGGTGACGACGGTCGGGTCGTCGGGCGCGGGCGTGCTCGGGTCGTCGGTGAGCTGCGGGGCCACGCCCCGGGCGGTGACGGTGGCCTGGTTGCGGATCTCGCGGCCGCGGGGCAGCGGGGCGTCGACGACGACCCGATACGAGACGGTCCACGCGGCGTCGATCGGCAGCTCGCCCAGGGTCGCGACGAGCAGGCCGTCGATGATCTCGACCGCGCCCGGTCCGGGGTCGACCGAGCCCTCGACGAAGGTGGCGTTGGCCAGCGCGCCGACCGGATCCTCGATCCGCACGTCGCGGGCGGGCGCGGTGCCGTCGTTGGCGACGGTCAGGGTGTAGATCAGCGCGTCGCCGGGCTCGACGTCGGCCGCGTCCTCGTCGACGACGCTCTTCGAAGCCACCAGCAGCGGCGCCCGGGGGGTCAGGGTCACGGTGACGGTGTCGTCCCCGTCGGCGTCGCCGTCGGCCGGGTCGTCCACCGCGCCGTCGAGGTCGGTGTCCACGCCGTCGGCGGCGGGATCGAGGGTCAGCCCGCCCGCGGGCAGCGTGTCGTACGTATCGAGCGTCGCGGCCAGATCGACGGGGCGCCCGGCGATCGCGTCGTCGGCCACCAGATCGAGGGCGAGGTCGACCGACGCGCCGGGATCGAGCGTGGCCAGCGGGCCGAGGGTCACGGTCGCGGCGTCGGGGTCGTAGGCCGCCTGCTCGTCGGCCTCGTCGATCTCGCCGTCGCCGTCGTTGTCGACGCCGTCGGCCCCGGGCGCGGTGGAGAAGCCTTCGGGCAGCGCCACGACGATCACGGCGTCGGCCACCGGGCCGTCTCCAGCGTTGGCCACGGTCACGGTCGCCCGCACGGTGTCGCCGCCGGCCGGGGCCGCGTCGTCGACGGCCAGGGCCACGGTCGCCCCGGGGAAGACGTAGTCCACCGGGCCGCTCACCGGCGGGCCTTCGCCGCCGTCGGCCTGCACGGTGACGTCGAGGGTGTAGGGCTCGCCGTCGCCCAGGGCGACGGTGCCGGTCGGGCGGGCGACGATCTCGACGGCGATCGTGTCGTTCGCCGGGTCGCCGTCGGCCGGGTTCTGCACCGCGCCGAGGTCGATGACGAAGGTCTCGCCGGGGGCGCCCTCGAGCGGGCCGCCGGGCGGGCTCTCGATCACGCCGTCGAAGCCGTCGTCGACCCGGCGGACCTCGGTGGCGTCGAGGCCCGGCGGCAGGTCGACGACGAGGCGCACCCCGTCGCTGTCGCCGGCGGGCAGGGTCAGCTCGACGCGCCAGACGCCGTCTTCGCCCAGCGCGACGCCGGGATCGGCGGTCGCCGGATCCTCGCCGGTGACGAAGTCCACGGTCACCGCGGGCCCGGTCAACGGCACGGCGGTGTCGAAGCTCACCCGGTAGTCGTTCTCGTCGGCGCCGGCGTCGGCCGGCTCGCCGGTGCGCTCGACGGTGAGCGGGTCGAACGGGCTCAGCGGCGCGGCGATGTCACCCGGGCGGCTGGTCCAGCGCAGCGTGCCGGTCACCGTCGGGCGGTCGCCGAAGCCCACCCCGGGGTCGAGCCGGATCCGGGCGGTCATCTCGCAGTCGAGGTCGGGCGGCAGGAGGTCCCAGGCGATCTGGCCGGCGCCGCCGCCGAACGCGATGCCATCGAAGAACGGGCAGGTGCCGTTGTCGGCCGCCGGCAGCAGCGTCAGCCCGGGGCCCGAGGCGAGGTCGAGGGTGACGTCATGGGCCGGGATGGGGCCGGGCGGGCTGGTGATCACGATGGGCACGTCGACGACGTCGCCCGCCTCGGCCGGCTCGATGTCCGGGCCCCCGGCGATGGTGAGGGCCGGCTCGGCGAGCGTGATCGGGGGGCTGTCGGCGGTCAGCGCGCCGATGGTCATCCGGTTGACCAGGGTCGCCCCGGCGGCGGCTGCGGGCACGTTGGCCACGGCGGCGAGCACGTCGAAGGTCAGCGTCTCGACCGCCGCGTTGTCGGCGTCGGCGTTGGCCAGCGCCCCGAAGCTCCAGGTGACGCGGCGGCCGTCCTGCTCGACGTCCGGCGCGGGCAGCGCGCACGGCTGGCCTCCACAGGTCAGGCCGGCCGAGGCGGCGAAGTTCTCGGCGCCGACGAACGCCGCGGTGGCAGGCAGCGTGTCGACGACGGTGAACGGCCCGCCGACGCCCTCGGGCACGGTCGCGGTGAAGCGGTAGCGCACGATCTCGCCGACGGTCGCCACGGCCGCGCCGCCGACGACGGCCTTGGCGACGGTGACGGCCCGCACCGGCACGCTGCCCTCGGCCGCGCTGCGGTAGTCGTTGCGGGCCGGCGGGGCGGCGCCGGTCCGCTCGACGCTGTCGACGCTGAACGGGCTCTGGGGCTGATCCACCGCGCCGGGGCGGCTGGTCCAGGTGGCCTCGGCGCTCACCGGCAGCGCCTGGCCGAGCGCGATGTCGGCGGCGACGCTGGCGTCGATGCGCACCACCGAGTTCTGGCGGTCGGGCAGCCGGTCGTAGCGCAGGGTGATGGTGTTGCCGTCGATGGCGGTCGCGGTCGGCGGGACGCCGCTGACCGGGGCCACGCCGGCCGCGCCGACGAAGCCGGGGGGCAGCGTCGCGACGACGACCACGTCGAAGGCCTCGGCCGAGCCGGTCAGGTGCCGCAAGCGCAGGCGCAGCGGGGCGGCGTCGTTGGCGTCGGCTTGGGGGAGCTGCTCCCAGTCGAGGGCCAGCCGGGGCTCGAGCAGGGTGAGCTGGCGGGCCTCGGCGGCGTTGCGCCCGCCGACGTGGGTCAGGTCGACCCGGTTGGTCACCCGGTCGTTGCGGTTGGCCTGATCGTTGTTGAGCACCACCGCCCGGTAGTCGATCACGAGCTGCTGCCGCGTCCGGTCGTCGCGGTCGGCGTTGGTCAGCGTGCCGAGGTCGAAGGTCACCGTGCGGCCGTCGGCGGCCACCGCCGGGGTGAAGTCGCCGGTGACGGCGAGCCCGGCGGGCAGCGCGACCGGGTCGACGCCCACGAAGGCCAGCTCCGGCGGCAGCCGGTCGGCGATGAGCACCTCGTCGTGGGTGCCCTCCGGCACGTCGATGACCAGGCGCCAGCGCACGATCTCGCCGATCGTCGCGGTGGCCGCGCTGACGAGCAGCTTCTGCAGGGCGAAGTCGGCGGTGGTGACGTTGGCCCCGTCGAGCGGGCGCAGGGTCACGTAGTCGAGGCCGTCGGGCAGCGAGCCGAAGCGGTTGACGGTCGCCCCGTTGGTGAGGGTCGAGCGGGCCCCGACGGCGCCGGACAGCTCGACGGTGTAGCGCACGACGGCGATGTTGCGACCCGACGCCTCGTCGAAGGGCGGGATCGGCTCGGCGAGGCGGATGCCCGCGTCGAAGACGTCTTCGAGGTCGGCGTTCACGACCGGGATCGGGTCGCCCCGCCCGTTGGTGACCGTGACCCCATAGCCGTCGGCCGGGCGCACGAACTCGTCGGGCAGCAGATCGCCGATCTCGACGTCGTAGGCCTCCCAGCCGCCCCGGTTCTCGACGACCACCGCGAACGTCACCCGGTCGCCGGCGTCGGCGCCGTTCAGATCGCCGTCGACCGGGGTCGCCGCGAGCTGGCCCGAGGTGTAGGGCAGCGGGGGCGGCGCCGGCTGGATCTCGCCGCCGCCGGTGGTGCCGACGACGCCCTTGGAGATGGCGAGCAGCGGCTCGCGCACGTCGAAGTCGACCAGATCGACCGCGCTCCCGCCGGGCGAGGTGCCCTGGAGCAGGTTGGTGAACGGCAGATCGTCCTCGTCGTTGAGCTCGTCGGTGATGGTGAAGTCGAGCAGGATCTCGGCGACCATCGGCTGGGAGGGCGTCGTGACGAGATCGCCGAAGGTGAAGACGAGCGCGTTGTCCCCATCGCGCCCGCGCACCTGGATCGACTCGAGCAGCTCGGGCGGGAGCGTATGCCCCGGCCCGTAGCGCACCGGCCCGGCGGGGTCGATCTCGAGCTCGAGGCCGTGTTCATCGGCCCAGATCTTGTTGGCCGGCATGAAGTCGCTGAGCACCAGCGAGGCCACGTCCCCGCTCTGCACCGTCGCCGAGATGCGGAAGGTCAGCACCTGCCCCGGACGTACATCGGGCTGCTCGCCGACCGGCAGGCCGTCGACCGCCAGCAGCGCCTTCTCGTAGACCACCCGCGAGATGAGCACGTCGTCGTCGACGCCCGAGTCCTCTTCGACCGTCTCCCGCCGCTCGCCGTCCGGCGCGCGCACGGTCGCCTCGAGCCGGTGGTCGGTGGGCAGCAGTTCCGCGGCCCGCACCGGCTCGCCGCCGGGGTAGAACTCGTCGACGTCGAACTCCATGCGGAACGGGATCCGGGTGCCGCCGGGCTGATCGCCGTCGAGGTCGCCGGGGGCGAAGACGAGCGTCGTCGGATCATCGCCCTCGTTCGAGATGGGGGCCGGCAGCACCGTGCCCGGCCGCAGGGTGACCCCGGGCGGCAGGGTCGAGGTCAGGCGCACCGCGTCGAAGTCGAAGTAGTCCGAGACCAGCACCTCGGCGTCGACCCGGCCCCGCTCGCCGGGCATGAAGCGGTCGCTGCCCCCGCTGAGGTTGCTGATGCTCTCCCGCACCAGGATCGAGGCCGCGGCGACGTTGGCGAGCTGCTCTTGGGGATCGAGCGCGACGGGGTCACCGCCGTCGGGGGCGTGGGTCGCCGCCGCGAGCCGCCCGGTGGCGTCGAGCACGATCGTCTCGCCGTCGATGGGGTCGATGACCGGCTGCCCGTCGAGTCCGAACTCGGGCACGTAACCGGTGACCGTGAGCTGCGCGTCGGGCCCGTCGATCCCGACGAACGGCTCGAAGACCGCCTCGGCCCGGCCGCCTGGCCCGTCGGGCGGCGCAGCGGGCGCGATGACCTCGCCGGCGCCGCGGGTGATCACGACCTCGGTGATGCGGAAGCGGCCGTCGACGAGGGTCTCGAGGCGCAGATCCTCGATCGCGGCGCCGATCGCAGCGTCCACGGTGAGTTCGAAGGACGCCGGGAAGTTGGGGCCGGTGACCGTGACCCCCGAGCCCTCGTGGCTGATGGCGACCAGCGTCGGGGTGATCTGGCGGGGGATCGGATCGGCGTCGAGCGGCGGGTCGATCAGCGGGTCGTTGACCGGGGTGATGCCGTAGGCGTACTGGCAGCGGACCTCGTAGTCGAGCGGGCCGCCGAGCGGCACGTCGGGCGCGATGGGCAGCGACAGCTCGAAGGGCAGCGGCGGGGCGCCGGGGGGGTGGCCGGTGATCGGGCTCCAGATGGATACCAGCCGCCACCCGATGGGGCCGTCGACCGGCTGGAGGTGCAGCGGGTGCAGCACCGGGAACTCGCCGAAGACGATGGCCGGCTCGACGACCACCGGGCTCCCGAAGAGCGTGCCCGTCGGCGCGCCGATGTCGGGCGGCAGGATCAGATCGACGGTCGGCACCTGCCCCGGCTGATCGCCGACGTTGTCGAAGGTGACGGTGATCGCGGCCGACTGGCCGACCAGCCCCACCTCGGCACCCTCCACGGCGCATTCGGCGAGCGGCGCGGCGTGTGAAGCCCCGGCGATCGCGACGATCGCAGCCACCAGGAGCAGCGTCAGCGCGCGCCTCGGCCGTCCCCCGGCCGGGTGGCCCGTCTCCGGATGATCCTCTCCCCCTGGAATCACCCGCATGTCTCCCCGCATGAAGCTCCCCCGTTCTCTGTCGATGCACGCCGCCCGATCCGCGACATCCGCAATATCACCCATTCTCAATAAAACGGCCAACTGTTGAACAGTGTCGGTCGCCGGCCGCGACCCCGATGCAATCGGGGCGCCAGATCGAGGACGAAGTGTCAGGGAGGGGCCGCGCCCCCCCGCTCCAGCCACCGGCGGACGCGGCGGCGGATCGGCGCTTCGGCGAGCTCGATCAGCGGTGGCTGCACGGCGCTCTTCGTGGTCCAGAACAGCGTCGGGCCGTCGAGCGCGGCGCCCTCGTCGAGCAGCCAGGCCCCGGCCTTGCCGGCGTAGGTCGTGTCGAGGTGCGGGCCGGCGACCCCATCGAACGCGGCGATCGCCCCACGACCGGCGGCGGTCGGGTGGCCGTAGCCCCGCCCGAGCTGGCGCCCGCTGACCCGCAGCCCCTCGGCGAGCGCCCGCCGTTCGGTGGCATCGGGGCCGCCGAGTCGGGCGAGCAGCGCCGCGGCGCCCCGGGCCAGCGCGACGATGCGTCGGTGGGCGGTGACCGGCCACGGCGTCACCCGGACGGCGTGCACGGTCGGGGCGCGCTCGATGAGTCCCAGAGACCGCGCCGCGGCGAAGCCCACCAGCAGCCCGGCGGTCGTGCAGGTGGAGCCGACCGCGAGCACCACATGCCGCAGCGGAGGCACCTCGCCGGCCCGGATCGCGAAGGCGACCTCGAGGGCCGCCGCGACGTGGCCCAGCGCGCCCCGGGGCACGGCGGCGCCCGGCGGCACGATGACCTCTCCCGCGATCCGGGCCCGCAGCCAGGCCAGCGGAAAGAGCGCGATGTTGGGCAGGAGGGTCACCGCGCAGGGTGTCGCCAGCAGGCTGCGCAGGTTGTCGGCGGCGGCGGCGCTGGGCGGCTGGGGGAAGAGCACCGCCCCGGTCTCGAGCCCGTGGCGGGCGCCGTGGATGGCCAGCGCGAGCGCCTGATTGCTGCCCCACGCGCCGGTGCCGACGGCCCGCCGCACGCCGCGTTCGACGAGGTGACCGAGCACCGGCTCGAGGCAGCGCACCTTGTTGCCCCCGTACTGTGGGGCGCTGAGATCCTCCCGCTTGAGCCACAGGTCGCGGCGCAGGGCGCACGGCTCGACCGGGGTCGGCCAGACGCCGAGGGTGATCCGGGGCAGGCGCCCGGCCACGGCGGGCAGCGCGGCCCGCAGGGCGTCTCGGGGCACGGCGGACGGGCGATCGGCGGCGGTCGAAGCGGTCATGGGGCGAGCGTCGCCCGGGGCCGGCGACCGGTCAAGCGGCGAGGCGCGGTTGACGCGGGCCGGCCCCGCTCGCACGATGGCGCCGATGGACAGTGATCCCAGCCTCCGCGCGGCGTGCCCGATCCCTCGCCACCCGGCCCCCACGGCCCGGGTGCGGCGCCTCGCGCGGATGACCGTCGAGCGCCCCGATCCGGCGAAGGCGCAGCGCTTCTTCGCCGACTTCGGGCTGACGCCGGTCGAGCCGCCGACCGCCGATACGCTGCACCTCGGCGGCGCCGACGGCGCGCGGGCGATCTACACCGTGCGTCGCGGCCCCCGCCCCCGCCTGCTGGGGCTGACCTTCACCGCCGACGCGGACGCGGTCGACCGGCTGGCCGCGCTCGACGAGGCCTCGACCCCGCCGGCGCTCGCGTCCGACTCCGCGCCGACGCCCGCGCGTCGGATCCGCCTCGCCGGGCCGATGGGGCTGTGGGTCGACGTGGTCGCTCGCGCGCCATCGAGACAACCCGAGACGCCCCCCGAGACAGTCAATGAGACGCGAGACGCCCCCCGCATCAACCGGCCGGTGCGGCTGGCGGAGCAGCCGCCGGCCATCCGACACCTGGGTCACGTCGCGCTGGAGGCGGTCGACTTCGACGGCGCGGTGGCCTGGTTCACCGGGCGGCTGGGGCTGGTGCCCAGCGACGTGCAGGTGCTGGCCGACGGCACCCCGGCGCTCGTCTTCCTGCGCTGCGATCGGGGGCCCGAGCCGGCCGAGCACCACACGCTGGTGATCGCCCGCTCGGTGGAGGACGGCCTCAACCACGCCGCGTTCGCCGTCGACGATCTGGACGCGGTCGCGATGGGGCAGACCGTGATGCGAGCGGCGGGCTGGCGCCACGCGTGGGGCGTGGGACGGCACCTGATGGGCAGCCAGATCTTCGACTACTGGTACGACCCGTGGGGGTCGCTGGTCGAGCACTACGCCGACAGCGACCGCTTCGACGCCGACCACCCGGCGGGGGTGATGCCGATGAGCCGGTCGTCGATGGCGCAGTGGGGGCCGCCGATGCCGGCGCACTTCGCCAACGCCCGGCTGACGCCCCGCCGCCTGTGGGCCATCGCCCGCGGCCTGCGGCGGGAGCCCTCGCTGACCATCGGGCGGCTGCTGCTGCTCAAGCGCGCGCTGAGCGAGTGACGATCCACCTGCGACGGAGGGGGCATGGCGACGACGGTCCTGAGATTTCGTGAGGGCGATGGGGCCCGCTGGGGCGCGCTGCGCGACGGCCGGGTGGCCCCGCTGGACGGCGACTGGCCGACGACCGGGGCCTTCCTGACCGGCGGCGGCCCGGCGGCGGCCCGGGCGGCGACGGCGTTCACCCTCGACGCCGAGGGGCTCGAGACCCTGAGCCCGGTGACCGCCGACGGGCAGATCGTCTGCCAGGGGGTCAACTACCGCAGCCACCGCGAGGAGTCGGGCCTCGATCCCGACGGGCAGACCTTCAACATGCTGTTCTGCAAGGCGTCGTCGTGCCTCTCCTCGGGGCGGGCGCCGATCCGCAAGCCGGCGGCGGTGCAGCTCCTGGACTACGAGATCGAGCTGGGGCTGGTCATCGGGGCCCCCGTCCGCGCCCCGCGCGCCTTCACCCCGGACGACATCGCCGGGGTGATCGCCGGGCTCGTCATCTTCGACGACGTCTCGGCCCGCGACGTCCAGCTCCCGCAGGGGCAGTTCTTCAAGGGCAAGAGCTACCGCACCTTCGGGCCGACCGGGCCCTGGCTGGTGCTCGTCGACGCCGCCGAGCTGGCCCGGTGGCCCGAGCTGCGGCTGCGGCTCGAGGTCGACGGCGAGGTGCGCCAGGACGCGCTGGCCGGCGAGATGGTGTACGGGCCGGTCGAGACGCTGACCGAGCTGAGCGGGCTGATGGATCTGCGACCGGGCGACCTCGTCGCGACCGGGACCCCGGGCGGCGTGGCGCTGAAGGCCCCGTCGGCCTTCGTGCAGAAGATCGGGGCGCTGCTGCCCGAGGCGACGAAGTGGCGCCTGTTCGCCAAGGCGCAGGGCAAGTCCCCTCGCTACCTGCGGGCGGGGCAGACGGTGGTCGCGACCATCCGCACCGACGACGGCGCGCTCGACCTCGGGCGGCAGGAGACGCCCGTGACCGACGCCCCCTGAGCCCGCCCGGCGGCCCGCTCAGGGGGTCGACGGGGACGGCGGGCCGCCCATCAGCTCGAGGTGCCGCTCCAGCTCGTCCCGGGCGTGGTTCATGCGGTCGAGCATCACGTCGAGGGTGTGGCTCAGCCGGCGGGCCTGCTTGGGGCTCAGGCGGCTGAAGTCGTCGATCCCGGCGAGGTGCATCTCGGGGTTCTCGGCGTATTTGTGCATCGAGTTGAGCGTCTTGATGCCTTCGGGCAGGCGGGGGCGACCGCCCCGGCCGCGGGTCAGCTTCTTCTTGAGCGCCCGCGCCTCCCGCTCGAGCGCCTTGGTGGTCCACTCTTCGATGGTCGCCCGGTGCAGCAGCTCGAGCCGGCGGCTGTCGGGCAGCGGCATCACGCAGCGGAAGTGGGTCACCGTGAGGTGATCGTGCTCGATCAGCTCGGGGTGGCGGGCGACGAAGTCGTGCACCTGCACCGCGAGGTGGAGCTGGGCCGGGCTGACGTCCATGCGCTCGGCGAGCCCGCGCAGCGAGACGTCCTTGTCATCCCCCCGGGCCCGCATGCGCTCGATGTCGCCGTCGTAGATCACCTCGAGGATGCGCCCCCCCCACTCGATGGCCAGGGCCAGCATGCGTCGGCGGCGGGTCACCCGCAGCTCATCGGCGAGGGCGTCGAGCACCTCCTCGGGGATCGGCTCGATGGCGAGCAGTCGGGGGGACGTCGGGATGGCCCGGGGCCCGTGGGCGGGGCGGCTCTCGGGTCCGGTGGGTTCGCGGGTGTTGCGGGTGTCGCGGGTGTCGCGCTCGGCGTGCGCATGGGCGTTCATCGGGGCCTCCGTCGGATGGCGTGCCGGGGTGACTACCGATCGAGAGACCCGAAGTGTCCGAACAAGCTGAAATGATTGGGTTTTCTACCGATTCCGGCATACCGATTGCGCTGAACCCGCCCCATTCTGCCCCACCGCTGGCCGCGAGACCGGCCGAGCACCCGAAAACCGGTTGAGGCCCTCCGGCCCCCCGGCGTAGCGTCGGACACATGAACTTCCGATTCGTGATCCTGGGCGACATCCACGTCTCCACCCGGGGGCAGGTTGCCGACGCCTTCCACCACGTCGTGCAGCGGGTCGTCGAGCGGGCCCCGCGGTGCGTGGTGCTCGCCGGCGACATGACGAGCGGCAACCCCGACGACGGCCGAAGGCTCGAGACGGTCCAGGGCTGGTGGGAGGCCCTCGACGGCGCGCTGGCGCCCTTCGCCGAGGCGGGCATCCCCGTGCTGCCGGTGGCCGGCAACCACGACCACTACACCGACGCCCACCGCGACGGCTACGACCGGGCGTGGGCCGATCTGGTCGACCGGGTCGGGCCGCTGAGCCTGTCGGGGCAGCCCCCGCGCAACTACTCGGTGCGGCTCGACGGGCTGCACCTCGCGCTGGCCCAGATCGTCGACCAGGGCATCGCCCCGGACGTCGAGCGGTGGCTGATCGACGACCTCGCGGCGGCCGGTGACGCCGATCTGCGGCTGGTCGTGGGCCATGTGCCCCTGCGCTCGGCGATGGGCCGGACCAACAGCGCCTTCGAGCGACGCCTGGCCGGCCTGCTCATCGACTACGACGTCGCCTGCTACTTCGCCGGGCACGAGCACCTGGCGTGGGACATCGGCCTCGACGTGGGCGCCGGATCGGTGCGCCAGATCATCGTCGGCACGCCCGGGGCCCGCTACACCTTCCCCCTGCGGGGGCCGCTCGTGCGCAGCTTCTGCCGCGGGGCCCGGGGCTGGATGCCCTGGAGCCGGCTGGCGTTCGACGTGGCCGCCGGCACCGGCGATCAGACGCACAAGGTGGTCTTCGCCGAGGTCGAAGTGCTCGGCGGGCAATACGCCGTCGAGCTGTACGCGGTCGACCACAACGGGCGGGTGCTGCCCTTCTGGCGCAGCATCGAGCCGCCGGCCGACGTGGCCGCGGTCATCGACGCCCGCCACGTCCAGCGGGGCCTCAACCGGGTGATGGACGCCGGGCTGGTGGTCGACGGCGTCGTCGGGCCGGCGACCCGGGCCGCCATCCGGGCCTATCAGGCGATGGAGGGGCTGCCCGAGACCGGCGCGCCCGACGCGGCCACCCGGGACCGGCTCGCTGCGCGGCTCGCGGATCCCGACGTCGTCGCGGTGCCCCCGCCGCCGGAGCCGCCCGCGCCCGCCCCCGACGAGGCGGAGCGGCTCGCCGAGGAGGAGATCCGCTGGATCCAGATGGCGCTCAACCGGCTCGCCGACGCCGATCTGGTGGTCGACGGGCTGTTCGGGCCGCGCAGCCGGGCGGCCCTGAGCGCGTGGCAGCGCGACGCGGGGCTGCCCGACACCGGGATCCCCGACGGGGAGACGCTGGAGCGGCTGCGGGCGGCGTTCGAGGCGCTGATCGAGGCCCCGCTGCCCGGGCGCTTCCCGGCCGACGGGCGCGCCGACCACCCCGACGAGATCCGCTGGCTGCAAGCGGCGCTGAACCGGGCCATCGGCGCCGGGCTCACCGTGGACGGCGCCTCGGGGCGGCTCACCCGGGCCGCGGTGCGCCGCTTTCAGGACGAAGCCGGCCTCGCCGTCGACGGCATCGCCGGCCCCCGCACGCTGGGCGCACTAAGGGCCCGGGTCGGCGGCTGAGCGCCCCGGAAAAATCTGCGGGCCGGGAATAAACGACATACAGGTGCCTTGATGGAGACGACGAGCGCGAGATAAGTATTGAGACGCATGCGCGGCCCGGGCGGGGGGCTCGGCCCGCGCCCGCGGTCCCGTCTCGCGGTGTGGAGACCGGCGCAGGTCCCGCGCCCCGGGGCCGCAGCCTGCCTCGACGAGGAGTGCTCGTGGCCCGTTCGCCAAGTCGCCGACATCATGCTGTCGTCATCGGATCGGGCCTCGCCGGCCTGTGCGCCGCCCGGGTCCTCGCCGATCACTTCGAGCGGGTCACCGTGCTCGAGCGGGACCGACCGAGCGACGACGAGACCCCACGCAAGGGGGCGCCGCAGGGGGGTCAGGCCCACGCGCTGCTCAAGCGGGGCGAGCGCATCCTCGAGCGGCTGTTCCCCGGCTTCGTCGACGAGATCGAAGACCGCGGGGCCCACCTCTTCGACTTCGGCAGCGGGGTACGCTGGCTGCATCACGGGGTGTGGAAGGCCCGGTTCGACAGCCGCTTCCCGGTGCATGTGCAGACCCGGCCGCTGGTCGAGGGCCGGGTCCGGGCCCGCTTGCAGGCCAACCCCCGCCTCGGCTTCCGCTACGGGTGCACCGTCGAGGGGCTCGAGACCGAGGGGCACCGGATCACCGGCGTCGCCATCCGCGAGGCCCGTGGCGCCCGCTCGGTGATCGCGGCCGATCTGGTGGTCGACGCCAGCGGCCGCGGCTCACGGCTGCCGGCGTGGCTCGAGGCGATGGGCCTCGCCGCGCCCCGCGAGGACCGCTTCGACGTCGACCTGTGCTACGCGACCCGGATGTACGAGGCGCCCGAAGACATGCCCGCCGACTGGAGGGCATTGCTGATCTACGGGCAGCCGCCGTACCAGACCCGCACCGGCTTTCTCTTCCCCGTCGAGGGCGGGCGGTGGCTGGTCACGCTGGTGGGCTACCTCGGCGACCACCCGCCGGCCGACGCGGCGGGCTTCGACCGCTTCGCCGCCTCGCTGCCCAGCGACGAGCTGTCCCGGGCCATCGCCGGGGCCCGCCCCCTCGGCCCCGTGCGCCGCTATCGCTTCACCCACGCCGCCCAGCGCCGCTACGACCGCCTGCGCCGGCTGCCCGAAGGGCTGCTCGCGCTCGGCGACGCGGTGTGCTCGTTCGACCCGGTCTTCGGCCAGGGCATGACCATGGCCGCTCGCAACGCCGAGCTGCTCGACCACCACCTGCGCCGGGGGCGGCTGCGCCCGCGGCGGTGGTTCAGGGCGCTGCGGCGGATGAACGCGGTGCCGTGGGTGCTCGCGGCCACCGAGGGGCTGCGGTTCCCCCAGCTCGCCGGCTGTCGGCCGCCGGGGCTGGGGCTGCTCCAGGCGTACTGTCGGCGGGTGTTCCGCCTGTGCGGGCACGACACGGCGGTGTATCGCCGCTTCCTGCGGGTGCTTCAGATGGTCGCCGGGCCGTGGATCCTCTTCCACCCCCGGGTGGTGTGGGCCGTGCTGCGCCACCGCGATCGCCCCCGACCGCTGCGGACCGGGAAGCGGCCCCTCGCGCTGCTCGAGGCGGGCCACCGGTAGCCCGGCGCCGTCACCGATCTTCGAGCACCAGCCCCAGGGCCCGCAGGCGCAGCTTCAACCCCCGCTCCGAGACCTGAAGTCGCCGGGCGACGACCGCCGCGTCGGACGTGCCCTCGGCGTCGACCGCCCGCAGGATGTCGTCCCGGGTGAGATCGCCCGGCCGGCGGATGCCGAGGCGCCCCATCATCGCGTAGACCGTGTTGCGGGCCACCCCC
This sequence comes from bacterium, assembly GCA_030426085.1. Classification (GTDB taxonomy): domain Bacteria; phylum Myxococcota_A; class Bradymonadia; order UBA7976; family UBA1532; genus JACKDM01. The sequence continues at coordinate 1,359 of JAUHYW010000122.1, read as the reverse complement.
AGCTCGTCGGCCGCCGGCCGGACCCGCCACTGGTGGCGCTTGAGGGCGGCGACGAGCGCCTGGGGCGGCACCGCCCAGTCCCGACCCTCGACCGCCGACGGGGCCCCGGAGACCTCCCGCAGCACCGCCACCGGATCGGAGAGCGCGCCGCTCCGGGCCCGCTGCTCGGCGACGAAGTGGGCCGGCAGCGCCGCCTGGGGCGACTGGGCGCTCTCCAGCGCGGTCTGCACCGCCACGTTGCGCAGCTCGCGCACGTTGCCCGGCCAGGGGTGCTTGAGCAGCGTCTCGATCACCCGCCGCCCGACCCACGACCCGCCCCCCTCGCGCAGGCGATCGGCGGCGCCGAGGGCCTCGAGCTGGGCGGTGAGGAAGCGCACGAAGAGCAGCGGGATGTCGGCCGGCCGCTCGCGCAGCGGGGGCAGCGCGATGCGGGTGGTGCGGATGCGGTAGAGCAGCGGGCGGAAGAAGCGCCCGACGTCGCTCATCTGGTCGAGGTCGGCGTCGGTCGCCGTCAGCAGCCGCACGTCCACCTTGCGCGGGGCCTCGCCCACCGGCTGGATCTCCCCGCTCTCCAGAGCCCGCAGCAGCATCGGCTGCACCGACTCGGGCAGGCTGCCGATCTCGTCGAGGAAGAGCGTGCCGCCCGCCGCCCGCCGGAAGTAGCCCGGCCGCGCCTGATCGGCCCCGGTGAACGCGCCCCGGGCGTGGCCGAACAGCTCGGCCGCCGCCGTCGCGGGGTTGAGCGCGCCGACGTTGACCGGCACCCACGGGCGCCCGGCGCGGCCCGAGGCGGCGTGCAGCGCGCGGGCCACGAGCTCCTTGCCGGTGCCCGACTCACCGGCGATGGCGACCGGCAGATCGTGGGGCGCGAGGTTGGCGATGCGGGCCCGCAGATCGGCGATGGCCCCGCTGATCCCCCACAGCTCGGGGATGGGCACGTCGGGCGCCTCGGGCCAGGCGTCGACCCACAGCAGCACCCGCCGGGCGCACTCGAGGGGCAGGCCCTGGCGGACGGTCTCGAACGGCAGATCCACCGCCCCGGTCAGCGGCGCGCCCATGAGCCGGTAGGGCAGATCGCCCTCGGGCTCGACCCGAAGCCCGTTGACGGTGCAGACCAGGTCGAGCGCCCGACGGCTGACTCCCCGGTCATCGAGCGGCCCGGTGCGCCGCCCCCCCGGATCGGTGAATGTGGGGGTCCGCCGATCGAGGGTGATCCGGGTGCCGAGGCGCCACGCCCACGCGATCCGTATCCGACGATTCGGGGTGGTCGATCCTTAGTCACTCCGGCGGCCAGAGAGGCCGCCGCTCGGCCGGGCACAACGGCTTGGAACCCGCCCGGCCGAGCGGACTTACAACCGG
>JAUHYW010000026.1 GCA_030426085.1 bacterium | reverse complement strand
CCGAGCCGTGGACCGCCGCGCTCGACGCCCGGGTGGGGCGGCTGGCCGAGGCGATGCGGGCCGCCGCCGACGCCGCGATCCTCATCGACGACCTGCACCTCGCCGAGCCGGGGGGGCTGACCCTGCTCGGCGACCTGCTCGACCGCCTGGGCGACGCCGGCCCGGCCTTCCTGGCCACCGCCCGCCCGACCGCCGCCGCCGCGCTCGACCGCCTCGACGCCCGGGCCGCCATCGGCCAACTCGCCCTCGCGCCGCTGGACGCCGACGCCACCGCCCGCATGCTCGCCCGCATGCTCGGCCTGCGCCCCGAGCGGCTGCCGGCGGGCCTCGCGTCATTCGTGCGCCGCACCTCGCAGGGCAACCCGCTGCTCATCGCGACCGACGCCCAGGTGCTCGCCGAGTCGGGCGCGCTGCGCCGGGTGCTGGGCGGCTGGCGGTTCGAGTCACCGGGGCGGGGCGGGGTGCTGGCCACCGAGCTGCTGCGAGCCCGCCTGAGCCGGCTGGCGGCGCCCACCCGGCAGATCCTGGCCCACGCGGCGCTGTGCGGCGAGCACTTCGACACGGCCCTGCTCGCCGGGGCCTTCGAGCCGGCCGAAGGCGTGCTGCTCGACGCGCTCGACGACGCGCTGCGGGCCCGGGTCATCCGCCCGGTGGAGGACGAGGGCGACCTCGACGGCTACGCCTTCGCCCACGCCCGGCTCGCCGAGGTGCTGTACGACGGCGTGCCGCCCGCCGAGCGGGCCCGGGGCCACCGACGCATCGCCGAGCACCTCGCCGCCCGGCCCGGCACACCGCCGTCGGCGCTGGCCCACCACTTCGCCCGCTCCGACGATCGCCGGGCCGCGTGCCGGGCGCTGATGCGGGCCGGCGACGCCGCGCTGGCGGTCTACGCGTTCGAGGCCGCCGGGCGGCACTTCGAGCAGGCCGCCGATCGGGTCGACGCGCTGCCCGAGGGCCGGCGACCGGCGGTGCGGGCGGCCATCGAGGAGCGCCTGGCCGACGGGTGGGTCGCCCTGGGGCGGGTGCCCGAGGCGGTGGCCCTGCTCGAACGGCTGAGCCGGATCGCGGATCAAAGGCCGCTCGACCGCGCCCGCCGCCTGAGGAAGCTGGGGATCGCCCGCCTGCGCACGCCCGCCGCCGACGCCGGCCTCGGCGCGCTGGAGCAGGCCCTGTCCGCGCTCGGCGAGCGCCGACCGACCACCCGCGTCGGCGTGCTCGCGGCGATCGTGCGCCACGGCCTCGGCGCCCTGGCGCTGCGCCTGTGGCCCCGGGTGGCCGACGCGCCGGGCGTGCGCGAGCGGGCCATCTGCCACCGCGAGCTGGGCTTCATGTACCGCTGGGTGGACGCCGAGCGGGCCGTCCTGCACCTCGTACGCAGCGTCGAGCTGGCCGAGATGCTCGGCGACCCCGAGTTGCGGGTCGACGGCTACAGCCACCTGGCCATGGCCTGCGCCCTGCTCGGGCTGCCCGCGCCGGCCCGGCGTCTGGAGGCCGCGGCCCGACGGCGGGCCATCGACGAGCGCGATCGCATCGGCGAGGCCCGGGTCGAGGTGCTCAGCGGCGCGATCGATACGATGGTGTTGGGGGACGAGGCCGCCGCCCGGGTCCACTTCGAGCGGGCGCTGGCCCTCGCCGAGCGGGTGGGCGACCGGTTCCTCACCGACTTCGTGCACGCCGCCAAGGGCTGGTGCATGGGGCTGCTCGGCCGCTTCGCCGAAGGCCGGGCCGACTTCGCGGCGGCCCACACCAGCGCCACCGCGCTCGACGCCGACTGGCTGCGGGCCGACGCCAACGCCGGCATGATGATGCTCGACGTCGCCTGCGGCCGGCTGGACGAGGCGCAGCAGCGGGCCCGCGCGCTGGCCGCGCCCGAGATCGCGGTGCCGATGCCGGCCCTGGGCGCCTTGGGGATCGAGGGCCTGGGCGCGATCGCGTTCCAGCAGGGCCGCTTCCGCGACGCGGTCGGGCTGTATGCCCGCGCCCGCCGGCAGTACGCCGCCGACCACCTCGACCGGGCCTGGGGCTACCTCGTCGAGCTGGAGCACGTCGAGGCGTTGCTGTGTCTGGTCGACGTCGAGGGCCCCGACGCGGTGCCCGACCTGATCCGCCGGCTGCGGCGGCTGGCCCGGCGGGCGACCGGCAAGCTGGGTCGGATGGGATCCTACGCCGGCTGCGCCGAGATGCTGCGGGGGGTGATCGCCGCCCGCCGGGGCCGCGGCCGCCGGGCCCGGCGGCTCTTCGAGCGGGCGCTGGCCCGGCGCCGGGCGCCGGTGGCCTACTTCGACACCTGGCTGCGGGTGCGGGCGGCCATCGAGCGGCTGCACCTCGGCGATCGACCGGCCCGGGTCGCCGGGGAGCTCGACGCGGTCTCCGCGCTGTACGCCGAGCTGGGCGCCCATGGCATGAAGGACTGGCTGGATCTCATGCGGCGTCATCTCGCGGTGTGACCGCCGCCTCAGTCGTCTTCATCCGGCTCGGCGAAGCCACAGAACGCGCAGTAGAGCGGCGGATGGGGCGCCTCGCACCCCTCGAGATCGGCCCCGACGGGGCACAGGCCCCACTCCGACAGGTCGTCGTCGCAGTCGAGGTCCGGCAGCAGCGATGGGATCAGGGACGCCTGCGGGGCGAAGTCGATGCCCGTCCGGGGCTCGTCGAAGTCGTCGAAGACGGCCCCGCACGCCTCGTCGTCGGGCGCCACCCGGTGGAAGCCCGGCGCCCGCCGGGAGCCGTCCGGCCGGTCGAGCCCGGTCGGCGTGTACACCACCGCCATGTCGAGCGTGCCGCCCAGCAGGCTCTCCGTCGCCGGGTCGAGGCGCGCGTCCCGGTCGTGGTCGTCGTAGGCGGCGATCACCCCCACCGCGTACCGGTCACCCCCCCGCTGCCACAGGGTGTGATCGGGCGGCGGCTGGTGCAGCGTCAGGGTGTAGCGCGCCGGCAGCCCCGGGGTGAGCCGGCTGGGCTGCTCGAACAGCCCCTGCCCCCGGCCGGGCACGCTCCACACCAGCCCCACGCCGAGGTCGACCTCGCTCTCCAGGACCGCGTCGTTCTGCCCGCTGTCGGCGATGCACGCCTCCTCGGCCTCGGCGCACGCCTCGAGCGGCGGACAGCGCGCGCGATCGGCGCACACCGTCAGGGCCTCCGCCTCGCAGTCGGCGACCTCCTCCTCGCACACCGCCCGGGCGATGGCCTGCTCGAGGCCGGTCAGGATCAGCGGCCCCCCGAGGGTGAACAGCGGCTCGCCCCGATACTCGCCGGTGGCCAGCGGGTCGCCGCATGCCATCGCGGCGCCCCCCAGCAGCAGGCACAGGTGCCATCGCCGCCGCCGGCGCATGCCATCGCGGCGTGGACCGCCACGGCGTGGACCGTCACGGGACATAGAGCGTCACCCCCAGGCCGCCGAACGGCGCCGCCCCGAAGGCCGCGCCCCCGTCCCCCGGCGAGACGTGGCCGTCGAGGCCGCCGCCCAGGCGCAGGCTCACCGCGGGCCACACGGCGTACTCCACCCGCAGGAGCGCGCCGGCCCGCAGCACCGCCGCGTCGCGGGTCGGGGCGACCCCGGTCGTCTCGAAGGCCTGCCGGGCCCAGTCCCCGCCGACGCGGAGGCCGAAGCCCGCCGAGAGGCGGCCGATGTCGAACAGCCGCAGCGCGGCCAGATCGGCCCCGAGCTGAGTCTGGGTGATCGTCATGGCGTTGCGATCGACCGCGTTGCCCACCGCCCGGACCCGCAGCTCGAGGGCCACCGCCTCGAAGTCCGCCCGGAGCCCGACGCCGCCCCCGGCCGCCGCCCCCAGACCGGCCCGCAGCGGCCCGGCCAGCTCGCCGCCGACGAACGCCCCCCACACCGAGCGGCGCCCGCCGTCGTAGCCCTTGCGCACCGTCTGGCCATACGGCAGCCGCCGCACGTCCCCGGCGCTCAGCGTCGTCGTCTCCCCCGGGCGCACCCCGGCCCGGCCCTCGAAGACCGCCTCCGCGGTGCGCCGCCGCACCAGGTAGGACCCCGGCTCGACGAGCACCTCCACCGCCCGCTCGGCGTGCACCTCCTCGACCCGGCCGCCCCGGGCGAAGAGCAGCCAGTCCCCGGGCGCGAGCAGCCGCAGCCGCCCGAGCCCGGCGGTGTCGGTCAGCCGGGTGACGACCAGATCCTCCCGCCCGCGCATGCGGAAGGCGTAGGTCGGGTGCTGCACCACCGGCGCCCGGCTGGTGGTGCGCAGCGTCTCGCCGTAGGCGTAGCGGTAGGCCTCGGACAGCGTCACCCGGCGGTCGCCCGACGCGTCGGCCGCCCCCAGCAGCCCGTTGACGAAGTGATGGGTGAAGACGCCGCCGCCGAGCTGATCGCTCTCCTGCGCCGCCTCGCCGAGCGCCGAGCTGGTGATGATCGCGCTGCCCTGGCTGGCGAGCCGGTCGTCGGCCCGGATCTCGAACGGCGTCGCCGGCCGGGCCCCCTTGACCCGGGTCAGCGCGCCCGAGCGGCAGGCGTCGACGACCAGCACGCTCAGCTCGACCCCGGCCCGGGCGACGGCCGCCTCGAGCTCGGCGAGCGGCAGCCGGGCGGGGCCGAGGTGCAGCGCCCGGGCGTCGGCGTGGCCGCTGTAGTAGACGAAGAGCACCGCCTCGACGCCCTCGGCTCGGCGGGCCGCCGCCCGCTCGCCGAGGCGGGCCAGCGCCCGGGAGACGGCGGCCGGGTCGGGGCCCCGCAAGAGCACCAGATCTTCCGGCCGGACCTCGGCGAAGCGGGTCAGCACGTCGGCGAATCGGCTGGCGTCGCGCTCGGCGAAGCGCAGGGGCGCCTCGTCCGGCGCGCCGAGGTTGGCCCCCACCACCAGCGCCAGCCGATCGCTGGTCGCGGCAGCCGCCGAGGCGGCCCACAGCGCGAGCGCCGCCGCCAGGGCCCGGATCACGGCGCGGCCTTGCGCAGCCACACCGCGTCCTGCCGGCAGCCGGCGCGCAGCGGGGGCACCGTCTCGCCCCGCGCAGCGGCGAGGATCGGGGCGACCTCGGCGTAGCGCACCGGCCCGTCGCACAGCAGCGCGACGATGGTCTCGGCGCCGGGGGTGGCGTCGAACTCGACGGCCGCGTCGAGCGCGGTCGCCCGGGGCGTCGGCGGGCGCTCTTCGGAGGCCGGCGCCGGGCCCTGCGGGTGGCAGGGGTAGGTCTCGCCCCGGCCGTCGACCCCCAGCACGAGCAGGTGCCCGCCCGCGGCGTGCTGCACCCGGAAGCCCAGCCGCTCGCCCGCGCGCACCGGGTCGCCGTCGTCCACCGCCCGCTGCGCGCCGCCGTCGTCGGCGACCAGGGTCAGCGCCAGCCCGCCCTTGAGCCGGAAGCCGTCACCCTCCGGCGCCGGGCGCAGCAGCAGGACCCCCACGACGGCGGCCGCCGCGGCGGCGATGGCGAGCGGGACCCACCGCCCCCGGCCGGGGGTCGGCGAGGCCCTCAGCGCGGGCGGCGGGGACAGGGCCCGTTCGCGGTCGAAGCGGCGGGCGGCGTCCAGCGCGTCGCGGCAGGCGGGGCACGATTCGAAGTGGGTCGCCAGCGCCCCGTCGAGCGTGAGCTCGTCGGCGAGCACCCGGGCGATCGTCAGCTCGGTGGGGTGCCCCTCGCGGTCGAAGCGATCACCCGCGCTCATCCGACCACCCCCGCCGCGGCGCGCATCCGGTGCCGGGCGTCGTCGATCCGGTTGCCGATGGTCCGCCGGCTGACCCCGACGACCCGGGCGATCTCGGCGTGGGACATGCCATCGACGAAGTACAGGGTACAGATGAGCAGCGCCTCTTCGTCGAGCTGGTCGATGAGCTGCGACAGGAGCATCGTCGCCTCCTGATCGCGGGCCGCCGAGGGCCGCAGCCAGGGCAGGTCGGCGTTGAGCGCGAGCGTCTCCCGTCGCCGCCGCAGGTCGCGCAGCCGGTTGAGGCAGTGGCGGGTGGCGAGCTGATACAGCCAGGTCGAGGGCGAGGCGTCGCCCCGGAAGGTGTGCTGCTTCTCCATCGCGCGCATGAACACCTCGTGCACCACCTCTTCGGCCTCGGCGTCGTCGGGGAAGAACCGCAGCACCCGCCGGAAGATCATGCCCGCGTGGCTCCGGTAGAGGGCGTCGATGTCGATCACCGGCCCCCGCCGTCGGAAGGTCAACACCCGGGCGAGGCGCCCGGATCTGGCGTCGGATCGGGGCACGGGGCGGCTCCGTGGGCTGAGCGGCGCCCCGAGCATGACACCCGCCGACGAGCAGATCCAGGCGCTGCGGGTCACGCCACGATCGCGTCGACCGTCGTCGTCGAGCGGCACGCGCCGAGCCCGAGCGCGTCCGCCCGAACGCCGCCGACCCGGGCCAGGGTCAGCAAGATGTCGCTGAAGTTGCGCTGCGCCCCGTCGGCCGGCACGTGCACGTCGCCCCGCAGCGCCCCGCAGGCCCGCCCGACCACCAGCGCCGGGTAGTCCCGCATCTCATGGGTCCAGCCATACGACACGTCGCTCGTCACCAGCATCGCCAGCTCGTCGAGCAGCGTGCCGCCCCCGACCGCCGTCGCCGCGAAGTGGTCCAGGGTCGTCGCCAGGGCCTGCATGGTGTACTCGACCCCCTGCGCCACCAGCCCGTAGCCATCGGGGATGGCGTCGACGAGGTGCACGATGTCTTCGTGGAAGGAACGCTCGAAGGCTTCCCCGAGGTGCCGGTAGTAGACATGGGCCGCCGGCAGGGTGAAGGCATAGCTGAAGACGTTGGTCAGATCACACGCCAGGGCCATCGCGATCATCCGGCTCATGACATCGTGCAGCGCCGCGGGGGCCTCCTCCCGGTCGTCGGCCCGCACGTCGGCCGCCGGCGGCGCGATGCCCCCGCAGGCCCCCATCGGGATCTCGGCCAGCCGCCGCTCGAGGTCGCGCACGGCGTCGGCGTGGGCGTCGAGCCGGCGGCGGTCGCCCTGCCCGACCCGGGCCCGCAGCGCGGTGAAGTCGCCCCGCACCACGTCGAGCACGCTGCGCCGCGAGAGGCGCTCGGCGTCGGGCGCCGCCGAGAGGCCGAAGAGCCGCCCGTAGAGCCGATGGGGGTCGTACTCGGGGTAGTTGACGGCCGACGGCCCCTGGTGGCTGATGGCGTGCAGCAGCGGCTGGGGGCCGGCGGGGGTCGCCTTGGACAGCCCGACCTCGACCGAGCGCAGCGGGGTGCCCTCGCCCACCGGACCGGCGGCGACGAGCTGGTCGATGCTCGGGCGCTGCGCGCCGCCGGATGCGTGGGGCACCGCCCCGGTCAGCGCGCCGGCCGTGCCCCCGACGTGGGCCCCGTCCGCGCGCACCTCGTAGCCGCTGAGCACCGAGAGGTACGCCTTGTGGGCGGCGAGCGGCGACAGCGAGCGGCTCAGCGACCAGTCGCTGCCCGTGCCGCCGGGCCCGGCGGGGTGCCACGCCTCGGGGTGGATGCCGTTGCCGAAGAACCACACCCCGAAGCGGCGGGGCAGCGGGCGGCCGTCGGCGAAGCGATCGCCGTTGGGCCCCATCGCTCGGGCGAGGCGGGGCAGCGGCAGGGTCGCCAGCGCGCCCCCGGCGAGCAGGCCCCGCAGGCAGCCGCGGCGGGTGACGTCGAGGCGGTCATCGCCCGTGGGGCGCGTCTTTCGGGTGTCGGAGGCGGTCATCACAGTCCCTCGATCCACGCCCGGAGGCGCTGCATGTCATCGTCGGAGATGGGTTGATTGGGGGGCATGCGGGCGCCGGCGCCGCCCACGTCGAGGTGGGTGCCGGCGACCTTGTGCCACAGGTAGCTCCGCTCGACGTCGCCCGGCGTGATCTGGGGCATGCCGGCGCTGCTCGGGGCCCGCAGGCGATCGAGCTGCCCGTCGTCGGCGCCGAGGTCGAGGCCGCCGAGCGCCGGGCCGACGTGGCACGCGCCGCAGTGAGGCCCGAAGAGCGTCGCGTTCAGCTCGGCCAGCGTCGGCGCCGACGGCGCGGCCTCGGCGACCGCGGCCCGGCGGAAGGCGTCGGTCGCGGTGAAGTCGACCAGGAAGCTCCGCAGCCGGCGGCCGCCACCGCGGAACATCGCGTCGAGCGCGGCGATGGTCCCGGCGTCCGCCGGGTGCTCCTCGCGGCCGGTGGCGAAGCGATAGATCTGCCGGGTGACGCACGTGGTGGCTTCGGGCAGCTCGCGGAAGGTCGTGGCCATGGTGCGCAGGCTGTCGAAGCGCAGATCGGCGCTGCCCGCGGGCCGCAGCAGCCGCCACGAGACGTCGGTGTCGAGCGGGAAGCCCCAGTCGTCCACCCGGCGCAGGCGGCCGACGGTGTCGAAGCGATCGAGGGCGAAGCCGATGGGATCCATCTGCGAGTGGCACCCCGCGCAGCTCGCCGCGCACATGTGATGGTCCTCCATCGACGCCCGGCGGGAGACCCCGTCGGGGCGATGGCAGACGTCGATGTCGTCCGGCGGCTCGCCGACCTCGAGGCACAGGATGCGGCGCATGACGTACAGCCCCCGGCGGGTGGGCGAGGTCTCGTTCTGCTTGCCGAGCTGCCCCAGCACCGCCAGCGTGCCGAGCAGGCCCCGGCGGGGGCTGTCGGCGGCGTGGGTCGCCCGCGCGAAGCCGTCGGCGTCGTAGGCCTCGTCGAGCGTGATCCGGCCGGCGCCGTCGCCGCCTTCGAAGGCCGGCGCCTCGTCCTCGCCCCCCTCGCCCTCGTAGTACTGCCGTTCGTACTCGCACTCCTCGGGGCAGAGGTCGTGGCACGGCGCGTCCGGCTCTTCGTCGAGGCACCACTCGAGGCAGTCCTCGACGCACCACTCGAAGTCGAAGGGCTCGTCTTCGCCCTCGTCGTCTTCGCCCTCGTCGTCTTCGCCCTCGTCGTCTTCGCCCTCGTCGCCTTCGCCCTCGCCGTCCGCCTCGCCGCGCACCTGCCCCGGGAAGCCCTCGCCCTCGGCGTTGTCGGTGAGCCGGTACAGCCCCAGCAGGTTCTCGTCGACGACGGTGCGGTCGGTGGTCAGCAGGTCGAGGTAGTCGGCGTCCCGGTCGAAGACGTGGTGCTCGACCAGCCGCCGCAGCTCTTCGCCGGCGGCGTAGACGAAGCGGTCGAGCCACGGCTGGAGCTGGCCGCTGCGCCCCAGCTCGAACTGCACGTCCTCGAAGGTGACCGCGAGGATGTCCCGCCCCAGCCGATCGAGGCGGTCGGTGCGGAACCACTCGTCGACGAACGCCCGCAGCCCGACCCGGGCCCGGGGGTCGTCCACCATGCGCGCCGCGTGGCGCCGCACGCCCTCGGCGGTGTCCAGCTCGCCGGCCGCCGCCGCGTCGAGCAGGGCGTCGTCCGGGGGCCCGCCCCACAGGAAGTACGACAGGCGGGAGGCCATGTCGAAGCCCACGAAGACCCCGTCGGTGGGCAGCTCGACCCGGTACAGGAAGTGCGGCGAGTACAGCAGCGACGACACCCCGCAGCGCAGGCCGGCGAGGCCGCCCCCGCATCGGGCCGCCAGCGCCCGGCGGGCCGCCCGCTCGTCGGCCGTCGGCGGGCGGCGCCACGCGCGCCGGGCGAGCGCGGCGAGGGCGTCGTCGACGCAGCCCGCCTGCGCCGGGTCGCACCCGATGCGGCCGGCGAGCGCGGCCGGATCGGCGAACGCCTGATCCATCGCGTCTTCGAGCGCGAAGGCGATGCGCTCCACGCCGCTGCCCGACAGGGTCGAGAGGCGGGCGCCGACCCGGGCGAAGCCGGCGTGATGCCGGTCGGGCTCGGCGTCGACCAGCCGGATCGGGCCGAGGACGTGGGTCAGGCTGCGCTCCAGCTCGCCCCGGGTGAGGCGGCGCAGCATCAGGCTCGGGTCGTCGACCAGCGCCGTGGGGGGCGTCGCGCCGGGCCTCGCGTCGGCCGGCGGCCCGCCGTCGGACGACGGGTCGAGAGGGGTCTCTTCACAGCCGAGCGCGCACGCCGCAGCGCACGCGACCAGCCAGGGCAGGGGCATGAGTCGCATGGGTGTCTCTCTGTCGGGTGTGGATCTCGACTGTGGGACACCGGCGCCGGCCGGGGTGGCAAACGAAGGGCGATTTTCTTTTCGGAGGCCGGGGGGGGCCCCGCGGGGGCGCTCAGCCGGCCCGGAAGTCCGCCGGATCGATCGAGAGGAGTTGCAGTCTGCGGTAGACCTGCTGCCGGGTGCGCCCCAGGGCCCGGGCGACCGCCGAGACGTTGCCGTCATGGGCCCGCAGCGCCCGCTCGAGCGTCGGCCGATCGAGCGGCAGATCCTCGGGCTCGGCGGTGGCCCGCAGCCGCTCGACGTGGGCCTCGCGCACGTCGGGGGGCAGCGCCTCGAGGCCGACGACCTCCGCCCGGCCGGCCTCGACCCGGGCCGCGGTCGCCGCGTGCTGCAGCTCGCGCACGTTGAACGGCCAGTGGTAGGTCGTCAGCGCCTCGGCCGCGTCGGCGGTGATCGTCGGCGGCGGCCCGCCGCCCTCGCTCGAGAAGAGCCGGAACAGCGGCATCACGTCGGCCGGGCGGGCGGCGAGGCCCGGCAGCCGCACCACCGCCCCGGCCAGCCGGGCGTAGAGGTCGCCCCGGAAGCGCCCCGCCTCTACGGCCGCCTTCAGGTCGCGGTGGGTCGCCGCGACGACCCGCACGTCCACCGCTCGCTCGCGATCGGCGCCCACCGGCCGCACCCGGCCCTCTTGCAGCGCCCGCAGCAGCGCCGGCTGCTGCTCGAGCGGCATCTCGGCGATCTCGTCGAGGAAGAGCGTGCCCCCGCCGGCCGAGACGAACAGCCCGTCGCGGGCGGTCCGCGCGCCGGAGAACGCCCCCGCGACGTGCCCGAACAGCTCGCTGGCCAGCAGCTCGGCCCCGAAGGTCGCGCAGTTGACCCCCACCAGCGACCCGCCGCGGTCGCTCGCCGTGTGCAGCAGCCGGGCGACCCGCTCCTTGCCCGCGCCGGTGGGCCCCACGACCAGCACCGGCATCGCGAGCGGCGCTAGGGCGCGAGCCCGGTGCAGGGCGTGCAGCAGGGGCAGCGAGACGCCCCGCTCCAGCGGCGGGCCACCGTCGGCCGGCCGCTCGACCGCCTCGTAGACGAAGAGCGTATCCCCGGCCCGGATGACCGCGCCCGGCTCGAGATAGGCCGCCTCGACCCGGGCCCCGTCGACGAAGGTGCCGTTCTTCGAGCCCAGATCGGTCAGCCGCACCGCGTCGACCTCGCCCCGCACCGGCGCCACCTCGAAGTGCCGCCGACTGGTGCGCCGGTCGTCGAGCGTCCAGTGGCCGGGCCCCGGGCTGCGACCGAGGACCAGCGCGCGGTCGATGGGCTGGGGGTGATCGCTGTCGGGGTGCACCCGGGTGAGGCAGTGCAGCCGCGGGCGGGCCGTCGGCAGCGGGGCCCGGGCCGCGGTCATCGTGGTGGTCGCGTCGTGGGCCATGTCGATCTCGCATCGGGCCGGGGGCTGCGCTGGCGGGCGTCGGCGGGGGCCGGCGCCGGATGCGATCGGTCAGGGCGTCAGCAGCACCTTGCCGAAGTTGCGCCGGGCCTGGATGTAGTGGTGGGCCTCGGCTGCCTGCGTGAAGTCGAAGGTGGCGTCGATCACCGGCGTCAGGACGCCCTCGCCGGCCAGCTCGACGATGCGGTCGAACATGCCCCGCATCGCGGGCAGCCGATGCCACAGGTGCCCCAGGTTCACCCCGTGCACGCCCTTGTTGTCGTTCATCAGGTTGAACGGGTGGAACCGGGGCGTCTTGACGATGCCCTTGAGCGCGGCGAAGAGGTTGCGGGTCAGGCCGGGGTTGAAGCTCGACACGCCGAAGAGATACAGCCGGCCGAAGTCGGTCAGGCAGCGATAGCTCTTGGCGAAGCTCTCCCCGCCCACCGCGTCGAGGGCGATGTCGACCCCCGCCCCGTCGGTGATGCGCTTCACCTCGGCCTCGAAGTCGGCCGCGCGATAGTCGATGGCATGGTCCAGACCCATCTCGCGCAGCCGGGGGTGCTTGCCGCCGCTGGCGGTGCCGATGACCGTCGCCCCCCGCCACTTGCAGATCTGGAGCGCGCTGAGCCCCACCCCGCCGCCGGCCGAGTGCACCAGCACCGTGTCGCCCTCGCCGACGTGGCCCAGGTGCATCAGCATGAGCCACGCGGTGAGGTAGGTGACCGGCAGGCCGGCGGCCGCGACGAGGTCGAGGCCCTCGGGCAGCTTCACCGCTTGCAGCGCGGGCACGACGAGCACGTCGCTGTAGCCGCCGAAGCGGGTCATCGCGGCGACCCGGTCGCCGACGGCCAGATCCTTCACCTCGGCCCCGACCGCCTCGACGGTGCCGCTGGCCTCGTAGCCGATGACGCAGGGGAAGGGCGGCGCGTCCTGGTACATGCCCATGCGGGCGCTGATGTCGGCGAAGTTGATCCCGGCCGCGGCGACCCGGACGCGCACATCGCCCGGCCCCGGCTCGGGGTCGGGGGCCTCGACGAGCTGCATGACCTCGGGCGGTCCGGCCTTGGGGAACAGGATCTGGCGCATGGCGCCTCCGTGTGGTGACCGTGGGGTGGGGCCGGCCAGCGGGCGCCGGCCGGAGTCAGAGGCGCTCGACGCTGAGGGTCGCCTTGCCCTGGCGGAGGTCCTCGTCCTCGAATTCGAAGTCGACGACCTCCAGCGAGAACGTCGAGTCGTCGTAGGTGAACCGCAGCGTGTCGCCCTCGAACATGCGGGGGTCATCGGCGAGGCTGTTCTCGTCGTCGTAGATCCGCATCATGCCGATGGACGGATCCTCGTCGTCGGGGTCGGCCTCGCGCTCGTAGCCGACGTGGCGCACCGAGACGTAGACCCGATTCATCAAGCCCAGCCCGGGGATGGCGAACTCGTCGTTCGGGGCCACCTGGAACGAGACCTCGCCTTCGCTCTCGTCGTCGCAGCCCACCAGGGCCGGGAACGTCAGGCAGCATGTCAGCAGAAAGAGACGAAACACGATCACCTCCCAGAGATCGGTGTCGGGCGGATGGAACCACGCGGGGGGCCTCGCGGGCAACCGGCCCGTCACGTACCCCGGCGGCGGCTCAGCCGAGGCTGCGCACGAAGTCGCGCCACGCCTGACCGTTGAGCGTCCAGCCCCCGTCGAGCTCGACCAGCAGCCCCCGGGCGGCGAGGCGGGCGGCGACCGGGCCGTCGTCCGGGTTGAGCCGGTCGACGGGCAGCGCCCCCCGGGCGGCGTCCCGGATCAGGCTGCGCTCGGCGTCGTCCATCTGCTGCCACCAGCGGCGCAGCAGCGGCCGGATCCAGCTCCGGAAGCGCTGGGCGGTGCCCCCCGGGTCGCTGGTCAGCGGGCCCCGCTGGCGGGCCAGCCAGCGCACCGCCGCCGGCAGGGTGCCGCCCAGGCGCAGCGCGTGCCGCCCGGCCTCGCGGCCGAGGTGCTCTTGCAGCATGCGCCGGGTGGCGCCCCGGTCGAGGCCGCCGATGCACAGGATGTGGGCCTCGGCGAAGAACGGCAGATCCAGGCCGGCGAAGCAGCCGCCCAGCGGGCGGCGCGAGGTCGAGATCCACTGCAAGCGGCCCTCGGCGGACCACTCGGCGAGGCGGGCGAAGAAGCCGGACGTGAAGCCGTGGCCCTCGTCGGCGAGCGCGTCGGCGTCGTCGATCATCAGCCGCAGCGGCCCCAGCGCCTCGAGGGCCCGCAGGGCGTCCTCGACGTCGGGCACCGCGGCCCGGTCGCGCAGCAGCTCGCCCACATCGGCGCGCTCGGCGGCCTCGATGGTGGCCCAGGCCAGCCCGACCGGGGTGCGCCGGGCGAGGCGGCTGGCGTCGAGGGTCACCGCCAGCCAGCCCTCGGGCACCGTGCGCCGGCCGAGCCATTGCAGCACCGCCGACTTGCCCATCTGCGGCTCGCCGACGAGCTGCACCGGGCGGTGGGCGTCGAGCGCGTCGAGCAGCGCCTTGCACACCGCCTCCCGCCCGACGACCTCCTCCTCGGCGTGGGCCAGCTCCCGGTCGAGGGCCTCGACGAGCGCCGGCAGCACCGCGTGGCAGTCCACCCCCCGCACCAGGGTCGCCCGCTGGCGCATCAGCGCCGGCCGGAGCTGCTCGAGGATGTGCCCGCAGCGCTCGACGATGTCGGCCGGGTCGTCCTCGAAGAAGCACCACACGACCTCGGTGAAGGCACCCTGATCGCCGACGACCTCGGCCAGCGTGCGGGTGAAGACGTCGTCCCAGCCGCCATAGGCCATCACCACCAGCAGCCGCCGCTCGTAGAGCCGGGCCAGCGAGCGGCGCAGGGCCAGCCGCTCCTGCTCGAGCGCGGCGGGGGTGTGCAGGGTGTCGGCGCCGTGCCAGTAGCCGTGGGCGTGCACCACCAGCGTGCCCTCGCCCCGGGTGGACTCCAGGCTGCCGTCGGCCACGAGCACGGCGCTGTGGGCGTTGCCCCCCGCGGCGCGGATGGCGACCTCGATGAGCGGGTCGAAGTTGGTGGTGAGCACCGCCCGGCCGAAGCGCTGGCGGTAGCGGGCGACCAGCGCGCCCAGGGCCCGGACGGCGGGCGGCAGGTGCCACGCGGTGGGGTCGTACTCCAGGGTGTCGAGCACCGGATCGCTCAGCCCCTCGTCCACCGGCGTGCGGCCGGCGTCGAGCACCGCCCGGGTGATCAGGCGGTTGGCCGATTGCAGCCCGCGGCGGGCGATGAGGAAGCGGAACGCCGTCTGGTAGGGGTTGTCGGCGCCGACCAGCGCCTCGTCCAGAGAGGCGAGCGCGGTCGCCTTGCGCTCGGCGCGGGGGGCGGCCTCGCCGTCCACCGGCAGGAACTCGGCCCGGATGCGCTGGATGACCCCCGGCACGCCGGGCACCCCGGGGGTCTCGCCGACCGGGGTGCACATCGGCGCGCCCACCAGGAACAAGACCTCCTGCTCGGCGTGCAGCAGGCGGTCGATGAGGACGCCGGGGTCGACGAAGTCGAGGGCTTCGAGCATGGGACGAGGGTGGCCCACCGCGGCCCGTGAGGCAACGGTTGCGCGCGGGAGGGGCTCAGCGGCGGCGGCGCAGGCGCAGCAGGCCGCCGACCATGAAGGCCAGGCCGAAGAAGGCGCCCCCGGCGGGGGCGGCGGGGTGGATCTGGCAGCCGCCGGTGGCCAGCTCGACCGGGGCCAGGCCGACCTTGGCGCTCAGCGTGCCGCTGCGGCCGCTGTCCTGGTGCCAAGTGGCGGCCCGGGTGCCGGCCGCGCTGTGCTCGGCCTCGGCGGTCGCCTGGACCAGCCCGTACCAGCCGATCTCGCCCGGGGCGAGGGTGATCGTCGGATCACAGCCGGCGCAGGCTTCGGCGATGGGGGTGATGGTGAAGGTCTGCTCGCAGTGGTTGGCGAACAGCAGGGCCGCCTCCTCCTGCTCGGCGATCTCGACGCAGGCGGGCAGGTCGGCGTCGAGGTCGTTGAGGGTGTAGGCGCCGGGCGCGGCGGCGGCCAGCGCGGGCAGCAGCGTGGCGAAGAGCGCGGCGAGGGCAGGGATGCGGAGCGAAACGTTCATGACCACCTCCCGGGTTCGGATGCGAACCGAGTAGAGAGCATGATCCGTGCCCGACTCCCTCGTCTACTTTTCGCCGGGGGTCGTTCGGGGTCGATCGGGGCCGCCAGCGCTCGCAGAGCCGCCGCCCGAGGGCCGGACGGCGCCCCGCAGAGGCCCGGTGGACCGGGGCGGCGACCGGCGACCGGTGCGATCACCCTCCAACCGGCGGGCGCCACCATGACGTGAACGTCACCCCGACCCGGGCCGGGGCGCCGCGGCCGTCGGCCTGACATCGGTGTCGTGATCGGGCGGAGCGGGGTTCATCCGATCAGCGGGGCCGCCGATCGGGCAGGCAGGGCAGGCGGGGCGGGGCGCGGTCGGCGATCAGCCGCCGAAGTTCTTCGCCGCGAACTCCCAGTTGACCAGCTTCCAGAACGCCTCGACGTAGGTCCCGCGGCCGTTCTGGTAGTCCAGGTAGTAGGCGTGCTCCCAGACGTCGCAGGTCAGGATGGGCTTGCGGCCCTCGGTCAGCGGGTTGCCGGCGTTGCTCGTCGACTCGACGTGCAGCTTGCCCCCGGCGTCCTTGGTCAGCCAGGCCCAGCCCGAACCGAACTGACCGCCGGCGGCCGACGAGAAGGCCTCCTTGAAGGCGGCGAAGTCGCCGAAGCTGGCGTTGATCGCGTCGGCCAGCTTGCCGGTGGGCTCGCCGCCGCCGTTGGGGCTCATGCTGTTCCAGTAGAAGGTGTGGTTCCACACCTGCGCCGCGTTGTTGAAGACGCCGCCCTTCTGGGTCTTGATCAGCTCTTCGAGGCTCTTGCCGTCGAGGCTCGAGTCGGCCTCGACCGCCTTGTTGAGCTTGTTGACGTAGCCCTGGTGGTGCTTGCCGTAGTGGTAGTTGAGCGTGTTCTCCGAGATGTGGGGCTGGAGGGCGTCGCGGCTGTAGGGCAGTTCGGGCAGCTTGAAGGCCATATCGGGCGGTCTCCTGATCGGTTTGAGCGAGCGTTCAGGCCGGCCGGTTCTCGCCCCGGCCAGCGCGCCCGTATCGATTCGGCAGCCGGCGAGCCGGTCGCGCCGGAGATGGTTTTCGGCGGGCCGGGCCGGTAGAAGCGAAGCATGCCGCCCCGCTCGATACTGCCGGCGCTCGTATGCGCCCTGCTCGCCCTGCCCGCAGCCGCCGAACCGGGCGGGATCTGGCAGACCTGGGGCCTGCTCTTCGGTGAGGTGGAGTCCGGCCGCCCCGCGCCCGAGCTGCGCTTCGAGGGCGACGCGCCGGTGGACGGCAGCCGGCTCGAGCTGCGCGACGACAGCCGCCGCTTCGGCGCGCTCGCCGGCCTGGGGGGCGAGCTGGAGCCCACCCCGGGCGTGCTGATCTTCGCCGGCGTCGACACCGGGCTGGTGCCCATCGCGCCGCTGACCGACCCCACGCCGACCCGGACCTTCGCCGACGAGGCCCGCGAGACCTGGCTGATCCGGGCGCTGGGGGTCGAGCTCTTCGCCGACGACGGCCGCCGGTGGTCGGTCCTGCTCGGCAAGCAGCGGCTCACGATCGGCGGCGGCCTGCTGGTCGACACCCCGGCCCTGGGGGCCGACGTCGCCTTCGACGACGCGCTCTTCGGGCTGCGCTTCGGCCTGTGGTGGCCCGGGCGGCGGGCGGTGCCCCGGGGCTGGCCCATCGTGCGGGCCGTCGCCGAGTGGCGCCCCGACCTCTTCGTGCAGGTCCGGCTCTTCGGCGCCAGCACCCGCTTCGACGGCGCGCAGGGGCGGGCCCTCGTCGAGCCGGCCGTGTTCACCGGCCTGCTGCAGACCGCCCGTCGCCTGCGCGACGCCCTGCCCCCGGCGTGGTTCGCCGACGACGACCCGCCCCCCGATCCGGCGCCCGACGACGAGGGCGACGACCCGCTCGACGACGTGCTCGACTGCGTGGACTACGCCGCCGAGGTCACCCCGTGGTGGGTGGGGCTCGAAGCCGAGGCGCTGCTCGACGGCCACACGCTCTTGGCCACCGCGGTCGTCGGCGGCGGCGCGACCCGCATCGCGCTGGACATCGCCGACACCTGCCCCCGGATCGCCGACCTCGCCGAGCGGATCGTGCCCCCCCGCCGCTTCGGCCTGCTCGCCGCCGGCCTCGACGCCCGCTGGCGCATGCGCCTCGCCGAGCAGCTCTACCTGGGCGCCTTCGCCGTCGCCGCCAGCGGGGACGACGTGTCGCAGGGCTTCGCCGACATCGAGGACTTCACCGCCCTGATGGCGCCCGCGCCGCTGCTCGACCGCCCGAGCCTCATCCTGGACGGCGGCCTGGGCGCCGACCTCGGCGAGCGGCCGGCCCGGATCTACGGATACAGCGCCCGGGGCGTGCTCGGCGGCGGCCCCACGGCGCTGCTCGTGCCCCACCCGGCGTTCGAGATCGACCTGCTCGCCGCGCCGATGTGGGCCGGGGCCGGCGCGGGCGCCCGGTTCTACGGCTGGGAGGCCGACGGCGCCGTGCGCTGGCAGCCGTTCGAGCCGCTGATCGTGCGGGCCCGGGGCGCGGTGCTGTGGCCCGGCGGCTTCTTCCCCGGCGGCGGACCGTGGTGGCGGGTTGCGCTCACCGTCGAAGGGCTGCTGCCATGACCGCTCGAGAAAAACCGACCGCCGCGCGCAACCCGGGGCCCGCTCGCCGGTTGTCGCCCGGTGTCGAGGAGATGACATGAACCCGGCTCTGCCCGGCGGGTGGCTCCTGTGGCTGCTGCTCGCGACCCCCGACGCCGGGCCGCCCGACGCGGCGCCGCCGACGCCGGCCCCCGACGGGCCGGACGCCGCGGTGATCGAAGACCTGGACCTGCTCGAAGAGCTCGAGCTGCTCGAAGATCTCGACATGCTGATGGACGAGGACCGATGAACCCCGCCGAAGACGACGACGCGCAGCTCATGTGCCGCGCCCGGGATGGCGACCCGGAGGCCTTCGCCGAGCTGTTCCGCCGCTGGCGCCGCCCGATGGTGCGCTTCGCGGTCCGCTTCTGCGGCCGCCAGGACCGGGGCGAGGAGCTGGCCCAGGACATCTTCCTCAAGATCTACCGCGCCCGCGCGCGCTACGTGCCCCGGGAGGCCTTCCGGTCGTACATCTTCCGGGTGGCGACCAACCACTGCATCAACGAGGTGCGCCGGGCCGAGCACCGCCACCGCGGCGGATCGGTCGACGCGATGCCCATCGAGCCGGGCGACGACGACCGCCCCGGCGCCGACGCGCTGGTGCACGCCGACCGCATCCAGAAGGCGGTGCGATCCGCGGTCGCCGCCCTGCCCGAGACCCAGCGGGCGGCGCTGCTGCTGCAGAAGGAGCACGGCCTGCCGCTGACCGAGATCGCCGACAACCTCGAGACGACGGTCTCGGCGGTCAAGTCGCTGCTCAACCGGGCCCGCAAGAAGCTGACCGCCGAGCTGGCCCCGTTCATGACCGACGAGCCGGTGGGGGTGCCCGGATGAAGCCCGACGACACCGACCGCCCGGTGGCGCTCGACGCGCTGCTCGACGCCGACCGGCCCGAGCCGTCGGCCGACTTCGACGCGCGGTTCATGGCCCGGCTCGACGCGGGCGTCGACCTCGACGCGCTGCTCGACGCCGACCGCCCGGAGCCCTCGCCCGACTTCGACGCCCGGTTCACGGCCCGGCTGGCCGCCATCGGCCCCGCGCTCGACGCGCTGCTGGACGCCGACCGCCCGGAGCCCTCGCCCGACTTCGACGCGCGGCTCATGGCCCGGCTCGAGGCGGGCGTCGACCTCGACGCGCTGCTGGACGCCGACCGCCCGGAGCCCTCGCCCGACTTCGACGCCCGGTTCATGGCCCGGCTGGCCGAAGCCGACGGCGAGGACGTCGACGCGCTGCTCGACGCCGACCGGCCCGAGCCCTCGCCCGGCTTCGACGCCCGCGTCCGGAGCCGGCTCGACGCCGCGGACCCCCCGCCCCGGGCCAGCGCCCGCGTCCTGCGGTTCGTGCGGCGCCCGGCGGTCATCGTGCCCCTGATGGCCGCCGCCGCCGCGCTGATCGCCTTCGTGCTCTCGCGCCCCGCGCCCGAGCCGCCGCCCGCCGAGCTGGGGCTGCTGGCCCACATGGAGCTGCTCGAGGTCTACGACGAGATGGAGGTGCTCGACGGCATCGCCGACGACGAGACCTTCGAGCTGGTCGCGATGCTGCACACCCTCGACGAAGAGGAGGCCCGGCCATGAAGACCCCCATCCGCCCCGCCCTGCGCCGCCTCGCCCCGCTCACCGCGCTCGCCGCGCTGCTGCTCGCCCTGCCGCTGCCGGCGCCGGCTCAGGAGGCGCCCGCCCGGCCCGAGGCCGCCGAGCCCGCCGCCGATCCGGCCGCCGGAGACCGCGCCGCCCGCCTGGAGCGCAACCGCGCCCGCTGGGCCGAGATGAGCCCCGAAGAGCGCGCCGAGATGCGCCGCCGCATGGCCCGCCTGAAGGACATGCCGCCCGAGCGCCGGGCCGAGCTGCGCGCGCGCTGGGCCCGCTTCAAGGCGCTGCCCGCCGCCGAGCGCGAGACCCTGCGCCGCCAGTGGTCGGCCTTCCGGGCGCTGACCCCGTCCGAGCGCAGCGTCATGCGGCGCAACTTCGACCGCTACCGCGACATGTCCCCCGCCCGCCGGGCCCGGGTGCGCACGCTGTTCCGCCGGCTGCTCAAGATGCCGCCCGACGAGCGCCGCCGCTTCATCCGCAACCTGAGCCGCTTCCGCGAGATGAGCCCCGCCGAGCGCCGCGACGCCCGCGACCGCCTGCGCCGCCTGCGCGAGCGCTGACGCGCCGCCCCGCCCCGGGTCGCGGTGAGGTCGACCTCTCGCGGACGGGGTCATGGCGCGGACTCCGGCGAGGTCGACCGCGCCGGAACTCCACCATGACCCCCCTCGCGAGGCAGTCACCTCGCTGGAATCTCCACCATGACCCCCCTCGGAGCGCAGTCACCCGCCGGAATGTCCACCATGACCTCCTTCGGAGCGCAGTCACCTCGCCGGAATCCCCACCATGACCTCCTTCGGCGGGCGGCCACCGCCCGGAGCGCCGACCACGACCCGGTCCGCGGCGCAGTGACCTCTCGCGAGCGGGGGCATGGCGCGGATCCGGACGGGCTCGATCTCGGCCGCGCGCGGACCATGACCTCACTCGGGGCGCAGTGACCTCTCGCGGGCGGGGTCATAGCGCAGATGTCGACGCATTCGACCTCTCGCGAGCGGAGACATGGCGCGGCTCCGGGCGAGGTCGACCTCGGCGGCGGGCGGCGTATGACCCCGCTCGCGGCGCAGTGACCTCTCGCGGCGGGGTCATGGCGCGGATCGCGGCGAGGTGACTGCGCTCCGAAGGAGGTCATGGTGGGGATTCCGGCGAGGTGACTGCGCTCCGAAGGAGGTCATGGTGGACATTCCGGCGGGTGACTGCGCTCCGAAGGAGGTCATGGTGGGGATCCCGGGCGGTGGCCGCCCGCCGAAGGAGGTCATAGTGGGGATTCCGGCGAGGTGACTGCGCTCCGAAGGAGGTCATGGTGGACATTCCGGCGAGGTGACTGCGCTCCGAGGGGGGTCATGGTGGACATTCCGGCGGGTGACTGCGCCGAGGGGGTGGTCGAGGCGCGGATCGCGGCGAGGTCGCTGGCCCGAGCGGGTGGTCATGGCGCGGACTGCGGCGAGGTGACGGCCGCGCGCGGAGGTCGAGGCGCGGACTGCGCGAGGTGGCTGCCTCGCGCGGGCGGCCATGGCGCGGACTGCGGCGAGGTCGCTGGCCCGAGCGGGCGGCCATGGCGGACGCAGGCGAGGTCGGCCGCTCGCGAACGGGGTCATAGCGCGCGTTGCGGCGAGGTCGACCGCTCGCGAACGGGGTCATGGCGCGCGTTGCGGCGAGGTCGACCGCTCGCGAACGGGGTCATGGCGTGGATCGCGGCGAGGTCGACCTCCCGGGCGCGACGCGTCGCCGGCCATGTCGGCGCGGCCGGCGGGGAGTCACAGCGCTGTAATGTCGTCGGGACCGCCGGCGTGGCACGGTGCTCGACGCCCCCGTCCGCCCGGAGACCCGCCATGCCGAAGCTCGACCGCGCCGAACTGACCGCCCTCGTCGACGCCGCCATCGCCTGCGACCTCGCCCGCGGCGACCGGCGCGATCTGCTCTTCACCGGCCTGTCCCGGAGCACCCTCGCCAGCGTCCCGATCCACCCGCGGCCGAAGGATCAGGTCGAAGCCGACCTGCTCGCCCTGGCCGCGCTGGAGGCGGACGGGGAGACCCCCGGCGTACGCCCGCTGGTCGTCTGGCTGGACAACGCCGCCCGCAAGGCGGCCAGGCGCCCCGAGGCGGCGGTCTTCGAGCGGGTGCGCCGCGCGGTCGAAGCCCGCGAGGCAGCGGTGAGCGGGTCCTTCGAGATGGGCGAGCCCATCCCGGCCACCGACGAGAGGTTCGCTCACCGGCTCGACCAGCGCCCGATCCTGTGGGTCGGCGCGGGGCTGTCGATCCCCGCCGGGTACCCGTCGGCCGGCGCGCTCGCCGACACGCTGCGGGCGGCGGCCGAGCCGGGGGAGATCCCCCGCGGGCTCGACGACATCGCGGCGGTCGCCGACCGGTTCATGAAGGTCGAGGGCAAGGGCGCGCTGCACCGCATCCTGGCCCGCGAATTCGCCCGGGCCGACGGGCCGACCGCGGTGCACGCCGCCATCGCCCGGCTCGCCGCGGCGGGCACGTTCGAGGCGATCATCACCACCAACTACGACACGCTGATCGAGGACGCGCTGCGGCGAGAGAGGGTGCCGTTCGTGCCCTCCATCCTCGACGGCAACACCCACGTCCGGGCCGAGCCGGGCACCCTGCGGGTGGCCAAGATCCACGGGGACGTGGGCAACTGGAAGGACGCCATCCTGTCGGGCGCGTCGTACGCGACCTTCGCCGATCGCTATGGCTTCCTGATGACACAGCTCGACCTGTGGATGACCCAGCACCCGTTCATCTTCGTCGGCTGCTCGATGAAGGACCCGCGTATCCTGAAGTGGTTGCGCGATCTGCCGCCCGAGCGCGCCG
This sequence comes from bacterium, assembly GCA_030426085.1. Classification (GTDB taxonomy): domain Bacteria; phylum Myxococcota_A; class Bradymonadia; order UBA7976; family UBA1532; genus JACKDM01. The sequence goes on along the minus strand of JAUHYW010000026.1, from coordinate 85,812 downwards.
AGCTGATCCAGCAGTGGCGCCCGATGATGATCCGCGACGACTGGGACGCCGCGTGGGCTGCGGCCCCGGATGCCCTGTCGGTCGGCAACATCCGCCCGCTGATCGTCGACGACTACACCGAGCACCTGCCCGCGCTGTGGAGCGACGCCGCCCGCCGCCGGGCGCCGCGCCTGGACTGGCTCGACCTCGAGCTGACGGTCGAGGCCGACGGCTGGTCGGCCCGGCTGGGATCCCACCGGTGGCGGGTGGACGACCCCATCGCCGGGGCGCTCGCCCACCCCGACACCCGCGCCTTCACCCGGCAGGTGCGCCAGCTCCTGCGGGACGGCAACCGCCCGCTGCCGACCGACCCCTACGGCGCCCCGCTGCCGACGCACGCGGGCATCGCCGCCGGCATCCGAAAGCTCTCCCGCAGCGTCGGCGACCGGCTGACCGCGGCCTTGTTGCCCGAGGCGCCCCGGGCCCACGTCGCCGCGGCCATCGCGGCCGGCACCGGGCAGGCGCCGCCCTGCCTGCGCATCCGGGTGACCCCGGCGACCCCCGCCGATACGAAGCGGGCCGATCACGCGCTGGCGCTGCCGTGGGAGCTGCTGCGCATCGACGACGTCTTCCCGGTCGAGGCCGGCACGCTGGATCTCGCCCGGGAGGCGGTGGTCGAGAAAGCCGAGGGCCCGGGGGCGCCGGACCAGCCGCTGACGGTCGTCGCGACGGTGGCCGCGCCCAGCGATGCCAGCCGGCTGGACTACGAGGACGAGTGCTATCGGCTGTGGACCGCGCTGGGCGACGCTGATCGCCGGCTGCTGCTGACCGACCGGGGCACGGTGGACGACTTCGTCGACGCGGTGGTCGCGCTGCGGCCGACGGCAGTGCACTTCACCGGGCACGGCGGGCCGGGCGCGCTGCTGTTCGAGGACGAGGCGGCCCGGCGGCACCCGGTGGCGATCGACGAGGTGGTGCGGCGGTTGCGGCGGGGCGGGGACGAGGCGCTGCCCCGGCTGATGTTCATCGCGGCGTGCCACGGGGCCTCGGTCGGGGGCCGGGCCGGGGCGTCGGCGGGCACGAAGGACGAGGCCCGGGACGAGGCGGGCGACGCGCGGGCGGACGACCCCAAGATGACCGATCCGGCGCCCGTCCGGGACGACGCGTCGGTGGCGGCGGCGCTCAACCGGGCGGGCTTCGCCGACGTGATCGGGTACTTCGGGCCGGTGGGCGACGCGCAGTCGACCCGTATCGAGGCCGCGTTCTACGCCGCGCTGGTCGGCGGGGCGAGCGCGCGGGCGGCGGTGCGGCGGGGGCGGGCGATCGCCGCGAAGCCGCACGGGCGGGCTGGGGGCTACACCCACGTCTATCCGCTGGGCTGGGCCCAACTCGCGCTGTATCACCGGGGCGCCGACCAGCCAGTGGCCACCACCCGCGAGGCCCGGGCGGTCGACATCCACCGCCGGGGGCTGCGGCGCCGGGGGCGGCGGCTGGATCGCGCGGGCATGACCCCCGACGGCGTCGAGCGGCTGCACCACGGCTTCATCGGCCGGCGCACGCCGCGGGCGACGGTCATCGGCAACTGGCTCGACGGGCAGCGGCTCCAGGTGGTGCACGGCCTGGGCGGGCTGGGCAAGACCGCGCTGTGCGCCGAGGTGGCGCCCATATTGGCCCGGCGCATGGGCGGGGTGCCGCTGCTGGCGCTGGACGGCACCGCGGCCCGGGGGCGCGAGCGGCCCATCGAGGCGCTGTGGGCCGAGCTGTCGCTCTTCGATCCGGGGCGCGCGTGGGACCGCGACGGCTGGGAGAGCGCGCTGGCCGGCTTCCAGGAGGGCGGGCTGACCGGCGCCGGGCTGGCCCGGGGTGTCCTCGACGCGGCGCGGCGCTGCGGCGGGCTGCTGGTGTACCTCGACGACACCGAGAGCCTGCTGGCCGACAGCGGCGACGTGCGGCGGTGGGTCGACGACGAGGCCCGGGTCTTCTGGGAGACGCTGGCGGCGGCCTGCGCGCCGGCGGGGCGGTTCGGGGTGCTGGCGAGCAGCCGCTACGTGCCCCGGCATACCCCGGGCGCGGCGCTGGTGCCGCTGCCGCCGATGCGGGTGGCCGACGTGGTGCGCCTGCTGCGCTGGATGCCGACGCTGGGGCGGGTGCCGTTCGAGCACGCCGAGTGGCTGGCCGGCCGCATCGACGGGCACCCCCGCACGGTGCAGTGGCTCGACGCGCTGGTGGCGCAGCGGGCCGCGGCGGTGGCCCGGCGCAGCGGGCCCTACGCCGAGTACGACGGCCGGGACTGGCGGGGCGAGGTGCTGGAGCCGGCGCTGGCCGGGGTGGGCGAGAAGGTCGACGCCGATCTGCTGCTGCCCCGGCTGTACGACGCGCTGCCGGCCGGGACCCGGGCCCACCTGGGGGCGTGCTGTGTCTTGAGCCGGCCGGTGCCGTGGGGCGCGGTGGCGGCGCTGGGGGACGCCGAGGCGGCGACGGCGCTGGTCGACATGGGGCTCTTGAGCCCGGACGTGCTGGCCGAGGCGGGCGAGACGTGGTGGGCGCCGCACGGGCTGGTGCGGGCGGCGATCGGGCCCCGGTGGGGCGGGGACGCGGCCCGGGCGCACCGGGTCGTGGGGCGGTGGCTGGCCGGGGCGTTCGAAGAGCGGAGCGCGGGGGCGCTGCTGCTGCCGGCGATCGAGCACCTGCTGGCGGCGGGCGAGGCCGACGCGGCGTGGCCGCTGGCGCGGCTGCTCGTGCTGGCGCTGCGGCGCGCCGGGCGCTATCGGGAGGCGTTGGCGCAGGTGGAGGCGGTGCTGCGGGCCGGGCCCTCCGGCGAGGCGCTGGGGATGGGGCTGACCTATCGAGTGCAGCTCGGGTGGCAGGCCAACGCGAAGCTGGACGACCCCGTCGGTGACCTGGAGCGGGCGAGCGGGCTGGTCGCTCCAGGCGACCTCGGGTTCACCCTCGCGACCCTCGCCCAATGGCATCAGGCGCGGGGTCGTCTGTCCAGCGCCCGGGGTGCTCTCGAGCGTGCGGTGGATGTGCTGGCGCAGTTGCAGCCGCCAAAGCATGGTGAGCTCGCTGCTGCTCTGCACGAGTTGGCGGGTGTGCTTCGTGCGCAGGGTGACCTCGGGGGGGCGCGTTCGAGGCTGGAGCGTTCGCTGGAGATTTCAGCAGCGGTGTTCGGGACGGAGGAGCACCCGGATGTGGCGGCGTCGCTGCACGCGCTGGCGGGTGTGCTTCGTGCGCAGGGTGACCTCGGGGGGGCGCGTTCGAGGCTGGAGCGTTCGCTGGAGATAAAGGCAGCGGTGTTCGGGACGGAGGAGCACCCGGATGTGGCGGCGTCGCTGCACGCGCTGGCGGGTGTGATGGAAGCGCAGGGTGACCTCGGGGGGGCGCGTTCGAGGCTGGAGCGTTCGCTGGAGATTTTGGCAGCGGTGTTCGGGACGGAGGAGCACCCTTCGGTGGCGGCGTCGCTGCACGCGCTCGCGGTGGTGCTCTGGCAAGCCGGCGATCGGGCCAGGGCCATCTCCACCCTGGAGCATGTCATCGGCATCCGGTTTCGGATGTATGGCACGCGCGATCACTACCTGACCGCAGAGAATGAATGGGCGCTGGGGCAGATGCTGGCCGCCGTCGGCCGCACGCAGGAGGCGCTGGCCCTGCTGACCCACGCCGGGGCGGTGTTCCGGGCGGCGCTGGGGCCGGCGCATCCGTCCACCCAGGCGGTCGCGCGGCTCATCGCACAGCTCGGGGGGGGGGGGGCGGGCGACGGGTCGGGCGCGCCGACGGTGCGGTCGGCCATGGCGAAGCTCCAGGCGGGCGACGCCGCGGGGGCCATCGCCGACCTGGAGGCGCGGGTGCCCGCCGCCGTCGAGGCGGGGGATGTCGCCGACGAAGCGTCGGCCCGGGGGCTGCTGGGCCAGCTCTACGCGGCGTCCGGTCGGGCCGAGGACGCGCGGCCGCACCTCGAGCGCGCGCGGGCGATCGCCGAGCAGGTGGGGCAGGCCGACGCCGCCGCGCACTTCCGGGCGCTGCTCGACGGGCTCGGGCGGTCGCAGCGGTAGACGAAGGCGTGGGGGCGCGCATGGGCGATCATGACCCGCTCGACGGGGGATGCCCGGGGGCCGGGCGCGGGTGACGGCGCAGCGCAGCGCCACGCGGCGCCCCGCCATCACTCCCCCATGAACTGCCCGGCGTGGAGCATGTGCCCGGCACCGTGAACCGGGCCGAGATGCGCCGTCGCATGCAGCGCCTCGAGGGCATGCACCCGAGCGCCGGGCCGAGTTGCGTGCGCGCTGGGCCCGCTTCGAGGCGCTGCCCGCCGCCGAGCTCGAGACCCTGCGCCGTCAGTGGTCGGCCTTCCGGGCGCTGACCCCGTCCGAGCGCAGCGTCATGCGGCGCAACTTCGACCGCTACCGCGACTTGTCCCCCACCCGCCGGGCCCAGGTGCGGGCCCTGTTCCGCCGCCTGATCGAGATGCCGCCCGACGACCGCCGCCGCTTCATCCGTCACTGAGCCGCTTCGGCGAGATGAGCGCCGCGACGCCCGCGACCGCCTGCGCGAGCGGTAGGGCTCGACGGGCCCTCGGGTGCGCTCGGTCACACCCCGCCCGCGGCGCAGCCGACCTCCAGGGAGCGCCTCGACAGAGGCCGACCGGCATGATACCCGGCGCTGTCAGGACATGGGTCGAGGCTTGGCCATATGATCGGATTGGGCATCGCGACGGCGTGCATGGCGACGGTCTCCGCTGCCGGCGCTGCGCGGACGTGGCTCATCGGCCGGCGGCTCGAGAAGCTGCATGCCCCGCTGCCCGGTGCGCCGCCGCGCGATACGCCCGGCCTACGGTGGGGGACCCGGGGCCCCGTCCTCGCGGAGATCGCGATCGCCTCATTGCTCGATATCGGCGTAGCGCTGGCCCGTATCGATCCTCGAATCCTCGACGCGATCGACCTCGCCCATGGCGATCGCGCGTTTCAGAGCTTCGCTGCGTTGCAGGCTCACATCGCTGAGGTCACGGCAAGAGGCGACGCCGCCTTCGCGGGCTTGGTGTCGCAATACAAAGGCTCGCTGGGCGAGCTCCTGGCCGCGGATCACCTGACGACGGTCGGGCACGAAGTGGAGTTCGCCGCGCATCCCAACCAGGAGGGGTGGGACATCCTCGTCGATGGGCAGCCGGTTCAGGTCAAGAGCGGCCTCGACGAGGGTGGCATCGAGTCGGCCCTGGCAGAGCAGTCCGACGTCCCGGTGGTCACCGTCCGGGAGCACGCCGCCTCGGCTGCCGGCGACGACGTCACCGCGCTGCCGGTGTCGGGCAGTGAGTTGACGGCGTCGACGGCCGAGTCCTTGGAGGGCATCGCCGGGTCCGGCGACCTCCTCCCCGAGCTGCCTCTGGTGAGCGGTGTCATGCACGGCGCCCGGAACCTGAGAGCGTATGAGCGGGGCGACATCAGCGCCACGCAGGCCCTGGGGGCGACGGCCGTCGGCGTGGCGGCTTCGACGGTCGGAGCCGCCATCGGGAGAGTAGTCATTCCCATCCCGATCGTCGGCGCGGCGCTCGGGGCGCTGGGGGCCCGCCAGCTCTTGAGCAGCGCGGCCGAAGCAGGCGCGTCGAGCGCGCGCGAAGCCGTGGCCGATCGCACACGACGCGCGAGCTTCCAGCGGGACATGGAGCCGGTGTGTGAGGACCTGAGCCGGGATCTGGAGGCCTGGCGGCGAGCGATCATCGAGGCGGCGACCGCTGGGGCGACTGCCGCCAGAGAGGCAGCGGCCCGGATCCCGACCGGTCGCCGGGGCAGGTGGGCGACCCCGTCGATGGCGGACTTCATCGGCGAGGCTGCTCGGGCCCGGTTCGAGCAGGAAGCCGCTGTGCTCGACGCGCTGGCTCTCGACTTCCGCGGCGCCCGTGAGACCGCCGCTCTCCTCGAGCAGTGGACGGCTCGGGTGCCTCGTATGGCGGGGGTGGCCGTGCGTGACGCGCGGATCAGAGAGACGCTCCGCCGGGGTCGATCGGTCGCCCGGCGCTGGAAGCAGGCCGCGGTGACACCCCCGGCGAGCGCGGAGGGCCCGCGCCCGCCGCTCTTCGTCAGCGGTCGCCCGCCGTGGCAGGGCGGGGATTGGGCGCCATTGGCGCTCAGCGCGGTCATCCTCGGCGGGGCGACGGTCGCGCTGGCGGCGCTCCCGATGGATGCAGCTCCGGTGGAGACCGCCGGCCGACGCGCGGCCGTGCCGGTCGTCGATGTCGCCGCGCCGGCCGATGCCGCCTCATCGCCCGCCGAGCGGCACGTCGAGGTCGTGGTGGCCCGGTGCCGGGTTCGAGCCGAGCCCACGACCCGGAGCGCGATCATCGGTCGCGAGCGCCGCGGGGCCCGGTGCGCGGTGGAGTCGCAGGCAGGCCGCTGGGCCCGGGTCCGCTGCCCGTCGAGCGCGGGCTTCATGCACGCGCTGTGTTTTCGGGAGGCCCCGAGCGAGCCGTGACCCTTCGGCCTCCGGGGGGCGGCGCGCCCGACGGCGACTTGCGTTGTGATCCCGCCCGCCCGGGGCGTATCCTCTCGGCCCATGCTCGAAGGCCGCACAATCCACCTCTGCGTCGCGGGGGGTATCGCCGCCTACAAGGCGGTCGAGCTGACCCGGGCCTTGCAGAAAGCGGGGGCCGCGGTGCGGGTGGCGATGACGCCCAACGCGCGGCAGTTCGTCGGGCCGCTGACGTTTCAGGCCATCACCCGGCACCCGGTGCTGACGGCCACGCTCGACCCCTCCGAAGAGATGCAGATCGGGCACATCGCCTTCGCCCAGCAGTGCGACGCGCTGGTGGTCGCGCCGGCGACGGCCAACGTGATCGGGAAGGCGGCCGGCGGCCTGGGCGACGAGATCGTCAGCACGGTGCTGCTCGCGGCGAACGTGCCGGTGGTGCTGGCCCCGGCGATGAACACCCACATGTGGGAGAACCCGGCGGTGCAGCGCAACCTGGGCCGCCTGCGCGCGCGGGGCTGGGTCGTGGTGCAGCCCGACTCGGGCATGCTGGCCTGCGGGCACGTCGGGCCGGGGCGGCTGCCCGACGCGGGGGTGATCGTCGAGGCGATGGCCGGGGCGCTGAAGCCGCGCGATCGGGCGGCGGGGACGCTGGCCGGGCGGCACGTCGTGGTGTCGGCCGGGCCGACCCGGGAGCACTTCGATCCGGTGCGGTTTCTGGGCAACCCGTCGAGCGGCAAGACCGGCTTCGCGGTGGCGGCGGCGGCGCAGCGGGCCGGGGCCCGGGTGACGCTGGTGCACGGGCCGGTGAGCCTGACGCCGCCGGACGGGGTCGAGGCGGTGGCGGTGACCAGCGCCCGGGAGATGCACGGGGCGATGGTGGCCCGGTCGGCCGGGGCCGACGGGGTGGTGATGACCGCGGCGGTGGCCGACTGGCGGCCGGCCGAGGTCAGCGAGAGCAAGCGCAAGAAGAGCGGTGATGAGTGGACGGCGCGCATGGTGCGCAACCCGGACATCCTCGCCGAGCTGGGCGCGGCTCGGGCGACGGCGGGCGACGCGCGGCCGGTGCTGGTGGGCTTCGCCGCCGAGACGGGTGATCCGGTGGCTGCGGCGCGGGCGAAGCTGTTCGCCAAGCGGGTCGATCTGATCGTGGGCAACGACGTCAGCGCGCCGGGGGCCGGGTTCGCCGGGGATGACAACCGGGTGTGGCTGGTCGGGCCGGAGCGGGTCGAGGCGCTGCCGATGATGAGCAAGGCGGCGGTGGCCGAGGCGATCGTGGGCTGGCTGGCCGGGCGGCTGGCCGAGGGCGGGGGCTGATGGGCGGGACGGTCGCCGATCATCTGCGGCAGTGGGTCGCCGCGGCCCGGGGCGCGCTGGAGTGGCACCTCGAGACGGGGGACGCGGCGCTGCCGGTGCCCGAGGGGTTCCGGGTGCCGCCGCTGGGGCGCATCGCCGACAGCGCGCCGGGGGACGGGGCGCCGGGAGACAGGGCGCCGGGAGCCAGGGCCTCCAGAGGCGGCGCGACGCCCGGCGATCGGCGGGATGCCCCCCGGGCGGCGCCGGCCGGGTTCGCGAAGCTGGCCGAGGCGGCGGGGGCGGCGACGCCCGCGGCGGCCCGGCGGCGGGCGAAGGGACCTCCGCCGCAGGCCGCCCCGCGCTCGGCACCGCAGCCCGATCCGTCGAGCGCGCCGTCGGCGCCGCCCGCCGCGCCGAGGCCGACCGCGCCGTCCGGGTCTCCGGCGGCGGCGTCCGCGGCGCCGGTGGAGCCCGCGGCGAGCCCCCCGCCGTCCGCGCTGCCGTCCGTCGAGGGCGACACCCCGACCGCCGCCGCGGCGCTGCGCGTCCTGCGGGACGAGATCGGGGCCTGCACCCGCTGCCCGCTGCACCAAGGGCGCACCGAGCTGGTGTTCGGCGCGGGGCACCCGCAGGCCCGGGTGATGTTCGTCGCCGATCAGCCGGGTCGGGCCGATGATCAGGTGGGGCTGCCGTTCGTCGATGACGCCGGGCAGCTCCTCGGGCGCATGGTGCGGGCGATGGGGCTCGATCGCTCGCAGGTGTACCTGACCCATCTGGTGAAGTGTCACGACCCCGAGCAGGGGCCCGATCCGGGGCTCGAGGCCTGCGGCGGCTTCCTGGAGCGGCAGATCGCGATCGTGCGCCCCGAGGTGATCATCGCCCTGGGCGGGGTCGCCGCCCGCCAGCTCTCGGGCGTGGCGCAGCAGCTCCCCCACCTGCGCGGGCAGTGGCACGCCCACGGCGGGGTGCCGGTGCTGGCGACCTTCCACCCCAACGCGCTGGCCCAGCATCCGCAGAGCAAGCGGCAGGTGTGGACCGATCTGAAGAGCGCGATGCGCAAGCTGGGGCTGAGCCTGCCCGGGCGGCGCGGTCGATGAGCGACGAGGAGGCGAGATGGCGGTGAAGGATCTGTTCCGCGGGGACTACATCGGCGGGGTCTTCGCGGGCGGCGCGGGCGAGGCGTTCTCTTCGGTCGATCCCTACCGGGGCGGGGTGGTGCTCGAGGCGCGGGCCGATGTCGCCGCGGTGGACGCGGCGGTGAAGGCGGCCCGGGCGGCGGCGAAGGGCTGGCGCCGGGCGTCGCTCGACGACCGCATCGCGGCGCTGCATCGGGTCCGGGGCAAGGTGGGGGCCCACGTCGAGCGCATCGCCGAGGCCATCACCGCCGAGATGGGCAAGCCCATCGGCGAGGCCCGGGTCGAGGCGAAGTCCATCGCGGGCAAGATCGACGGGGTCATCGCCGGCCTGCCCCACGAGCTGCCGCCGGCTGCGCCGGGGGCCCCGGGCGAGCAGCGGTTCCACGCGCTGGGGGTGGTGGGCGTCGTCGGGCCGTTCAACTTCCCGGTGCACCTGTGCAACACCCACGTCATCCCGGCGCTGGTGGTGGGCAATACGGTGGTGGTCAAGCCCAGCGAGGTGACGCCGCTGTGCGGGCAGCGCTACGCCGAGCTGTTCGAGGACGCCGGCTTCCCGGCGGGCGTGCTCAACGTGGTGCACGGCCGGGGCGAGGTCGGGGCGGCGCTGGTGGCCCAAGCGGGCGTCGACGGCGTCGTCTTCACCGGCAGCTATGCGACCGGGCGCCGCATCCGGCAGGCGACCTTCGATCAGCCGCACAAGAAGGTCAGCCTCGAGCTGGGCGGGCGCAACCCGGCGGTGGTCTTCGACGACGCCGATCTCGATCAGGCGGTGCGCGAGATCGCGCTGGGCGCGCTGTTGACGAGCGGGCAGCGGTGCACGGCGACCTCGCGGGTCGTCGTGACCCCGGGCATCGCTCCGAAGCTGATCGCCCGGTTGACGGCGCTGTTCTCGGCGGCGAAGCCGGGTGATCCGACCGATGGGGCGACGTTCTTCGGCCCGCTGGCCTCGGTGGCGGCCCGCGATCGCTTCCTGGCGGCGCTGGCCGGGGCCCGGGAGGCGCCGACGGTCGAGGTGCTCGTCGAGAGCGAGGAGGCCGACGGCGCGGCGGGGGTGACCCCCAGCCTGTATCGGGTGTCGGGCGACGAGCCGCACCTGCGGGACGAGCTGTTCGGGCCCCACGTCGACCTCGAGGTGGCCGTCGACGAGGCCGACGCGCTGGCCCGGGCGGCCCGCAACCCGTATGGCCTCAGCGCCTCGCTGTTCTCGGCCCGGCCCGAGGCTCTGGAAGACTTCTACGACGCGGTCCGGGTGGGCGTGGTCAACTTCAACCGCAGCACCAACGGGGCCTCGGGGCTGCTGCCGTTCGGCGGCATCGGCATGAGCGGCAACTGGCGCCCGGCGGGTTCGTGCGCCCCGCGGTTGACCACCTGGCCGGTGGCCGTGATGCAGGCTGCGTTCGGCGCGGTCACCCCACACGCGGCGCTCGACGCGCTGGCGGCCGACTGAGCTGGCATACACAGGGAGGTGGACTCATGGCTCTCGATCATCCGCGCGCCCAGCGCCTTCATCACTTGCAGCGTCTGCACCGGCTCGAAGAGGTCGCCGAGCGCTTCGGTCTGCCTTTGGAGCAGGTCGAGTCGGCCGACGGCGAGCTGGCCCGGCTGCGGTTCGATCGGCTGAGCCACGTCCGGGTCGACGGGCGGCGGCTGAGCGCCGCAGCCGCCGCCGGCCGGGCGAAGAGCGCCGGCCTGGAGGTCGACGAGGCGGGCATCGCGCTGCCGCTGGACGGCTCGCTGCCCCTCGAGCGGCTCGAGGACCGGCTGCTGGGTTTCCTCGACGGGCTGTACCGGGCCGATCCGGAGCCGTTCGTGGTGATGCCGCCCCGTGAGATCGCCATCCCCACCGATGGCACGCTGCCCCGGTCGGGCGCGCTGCTGGAGCGGTTCTACGGGGGCGACTTCCTGCCCCGGGAGAAGAAGCCGGCGGTCATCGACCTGCGCCGCAGCCAGGGGCCGTATCTGCGCTCGGTGGACGACGACCCGCTCCAGATCGTGGACTCGGCCAGCCAGATCGCCTCCCACGCGGCGGGTGTGCGGCCGGCGGCGGCTCAGGCGGCGCTGGACGAGGGCGCGTTCGATCCGTATCTGGGCGCCGCGCCTCCCCCGGCGCACCCGATCTCCCGGCCGGCGGTCTCGGCGCTGCGGGACGCGATCCGGGCGGTGGCCTCGCCCGGCCTGCGCTACGTGACGTTCTGCAACGGCGGGGCCGAGGCCAACGAGAAGGCGTTCCACCTCGCCCGGCAGAACGGGCCCGGCGGGCGGCGCATCCTGGCGTTCCACGGGTCGTTCCACGGGCGCACGCTGCTGGCGCTGTACAGCACCTGGAACCCGGTCAAGCGGGCGCCGTACCAGCTCCCCGGCTTCGAGACCGAGTTCCTGCCGTTCCCCCTGCCCGACGACCCCACGGCCGATCCGCCCATCCCCGACGGCTGGCGGCAGGCGTGGCGCGCGCGCGACGGGCGCCGCGACTGGGACGGCGACGACCTGCTCGCGCTCGAGGCGAAGGTGCTCGCCGAGGCCGAGAAGCAGATCGTCGAAGGGGACGTGCTGGCGCTGACCATCGAGCCCTATCAGTGCGAGGGCGGCGATCGGCCGGCGACCCGGCGGTTCTTCCACGGGCTGCGGGCGCTGACCCGGGCCTACGGGGTGCCGCTCATCTTCGACGAGGTGCAGAGCGGCTTCGGCCTGGGCGGGCCGGTGTTCTGGCACCAGAAGTTCCGGCTGCTCGACGCGAACGGCGACCCCGACGGGCCCGATCTGGTCGTCGGGGCCAAGCGGGCGCAGGTGGGCTACGTGCTGTCGCGCTGGCCCGATCCGACGCCGACGTCGTCCCACGTCGCGAGCATGGTGCGGGGCAAGGCCCACCTGGACATGGTGCGCTCGATCCCGGGGCACGCGGCGCAGGCCCGGGGGCGGCTGAAGCGGCTGATGGAGGCGTGGCCCGACATCGTGACCCGGGCCCGGGTGGTGGGCGACGCGTTCGCCTTCGATCTGCCGAGCAAGTCGATCGCCAACCACTTGATCGGGCAGCGGTTCTATCGGGGCTACATGGTCTACATCGCCGGCGAGCGCACCCTGCGCTATCGGCTCAACCGGGGCATGACCCCGGCCGATGTGGACCGCATCTTCGACGTGATCCACGCCTCGCTGACCGCCCTGGTCGAGCAGGCGGGGGGCGACGACGGCGACCTGGACGATCTGGTCCGGCGCATGGGCGAGCAGTCGCCGCCGGCGTGGGACGGGCCGCCCGAGGCGGAGGCGCCGGCGGGGCCCGATCTGGCGGTGATCCTGGACGATGAGAGCGGCGGGGTCGCCGACCGGGTCCTGCGGGTCGAGGGCGAGCTGAGCCCGGTCGATCGCGAGGCGGGCGCGGCGATGCTGGGGCTGGGCGCCGACGCCCGGGGGCCTGGGGTGATCGCGGCGGTCCGCAGCGCCGACGCGGCGGCGTTCGAGGCGAAGGTCGGGTTCTCGCTGGTCCGCTTCGCGGCCGACGCGCTGGGCACCCGGGTGCGCGTCATAGGGGCCGAGGCGTTCGCCGACTACGCCGATCAGATCGAGAGCATCCAGAGCGAGGCCTACGAGCCGGCTCGGCGGGACGCCATCGCGCTGCTGAAGCTGGTGACGGCGTCCCGCGGGGGGCTGTGCGTCATCGCCGAGGATCCGGCGGGGCTGGTGGGCTACACCTTCGGCGCGCCGCTGGAGCTGTGGCCGAGCACGGACGGCCCGAGCCAGGACCCCCACCGCGGGGCCCTGAACACGCTGTACAGCGCCGATATGACGGTGGCCCCCCGGGCCCGCGGGCGGGGCGTGGGCTGGCGGCTGCGGGCGGCGATGATCCGGGCGGCCCTGGCCGAGCGGCGCTCCGACGGGCGGCCGCGCTACGCCTACATCGCCGGGCGCAACCGCATGGGCGAGGCCGCCGCGATGTGGCGCCTCAACCAGCGCTTCGGGGCCTACGAGGTGGCCCGCTACCCCGGGCAGTACGGCGCGCCGTCGGCGATGACCCGCTACTACCGGCTGCCCCTGCGGCGGCACGACCGGCGGCCGTTCGAGGGGCGCCCGCAGCACGCCCGGGTAGGGCAGGGGCGGGTCGACGCGGCCGACGGTGTCGCGCTGCCCACCGGCCTGGGGCACCCGCTGCTCGAGCGCGCCCGGCGACTGGGGGTGTTCGACGAGTCGGCGCTCACCAAGATGACCGTGAGCAACTTCATCACCCCGCCCTACGCCCGCTACGCGGAGTGGCTGCGTCACCGGGCGCCGCGGGGGCTGGGGCACATGTACTTCACGAGCTGCGCCGACGAGATGGTCGACAAGACCATCCGGGTGCTCAAGCACACCCGCAAGGCGGGGCATCAGGTCATCGGCTTCGTGGACGGCGACTTCGGCCACACGACCGCCGCCAGCCGCTCGCTGACCGCGCCCGGCGGCGACAGCCCGCTGCACGGCTTCTTCGACTGGCCGCTGGTGCCGCACCCGGCGGATGGCATCGCGCAGACCATCGCCGCGCTCGACGCGGTGGTCGAGCGCTTCGGGGCCGATCACATCCTGGGGCTGTTCTGCGAGGGCATCCAGGCCCGCACCGGCCGGGCGCTCGACGCCGCGGCGTGGGACGCCCTGGTGGCGTGGCGGGAGAAGACGGGGGTGCCGCTGGTGCTCTCCGAGACCCACAGCGGCTTCTACCGGGCCGGCGGGGGGCGCTTCTGGTGGGCCGATGGCCAGTCGGCGCCGCCCAACGCGGTGCTGTGGTGGGCCGGGGGCCAGATCGGCCACATCTTCGTCGACGACGCGACCTATGTGGCCAAGCCGCTGGCGTTCATCAGCACCTGGGACGGTGATCCGCTGTCGGCCACCCGGCTGCACTACCAGATGTTCGCGGTCGACCCCGACGCGGTCGCCGCCCGCAGCGCGCAGCTCAGCGCCGGGCTGCGGGCGCTGGGGCTCGCGCCCGAGGTCCGCGCCGGCCGGGGGCTGTACCGGGTGTTGCGGCTGGGCGCGTGGCGCGCGGAGCGGGTGCAGGCGGCCCTGGCCCGGGTGGGGGTCGACGTGGCCCGCCCGGCGCCGGATACGTTGGCCCTGGCGCCGGCGCTGACCATCGGCGCGGCGCAGATCGACCGCCTCGTCGCCGCGCTGGCGCTGGCCCTGGCCGAGACGTGACATGAAGCCCGACTTCGACCCCGACCACCCGCCGACGCCCCGCCCGGTGGGTCCTCCGCCCGGCTCGCCGGCCCACCTCGAGCGGCGGCAGCGGGCGCATGTGCTCTACACCTGGAGCGCCCAGCAGAGCGCCCGCCCGGTCAGCATCACCGGGGGGCAGGGGGCCCGGTTCTTCGACCACGAGGGCCACGGGTGGCTCGACTTCGAGAGCCAGGTCTTCAACGCCAACCTGGGCCACGGCGAGAACCGCATTACCGAGGCCATCGCGACCCAGGCCCGGGAGCTGGCCTGCGCCCACCCGGCGGCGGTCTTCGAGGCCAAGGCGGCGCTGGGCGAGGCCATCGCCCGGGTGACGCCCGGTGATCTGGACCACGTCTTCTTGTGCCTGTCGGGGGCCGAGGCCAACGAGAACGCCTACAAGATCGCCCGGCTGGTGACCGGCCGGCAGAAGGTCATCGCCCGCCGCCGCAGCTACCACGGGGCGACGATGGGCGCGCTGTCGCTCACCGGCGACAACCGCCGCTGGGCCACCGAGCCCGGCCTGTGGGGCGTGCTGCGGGCCGAGGATCCGTACTGCTATCGCTGCCCGTTCGGGCTGGAGCACCCAGCGTGCGGCACCCGCTGCGCGACGCACATCGAGCACATCATCCAGATGGAGGGGCCCGAGAGCATCGCGGCGATCTTCCTCGAGGGCATGACCGGCACCGCGGGGGCCTTCGTGCCGCCGCCCGACTACTGGAAGACGGTGCGGGCCATCTGCGACCGCTACGGCATATTGCTGGTGGCCGACGAGGTGCTCAGCGGCTTCGGGCGCACCGGACGCTGGTTCGCGGTGGACCACTTCGACGTGGTGCCCGACATGATCGTGATGGCCAAGGGCATCACCGGGGGCTACGCGCCGCTGGCGGCGGTGGCGATGCGCCGGGCCATCGCGGCCCACTTCGAGGACTCGACGCTGTGGTGCGGGCTGACCGGCTACGCCCACCCGATCAGCTGCGCGGCGGGGGTGGCCGCCATCCGGGTGTACGAGGACGACGGGCTCATCGCGCACGCCGCCGCGATGGGGGCCCACCTCGCCGATCGCCTGGCCGGGCTGAAGGCGAAGCACCCGCTCATCGGCGACGCCCGCAACCTGGGGCTGCTCGGGGTGCTGGACTTCGCCGCGCCCGGGTCGCGCGCGCCGCTCATTCCGTACGCCGCGCCCACGCCGCCGGGGTCGTTCCTGGCCCGCCTCGACGCCGAGCTGCGCGCCCGCCGGCTCCACATCTGCCGCAAGTGGACCCAGCTCTTCATCGCGCCGCCGCTGGTGATCGACCGGGCCACCCTCGACGAAGGCCTGGACCTCATCGACGCCGCGCTCACCGCCGCCGGAGACGACTCATGAGCCAGAAGAAGGTGCACCCCGACGCCGCCTCCGCCCTGCACGATGTCTTCACCGGGGCCACGATCATGTCGGGCGGCTTCGGGCTGTGCGGCAACGCCGAGAACTGCATCGCCGAGCTGGCCCGCAAGGACATCCGCGACCTGACCATCATCAGCAACAACTGCGGCAACGCGGGCCAGGGGCTGGCGATCCTGCTCAAGCAGCGCAAGGTCGCCCGGGTGGTGGGCAGCTACATCGGCGGCAACCCCGACTTGCAGCAGCAGTACCTGGCCGGCGAGCTGGAGGTCGAGCTGACGCCGCAGGGCACGCTCGCCGAGCGCATCCGGGCCGGCGGGGCCGGGCTGGGCGGCTTCTTCACCCCGACCGGGGTCGGCACGGTGGTCGCCGAGGGCAAGGAGGAGCGGATCATCGACGGCCGGCGCTACATCTTCGAGACCCCGCTGAAGGCCGACTTCGCCATCATCCGGGCCGAGGTGGGCGACCCGTTCGGCAACCTGCGCTTCTACGGCACCGCCCGCAACTTCAGCCCCCACATGGCGATGGCGGCGAAGGTGGCCGTCGTCGAGGTCGACGCCCTGGTGCCGCTCGGCGAGCTGGGCCCGGACGACATCCACCTGCCGGGCGTCTTCGTGCAGCGCATCTTCCAGGGGCGGGACTACATCGACCCCATCGAGTACCGCACGACGCGAACCCGCCCCGACCCCGCGATCTGAGCCCGCTCCGCGGGCGCTGTCATGCCCGTGTCATGGCCCTCCGGCCGCGCTTTGCCGATGGTGGTGATGCGCACCGATCCGGAGGCTCGCCATGCGTCGGACCCGACCCGTCACCTGCACCGCCCGCCCGACGGCCGCCCGCTCGGTGAGCGCCCGACCGCTGCGGCCGGTCTGGCAGGCCCTCGCCGAGCTGATCCCGATCCCCGGTCCACAGCCGCCCGCGACGCCCCGCCGCCTCGACGTGCGGCTGCGCCCGCCGACGTGAGCGGGGCACCCCGACGCGCCCCCGGCGCCCGCGAGGCAGAGTGCCCCGGAGGGCCCCCATCCGATGACGGTCTACCGCCAGTTCGGAGTCGGCCCGATACATGCAGTGATGATGTCTCGACACCCGACGCCCGAGGCCACCATGACCGACACCAGCCCCCGCAGCCGCACGCACCGCAGCCGGCGCAGCCTGCGCGAGATCTTCGCCCGCGCCGCGCGCCACCATCGCATCGAACGCCGCAGCCTCCCGGAGCGAGACCGGCCGCCCGCGAACCCCGACCAACCTTCGGAAGGTGCCCCATGAAGCCCGCGACGACCCCCCGCCGGAGCCCTGGCCAGACCCGCTGGCGCAACCTGCCCAAGCTGCGCGCCGTGCGCCGGGCCCTGCGCGCGCTCATCCCCAAGCCGGGCGACCGCTGAGCCGGCGCCGGCCGGGGCTCAGCGCACCGGCGCGCCGGTCTTCGCCCGCACCTCGTCGGCGGTGTGCCCGTCGGCCACGTCGACGAGCACGAAGCCGTCGTCGGTCACGTCCAGCGTGCCCAGGTCGGTGATGACCCGATCGACGCAGCCGACCCCGGTCAGCGGCAGCGTGCACCGGTCGAGCAGCTTCGCCTGCCCGTGCTTGTCGCAGTGGGTCATCAGCACCACCACCCGCCGAGCCCCCGACACGAGATCCATCGCCCCGCCCATGCCGTTCACCCGCTTGCCGGGGATCATCCAGTTCGCCAGATCACCGCCGGCCGCCACCTGCATGCCCCCCAACACCGCCACGTCGACGTGGCCGCCCCGGATCATCGCGAAGCTCGTCGCCGAGTCGAAGAACGACCCCCCGGGCAGCGCGGTGACGGTCTGCTTGCCGGCGTTGATGATCTTGGCGTCCTCCTCGCCCTCGTAGGGGAAGGGGCCCATGCCCAGCAGCCCGTTCTCGGAGTGCAGCCAGACGCGCACGTCGTCGGGCAGGTGGTTGGCCACCAGCGTGGGGATGCCGATGCCCAGGTTGACCACGTCGCCGTCGCTCAGCTCGAGCGCGGCGCGGGCGGCCATCTCGTCACGGGTGCGGGCCACGGAGACCTCCGTCGGGGGGAAGCGGGGCAGTCAGAGCGAGGCGGCGGGGGAGGGGTCGGCGACCCCCGCCATGTGGGACAGGTCGCAGGGCAGATCGACCGGTTCGCCGCGCCGGACGCGGCCGACCATCCTGATCACCGAGCGGTAGACGCCGGGGTGGAACCGCAGCCGCCGGCCGAAATCCAGCTCGGGGCTGATGAGATGGATGCCATCGGCGCCGACGTTGGCCTGGAACTCGATGTCGAAGCTGTGCGGATCGCCGTCGATCAGCGCATCGACTCGATGATGCACATCCTCCCGGCCCAGCTCGGCCGTCACTCGATCATCATCCGGTTCGATCGCGAGCACCACGAAGCGCATGGCCACCTCCTCTCTCATCTCTCAGCGACGATCGTGATGAACGTGGCGTCGCGGGCGAGTTGGGCGAGTAGCATATCGTACGCCAAGCCGGCTGGATCCCGCACGCGAACCCTTCGACCTTCGACGCCATCGACGACCAGCCAGTGGCCGATGGCGCGATGATCAACCTCGAACTGCACCACCACGGGCCCGGAGCCGGTGAGCGCCGCGAGCGCGGCGCCCAGCGGGACGTCATTGCCCAGCGCGCCGCCCCGCCAGGTGTGGCGCCCGCCGGAGAGTGAGTCGAGCCGTCTGGCGAGCGCCGTGGCGTCGCACGGCTCGGACAGCCACGCCGCGATCTCGGCCAGACCCACGTCGATGCCCCGATCGAGCAGCACCATGCGGGCGCACGCCGCGCCGCAGCCGTTCTCCGTGCTCTGCCGCACCACCCGCGGATCGTCCGCCCGTACGTTCAGCCGCGCCCACTTCGCCATCCGCGCAGCATAGCCCCGCCCGCCCACCGCCGATCACCGTCGACGGGATCGCGACGCCTGCCCCCGCCGGACCATCCTCCCCACGATCACCCGCGAGGTCCCGTGCTGCCCACCCCGCCGAAGACGCCGCCCATCCGCGACAGCCGAGCCCACCTCTTCGCCCTCGGCGCGCTGATCGCCGGCCTCGTCGGCGTCGCCGTGCTCGAGCTCACCGACAACCCCCGCGACCCCCTGCCCGGCTGGTACCTGCTCATCTGGCCCTTCATCGCCATCAGCGGAGACGTGGCCTACGTCGTCAGCGGCGACCCCGAGGGCCGGCGCTTCGTCGCCCGGGGCGTGCTCTACGTCTTCGGCCTGCACCTGCTGCTCGCCGCCATCCAGGCCGTCACCTACGCCCTACCCGACCCGGACTACGCCGCCTGGCTGCGCGACCGCCCGCCAGGCGATCACCCCTACGGCGTGGAGCCGTGGCTCGTCGCCGTGGCCCACGTCGTAGGGCTCGTCTTCGCCCCGGTCATCGCCTTCCTGCTGCGCACGATCCGCCGCCTGTGGGCCGTGGGCCCCGAAGAGACCGCCGAAGACGGACCCTGACCGCCCTCCTCGTCCTCACCCTCGCCCCTCCGCAGACGACGCCTGGTCTCTTCCCCGACTCTCGCCCATTCCCCCGATGACCCCGCGGAACGGCCGGGTGACGGGCCGCCACCGCCCGAGCCACCCCGCCGCTCACCAGCCCCAGATCCCGCCGCAGCCCGACCCTCGCCCATTTCCCCCGATGAACGCGCGGAACGGCCGACGGATGGGGCCCCGCCGACCGTCTACAGGCCCGCACCGAAGCCGAAACGCAGGCGTGCCCCGAGCCCCTGGATCACATGGGCCGGCGATCCAGATCGCCGAAGCAGGGAGGCGGGGCCCCATCCGGCGGACGGGCCGCCACCGCCCGAGCCACCCCACCGCTCACCAGCCCCATACCCCGGGCCCCACCCGTCGTGACGGGCCGCCACCGCCTGAGCCACCCCGTTCGCTCGGCAACCCCCCGATCCGCCGTCGCAGGGGATGCGAGCCCATCCAGCGGGCGGGTCGCCCCGAGCCACCCGATCAGATCAGCAGCCCGGCCACCGTCGCCGTCAGCAGGCACGCGATCGTGCCCCCGATCATCGCCCGCAGCCCGAGCCGCGCCAGATCGCTCTTGCGCTCCGGCGCGATGCCGCCGATGCCGCCGATCTGGATCGCGATCGACGCGAAGTTGCTGAACCCGCACAGCGCGTAGGTCGCGATCACCACCGACCGCGGGCTGTCGAAGACCCCTGCGCCGAGCTGCCCGCCCAGCTCCTTGTAGGCCACGAACTCGTTGACCACGGTCTTGATCCCGACGAGCTGCCCCACGTCCGCCGCGTCGCTCCACGGCACGCCCATCAGCCACGTCAGCGGCGACAGCAGCCAGCCGAAGATGCCCTGCAACGTCACGCCCTCGAAGCCCAGCAGCCCCGCGCCCCAGCCGATCAGGGCGTTGATCAGCGCGATGAGCGCGATGAACGCCAGCAGCATCGCGCCCACGTTCAGCGCCAGCTTCAGCCCATCGCCCGCGCCGCGGGCCGCCGCGCCGATCAGGTTCACGTCGATCTTCTCGAGGTCGACCTTGCACTCGCCGTACGTCTCCGACTTCTCCGGATCGGGCTCGGGCACCATCAGCTTCGCCGCCACCAGCGCCGCCGGGGCGCTCATCACCGAGGCCGACAGCAGGTGCCCCGCGATGTCGGGGAAGTCCTTGTTCAGAAAGCCGATGTAGGCCGCCATCACCCCGCCGGCGACCGTGGCCATGCCCCCGGTCATCACCGCCATCAACTCGCTCTCGGTCATGCCCTTGACGAACGGCCGCACCAGCAGCGGGGCCTCGGTCTGACCCACGAAGATGTTGCCCGACGCCGACAGCGTCTCCGAGCCCGACGTGCGCATCGTCTTGCGCATGACCCACGCCACGCCCCGGACCACCTGCTGCATCGCGCCGATGTGATAGAGCACCGCCATCAGCGACGAGAAGAAGATGATCGTCGGCAGCACGTTGAACGCGAAGAAGGCGCCCACCTCGGCCACGTTGGCGGTGGCCTGCACCGAGTCGGCGAACGGCGGATACTGACCGGGCGGCGTCGGCCCCACCGGCACGTTCTGCACCCGGGCCAGGTTGCCGAACAAAAAGGCCGACCCCTCGGTGGTGAAGCCCAGCAGCCCCACGAACAGCCCGTTGACCTTCTCGAACAGCCAGCGCCCGGCGTCCGAGCGCAGCACGAAGATGCCCATCAGCACCTGCAAGCCGATGCCCCACACCACCACCCGCCACGGGATGACCTTGCGGTTGTTCGACAGCAGCCAGCAGATGAGCAGCAGCACGAACATGCCGCCCAGGCTGCGCAGGCGCTCGAGCCAGCTCGAGCCGAGGTCGGCGCCCTTCTCCTTGAGCGCGGAGAGGCTGATCGGGCCTGGGCCCGGGGCCGCGGCCGGCGCCGGCACATCCACCGCTGGATCGGCCATCGCCTCGGCCGCCGGGGCCTCCGGCGCCACGTCTTCGGCTGGCGCCTCGCCCGGTGGGTCGGCCGCGGGCGCCACGGCGGGATCACCCGCGCCGTCCCCCGCCGCTGGCGCCGCCGGGGTCGCCGCCGTCGGATCGGCCGCCGGCTCGCCGGGGGTCGGCGGGACATCTCCCCCGGGGGCCTCGCCGCCGGGGGCCTCACCGCCCGCGGCCGGGGCGCCTGCGGGGGGATCGGCCGGCGCCTGACTCCACGCCGGACCGGCCACCAGCATCAGGGCGAGCATCACCGCCCCGGCCGGAGAAAATCGCTTCATGCCACGCTCCTCTCCCGCCGCCGGCGGGTTCGGCGCCCATCAAAAGCCCCCCGCGCCGAGCGGTCAAGGGGGCACATGACAGAAACGTGTCACCGCCCCATCGCCGGCAACGCCCGTGGTACAACCGGCCCATGAGCCGCCCTCTCGATCGGGACGCCCTCGACGCCGCGCTCTACGCCGCCGACCCGGTCACCCGCGACGGCGCCCGGGCCCGGGTCGCCGCCCGCGCCGACCACCGGATCATCACCGCCCTCGTCGCCCTGCTCGACGCCCCCCAGCGCACCACCCGGCGGCGGGCGGCCCGCATCCTCAGCGAGATCCACCCCGACAAAGCCCGGGCGCCTTTGCGGACCGCGCTCGGCGACCCCGACCGCCGCCCCCGACTGCGGGCCTCGGCCGCGCGGGTGCTCGCGGTCATGGCCGACGGCGTCGAGCCGGCCCTCGCCCCCGCCCTGCGCGGCGACCCGCTGCCCCGCATCCGCCGGGCCTGCGCCACCCCGGCCACCGACCCCGCCGCGCTGTGCGCCGCCCTCGGCGACGACGACCCCGGCGTCGTCGAGCGGGCCGCCGCCGCGCTGGAGCTGCTCGACCTCGACGCCCACCCGTCGCTCGACCTCGACGCCCTGCGGGTCGCGCCCGCCGACGCCCCGCCCGTCGTGCAGCGCCTGCAGGCCCGCCTCGACCCCGGACACCCAGCCCTGGCCGCCGCCGCCGCCCGGGGCGACGCCACCGCGCTCGACCACCTCGCCGACCGGGACGCCCTCGCCGCGCTGCTCGACGGCCCGCGGGTCGCCGCCGCCTGGGGACTCGCCCGCCGGCGCGCGCTCGACGCCGTCGCGCCCCTCGTCACCGACGCCGACCCCCGGGTGCGCGCCGCCGCCGCCCGGGCCCTGCCCCCCGAACACCCCGCGCTCGCCGCGCTGTGCGCCGACCGCGACCCGGGCGTCGCCTGGCTCGCCGCCCGGGCCCGCGCCGGCCACTACACCGCCGCCGCCCTCGACCGCCGCCTCGGCCCCCACGCCCGCAGCGACGCGCCCTCGGCGAAGCCGCCCTACGGCCTGCGCCCCGGCGACCCCATCCCCCGGGCCCGCCGCCGCCCGGCCGCGCTGGCCATGTGCCACCCCCGGTTCGACATCAACCTCGGCGTCGCCGTGCGCAGCGCCGAGGCCGCCGGCCTGCGGGAGGTCTTCCTCGTCGGCCGGGGCGAGCTCTTCCGCAGCCCGGCCCGGGGCACCGACCGCCTCCTGCCGCTGCGCCACGCGCCCGACCCCGCCGCGTTGATCCGCATGGCCCGCGAGGCCGACTACCAGATCGTCGCCGTACAGCAGACCCCCGACAGCGTGCCGTTCCACCGGGCCGACTACCCCCCGCGCCCGCTCTTCGTGATGGGCGCCGAAGACATCGGCGTGCCCCCCCGCCTGCGCCGGGCGGCCGACCTCGTCGTCGAGATCCCGATGTACGGCGCCATCGACAGCCTCAACGTCGCCGCCGCCACCACCACCGTCCTGCTCGCGTGGCGGGCCAACGCCGAGCCATGAGAGCCATCGCCCGCTACGGACTCTTCCCGCTGGTCATGTTCGGCGGCGTCGCCCTGGCCCACCGGGCGATGACAACCGTCGACCCCCCGCTCGTCGTCGGCGCCGCCTCGCTGCTCGCCGCGCTGATCGTCGGCGTCGCCGAGCGGATCATGCCCTTCGACCCCGACTGGAACCGCCCCCGCCGCGACCGCCTCACCGACCTGCTGCACACCGTCGTCTCGTTCGTCGCGCTCTCCGAGATCCTGCGGGCCGCCTTCCTCGCCGGCCTCGCCGCGCTCCTCGGCGCCGCCGACGTGCCCTGGACGCTGTGGCCCGTCGGTTGGCCCTGGCCGCTCCAGCTCGCGCTGGCGCTGATCATCGCCGAGCTGCCCTACTACTGGCTGCACCGCTGGATGCACACCACGCCCGCGCTGTGGCGGCTGCACGCGGTGCATCACAGCGCGCCGCGCATGTACTGGCTCAACGCCGGGCGGTTCCACCCGCTCGACGCCGGCCTCGTCTTCTTCACCCAGCTCCCGGTGCTGATGCTGCTGGGCACCCCGGCCCCGATCCTGTCGCTGTTCCTCGTCGTCGGCGCGATCCACGGCATGTTCCAGCACGCCAACCTCGACCTGCGCCTCGGCCCGCTGAATCACGTCTTCGCCATGGCCGAGCTGCACCGCTGGCACCACGCCCGCACCGGCCCCGGCGCCCGGGCCAATTACGGGGGCAACCTCATCTGCTGGGATCTGATCTTCGGCACCCGCTATCACCCGGGGCATGACATCCCACCGGATGGCATCGGATTCGAAGGCGACGAAGACTACCCCACCGACTACCTGGGCCAGCTCGCCGCGCCCTTCCGCCGGCGGCCCTGAGCGCTCGGGACGATCAGAAGCGCCAGCCGAGGCTCATCCCGCCCGGACCCACCGCCACCGCGGGCCCGTCGGCGCTCCACACCGCCACCGCCGCGACGCCCAGCCCGACCGACGCCGCCAGCGCCGCCCAGCCCGAGATCCCCAAGGCGGTCGCCCGGCCGCCGGCCTCATCGAAGTCCCCCCGGGCCGCCTGCGCCTCGGCGTCGCTCACGCCGGGGTCGAGCCACACCGCCTCGGCCGCCGCGCGCTCGTCGTCGGCCTGCACCCCCAGAAACAGCAGCACCCCGCCGGCCGCCGCCAGCCCCACCGCCGAGCCGGCCAGGATCCACCGCAGCGCGCCCGGCTCGGGCGCCGGCTCGACCCGGGTCTCGACCACCGGCGGCGCGTCCTCCGGCGGATCGCTCACCGTCACCGTGCGCCGGCTGCGGGCACACAGCGCCTCGGCCCGCTCGGCGCCGGCCTTCGCCGCCTCGGCGACCGCCGCGTCGTCGGCCCGCACCGCCCGATAGACCTCGGCCGCATCACACGCGCGCGACGGATCATCGGCGGCGAGCTGCTCGAGGCTGAACCCCAGGCTGTAGCGCAGGTTGCCCGCGTTCTCGGCGCACGCGGGGGCCTCGACCCGCGCCTCGAGCAGCGTCACCGCCTCGGCCCAGCGCTCGGCGGCCATCGCGTCGCCCGCGGCGAAGCAGCCCCCCTCGACCGCGGCGGCCGGCCCGACGGCGAGTGTCAGCGCCAGCCCGACGACCCCCGATCTGCGCGCTGATGCCATGCGAACACCTGTCCGTCGCTCCCCGGTCGGCGTATCGTGGGCCCCGGGGTGAGACCCTGTCAATGCGGGCCGCCCCGCCGCACCGCACACGGAGGCCATCGGACATGACCCGCCCGGGCCCGCGCCGCGCAGCGCCTGCCATCGCCCTCGCCCTCTGCCTCGGCGGCTGCATCGACTACTTTCCCGAGCTGCCCGCCCGCCCCGACGGGGGCGCGCCCGACCCCGAGCCCGAACCGGCGCCGTGCACCCCGACCGACGAGCAGTGCAACGGCGTCGACGACGACTGCGACGGGGCCACCGACGAGCAGATCGTCGGCTGCGACGCCGAGAGCTGCATGATCTGCCACAACGGCGCCCGGGCGGCCGACGACTACAGCGGCGGCGGGCTCGCCAACCCCCACGCCTTCCCCCCATCCGACGCGATCCCGTGCACCGGCTGCCACGGCGGCGACGGCGCGGGCGGCGACGCGCGCGGCAGCCACGTGCCCCCGCCGCCCGAGGTCGGCGACCGGGACCACCGGGCCGGGGACCTCGCGGCCCACGTCGAGCGGCTCACCCTCACCGGCCTCGACCGCCGGGCCGGCGAGCCCTACGACGTCGACGGCCGCCGCCACACCCGGCTGGACTACCTGCAATTCGTCAACCCCGGCGACCTGCGGGTCGTCACCGCCGGCCGGGGCTGCGGGCAGGCGGGGTGCCACGCCGAGCACCACGCCGAGTGGGTGCCCCGGGGGCTGCACGCCACCAACGCCGGGATCTTCTCCGGGGCCCGCTTCGCCGTCGGGGTCGACCCCCGGGCCGGGCAGCCCCCGCTGAGCGCCACGACGGCCCCCCGGGCGATCGGCGGGCTCACCGCCCAGCCCGAACCCGCCGGCTTCGGGGGCCCGCTGGACGGCTTCGCCGCCCGGGACCTCGAAGGCGACGTCGACCAGAGCGAGGTCGACCGCCCCAACCGGGTCGGCGCCGGCACCGCCCTCGCCGATCTGATCGACGCCCAGGTGAACGCCCGCTGCGGCGACTGCCACCTGTGGAGCGCCGGCTCGAACGACCGCGCCGGCCGCTACCGGGCCTCGGGCTGCCCCGCGTGCCACATGGAGTACGCCAACAACGGCCGCTACCGGGGCAACGACGTCAACATCCCCCGCGACGAGCCGGCCGACCCCGACGCCTTGCAGCCCGGGGAGCGCCCGCACGTCCGCGACCACCAGATCCGTAACGTGATCAAGACCCTGCCCAACGGCACCACCATCCGGGGCATCAGCGACCGGGCGTGCCTCGCGTGCCATCGGGACAGCAACCAGACCGTGCTGCAATACTGGGGCATCCGCCCCGACCCCGACGGCGACCTCGGGGCCACGCGCCAATACCCGTTCAGCCCCGCCCGCTACCGGGCCATCGACCCCGCCCCCTACGGCGGCACCGGGCCCCGGATCGACCTGATCGACCCCGCCACCAGCGCCACCTTCGACGGCCGCCCCGCCGACCGCTACCTCGAGTTCGAGGACTACGACGGCGACGGCCGGGACGACACCCCGCCCGACGTGCACGCCGAGGCGGGCATGGTCTGCATCGACTGCCATGGCAGCCGCGACGTGCACGGGGGCACCGCCGACGACCCCACCTCGAGCGAGATCGTCAGCCGCAAAGAGCACGCGACCCGCATCACATGCGAGTCGTGCCATGGCACCGTCGACGCCTTCGCCCGCACCGAGCCGTGCGAGACGTACACCGGCGAGCCGGCCGAGTGCGCGGTCGACGCCGGCGGCAACCCGCTGCGCCACGTCACCAAGGACGCCGCCGGCCACTACTGGCTGCGCAGCCGCATCGAGGGGGACATGTACTATGTCGTGCAGACCCGCGACGTGACCGTCAACACCCCCCGTATGCATCCGACCGACGACCGGCCTCTGTACAGCCCGAAGGCGTCGTACGCCATGGGTCGGGCCGACGGCAACGGGCAGACCGGCACCGGACCCCGGCAGGACGACGGCAACCTCGTCGCCCCGGGGTTCACCCACATGGAGACCCTCGACTGCGCCGCGTGCCATGCCTCGTGGACCAACAACTGCATCGGATGCCACATCGCCGGCCGCATCGTCGGCGACGACGACCCGCCAGCCTTCAGCCATATGACCGGCGAACGCACCCTGCTCGCCGATGCCAGCCCGAACACGATCTATCAGACCCCGATCCTCACCTATATCGGCGTCGGCCCCCGGGGCCGCATCACCCGGTTCTCGCCCGCCGAGAAAGCCTTCTGGCGCTTCACCGACGGCCCGGCGCGCACCTCGCCGACCTTCGCCTTCGGCGACCGCCGGGGCGAAGGCAACAGCCCCGGGCGCAACGGCCGCAACCTCTTCCCCGCGCTCTCGGCCGACGCCATGGCCCCCCACTCCATCCGCGGCGCCACCGCGCCCGGGCAGGAGGGCCCCCTGTACTGCGTCGGCTGCCACATCAACGCCGACATGACGAGCGACCGGGCGCTGATGGCCGAGTACGACCTCTTCGCCGCGGCCTACGAGCGGCGGGACTTCGCCGCCATCGACTTCGACGTCCTGCGCCGCGAGATCGGCCAGAACCCGGGCAATCAGCGCAACTCCCCGTTCTACGTGCGCATGATCACCGGCCTGGGCACCGGGCTCTTCCTCTTCGGCGACGACGGCTGCCCCATCAACCCCCTCGACCCCCGCGCCGACCGCGGGTGGTGCGCCGAGGCGCCCGCCGAGGCCTTCGCCGAGCGGGTGGGTCAGGTGGCCTACGACCTCGACCGCATGGTCGAGCCGGGCAACATCGTCAACGTCTCGACCGGCCACTGCGTCGCGCCCGAGCCCGCCCGGGCGGGCTGCGGAGACAACCCGCCGATGACCCGCCCGCTGCCGGGGCGCATCCTCGACAAGCTGATGGGCGGCGACGACATCGCCGACGCGCTGGTCCTCGACGCGTGGCTCGACGCCGACGGCACGCCCCGGGGCCTCGCCGAGCAGTTCATCGGGCAGTGATGCCCGGCGCCGCGCGGCATTACACCGCTCCAACACCCGCGCCCGGCCCCCTGACATCCCCCGTCGGCCGGGCTATGGTCGCCCATGCAGACCCGCCGCCACGTCCGCCTCTACCCCGCCTTCGGCCCCGACCTGCAACCGGAGCGCATCCGCCTCGTCGAGACCGTGCGCCGGCTCAACCAGGCCGCCTTCCACGCCGCCGGGCTTCACCTCGACGTCTGGCCCGCCGAGCCCCGCGTCGGCCTGCCCGATGGCCCCGACGGCCTGCTCGACCCCGCGATCGCCGACGTCGACCTGATCGTCGTCGCGCTCTACAACCGGCTGCGCGACGCCCACCCCGATCCCATCGACGACGCCATCGACGCCACCCTCGCCCGATGGCATGCCGCCCCACCGCGGGTCCTCGTCTACCGCTGCGACCGCCCGGCCAACCTCGGCACCGCCCGCGCACTGCGGGCCAAGCTCGCCGTCGTCGACCTGCTCGGCCGCCTCGCCCGCCTCGGCGAGCCGACGCCCTTCGTCGAGCCGGTCGCCTTCGAGCGGGTCCTCTACGCCGACCTGCTCGCCACGGTCCCGAGGCACTTCGCCGAGGCCGACGCCGGCCCGGTCGAGGCCGCCGAGCCCCCCGAGCCCGACGTCTTCATCGCCGAGGTCATGGCCACCTGCGGCGCGATGCCGATGCAAGGCCTGCTCGGCGACAAGGCGGCCGGCGAGCTGTCCATCGACGACGTCTATGTCTCGCTCTACGCCGAGCGCCCCGCCGCCGACCGCCGCGGCGGCCTGCGCGCCCGGGGTCTCTTCGGCGGCGTCGCCGCGGGGCTCGGCCCCGGCGAAGACGGCCCGCTGCTCGCCGCCCTGAAAGCCATCGACGATGACATCGACCCCCAGGCCGCCGAGCCGTCCCCCGAGCACGCCGCGCTGCTCGGCGACGGGCTCGCCGCGGCCGGCGCCCCCGACGACGAAGCCCGCCGCCCCGAGACGCTGACCGTCGTCTGGCGCCGCCTGCTCGCCGGCCCCCGCACCGCCAAGGCCGTCGAGCGGGCCCTGCGCACCGTGCGCATCGAGGACGCCCTGCGCCGCTGCGCGCACCTGCTCATCGAGGGCGACCCCGGCTCGGGCAAGACCACCACCCTCAAGCGGATCGCCGTCGCCCTGGCCCGCGCCCGCCGGGACGACGCCGCCGACGCCGAGGCGATGGGCTTCCGGGCGCCGTTCCCGCTGCCGCTCTTCGTGCCCCTGCGCCACGTCTGGGCCACCCTGCGCGCGCTGAGCCCCGCCGCGCGCACCCGGGCCGGCGCCCGGACCCTGATCGACTTCCTCGTCGAGCGCTACGGCGCCTGGGTCGGCCCGGCCTTGAAGCGGGGCGGCGTCGCGGTCCTGCTCGACGGGCTGGACGAGGTCGCCGACACCGCCCTGCGGGCCCGCACCGCCCGGGTCGTCGCCGCGTTCACCCGGGCCCACCCCCGCTGCCGCTTCGTGCTCTCCAGCCGCCCGGCGGGCCTCGACGATACGATCGCCAAGGTGCTCACCGGCGCCGGCGGCCTGACCCACACCCGGGTCGCCCCGCTCGATCGGGCCCAGATCGGGCAGTTCGTCACCGCCTGGTACCGGGCGATGGTGCGCGACCCGGCCCGCGCCGAGCGCCAGGCGAAGAAGCTGCTGGCCCGGGTCGACCGCAACGCCGACCTCGCCGGCCTCGCCGCGACCCCCATCCTGCTGACCGCCATCGCCATCGTGCACCAGACCGGCGACCTGCCCGAGCGCCGGGCGGCCCTCTACGAGCGCTGCGTGCAAGCCCTCGCCCACCGCTGGGACTGGCACAAGGACGAGTTCGGCCGCGACCTGTGCGCCGAGCTGCGCCAGGACGACAAGCTCGCCATCCTCATGGAGGCCGCCTGGATCGCGCACGCCCAGGGCAAGCAGGACCAGCTCATCGAGCCCGGCGCGCTCGCCCGGGTGGTGCGCGACGTGCTCACCGAGGCCGGCGAGCCCCCGCCCGGCGAGGCCCGCAGCGCCGAGCTCGTCGCCCGCCTCGCCGAGCGCAGCGGCCTGCTCGTCGCCGAGGGCCTGGCGTGGCGGTTCCGCCACCTGCAATTCCAGGAGTTCCTCGCCGGCCGCCGGGCGATGCAGCGGGCCGACGACCCCGCCGCGGCCCTCGGCCCGCACCTGCTCGACCCCTGGTGGTGGGAGCCGATCCTGCTCGGGCTGGCGTTCAAGGCCGAGCACGACTGCGGGCAGGCCCACCGCCAGCTGCGCGAGCTGACCCAGCGCTTCGTGCCCCGCACACCGCCCGCGGCCCGGGTCACCGCCGGCGGGGTGCTCGCCCGGGCGCTGAGCGACCTGCGTCACTACCGGGAGAAAGCCGGCGACCTCGCCGAGAGCGCCCGCCGCCTGCAAGCGCCGTTCGTGCGGCTGGTGGCCGACCCGAACCGGCCGGGCGCGCTGCGCCACCGCCGGGCCATGGCCGAGGCCCTGGGCTGGTTCGGCGACCCCCGGATGAAGCCGGCGTATCGCTGGGTCGCGGTCGAGCCGGCCCGCTTCTGGGTGGGCACCGCGCCGGGGGATGAGATCGCCGCGCGCTACGATGTCGACTGGGAGCACGCCGGGCGATGGCATGAGCCATTGCCCTATGGCTTCCACATCCAGCGGTGGCCGGTGACCGTCGGCGAGTTCGCGCCGTTCGTCGAGGCCGGCGGCTACCGGGATGACGCGCTGTGGGACGACGCGCCCGGCCTCGCCGAGTGGCGCCACTCGCCGGCCGGCGAGCCCCAGGACTGGGACGAGCAGCGCAGCCGGCCGCCCAATACGCCGGTCGCGGGTCTGACGTGGTACGCCGCCCGAGCATGGTGCCGCTGGCGCGACGCCCGGGGAGACAAGCCGCCGGGCACCACGATCCGCCTGCCGACCGAGTTCGAATGGGCCTGCGCGGCCCGGCGGGCCGGCGATCAGCGGCTCTATGCCTGGGGCGACGACCCGCCGACACCCGAGCGGGCGGCCTACAAGGCGGGCGAGGAGGACGACCCCACCCGGCCGACGCCGATCGGGCTGTATCCCGCCGGGGCGCGCGGGCTGTGGGACATGGCGGGCAACGTCTTCGAGTGGTGCGCCGACCCGTGGGTCTTCGGAGACGACCGCGTATCGAGCTGGCTCCGCGGTCGGGATGTCCACGACGCCCGCGTGTTGCGGGGGGGCGGGTGGTTCGACGAGCCCGTGCTCCTGCGGGTCTCCTTCCGCAGCGCCGAGCACCCGGACGGGCGCTTCGGCGACGTCGGTTTCCGGTGTGTCGCGGTGCCGGCCGGCAGTTCCCCCGGCCCCAAGGGCCCCTGACCCCTCCGAGCGCCCTCGGCGCTCGGATCGCGCGATTTTCCGATTGCCGGATCTTGCCGCTCTCTGCCGATCAGCGCCGATGCCGCCATGGCACAGCCGGTTCTTGCCGATTGCCGCCGATGATTGCCGGGCTCTACAGCACGAGCGCGCCGACGCGGGCCCTGCCGCCTCGACCGCGGCCGGGCGCGCGCCTCGTGGATCGGACCCTCTGGGTGCGTCTTCGTCGTGCGCTGCGGGGGCGCTGGCGACTGGGGGCCGATCTGGGGCCCTCGCTCTGCCGAGTTGTTTCTTGCCGGGCCCTGAGGGACGAGGGGGGGCAAGTGTTCGGGCGAGGTGCGGTTGTCGGCGAAATTCGGCTGGGACCGGTTGTCTTCGGCAACTATCGGCAGGCTGCGGGGGTTCTTCCGGCAGTATGCGGCAAGACCCGGCGATGGCATCTGGCGCGCTCCGAGCGCCGTGGGCGCTCGGAGGGGTCAGGGGCCCTTGGGGCCGGGGTAACTGCCGGCCGGCACCGCGACACACCGGAAACCGACGTCGTCGAAGCGCCTGTCCGGGAGCCCGGCGCCGCGGTTCGAGACCCGCAGGAACCCGGGCTCGAGGAACCACCCGCCCCCCCGCAACACGCGGGCCCGCAACACGCGGGCGCGGACCTCTGTATCGAGGCACCACGCCCAGACGTTGCCCGCCATGTCCCACAGCCCCCGCCGGTCGGCGGGGTACAGCCCGACCGGCGTCGGGTGGCCCACGCGCTGGCCCAAGTTGGCCGCCGCCTCGTCGAACACATCGCCCCAGGGGAACCGCCACCGCGCGCCGGCCGGTCGAGCCGCCGCGGCCCACTCGAGCGCCGTCGGCA
Source organism: bacterium (assembly GCA_030426085.1). Lineage (GTDB taxonomy): Bacteria > Myxococcota_A > Bradymonadia > UBA7976 > UBA1532 > JACKDM01. The sequence continues at coordinate 54,348 of JAUHYW010000026.1, read as the reverse complement.
GCCGCGCTTCGAAGTGCACCCCCGGCACGTTCGGGAGCCGTCCGGGATGCATCGTCAGCCATCGGCACCACGCCCGCGCTGCGTACCACGAGACCTCGGTCACCGGCCGGTTGCGCCCCACCGACCCCTGCTTGTCCCATGCGCCGGGCGCGTCGATGCCACGCTCCACCCGCCACCGCCAGCCCTCGGCGCTCCACAGCTCGGGGTCGTCGTAGCCCCCGTCGTCGACGAACTGCTCGAAGTCTTCGACGGTCACCGGCCACCGCTGGATGAAGAACGGCCCCGGGCCCGGGTGCCACTGGCCCGGCGCGCTCCACTCATCCGGCTCGTCCCCCGGCGCCACCCCGTCCCACACCGCGTCCATCGCCTCGACCTCGACCCACCGCTTCGCCGGCGTCAGCCGCGGGTCGCGGGTGCGCCCCAGCCCCTCGGCGATCACCAGCCGGGTCGCGAAGTCGCCGCGGTGATCGTCCAGCGTGGGCATCACCTCGGCCAGCGCCGCCTCGACCGGGGCCCGGGTCTCGGGGCCGATGCCCCACGCCTCCAGATCGTCGAGGCACGCCGCCGCCGCCCCGATGCGCGGCGCGCGCCGCTCGACCGGATCGTCGCCGGCCACCAGCCCGCTCAGGAACCGCCGCACCTTCGTCTCGCCCAGGTCGCGCAGCGCGCCCGCCGTCAGGCGCACCACCTCGACCCACGCCGGATCGCCCGCCCGGTCGCCGAGCGCCTGCGCCGGGTCGTAGTCGGCCCCGGCCACCAGCGCCCGGGCGACCAGGTACTCCTGAAACGTGCGGTGGTGGAACCGCACCCGGTCGTCCTCCCGCAGCACCAGCCCCACCGCCTGCTCCAGCGCGCGCAGGTAGTCGGCCGCCGCCGCCCGATCGAGCCCCTGCCGGGCCCCGAGCACGTCCAGCGCGTCGCCCAGCTCGACGCCGTCCCGCCGCCGGCCCCGGCCGTCGGCCCCGAGCTGCATGCGCCACGCGAGCGCCCGCAGATCATCCTCGACCTCCGCCGTGGTGCCATACGCCGCGTAGTGCTCGGGCCGCCGCTCGAGCAGCCAGCGCACCGCGTCCTGATACAGCCGGGCCCGCTGCTGGGGCAGCCGCTTGCGGCCGGTGTACAGCACCGCCAGCATCGTCAGCATCTGGGGGTTGGTCGCGATGCGCCGCACCGCCGCGCTGGCGGTCAGCTCGCGGGTCATCGCCGCCCGGTCGAGCCTCGTATCACCCAGCGCCCGGCACCACTTCCCCACGAAGTCGGCGATGCCCGCCCGGTCGAGCGGCTCGACCGGCGCCCGGTCGAACCGGCCGAAGGCCGGCGCGAGGCCCCAGGCCCGGGTGCGGCAGGTGACGATGATGTGGTTGCGGGCGGCGCACACCGTGTTCGCCAGGTGCCCCAGCCGCCGGGCGTGGCGCACCCGGGCCCGCTCGCCCGAGACCTCGTCCAGCCCGTCGAACATCAGCAGCAGGCCCCCGGCGTCGAGCAGCCGCCGGGCGTCGGCCTCCGACAGCCGGAGCCGCCCCCCGAGGCCGACCCGCTCGGCGATCAGCGCCGCCCACTGCCCGTGATCGAGCGCGTCCCGCCCGGCCCAGCCCCGGTCGCGCAGGGTATCGGTCAGCGCCTTCAGGTCGAACAGGATGGGCCGCGGCGCATCGCTCAGCCCCAGCTCGGCCGGCGCGGCGGGGTCTTTGTCCAGGTGGTGCCGGGCCAGCCGCAGCGCGACATAGCGCAGGATGGTCGTCTTGCCGGCCCCCGGCGCGCCGGTGATCGCCAGCGGCGAGCGGGGCAGCACGTCGGCCAGCCGCCCCCGCCGCCCGGAGAGCGCGCCCGCCTCGAGGTGCCGCCCGGCCCGCTCGGCGAAGCGCAGCCGCACGTAGAGGTCGTCCAGCGGCGGTCGGGCGTGGTCGTTGCCCGCCAGCCCGGGGATGTCCATGAAGGCGTGCTGCTTCGCCAGATACAGCAGGTACGGCCCCAGCCCCGGCCCCGACGGGCGGACGTCGCCCCGGGCCGCCTGCCGGGCGATCGGGATCAGGTGTTGCGCCAGCGGTCGGGCCAGATCGGCGTCGAACGGGAGCGCGGCCCGGCCGGCCTCGGCGAGCCGCCGACGCAGGCGCCGGACGTGGCCGAAGCCGTCGAAGGCGGCGTCGTCGTCCAGCGGCATCGGCCGCCCGCACAGGCAGTACAGGGTCGGGCGCCCGGCCTCGGCCCGGGCCTCGGCGAGCGTCACGATGGCGTCGGCGACGGGCCCGAAGTGGCACCACAGGACGATGACGGCCACGTCGGCGTCGAGCACCGCCTCGCGATAGGCCACCGCGACGCCCTCGCCGCCGGGCGGGGCCGAGGCGACGCCCGAGACGGTCAGCGCGATGCCATCGAGGGCGTCGGTGGCCCGGGTCACCGCGCGCTCGACCTCGGCCCGGGCGTCGGGCAGGTCGTCGGGGGTGAAGGCGAAGAGCCGCAGCGTCGATCGTGCCATGGCTGCATTCTGGCATACCGCGCCACCGATGGCATCGCCGACATGATCCGTCACCCCCGCGGGTCACCTGCGCCGGGATCGCTCGCCCGGCGGCTCGCCGGGCAGCGCCATCACGACGCCGTGAGCCGCCAGCGCCATCGGACATCGTTGGCGCTCGCTCGGGTCGAATTCGGGCCCCGTCCGCTCGGGCACGAATGAATCCGACAGTCACCTGGACAGGCCACTAAGGTGTTAGACATAATACAGAGTGTAGAGCGTAGCGGTAGGAGCGACGGTTACGTTCATTCGACCACCGACGGTGAAAGGTGACGGATGATGACCGACGTCTCGACAATCGAACCCCTGCTGCGCGCCATGCCGGCGGCCGTGTTCATCGCGACCGACGGCGCGCTCGCGCCGATGAGCCCGGCGGCCGAAGCGCTGCTGGCCGATGAATCCGAAGATCGGGCGCCCTCGCGCCCACCCGACCTCGAGCGGCTGCTCGACCGCGCGGAGCCGTCGTTCGAATTCGCGTGGGGCCGCCGCGATCTGCGGGTGCGGACCTGGCCGCTGCCCGACGGCCGCCGGGGGGTCATGGTCTCGGCCGCCGGGCGCCCCCCGCCGCGGCCCGATGACGCGCTGTGGGCCGACATGGTGCGCCGCTCGCCGGCCCCGGCGGTCTTCGCGCGGCTCACGCCGGGCGACGTCCGGGCGTCCCCGATCATCGCGGCGAACCACGGCGCGCGGGTCTACGGCTGCCGGACCGCGCGGGATCCCGTCAGCCGACCGCTGGCGGAGTTCCTCGAACCGTGGTTCGACGCGTCGGCGTGGAAGAGCCTCGAGGCGCTCACGGTGTCCCCGCATCGGGTGCACGCGTTTCGCGCGGGTGGGGATCGGCTGCCCGTGCGGGTCCGCGCCTGCTTCGACGGGCACCGGCTGGGGGTGGTCCTCGAAGACATCGCCTACGAGGTGCGCCTCGAACGCTCGCTGGCCCAGCTGGCCGAGGCCCTCTCGGCGCACCGCCGCGATCAGGCCGAGCTCGGGCGGGACATGGCCGAGCGCATCCAGGGGCCCATCGAGATCCTGACCCGCTGCGTCGAGGCGAGGATGCAGGCCGCCGCGTGGCCCGAGCTGGGCGAGCTGACCGGGGCCTGCCTGGCCCTCACCCGGGCGCTCGACGGCCTCAGCGGCAGCGATGACATCACCGCCTGCCCCGTCGCTCTGTCGGGCGTGGTCGGGCATCTGCTGGACGACCTCGCCGAAGAGCTCGAGGCCGCCCGGGCGAAGGTGACGATGGGGCGCCTGCCGGTCGTGTGGGGGCTCGAGGCCGATCTGGATCTGGTCCTGCGCACTCTGCTGCGACACGCGATCGAGACCGACGGGGTGGGGTCGGGCGCTTGCCGGCTCCACATCGGGGCGTCGGCGACGCGCGTCGGCTGGCGCATCGCCATCCACTGCGACGCCGGCCCGCCCGGGCCCGACGCCGAGGTGTCGAGCGCGCTCGCCGTGGGTCTTCGTCAGGCCGTGATCGGCGGGGGGTTGCCGCTGGCGCGGTGCCGCCGCATCATTCAGCAGCACGGCGGGCGGATGGGCGTCTTCGCCGACGGGGACAGCCGCGCGATCTGGTTCGAGTGGCCGGGGCAGGCCCGGACGACCACCGCCCCGCCCCCGCCCGCGCCGATCACGGACTCGATGTCCTGAGTCGAGTCGGCGCCTGCAAGCGCCGTTCGTGCGGCTGGTGGCCGACCCGAACCGGTCGGGGTGGTACGCCGCCCGGGCGTGATGCCGTTGGCGGGCCGCCCGGGGAGAAACCGCCGGGCACCACGATCCGCCTGCCGACCGAGTTCGAATGGGCCCATGCGGCCCGGCGGGCCGGCGATCAGCGGCCCTACGCCTGGGGCGACGACCCGCCGACGCTCGAGCGGGCGGCCTACAAGGCGGGCGAGGAGGACGACCCCACCCGGCCGACGCCGATCGGCCTGTACCCGGTCGGGCCCCGGGCCGGTGGGATACGGCGGGCACCGTTGGGGCGTGGTGCGCCGACCCGTGGGTCTTCAGAGACGAGCGCCTCTCGACATACCTGTGTGGTCATGATGGATCGGACGCGCACGACGCCCGCGTGTAGCGGGGGGCGGGTGGTTCGACGGGCCCGTGGGCCCCCGGACTGGCGCAACGGCGTCGTCGGTTTCCGGTGTGTCGCGGTGCCGGCCGGCAGTTCCCCCGGCCCCAAGGGTCCCTGATTCCAGCCCTCCCGGTCGCCTCTGTGGTCTCCGAATGGGTTGCAGACCGGCCGGGTCGTCGATACGCTGCCCGGCGGAACACACGACAGGGCTGACCATGAATCGCGATCATCGAACGACCTCCGCGAGTGGCCGCCGGGCCGAGACCGTGCACGATCGGGGGGAGGCGCCCTTACAGCTCAGGAGGATGTCGGCCATGAGTCGGCGGGCTCAGGCGCGCGACGTCAAGCGAGCGGCCGCCGGGGCTGGCGATCTCGACGCGGCGGGCACCCACGAGGCGGCGCGCGGCGGCCTGCAGGGCGCGGGCCACCCATTGCCTTTCGGGAGGGCCATTCAGCGCGCGTTCGGGCGCCACGATGTCAGCGGGATCCGAGCCCATGTCGGCGGCCCGGCCGCGGTCGCTGCCGGGCGCATGGGCGCCGAGGCCTACGCGAGCGGCAGTGACGTCGCGTTCGCCCGGGCACCCGATCTGCATACGTCGGCACACGAAGCGGCGCACATCGTACAGCAGCGAGGTGGCGTCCAGCTCGCGGGCGGGGTCGGGGAGGCTGGCGATCGCTACGAGCAGCATGCGGACGCCGTGGCCGATCGGGTCGTCGCGGGCGAGAGCGCCGAGGCCTTGTTGGACGGCTTCGCCGGCTCCGGGTCGGGCGCCGCGGGCGTGCAAGCCCGGTCGGTGCAATTCGATGTCGGCGACGAAGCCCGAGAACAGCACGAGAAGCGCGACGAAGACACCCCTCATAGCTTCCCGACGTCGACCTACGCCGACTACATCGAGCACGACGGGGAGGCGCCCGAGATCGCGCACGACCACGGCTTCCTCGATGACGGGAGCGGCAACGTGGACGAGAGCCGGCGGCGGGAGCCGACGATGGGCGACCACTTCGCGCGGTTGAAGTGGCTCGCCAAGCTCGAGGTCGCCGAGGCGTTGCGGCCCGACCTGGTGGATGGGACATCGGCCTATCGACACTTCCTCTTCGGCGGGGGGCGTCAGCGAGAGTTCGACTACCAGCGATTCATCGACGATGACAGCAGCGGCGCGCGCGTCTGGCAATCCGTCCTCGAAGACGCGCGCTTCGCGGCCGTCGAGTATCACGATGGCCTCATGGGTTCGACCCCGCGCGCCGGCACCTGGACCTTCCGACTGCGCACCGATCCCGTCGGCGTGGGCAGTGATGGGCGCTATCCCTATCCGGCGACCGAGAACTGGCAGAAAGCCATCGGCGGGCACTCCATCTGGAGCGAGCTGGATGTGACGGTCGAAGTGGAGGAAGCCCCGCGCCGGGCACGTGCCGCGGGCGAGGCAGAAGGGGAAGCCGAAGCTTCGGTCGCCTACATCCGGCGATTCGAGGTCGACCTCACGCTGCACATGGAAGACATGTACAACTTCAACCCGGGACAGGCCGACATCGCCAGCGGGATTCCGGACGACGACAACGGGCGCTTCGAGATCACCGGCCTGGGGCACGAGTTCCTTCAGGTGGCGACCTTGGAGCGAGGCTTCGAGTTCGAGACGGACCTCGGCCCCGCGCGCCGTGCGCCGGGGGTCGACGGGCTCGACGTCGATCGGTCGGGTCCGACCCGCCAGCCCGCTGACAGCCGCGGGCGGGCCGCCGCCCGATGAGGCGCGCGCTCGTGCTCGCACTCTCGGCCGCGCTCGGCGTCGGCTGCAGCCCCCGCGACGAGGCGGACGCGGACCCACCCCGACAGACCGGAGCGCAGCCCTTGACCATCCGGCACGATCTCGACCTCCTGAGGCGCCACATCACCCTGCCCGACGCGATCCGGGTCGGCGCCTGGGTCGCCGTGCCCCGCGGCAAGCCGAGCGTGGTGCCCGGGCCGACCGATCTGATGCTGCTGGCCCGGTTCCCGATGAGCGATGAAGCCTGGGCATCCCTGAGGCCTCGGCTGGGCGAGGCGGGGCCCGCGCGCACGATCGCCATCGACCCGCGGCTGCGCCCGGTTCTGCCCGCGTCGGCCACGACCGTCGAAGGGCCGGTGTACGGGGTCGAGCCGTTCCTGAACATCCGCTGGGGTGGAGGTTGGGCGGTCTGGACCGGCGAGGCGCTGGTCGTGCAGCTCTTCAGCCGCTGACGGTCGACGACGGGCGGGCGGTCGCGCGATCCGCGCGCCTCCGACGCCCCGCGGGTCACTCTCGCTCGCCGGGCAGCGCCACCGCGACGCCGTGAGCCGCCAGCGTCCGCCGCGCGTCCGCCCGCCACGGCTCGCGGTCGACGCGGGTCACGTCGAGCAGCCCGGCGGCGTCGGGCAGATCCTCCAGCGCCCGCCACAGCAGCGCGGTGGTCAGCAGCGCCCGCGCCCGCGCTCGGATCGCCGCGGCGCAGTCATCCGACCGGATGTCGCCGATCACCGAGCCGAGGTGCGCCAGATCGATCTCGAGCGGGTCCGGCGCGCCGACGCCCGCGGCGGCGTCTTCGATGGCATACAGCGCCTGCACGATGGCGCTGCGGGCGCGCGCGTCGGGCCAGAGGTCGAGGATGGGCCCGCCCAGCTCTCGCCCCACCCGGGCGAGGGCGCAGAGCTGGGCTCGGGTGAGCGCGATCGAGGCGCGGGCGAGCGGCGGCATGGGGTCTCCTCTCTCGGCGGCGAGAACGCCGGGGCGCTCATCATGCGCATTACGCACAACTGTGATCAACATCGTGAACATGATCGTTCGCCTGGGCGTGCGCGGTGGAGCGTGCTACTCGGCGCGCATGTTCGTGCTGCCCGAAGTGCTGAACGAAGACGTGCACGAAGCCACCCGCAGGCTGGTCTTCTGGATCGAGCACCGCCGCGAAGAGCTGGGCATCAGCAAGAACACCTTCGCCCGCCTCACCAGCCTGTCGAAGAACGGGCTGACCTACATCCTCAAGGGTGAACGGGAGCCGGGCCTGCGCTCGCTCTGCGCCATCGCCCGGGCGCTCGACATGCCGCTCAAGGCGCTGTTCGAAGAGGTCCCCGACGAGCAGCCGGGCTGACCGGGCCACGACCCGCCCACCCCGTCCCTCCTGACATTCCCCGCCGCCTCGGCCGGATTGCGCTTGCGCCCCGACGGCCGCGCGCTGTACGTCACCCGCGATGCGCGCCCCGCTGTTCATCGCCGCCGCCCTCCTGACGCCCGCGGCCCACGCCAGCGCGCCCGAGCTGTTCGGCTACGGCGCCCGGGCCCAGGGGCTCGCCGGGGCGGTGGTCAGCGACGCCCGGGGGCACGGCGCGGTGCATGCCAACCCCGCCGGGCTGGCGTTCGAGGCCGCGCCGGGGGTCGCCGTCGGCTACCAGTACGCCACCTTCGACCTGACCCTCGACGGCGCGTCACACGCCGCCCGGGACGCCACCGCGACGCTCATCGGCTTCGACCTGCCGCTGCCGCTCGGCGGCCCGCTCGCCGAGCGCATCGCCCTCGGCGGGGGCTTCGTGATCCCCACCAACTCGGTGCTCGTCGCCGACATCCCCCGGCCCGGCGCGCCGCAGTTCGTGCTCGTCGAGAACCGGGCCCAGACCGTCAGCCTGCAAGCGGCGATCGGGGTGCGCATCATCGACGGGCTGACCATCGGGGCCGGGTTCATCGCGCTGTCGGCGCTCGACGGGGCCATCGACGTCGCGCCCAACGCCGAGGGCCGCATCGGCTCCCAGGCCCGGGACCAGCTCGTCGCCGATTACGCCCCGGTCTTCGGCCTGCAAGGGCGCCTGCCCGTCAACGGCCTCGGTGAGCTCGCGCTCGGCCTCACCTGGCGCGGCGAGTCGGCGGCCCGGTTCTACCTGCCGATCGACGCCGATCTCGGGGACCAGTTCCCGCTGCCGGTGCCGACGCTCCAGGTCGAGGGCGTCGCCCAATACGACCCGGCCGCGCTGGGCTACGAGATCGGGTGGCGGCGCGACGCGCTGCGGGTCGCCGTCGGCGGGGCCTTCAGCCGGTGGAGCGACTACCCGGTGCCCATCGTCTACACCGCGGTGCCCGAAGACTTCCCGACCCAGCCCGAGCCGGGGTTCGATGACATCTTCGAATGGCGGGCCGGCCTCGAATACACCCCGCGCATCGCCGCATGGGATCTGGGCCTCGCCGCCCGCGCCGGCTATCGCTTCACGCCCAGCCCGGCCCCCGAACAGACCGGGCTGCACAGCCTGCTCGACAGCGACCGGCACACCGTCGCCCTCGGCGTCGGCCTGGGCTGGGATCGGCTGCACCTCGATCTGGCGGTGCAATGGCAACAGATGGCATCCCGGCGCCACACCAAGGATCCGGACGCCGTCGCCGCGGCGGGCTACGACCCCGAAGAGATGCCTCGGCGGCACGCGCACGAAGGCCGTATCGTCGGCGGGGTGATCGAGCTGGGGGTCGACCTGTGACGCGCGCGGCCAGCGCCCTCGTCGCCGGGTTGCTGATGGTGCCATCGATGGCATCGGCCAACCCGCTGGATGCCTTCGGCTACGGCGCCCGGGCGGTGGGCCTCGGCGGGGCGGTGACCGCCACGAGCACCGACGTCGCCGCCAACTACTACAACCCGGCCGGCCTCGCCGCCGCCGAGCACCTGCGGCTCGACCTGGGCTATGCCTTCGTGCGCCCGAAGCTGACCATGAGCGGCGGCGACCAGAACGTGGACGACTCCCGCGGCTTCCAGGGCGGGGTGGCGCTGCCCGGCGCGCTCTTCGGCCGGCGGGTGGGCTTCTCGCTGGGCCTGCACCTGCCCGACGAGCGGGTCAGCCGCATCCGGGCGCTGCCCGAGCGTCAGCCGCGGTGGGTGCTGTGGGACAACCGGCCGCAGCGGGTCGTGATCAGCTCGTCCATCGCGGTCGAGACGCTCGACGATCTCTTCATCGGCGCCGGGCTGACCTATCTGGCCAATACCGGCGGCACGCTCGACATCCAGGGCGAGGTGGGCCTCTTCGACAGCGAGCTGACCCGGCTCGACAGCGCGGTCGACGTCGATCTGGCTTCGGTGCGCTACCTGACCGCCGGCGCGCTGTACGTCGGCGACGGCTGGCGGGTCGGGGCGTGCTATCGGCAGGACTTCTCGCTGAAGCTCGACCTGCACGTCCGGGTGACCGGCTCCATCGACACCCAGCCCGGGGTCTCGCTCATCCCCGAGGGGCTGTTCCTGCTGCGGTCGCTCAACCAGACGCTCTACTCGCCGCAGCAGGTCTTCCTCGGGGGGGCGGTCGACCTCGGCGACTGGCGGCTCTCGGCCGATATCGGCTGGCTCGATTGGAGCCGCTTCCCCACGCCGACCGCCCGGATCGAGCTCGAGCTGGATCTGAAGCCGCTGTCATTCGAATTGCCCCTGCCCGCCGAGCCGATCGACCCCGGGTTCCACGACATCTTCGTGCCCCGGGTGGGGCTCGAGTGGCGGGCCGCGGGCGGCGAGTGGGGCCGGCTCGACCTGCGGGCCGGCGGCTTCTACGAGCCGTCGCCCGCGCCGGACCAGCCGGGTCTGACCAACTACGTCGACGGCGACAAAGTGGCCGGCGCGCTCGGGGTGGGGCTGGCGGTGGCCGATCCGTCGGGCGTGCTGCCCCACCCGGTGTCGCTCGACGTCGGGGCCCAGGTCATCCGCATGTTGCCCCGGCGCTACCTCAAGGACGACCCGGCCGATCCCATCGGAGACTTCACCGCCGAGGGCTGGGCCTTCGGCGTCACCGCCGGGCTGGGGCTGGACTTCTGATGGCCCGTCGATCGCACACCCGCTGGCATGCCGGGGCGCTCGCCGCGGCGCTCGCGCTCGGCTGCGCCGCCGGCGGCGACCCGGGGGACGGCGGCTCGAACCTGCCCGATCGGGGCTTCGCCGGCTACGAGCGGCTGCTCGACGCCGAGGGCGACCCGCTCCAGCCGGTGCCCCGGCCCGATGACACCCGGTTCGGTGATCCCATGGCCCGGGTGGTCGACGGGGCGGTCGAGCTGTACGTGAGCGTCTGCCCCGACGAGGCGCCGTGCCATATCGCGGTGGCCGAGAGCGATGACGGCGTCGCCTTCGGGGCGCTGCGCGCCGTCGCGACCGATCCGGCCGGGCTGACGGCGCCGTATGTCGCCGAGGGCACGCTGTACGCCATCCGGGCGGGGGACGTGGTCGCGGTCGACCTCGACCGGCCCGACGCGACGCCCGCGGTGGTGCTGGCGGGCGACGGCGCGCCCTTCGACTCGCCGAGCGTCGTGTCGATCGACGGTCGGGCCTGGATCTACGCCACCCGGGCCGAGGGCGAGGCCGTCGCCTTCGTGCGGGCGCCGCTGGACGACCCCGGCGCGGTCGAGACGCTGAGCGTGCCGCCGCTGCCCGAGGTCTGGGCGCCGCCGGCCGTGCTGGGGCCCGAGGTCCGGCGGGCGACCACCGGCGCCGGGCGCGCGGTGTATCGTATGGTCTACGCTGGCCGCCCCGGCGGGGGCGACGCCGACGTGGCCTTCGCCGCCTCGTTCGACGGGGTGGCGTGGTCGAACTGGCCCTTCGACCCGGCGCTGGGCGGCGACGCGAGCGAGTTCGCCCCGAGCAACGCCCGCCTGGGCGACCGCTACCTGCTCTACTTCGCCCGCCCCAACGGCCGCATCGGCGTCGCCGAGCGGGTCGCCGAGAACCCCTCCGAGCGCTTCTGAGCGCGCCCCCGGCGGCCCCCAGAGAAAGCCCGCATCCGAAAAAGAGCAGCCCGTCGACGTGCAATGGGTACTTGTACCGCACGCCGAGCTTCTATATCCTTCGCGGTTGAAGAGGGGGCGTGCTTCTAATAATTCGTATTGCTCGTATATGTCCTATCCAGCGGGTGATGCTCGACCGATGGGGAGACACCATGAAGAGACCGCTACGGACCGCCGCCGCGCTCGGGCTGGGGGCGCTGGCTCTCACCCTGGCGCCGGCGCCGGCCGCCGCCCAGATCACGAACTTCAGCACCGACGTGGCCACGGCCATCGACCGGGGCCTCGACTACGCCGACAACGAGGGGTGGTTCGACAACGGCTGCCCCCCGGCGGGCCACGGCGACGGCACCGGGCTCATCGCCCTGGCCCTGCTCGAGAAGCGGGCCGACGCCAACCAGAACGCGCTCAGCCAGGGCTACGCCGACGCCAACGCCGTCGATCAAGCCCGGATGGACGCCGCCCTGGCCTACATCATCAACCGGGTCGCCGCCTCGGATCCCAATGACTTCCAGGCCTATCAGGACGGCGCCGATCTGATGGCGACGTCGCTGTACTACCGCACCGGCGGGCCCGATCAGGCGGGCGCGATCAGCGCCATCAACAAGATCGTCGATCGCATCGCCCCCAACCAGGGGGCCCACGGCTACTGGTGCTACACCGACGGCTCGTGCCGCGACTCGTCGACCACCCAGCTCGTCATGGCCGGCCTGGCCGCGGCCCGCGGGGTATACCTGGGCAACGGCGATGTGGCCCGGCTGGCGACGGTCGACGCGCTGACGCTCAACGCGCGCAACGCCTACGTGGCCAACGGTCAGGCCGACGGGCTCACCCCCGACGAGCGGGGCCACGGCTACAACGTGGGCAACGCCAGCAGCCTGCAGCAGACGGCCTCTGGCGTGTGGAGCCAGCTCGCCGGCGGGGCCAGCCACAACGACCCCGAGGTGCAGGGCTACCTGCGCTGGCTGTATCACCGCTACCAGTACAGCCAGTTCACCGCCCACGGGAACTGGAGCCAGTCGCAGTATTACTACATGTGGGCCTTCGAGAAGGCGATGAGCTACATCGAAGCCAGCGGGGTGCCGACCGATCCGGGCAACATCGGCCCGGATGACATCGGCACGCTGCCCCCGGCCGATCCGCCGGCCTTCGCCGACCGCGACCTGCACCTCGACCCGGCGGTGAGCCCCCGCGCGGCGACCTTCGGCCCCGAGGGCCCCGGCTACTACGCCGACCCCGACGAGCAGCCCCGGTGGTACTTCGACCTCGCCCGGACGCTGCTCGACAACCAGGACGCCGCCGGCCTCTTCACCCCGGCCAACGGGCAGGTGTGGAATGAGTGCGCGTCCCAGGCGTATGCCATCCTGATCCTGGCCCGCTCGGTGGGCGGCGGCTGCATCGACACCGACGGTGATGGCATCTGCGACACCGAGGACAACTGCGCGACCGATCCCAACCCGGATCAGATCGACAGCGACGGCGATGGCATCGGCGACGCCTGCGACGACGATCCGCCGGTGGGCGACGACGTCTGCTGCCAGGTCTGCGAGGTGCAGATCCTGACCAGCGCCGATCAGTGCCGCCTCGCCGGCGGCATCCAGGTGGATCACGAGCTGTGCTGCCCCGACGTCTGCTGCGCGCTGCGCGATGGGTCGGTGCAGATGCTGCACGCCGACGAGTGCCTCCTCCGGGGGCAGGTGGTCTCGCTCGACCGCTGCGGCGACGGGCCGCCGCCCGATGTGTGCTGCCAGCAGCCCGACGGATCGGTGGTCACCGTGCCGGCCGGCGCCTGCGAGGCCGCCGACGGTCAGCCGGTCGACGTCGAGATCTGCGAGAACGTCTGCTGCCACGGGCCCGAGGGCTACCAGGTGACGCCGGTCGGCCAGTGCCAGGGTGATCCGGTGGGCGCCGCGCTGTGCGAAGAGGTGTGCTGCCTCGACGCCGACGGCCAGGGCCACGTGGGCCCCGCGGGCGACTGCGAGGGCGAGCCGGCGCCGGTCGAGCTGTGCGAAGAGGTCTGCTGCGTCGACCCCGAGGGCAACGCCCGGATCACCAGCGCCGCCGACTGCGAAGCCACCGGCGGCCAGCCGGCCGATCCCATGTGGTGCGAGGAACCCATCTGCTGCCAGTTCCGCGACGGCACGACCCTCACCACGTCGCTCGAGACCTGCCGGGCCGAGGGCGGGGTCGAGGTGGCCGGCGAGATGTGCCGCGAGGTGTGCTGCGCGCTGCCCGACGGCACCGCCGTGACCCAGAGCGCCGGCTGGTGCGCCCGCAACGAGGGCGCCGAGGCGCCGGCCGACGTGTGTGATCGCATCTGCTGCCAGATCGGCGACGAGGCGGTCGAGACCACCGCCGAGGCGTGCGAGGCCGAGCAGGGGCGCCCGGTGCCCATCGAGTGGTGCGAAGAGCCGGTCTGCTGCCTGCTGCCCGACGGCACCGCCGCCACGCTGCCCCCGCTGGAGTGCGAGGCGGCCCGGGGCATGCCCGCCGAGCCCGACCTGTGCGAAGAGGTCTGCTGCGACATCGAGGGCCGCTTCGTGACGGTCAGCGCCATCGAGTGCGAGCGCAACGGCGGCGTGCGTCAGGACGACCCCGCCCTGTGCGAAGGCATCTGCTGCGCGCTGCCCGATGGCAGCCGGGTCGAGACCGACCGCGAGAGCTGCGCCGCCCAGGACGGCCAGGAGGCGCCCATCGAGTGGTGCGCCGACGAGATCTGCTGCGCCCTGCCCGACGGCACCGTGCAGAACATGCCGATCGATCGCTGCGAGGCGGTCATGGGTCGCGAGGCGCCGCCGGCGATGTGCGCCGAGGTCTGCTGCGTCTGGCCCGAAGGCATCGGCTACATGTCGATGGCCGCCTGTGAGGACCGGGGCGGGGATCCCAGCGACGAGCGCTGTGAAGCCATCACCTGCTGCGCGCTGCCCGACGGCACCTTCGAGGAGCTGCCCGGCGCTGAGTGCACCGCCATCGACGGCCGCATCGCCGAGGCCCGGCAGTGCGAGCCGGCGGTGGGCGAGCCCGACCGCAACCCGCTCACCAGCGGGCCCGACCTGGGCACGATCCCCGCCTCGGACGGGGGCGGCAGCTTCGGCGGGGGCGGGGACAGCACCCAGGGCTGCGCCTGCGACGCGGGCGAGGGCTCTGCGCCCGCGCCCATCGCGATGCTCGGCCTGCTCGGTCTGCTCGCCCTGCGCCGCCGCCGCTGAGCGGCCCCCGCGCCGGGGCGCCCGGCCCCGGCGCGGTCCACCCACCTCACCCCGTCCGACCATCGAAGTGCTCTGACCGGGGGCACCCGAAGACCCTTTTCGGCATGCCATCTCATGGCCATTTCATGGCCATTTCATCCATCCCCCCCGCCTTTCACTCGCTGGGTCGCTCTGCTAACCTGCGCGCCGCAGGAGGCGCCCCTATTGCCTGAGAACGAACCCGGCTCGCTCGTCGGTATCATCCTGGATGGCAAGTACCGTCTGGATGGACTGCTCGGCGCCGGAGGGTTCGGTGCGGTATACCGTGGATGGCATCTCCTCCTCGATGTACCGGTCGCGGTCAAGGTCGCGTTCCGGATCGACGGCGCCCGTGGGCGGCGCTTCCGGCGCGAGGCGCGGACGCTCATGACGCTGAGCCATCCGCAGATCGTGCGGATGTACGACTACGGTCGAGACAGAGAAGGCCATGTCTATATGGTGCAGTCCTTCGTCGAAGGGCAGCCGCTGAACGACGTGGTCGCCGAGCTCGGCCCCCTCCCAACGGAGACGGTCGTCGAACTCGGCCTCCAGGCCCTCGCCGCGCTCGAGTATGCCCACGCCCATGGGGTCGTGCACCGGGACGTCAAGCCGGCCAACCTGATGCTGGGTGGCACGGTCGATCGCCCGACGTTGAAGCTGCTCGACTTCGGCATCGCCAAGATGCAGGGCGCGGTCCGTGACGAGTCGGACCTCACCCGCCCCGGCGGGGCCCCCGGTACGCCGGCCTACATGGCACCGGAGCAGATCGAGGGCCGGGCCGAGCCAGCGTCCGATCTCTACGCGCTCGGGGGCACGCTCTTCCTGCTGACCACCGGGCGTAAACCGTATCCGCTCCCGGCGCCGAGAGCCCTCGTCGCTCACCTGTCCGATCCGGTGCCCGAGCTGCCCTGCGGTGTGGACGCGGGCCTCGCGGAGGTGATCCGGCGGGCGATGGCCAAACGGCCGGCAGAGCGATATCTCACGGCCGCTGACATGGCCTCGGCGCTGAGCGCGGTCGGTCGGTCCCTGCCCGGCTCGGGCCCGAGCGGGCGACCGCTCGCAGCGGCCGGGCTGCCGCCCCTCGACACGATCCCATCGAAGATGCCGCCGATGCCGATCCCGCTCCCACCGACGGCGATCGTCGGCCCGGCGCGCGCGCCGAGCGACATCTCGTCAACATCGAACGAGATGCGGGGGGTCTTCGAAACCGTGGGCCCCCCGGCGCAGGAGCGGCCCGAGGTGCGGGTCGGATGGTCCTGGGTGGCGGCGCTGATCGGCGCTGTCGGCTCGGTCTGTATCGCGTGGGTCTGGTGGAGCAGCGACGCCCCGGACCGAGCCGTGGGGGATCGGTGGGCGAGCGTCGGCGCGTGGGCCTCGGAGGCGTCGGCTGAGCCGGCGCGGGATGCCGAAGCGCCGGATGCCCTGGTCTTCACCCGGGTCGTGGCCTGGGCCGATGACGCGGGGGTGGGCGGGCCGGAGCGAGCGCCCGAGGCCGAGGTGCATCCGTCCGTTGCGCTGGCTCGGGGGTCTCCCGTCGAGCGCCATCGCTCGCGCCGCCGGCGCAGACGCCCGCCGGCGCAGCGCAAAGCCCTCAGCCGTGAAGCGTCGGCCCCGGGCCTCGTTCGGGCCGTCGAGGATGCTCTGGAGGTTTGTGAGTGCGCGCGGGCTCGGCGCCTGCTCCGCCGCCTCGAAGCGACCGGCGACCAGCGGGCGTCCCGTGCCCAGCGGCTGCATCGCGCCCGGTGTATCGCGACTCTGGGATCGGAGCGGGCCTGCCCCCGCTGAGCCACGCCGCCTTCCGGCGGCAGGGTTGCGCCGCCCGCCTCCGATCGAGGGTCTGCCTCGTGGGTCCCGGTCGCCTCCGCTTCTGACGGGCAGTGGGCTGTGCTAGCCTCCGCTGAGGAGGAAGCCCCTGTTGCCCCGTCACGACCCGCTCTCGCTCGTCGGCACCACGCTCGGCGACAAGTATCGCTTGGACGCCGTGCTGGGCGCGGGTGGGTTCGGCGCGGTCTATCGGGGGCAGCACCTGCTGCTCGACGTGCCGGTGGCGGTCAAGATCGCGTTCCGGGTCGACGGCGCGCTCGGCAAGCGCTTCCGGCGCGAGGCGCGCACCCTCATGAGGCTGCGCCACCCGTGCATCGTGCGGATGTACGACTACGGCAGCGACCCCGAGGGCCACGTCTACATGGTCCAGGAGTTCGTGTCGGGCCGCCCGCTGGGCGAGGTGCTCGCCGAGCACGGGCCGCTGCCGGCCGAGGCGGTCATCGCGATCGCGGTCCAGGCCCTCGGCGCGCTCGAGGCGGCGCATGCTCAAGGCATCATCCACCGGGACGTCAAGCCGGCCAACCTGATGCTCCAGGCGACGCTGGATGCGCCCCGGGTGCAGCTCCTCGACTTCGGCATCGCCAAGATGAAGGAGAGCGGAGACGTCGACCAGTCCGAGCTGACCCGCACCGGTGGCTCGCCGGGCACGCCGGCCTACATGGCGCCGGAGCAGATCCAGGGGCTGGCCGAGCCGGCCTCCGACCTCTACGCGCTCGGCGCGACCATGTTCCGGCTGCTGACGGGCGAGCGGCCCTATCCCCACCCGGTCCCCCAGATCTACATCTCGCACATGCAGGCGCCGGTGCCCGAGCTGCCCGAGACGGTGCCGGCCCCGCTGGCGGCGATCGTGCGGCGGTCGATGGCCAAGTCGCCCGCCGAGCGCTTCCCCGACGCCCGGGCGATGGCCGATGCGCTGCGGGCGGTCGCCGGGGGCGATCTGGTCTCCCTCGAGTCGATGTCGTCCATGCCGTCGATCCCGGTGATCCCGACCGACACCTTCGCGGTCGACGAGCACGCTGCGACGCTGGCCCCGCCGACGCTGTCGCAATCCAGCGGACCGGCCCCCGACTTCGAAGAGGGGTCGACCTCGCTCGAAGGGCGCGGCGCCATCGAGGTGCGGGTGACCGAGCGCCCGAGCCGGACGGCGCGCGCGGTGGCGCTGGCCTCGGCGGCGCTCGTCGCGGCGCTGGTCGGGATCTGGCTGTGGCAGGGGGCGTCGGCGCCGAGCGGTATGACGCCGGTCGCCACGGCGGGGCTGGTCATCGACGCCGCGGTGGTCGCCGGCCCCGACGCGCAGCCGCCGGATGCGGCCGCTGACCCCGTGGCCGACGCGGTGGTGGACGCCGCGGTCGACGCGGCGGTGGACGCCGTGGTCGACGCCGCGCCCCGCCCCCGTCGCGCGGCCCGCCGGGTGCGCCGCGCGCCTCGGCCGCCGAAGCCGGTCCAGCCCGAGGCGAAGCGGCCCGCGCCGCCCGAGCCCGATCCGACGGCCGCGAGCCGGGAGGCCGTGCAGGCCGCCGAGCGCGATCTGCGCGACTGCCGGTGCGAGGCGGTGCCGGCCCGGCTGGAGGCGCTGCGGCGCACGGATGCGCTGGCGGCGGCCCGCTTGCAGCGGATGTACACCAAGAAGTGCGTGGTGGTCGGGCTGCCGGGGGCGTGCCGATGATGATCCGGGGCGTCGGCGCGGCGGCGGCCGTGTGTATCGCGCTGATCGGGTGGCCGGGTGAGGCGGCGGCCCGCTGCTTCGAACTGCTGGGGCAGGGGGCCACCGCGCACCGGGCGGGCGACCTCGACGCGGCCGAGGCCACGCTGCGCGAGGGGCTGGGCATCGAGGCGTGCCGCGGCCCGTCGATCGGTCCGCTGCTGCGGTTCAGCCTGGGTCAGGTCCTGCTCGATCGGGCGAAGGCGGCGCCGGCGCGGGCCTGCGACGCGGTCGTCGAGTTCGCCGCCGCCCGGGACGCCACCGACCGCGACGTCTCGAAGGCGGCCGACGAGCGGCTGGCCGAGGCCCAGGCGGCGTGCCGGGCGGCGCGGCGGATCGCGGTGAAGCCGACGGCGCCCGCGCCCGAGCCGCCCAGCCGGTTCACGTTCGGACCCCAGGTCGGCGGCGGGATCTCGGGGCTGGCCCTGGGTCGATTCGCCGAGGGCGAGGTGACGATCGGCCCCGCGCTGGAGTTGGGGGTCGCCTTCGCGTATCGGCTGACGCCCGAGTTCAGCGTGCTGCTCGATCCGGCGGTGACCTACGCCGGGCTCGACTACGCCCGCTCGACGCCCGACGGCGAGCAGTCCGCCGATTGGCGCTGGACGATCGTCGAGGGCACCGTCGGCGCGGGCTGGCATCCGTTCGGCGGCGCGCTGTCGGTGATGGTCGGCGCCCGCCTCGGCGGGGTGGTCGAGGCCCGCGAGGCGACGGCGTCGGCCGAGGCGCCGATCGACATGGCGGCGTTCCTGGCGGACGGCGTGCTCGGCGGGGCCTGGACCTGGAAGGTGTCGAAGACGCACATCCGCGCGTCGCTGCGAGGCAGCCTGGGGCTGCTGCGGCTCAACCCGTCCGACGACCCGGCCGGCCTGCACGGCTACCGGATCGGGCTGGGCGTCGCCGCCTTGTTCTGACGCCGAGGCCGAGCGCGGCCAGCGAGACGAGCCAGATCCAGGGCGAGGGCAGGCCATCGGACGGCGCCACATCACAGGCGCAGCCGGTGCGTACGCCGCCGGCCCGAGCGCAGTCGAAGAGCGTCGGATCACAGGCGTCGTCGCACGCGTCGCCCACGCCGTCGCCGTCCTCGTCGGCCTGCGTCGGGTTGGTGATCCGGGGGCAGTTGTCGTCGCTGTTGGGGATGTCATCGGCGTCCCAGTCGGTGTCACACGCGTCGCCGATGCCATCGCCGTCGTCGTCCCGCTGGTCGGGGTTGGCCGCCAGCCGGCAGTTGTCGCCGTCGTCCGGGACGCCGTCGTCGTCATCGTCGTCGTCGCAGACATCGCCGGCGCCGTCCGAGTCGGTGTCCTGCGCGTCGGGGTCGGCGTCGAGCGGGCAGTTGTCGGCGCCGTCGCCGAGGCCGTCGCCGTCGTCATCGTCGTCGCAGGCGTCCCCCGCGCCGTCGCCGTCGCGGTCGAGCTGGTCGCCGTTGGCCTCGGCGGGGCAGTTGTCGTCGGCCGCGGGGCAGTCGCCGCCCTGCGCGTCGGGGCCGGCGTTGCCGTGGCCGTCCCCGTCCCGATCGCAGTCGCAGGCGTCGCCGACGCCGTCGGCGTCGGCGTCGGCCTGGGTCGGGTCGTTCGTGAGCGGGCAGCCGTCCGCCGCGTCGGGCACCCGGTCGGCGTCGTCGTCGTCGTCGCAGGCGTCGCCGTCGCCGTCCCCGTCGGTGTCCCGCTGGTCGGGGTTGGCGTCGAGCGGGCAGTTGTCCCCGTCGTCGTCGCGCCCGTCGTTGTCGTCATCGGGGTCGCAGGCGTCGCCGAGGCGGTCGCCGTCGGTGTCGGTCTGGTCGGCGTCGGAGACCTCCGCGCAGCCGTCCTCTGCGTCGGACACCCCGTCGTTGTCGTCGTCGTCGTCGCACACGTCGCCGGCCCCGTCCCGGTCGGCGTCGCGCTGGTCGGGGTTGACGACCCGGGTGCAGTTGTCCCGCCCGTCGGGCCGCCCGTCGTCGTCATCGTCGTCGTCGCAGGCGTCGCCCCGGCCGTCGCCGTCGGTGTCGAGCTGGTCGGCGTCGGCGATCCAGAGGCAGGTGTCGTCCGCGTCGGGGATCCCGTCTCCGTCCCGGTCGGCCCCCGACGTCTCGTCGCACACATCGCCCAGGCCGTCTTCGTCGGCGTCGGCCTGCGCCCTGTCGGGGGCGTCGGGGACCTGGGGGCAGTTGTCGTCGGCGTCGGGCACGCCGTCGCCGTCCCGGTCGCCGCGGCAGGCGTCGCCGACCCCGTCGCTGACCCCGTCCTCCTGCCCCGGGTTCGCCGTGAACGTGCAGTTGTCCCGCGGGGCGGGGCACGGCTCGCCGGGCGCGCCGACGTAGGTCGCGCCGGTGTCGGCGTTGTTGACCCCGTCCCCGTCCAGATCGCAGTCGCAGGCGTCGCCGGCGCCGTCCCCGTCCCGATCGCGCTGGGCGGGGTTGGCGATCAGCGGGCAGTTGTCCCCGTCGTCGGGCACGCCGTCGGCGTCGTCGTCGGGGTCGCAGGCGTCGTCGGCGCCGTCGCCGTCGATGTCCGATCGGTCCGGATCGTCCTCGGCCGGGCACTCGGCGCCCTCGTTCACCCCATCCCCGTCGTCGTCCGGGTCGCAGGCGGCGCCCGCGCCGTCGCCGTCGAGATCCCGTTGGTTGGGGTTGGGCACGTCGGGGCAGTTGTCGGCCTCGTCGGGCACGCCGTCGCCGTCCCGGTCGTCGTCGCAGACATCGCCGAGGCCGTCCTCGTCGGCGTCGCGCTGGTCGGGGTTGGGGTCGGCGTTGCAGTTGTCCACCCGATCGGGGCAGAGCATGCCCGCCCCGCCGATGTAGGCCATGCCGGTGTCGGCGTTGTTGATCCCGTCGCCGTCCAGGTCGCAGTCGCAGGCGTCGCCGAGGCCGTCCCCGTCGGCGTCGGCCTGCGCCCCGTCGCCCGCCTCGCCGGGGCCGTTGGGGATCGCCGGGCAGTTGTCCACCGCGTCGGGGACCGCGTCGGCGTCCGCGTCGCAGCCGCAGACGACCTCGGCCCCGTCGCATCCGCAGGCGGCTGGCATGCCGTCGGGGCACCCATCGGGCAGCGGCGGCGGGGCGATGTCGTCGAGGATGGCCGTGAGCGCCTGCCGGAGCCCGTCGGTGTCGGCGCCGAACCTGGGCGCCACGGTGCCCCCCTCGAGCGCGACGATGGGCAGATGCGCGGAGCCTTCGATCGCCTCGCCGACCCCCACGACGTGCGTCCGGATCGGGGCCGGCCCGCCGTCGATCTGCAATTCGAGCAGGCCGCGGGCCGCCGCGCGCAGGGCGGCCTCGCGCGCCTCTCGCAGCACGCAGCTCTCGTCGCCGTCGGTGATCAGGACGACCGCGCGCGGGCGGCACATCGCGTGGGGATCGGCCGGGATCGAGGCGTCGCGGAAGTAGGCCAGCGCGGCCTCCAGCGAGCCGACGAGCGGGGTGCCGCCGTCCGCGCGCAGCTCGCGGTCGCCGCCCGCGTCGTAGGGGTGGCTCTGGCGGTGGTCGATCCACATCTCGATGGTGGGGTGGCTCCCGGCCTCGACGGGCACGAGCAGCTCGCCGCCCTCTGCGCACGCCGCGGTGCTGCCGTCGTAGTCGACGCGGCCCTCGCCGTCGGCGTATGGGAAGACATCGTAGGCGGACGCCTCGAACGTCGGGTTGCACGGCGCGCCGCAGCCGCTGCACTCACACGTCGCCCGGATGCCATCGCCTTCGAGCTGAGCGAAGCGCATGAGACCGAACGCGACGTCGGGGGCGTCGAGCAGGGCGGCCCGCAGCGCCTCCTTGGCCCGATACATCCGGCTGTCGTCGGGCAGCCCATCGCCGTCGTAGTCCAGGCCCGGGTGGTCGACCGAGCCGTCGCCGAAGGTCGTGGGCGCGCAGCGATAGTCGCCCTCGGCTCCGGTGCAGGGCACCCCCGGCGGGCAGCCGGTGCCGGCGTCGAGGCATACCCCGGCGGCGGGCGGCGCACAGGTCCACGCGCACGCGGGGGGCGCGGTCGAGGCGAGCGTCATGGAGCTCGACGTGTCGACGATCAGCAGGACGTGCGGCGGCAGCGGGTGCTGGGCCCGGGCCGGCAGGGCGAGCAGCAGGAGCAGCGGGAGCGCGGCCGATCTCATCGTCCCCCCTCGTCGTGGCGTCGGATCCGGCGCCTCACCCCGGGCGCGAGGCCGAGCAGGGCCAGCGCGAGCAGCCAGGCCCCCGGCGGCGGTCCATCCCCGGGCGATGCCATCCGGCAGGCGCAGCCCGACTGCAAGCCGGCCCGGGCGCAGTCGAAGAGCGTCGGATCGCAGGTGGCGTCGCACCGGTCGCCGACGCCGTCGCCGTCCTCGTCGGCTTGCGTCGGGTTGGGCGTCCGGGGGCAGTTGTCGTCGTCGTTGGCGACGCCGTCGTCGTCCCAGTCGTCGTCGCATGCGTTGCCGATGCCATCCCCGTCGTCGTCGATCTGATCGGGGTTGGGCGTCAGGGGGCAGTTGTCGGTGGCGTCGAGCGCGCCGTCGTTGTCGTCGTCGTCGTCGCAGACGTCGCCCACGCCGTCCTCGTCGCGGTCGCGCAGGCCGGCGTTGGGCACGGTCGGGCAGTTGTCCACCGCGTCGAGGTGCAGGTCGTCGTCATCGTCGTTGTCGCAGGCGTCGCCCCGGCGGTCGCCGTCGGTGTCGGTCTGCTGGGGGTCGGCGGTCTGGGGGCAGGCGTCCTGCGCGTCGGTGACGCCGTCGCCGTCGTCATCGTCGTCGCAGGCGTCGCCGGCGCCGTCCAGGTCGAGGTCGCCCTGAGCCGGGTTGGCGAGCAGGGGGCAGTTGTCGTCCGGATCGACCTGCCCGTCGCCGTCGTCGTCGTCGTCGCAGGCGTCCCCCTGGCCGTCGCCGTCGGTGTCGGTCTGCGCGGGGTTGGCGGCCGAGGGGCAGTTGTCGTCCGCGTCGGCGACCCCGTCGGCGTCTCCGTCGCTGCCCGCGGTGGCGTCGCAGGCGTCGCCGAGCCCGTCGCCGTCGGCGTCGGCCTGGAGCGGGTTGGGCAGCTCGGGGCAGTTGTCGTCCGCGTCGGGCACGCCGTCGCCGTCGCCGTCGCCCTGACAGGCGTCGCCGACGCCGTCGCCGTCGCCGTCGGCCTGGTCGGGGTTGGGGGTGAAGTTGCAGTTGTCCCGTGGATCGGGGCACGCGCCGCCCGGCCCGCCGACGTAGACCGCGCCCGTGTCGGCGTTGTTGGCCCCGTCCCCGTCCAGGTCGCAGTCGCAGGCGTCGCCCTCGCCGTCGTCGTCGGTGTCGGATTGATCGGGGTTGGCGGTCTTCGGGCAGTTGTCGACGCCGTCGGGTGCGCCGTCGGCGTCGTCGTCGGGGTCGCAGATGTCGCCGGCCCCGTCGCCGTCGGTGTCGGTCTGATCCGGGCTGGCCCGGGTCGGGCAGTTGTCGTCGACGTCGTCGACCCCGTCGGCGTCGTCGTCGGGGTCGCAGGCGTCGCCGAGGCCGTCGCCGTCGCGGTCGACCTGAGTGGGGTTGGGCTGGTCGCGGCAGTTGTCGTTCGCGTCGAGCACGGTGTCCCCGTCCCGATCGCCGTCGCAGGCGTCACCTACGCCGTCCCGGTCGACGTCGCCCTGGCCGGGGTTGGGGGTGAAGTTGCAGTTGTCCCGGGGATCGGGGCAGGCCACGCTCCGCTCGCCGCCGCCGACGAACGCCTCGCCGGTGTCGGCGTTGTTGATCCCGTCGCCGTCCAGATCGCAGTCACAGGCGTCGCCGAGGCCGTCGCCGTCGATGTCGCTCTGATCGGGGTTGAAGCCGAAGCGGCAGTTGTCGAAGGCGCCCGAGTCGGGGTCGCCGGCGACGGAGAAATCCGGCACGCCGTCATCGTCGCTGTCGATGTCGCAGGCGTCGCCCTTGGGGTCGCCGTCGAAGTTGCGCTGCGACTCCTCGCCGGCCTCGTCGACCGCGCCGTCCCGGTCGTCGTCGACGCCGTCGGTGCCCGGGTCGTTCGGCCCGTTGCGGACGGTGGGGCAGTTGTCCGCCTCGTCGGGGAGGATGTCGTTGTCGTCGTCGTCGTCGCAGGCGTCGCCCTCGCCGTCCTCGTCGTTGTCGAGCTGGAAGGGGTTGTAGGTCGGGTTGCCGTCGCCGAGCCGCTGCACGTCGGCGTCGGCGCAGTCGAGCTGCGGCGCCCCGGGGCAGTTGTCGTAGCCGGCGACCGGCTCCGCGGGCGGGGTGACGAGGGCGTAGACCCCGTCGCAGTCCCGGTCGACCTCGAGCCGGCAGTCCGCCGAGCAGCCGTCGCCCGAGCGGAAGCGCCGGTTCACGTCGGCCTCGTCGCACTCCTCGCCCGGCTCGACCACCCCGTTGCCGCAGACGTAGACGTCACCCCCGCGGGCGGGGAATCGCCAGACGCCCGGCTGGTCGGTGTTGGATACGAAGCACATATCGAGGACGCGCGCGGTGCCGGAGAACGGGGTCAACTCGGCGAAGTCGACCCCGTTGGCGGCGTCGAAGCCCACCCGGGCGTGCACCACCGGCGGCTGATCGAGCTCGCCGTCGCCCGCGCTCCACTCGCAGCGGTTGTAGCGGAGCTCGACGTCGAAGTCGCCCGGGTCGAGGTCGGGGCGGGCGGTCAGGATGACCTGGAAGGTGTTGAGCAGATCGATGCGCTGCTCGAAGTAGCCCACCTCGTTCCACGTCACCACGAGCCGCTGACCGGGCGCGTCGGCGGCGTAGTGGATCCGGTTGTTGACGCCCGCTCGCTGGCCGCGGGTGTCCACGTCGGCGAGGAAGGGCGCGATCATCGGAAAGCTGGGCGGCTGCCCACCCGCCGGGCGGGGGAATGGCCTCTCATCGAGTTGCAGGCGCGACCCGCCGAACGACAGGCTGCCGTTGATGTTGATGTTGAGGCCGTTGTACTGGACGCCGTAGAAGTTGAACCCGTCGGGGAAGGCCGCCTCCAGATCGGCGTCGTACCGGGCGTTGGCGGGATCGGTCCTGAGCGGCAGGCTGCCGTCGTCACCGGCGCCGAGCTGGTTCGGCCCCAGGTCGAGGGGCCCGCCCAGCCCGTCGACCAGCGGCGCCTGGGCCCATGCCAGGGCTGGCAGGGCCAGCGCCCATGCCATGCAGGCCCATCGCATACGCGCTCCCGTCGCCATCGCCGCGACCCCACCTCGTCGAAGACAGGGCCGGACGATAGCACGGGCGAAGGCGACCTCAGTACAGCGGGAAGCGCACGAGGCGGAAGGGCACCTCGCCGTTGGTCGTGTCGTCCCCGTCGAACAGCGCCGGGAACTGCGACTCGACGACCCACATGTTGCCGCTGCGGTCGATGTGCAGGGTGGTGGGGAAGTTCAGGCCCTCGGCGAGCGGGTCCATCGTCCAGGTGCCGTCGCCGGCCGGGACGAGGCGCACGCCGGCGCCGTCGCGGATGGCATACAGCCCGCCCCGCCACCACTGCATGCCATCGATGCCGCCGATCACCGGGGCCGGGTCGACCGTCTCGACGGCGGGATCACCCAGGGTGCCGTCGGCGTTGATGGCGAAGCGGTACAGGTTGCCGTCGTCGGCCCGGCCCACGAGCAGCTCGCCCCCGGGGGTGACCACCAGCCCGTTGAAGCCGAAGCCGCCCGGCTCGGGGGCGTAGTCGGCGTCGTCGAAGGCCGCGATCAGGGCGTCGCCGCCGGCCGGCAGGCGGTGGATGACACCCATCGCCGAGTTGGTGACATAGATCCCGCCGTCGGGCGCGAGGACGACGTCGTTGCAGAAGCCGCCGCCCAGCTCGTAGCGGGCGGCCTCTTCGCCGGTGACGAGGTCGACCCGCACCAGGGCGTGCACCATGCCGGCGGCCAGATCCGAGAGGCAGACCCACAGGTTGTCGCCGGCGGCCTTCATACCGATCACCGAGCCGCCCAGGGCGCCGGCGGGGGTCAGGACCTCGGCGGCGGCCTGACCGAGCGGGGCCATCCGGATCTCGCCGCTGGTGGTCGAGCCGGTGTAGAGCGTGCGGGCGGCGTCCATCGCGACGCCCTCGGGGAAGAAGCCGATCTGGTCGACCTCGGCCTGGTCGACCTGCCGCTGCAAGGCGTACTCGCCGACGGCCGGGGCCCGCTCGGCGCAGAGGTCGACGCTGCGCTCGCCGAGGTAGAGCTGGTCGCCGTCGAGGTGCACGACGTCCTGCTCGCCGTCGGGGCAGTCGTCGATCGCGACGGCGAAGTCGATGCAGCCGGTCTCGTGCACCGGCTGGGGCTCGCCGACGGCCCACGGGTCGGCGCCGCAGCCGGCGTCGGTGAAGGTCTGGGCCATCTCGGCGGTGTAGGCGGTCCAGACGTTGGTGCCGTAGCGGAAGCTGCCCTCGGCCACGTCGTCGCCCAGCGCGCTGGGGCCGGTCAACTCGTAGGGCCCGTCGATGTCGAAGCTGAAGAGCGGCGTGGCGCACTCGCCGTCGGCGAACACGGTGCCGAAGAGGTGCCAGTCGGTCTCGGTCAGGGTGAACTGGCGGTCGAGCCAGGTGGTGGTGCCGTCGCCGTTGTCGTAGCCCTCGCACGCGGCGCTGGTCCAGGTGCCGGCGAGCACGGCGGCGGGGAAGGGGGGCTCGCCCTCGCCTTCGCCCTCGCCCTCGCCTTCGCCTTCGCCCTCGCCTTCGCCTTCCCCTTCGCCCTCGCCCTCGCCCTCGCCTTCGCCCTCGCCTTCCCCTTCGCCCTCGCCCTCGCCCTCGCCTTCGCCCTCGCCTTCCCCTTCGCCCTCGCCCTCGGCGCCCATGTCGGCGGTCTCGGCGGGGTCGTCGTCGTCGCATCCGGCGAACATCAGGCTGGCGCAGGCGAGCGTCAGCCACAGCGTGTATCGGGTCATGGTTCTCCCCTGGGTTGGTTGGTCACCGCCGCAGCGGCGGGCGCAAGGTTGATCAACCGGGTGGGGCGATACAAATCAAGATCGTGCATGGCTCCATCATCGCTGTTGCTGGCGCATGTCTTCGGGCGACTCTGCCGGGTGTCGGGAGACGTCGAGGTGTGGCCGCCGGCGGCCCCGGATGGGTGGCCGCTGTGACTCGATGCCATCCGAGATGCCATCGACGCGAGCCGACGGCGTCCCCTCGAAGTCCGTCGGTCCCACACCTGATCGAGCACCAGCACGGTGATCAGCAGGTGTATGCCGAGCACCACCTCGGCGGCGGCGCGCCGCGATCTCGACGGTCAGCGCGAGCAGCACGATCAGCCGCCCCGGATCGGGCCGGCGAGCACCATCAGCACGATCCACGGCAACCCGCGGCGGCGGCCGCTGCGTCCGGCCCTCTCGTCCGATGTGTGGCGCTGCGCGCGGGCACCGATGGCGTCGCCCGGGGCGCAGCCGGGGGCCAGGGTCTGATCTTCGGAGCGCCGGAGGGTGTCTTCGAGGTGGGCGGGCGGTCGCGGGGCGGGCATCGGTCGACCGTCGGGTCGCGGTGACTCCATCGAGGCACCGGCCGCGGTCGAGCCCGCGGTCAGGGGTCGACGCAGGCGTAGTCGACGCAGGTCTGCTCGCCCTCGCAGTCGATGTCGATCTCGCACTCGGCGGGGCCCCAGCGCAGGTCGAAGCGGCCCGACTCGCCGTTGGTGCCGTCGACGATGACCAGCAGCTCGCCGCCAGGGGCGTCGAAGACGACCGACTCGGTCAGCGCGCCGTCGCTGCACGCCCGCCGCTGCCCGGCGGGGTCGTCGCAGCTGTTGACCACCGCCAGGGCCAGATCCCAGCCGCCGATGGGGGTCGCCTCGATGAAGTAGCGCCCCTGCGCCTGGCGGGGCAGGCGGTAGACGACGTCGCCCCCGATGGTGTTGTGGCCGGTGCAGGGGTTGCCGTCGACCAGCCGGTAGTCGTCGCCCGCGCCCCGGGTGGTGGCGCTCAGCTCGCCGCCGGCCACGTCGAGCGCCTCGGCCTCGGGGCAGGTCTCGTTGGGCGGCGAGTCGCCGTAGGGCTCGACGACGACCTGGGCGGTGATGAAGCCCCGGGCGTTGGCGTCGACCCCGTCGAGCACCAGGAAGTAGTCGCCGGGGGGCACCTCCTGCTCGAAGCCGAAGCCGCAGGCCACCGGGGCGCCGCCGTCGCAGTCGCTCACCAGCCACGCGCCGACGGCGAACTCGTTGGCCTGGGACAGCACCTGCACCCGCACGTTGGAGATCCGGTCGAGGGTCAGCCGATAGGCCACGTCGGGGCCGCCGCTGCCGATGCAGGCGGCGTGGTCGTCGGTCGCCCGCCCCAGGTTGGCCCCGACCTCGGCGACGCCGCCGAGCAGGTCGAGCACCGGGGCCTCGTCGCAGGTCTCGTTGGGCGGGGCCACGGCGAGCGGGGCCACGTCGACGCTCAGGTCGAACTCGGGGTCGTCGCCCACCGCCACCCCGTCGACGATGAGGGTGTAGTCCCCCGGCTCGGTGATCGGGACCCGCACCACGGCGGGGTTGATCCGGGGGAACAGCGGGTCGGCCGGGTCGAGGCTGTCGTCGGCGCAGGCGATCTCGCTGTCGTTGTCCTCGCAGGCGGCTCGCAGGCTGATGACCGGGTCGCCGAGCGTGCCCGTCGGCAGCCCCCGCACCCGGGCGGTCAGCATGACCGGGGGGTAGACGCAGGGGTTCTGGGCGCAGCCGGCCTGCTCGTCGTCGTCGACGGTGATCGTGTAGACCTTCTCCCCGCCGTCGGCCTCCCGGGAGGCGCAGCGGGGGCTGGCGGCGGCGCTGTCGGGCAGCACGTCGTCGATGTCGACGGCGCCCCCGGCGAGCGGCAGGGGCTCGGCGTTGCCGCACAGCGACCGGATCTCGGGGCTGACCGCGCTCAGGTTCAGCCGGTAGGTGCCGGCCACGTCGTTCTCGCTGTACAGCCGCAGGCACCAGGTGCCGGCCGATCCGCGGACGACGATGTCCATCGGCTCGTCGGCGCGGCTCCAGCGGCCGGTGCCGTCCATGACCGGGTCGCCGTCGGGGTCGAACAGCTCGCCGATGATCACCGGGCTGCCGGCGATCACCTGCACGTTGGCGCTGAGCTCTTCGCGGTTGTTGAGCTGGAAGCAGAAGACGTCGTCGTCCTCGGGGCAGATGCGGCCCGACAGGTCGCCGGGGAAGCCCACGTCCCCCGGGTTGCGCACCCGGCGGCCGGTCTCCCGGTCGTCGTCGCCCCCGCCGACGTCGTAGCGGTCGTCCACGCAGCGGGCGCCGTCCTCGTAGAACGCCACCTCGAGGCTGTAGGCCGCCGCCGAGGCCGGGCCCACCTGCTCGACGCGGATCGCGAGCGGCCGGGGGTCGGGGAACGGCCCGACGACCACCGCCTCGTGGGCGTCGGGGCCCTGGCTGCGGGCGAAGTCGACCCCGGCCCCGTCGCCGACCACCAGCGCCAGATCGGCGCCGCGGTCCTGCTGGCGCAGGATGATCTCGGCGGTGGTGTCGGCCGGCAGCTCGAGGCTGTACCAGTCGGGGTTGCAGCTCTGCAGGCCCAGGTAGAGCCCGGGGCCGATGGGGGTGGCGCTGCCCGGGTCGTCGTTGGGCTCGACCCCGTCGTCCTCGCAGGCCGGCGGCGCGCAGGCGCCCTCGGCGCAGATGCGGGCGTCGGCGCAGTCGGCGTCGTCGGTACAGCCGCCGACCTCCTGGCATCGGGCGCCGTCGGGGCCGGTCACGCAGATCGTGGTGCCGGGGCAGTCCTCGTCGACCCGGCAGGCGCCGCACACCCGGGGGTTGCCCTCCAGGCAGAGCTGGCTCGGGCCGCAGTCGGCGTCGTCGGCGCAGGCCCCGGCCCGGATCGGCGCGCACTCGCCGCTCGCCAGGCACTGCCAGCCGCCGGGGCAGCCGCCCTCGGCGCACGAGGGCCGATCACCGCAGGCCCCGTCGATGCAGGCCCGGTCGCCGGCGCACTCCCGGCTGTCGGTGCACGGGTCGGGCTCGGCGCAGCGCCGGGTCTCCGGATCGCAGGTGCCCTCGCCGAAGCAGTCGTCGTCATCCCGGCAGTCGCCGCAGCGGCCGTCGATGCAGATCGGGGTCGCCGGATCGGCCATCGCGCAGGCCGCGTCGTCGACGCATCCGGCCACGCACGCATCGTTTTCGCAGATGTTGCCGTCCAGACACTCGACGTCGTCAGCGCACGGATCGGCGTCGACGCAGTTGCCGCCCTCGTCGCAGACCCCGCGGGGACACTCGCAGGGCGGGCCCATCTCCGGCAGATCCATGCCGCCGGTGCCGCCGCCGCCGACGCCGCCCATCCCGCCGCCGACGCCGCCGCCGCCTTCGCCGCCCATGCCGTCGGCGTCGGCCTCGACCGGCGTCTCCCCGTCGTCGCAGCCGAACAAAGCCATGGTCGCCACGAGCGCGAGCGCGCCCCGGCGCAGATATACATCCGCCCGCATTCGGTATCCCCCAGATGGATCTCCCGGCGATGCTAAGGAAGATCCGCGCGCCGTTGCAACCTTGCGGTCCCGGTGAAAACATGCAGTACAGCCACCACACTCGGGGCGGCTCGCCGGCTTTGATCTGCTCCCTCGACCCGAGTACGCTGGGTGCCGTACGCGACCGGGGGGTAGAACGCGTGATGCGCAAAGTCGGGATCTTGTTGGCCTCGTGTGTGTGGGCGTCTTCGGCCTGGGCCGGCGGCGGCGTCACCAGCGTCGAGATCGTCAGCCCGGGGGCCGGCGAGTGCGTCAACAACGGCGGCGAGGTCGGCACCGGGGGCATCCTCGGGGGCGAGGCGGTGCAGGAGCCGCGCAGCGTCCCGATCATCCTGCGCCTGTCCGATCCCGACGGCCGCGATCTGAGCGTCACCGCCTCGGCCGACGGGCTCGACCTGTTCACCAGCCGCTATCGGTTCCCCGCCGGCGAGAACCTGGCCGACGCCGAGTTCTTCATCGACGCGTTCGCGATCGAAGACGGCGAGCGCAAAGAGCTGGAGGTCATCGTCTTCCCGGTGGCCGATCCGGACACCACCGCCCGCGACACGGTGGTCTTCCAGCTCGACCGGCAGGTGCCCCGCCTGACGCCCGACGAGGACGAGTTCGCCGCGGTGGGGGAGTGCGAGATCGAGGCGCCGGAGGTCGGCGTGGTGCCGGCCGACAACTCCGACCCCGACCCCGAGGTCGAGGTCCGGGTCGAGACCGAGGGCTGCACCCGGCGCACGATCTATACGGTGACCGACACCTGCGGCAACGCCCAGGAGTACGAGCTGGTCACCCAGACTCCGGCCGATCCGGCCGACGTCCAGGCGGCGCTGGTGGGCTATGAGTGCGGCCTCGAGGGGGTGTGCGTGGTCCGGGGCCCCGACGCCCGCACCTTCGAACCCGACGCCCGCATCGGGCGCGGCACGGTGGTGCTCGAGTACGACGCGCCCGCCGGCTGCATCAACGGCATCGAGACGGTGCTGATGACCGAAGAGGACTACGTCGAGGCGTGCCCGCCGCTCGAGGATCTGCCGGTCGACGACGAGGGCTTCTTCATCAACCCCTGCGCGTCGCTGCTGACCGGTCAGGCGATCGAGGAGCCGGGGGGCTACGTCGCCCGGATCGTGCTCTCGTCGTGCGGCGTCGAGCTCGTCCGCGACGAGCTGCCCTTCACCATCCTCGAGCCGCCGGTGGCCGATCCCGGCGGGCCGTACATGGTGACCCAGGGCGGGGTGGTCCAGCTCGACGCCAGCGGTAGCCGGGTGCCCGAGGAGCTCGGCGGCGCGGTGGCCTATGCCTGGGATCTCAACGGCGACCGCTTCTTCGACAGCGGCGAGATGCGGGAGGACCTCAACGGCAACGGGATCCAGGATCCGTTCGAGACCGACCGCAACAACAACGGCCAGTGGGATCCGCCGGTCGACCTCGACGGCGACGGCACCATCGAGCCCCGGGAGGTCTTCCCGGTGATCGACGGGGTGATCGGGCAGGTGCCGCTCGAGACCGAGGCCGACGGCGAGTTCGTCATCGGCCTGCGCCTGACGGCGGGCAACGGCGCCGAGGCGACCGCCGAGGCGACGCTGACGGTGCAGGACGTGCATCCGACCTGCCTCATCGGCGGGCCCTATCAGGCCTTCGAGGGTGAGGTGCTCATCTTCGACGCCGGCGCCTCCGACGCGGGGCACCCGACCGACCCCCTCGTGGCGTGGAACTGGGACTTCGGCGACGACCGGCAGCCGCAGCGGGGCGACGATCTGCCCTCGCCGGGCCACATCTACCGCGAGGCGGGCGAGTACACCGTCACCCTGCGCCTGGAGGACGTCGACTCGTCCTCCGAGTGCGAGACCCGGGTCGACGTCCAGGAGGTGGAGCCGATCGTCGAGGACATCGGCACCCTCACCGACGAGGAGGAGCGCATCGAGGGCGAGGTCATCCTGATGGACGCCGGCGCGACCCGCCCGGGCAGCGACTCCGACCCGCTCATCGAGTACGACTGGCAGGTGCGGGTGGCCGGGCAGGCTGGCGAGCCGCTGTATCGCCAGACCGGGCGCCTGCTGCGCAACCCCGAGTTCATCTTCGACGATCAGGGCGACTACGAGGTGTGCCTGACGGCCACCGACGAGGATCTGGACGCGACCACCGACTGCTTCGAGATCTCGATCCGCGATCTGAGCCCGATCGCCCGCTGCGCCGGCCCCGAGGCGGCGGTGGAGGGCGAGCCCCTCGCCTTCTCGGCCGACGGCTCGCGCCCCGGCGGGGCGGCCGATCCCATCGTGCGCATCGAGTGGGACTTCGGCGACGACGAGCCGCCGCTGGTGGTCGACGACTTCGACGCCGACGCGGCCGAGGAGGTGGTGCACACCTACCGGGGCAACGGGCGCTTCGTGGTCAACATGACCGTCTTCGACGAGGACGACGACGCCTCGTGCAGCTTCGAGATCGACGTCGCCGACACCCGGCCCACCGCCGCGCTCGAGGTGCTCTACACCGGCGGCGAGCAGACCGGCTACGAGGGCGAGCCCATCGAGTTCGACGCGTCCGACAGCACCCCGGGGGCCGACGCGATCGTCGCCTACCGCTGGGACTTCGGCGACGGCGGCGCGGCGGTGGTCACCGACGAGCCGCGCACCGAGCACAGCTACGCGCAGGACGGCGACTATCAGGTCCGGGTGACCATCGTCGATCAGGACGGCAGCACCGAGCAGGCGGCGGTCGTGGCCCGGGTGGCCAACCGGGCGCCGCGCATCGAGCTGCAGGCCAACGAGCAGCAGTTCGAACTGGGCCAGCAGGTGCAGTTCCGCACCGTCATCGACGGGGTCGTGCCCCAGAACAACAACCCCCAGGTGGCGGTGATCGTCGAGGACGTGCTCGCCGATCTGCCGCCGAACCTGGTCGAGTGGGACTTCGGCGACGGCACCGATCCGGTGCCCGGGCTCAACCCGATCCACCGCTACAACGCCATCGGCGAGTTCACCATCACCGTGCTGGTGCGCGACGAGGCGCTCGGCGGGGCCGAGGCCGAGGCCGAGCTCGAGGTCCTGGTCACCCCGGCCTCGCCCCGCATCGACATCATCGAGGCCCAGCGCACCGTCGAGGGGCAGGAGCTGGTCATCGAGGTCGGCGTCGAGGCGCCCATCATCGGCGAGGGGCCGGCCGACCTCGCGGTCAACGTGCCCGGCCTGCCGCCGGGGGCGACGAGCGAGATCATCGAGGCCGGGGCCGACCGCACGGTGCGCATGACCTGGACCCCGACCTACTACCAGGCCGGGCGGTACACGCTCCAGGTGCGGGCCGAGGCGGTGGGGGTCCAGGACTCGGCCCGGACCCGCAACGTGAGCATCACCGTCGACGAGGGCGGCACCCCGCGCCTCGCGGCGGTCGGCGGCACGGCCGGGCGGGGGGTGCTGACCCTCTACGACTACGGCCTCGAGGACTTCCGCGCCGTGGCCGAGGTCGACCTGGGGCTGGGCGTCGGCGGGCTGGCGGCCCAGGCCGACGGGCGGCGGGTGTTCGTGGCGGTGCCCGGCTCCGACCGGGTGGCGGTGGTGCGCACCGCCGGCCGCCTCCAGCCGACGCCCGAGCGCCGCATCCGCGTGGGCCGACGCCCGGCGGCGGTCGCCGCCGGGGGGGCCTTCATGTGGGTGGTCAACGCCGGCTCCAACGACATGAGCATCATCGAGGTCGAGACGCTCAAGCTCGTCGGCACCGTCAGCCTGGCGCCGCTGCAGATGCCCATCGACGTGGCGTGGCTGCCCGACGGCTTCGACGGCTTCGAAGGCCCCCGGCTGGCGGTCATCGGCCGCCGCGGCGGGCGGGTCGCGATCGTCGACCCCGAGGCGGCCCTGGCCGGAGAGGACGCCGTCGAGGGCGTCATCGAGACCGGCGGGGTGCTGACCCGGGTCGTCGCCTCGCCCACCGGCTGGCTGCACGTCGCCGACGCCAAGACCCGCCGCATCTACCGGATGAGCGCCGCCGACGTGGCCGCCGGCCGGGACGACGCCGACGGGGTCCCGCTGAGCTTCGCGCCGCACGATCTGGCCTACCAGGGGGAGACGCTGTACGTCGCCACCGGCGACGCCCTGCTCGCCGTGTCGGACGACGGCACCGTCGAGGACGCCCCGCTGCGGGTCGAGGCCCGGGCGCTGACCACGGCCGACGACCAGATCCTGGGCGGGGGCGCGCTGGTCGTCGCCTCGCCGCTGCGCATCGAGAACCTCACGCCCGACACCCTGGCCCGCCTGCGGAGCGCGGGGGCCAACCGGGTGCGCTGGCTGACCACGTTCGTGGCGCTCGACTAGCGCCCACTACCGAGAGAGCGAGAACGTTCATGAACACCCGACGGGGGGTCCGGTGAAAGACACTCTTCGACTCGCGCGCGCGCTCGCATGCGGCGCGCTCATCCTGTTCGCCGGGGGCTGCGACGACGACGCGGGCTCCAGCCCCGGGGCCGACACCGGCATGGGCGGCACCGGCGGTATGGGCGGCATGGACGACATGGGCATGGGCGGTATGGGCGGCGGCGGTATGACCCGTTGCGTGCGCGACCTGACCTGCGCCGACGACGAATACTGCGCCGTGCCCGAAGGCCAGACGACCGGCCTGTGCGAGGAGGGCTGTCGGACCGACCCCGACAGCTGCCCCGACGGCCAGCTCTGCGACGCGATGACCCACATGTGCGTCGACGAGCCGTGCGAGGGCGACGACGCCTGCGCCGCCGGCGAGTACTGCGACGCGGGCACCTGCACCGAGGGCTGCCGCGAGGGCGAGGACTGCGGCGAGCCCGACGAGCAGGGGCGGCTGTCGATCTGCAACACCGAGACCCGGGCCTGCGAGCCGCTCTTCCCGTGCTGCAACGCCGACGCCTGCACCGCCGAGCTGCCCGCGCTGTGCGCCGCCGACGGGGGCGACGTCATCGACGGGGTCGGGACCTGCGATCAGAACCCGTGCGGGGCCGACTGCGAAGAGGACATCGACTGCCCCATCGGCCAGTACTGCAACACCGAGGACGGCCGCTGCGCCGACGGCTGCCGGCTCGGCGAGCCCGAGACCTGCCTGCCCTCCGAGATCTGCGACCCCGACAAGCACACCTGCGAGCCGCTGCGCTGCGTGACCGACGAGGAGTGCCCCGACGATCGCTACTGCGACCAGGACACCAGCCTGTGCGTGATCGGCTGCCGCATCTTCGGCGACGACGACAACTGCCCCGAGGGCGAGCGGTGTGACCGCACGACCCGGGTGTGCGCGTTCCAGTGCGACGTCGCCGCGCCGGTGGGCGACCCCGCCGGCTGCCCCGCCGGCAGCTACTGCGACCCGATCACCCTCGACTGCCTCGAAGAGTGCTTCGAGCACGCCGACTGCGCCCCCGACCGCTACTGCGAGATCGACAGCAACCGCTGCAACCCCGGCTGCCGGGACGACGAAGGCCCGCTCGGCGAGCCGAACAACGACTTCGCCAGCGCGACCCCCATCGACCTCGTCGCCGGGGCCGACGGCCGCATCGGCGTGGTCGACGACCGGGTGATCTGCGCCGACGACGGCGACTTCTTCGTGGTGGAGCTGCTCGCCGGCGAGCGCATGCGGGTCGACCTGGAGTACGACCGCGACGCGGGCAACCTCGACCTGCGGCTGCACGGCGAGGAGGTGGGCGACGACCCGATCGAGGCGGCCACCCTCGAGGTGCCCGAGCGCATCGAGTACCCCCCGCTCGGCGAGGCCATCCAGCGCCCGGCGACCTACTACATCGAGGTCTACCCCCCGGGTGACGACCCCTTCCGGCGGCAGGAGTACCGGGTGACCGTCTCGGTGGTCGACGCGGCGACCGCCTGCTTCCCCGACAACGCCGAGCCCGGCGACAACGAGCGGGGCGGGGCGACGGTGGTCGGCCCCCGCGGCGGGGACTACGTCCGCAACATCTGCCCGGCCGACGTCGACCTGTACCGGCTCGACCTCAGCCCCAACGACGCGCTCGAGATCCAGCTCACCCCCGAGCCGGCCGACGCCGACATGCAGGCGCTGCTCTACCCCTCGACCATCAACCCCGGCCAGGCCCGCATCCGCATCGACCGGGACACCAACTTCCTCTTCCGGGCCGAGCTGGGGGCCTCGACCTTCCTCGGGTCCGACGAGTGGTACCTCCGGGTCAGCGGGGTCACCCCCGACGTCTCGGCCGAGTACGGGCTCGAGATCGTGCGGGAGACCGCCGACATCTGCGACACCGACGGCAACACCGAGCGCAACGACAGCATCGCCGAGGCGGTGCTGCTCGAGGAGTTCGCCCTCGACGCGCCCTACGAGGTGCCCTACGACACCGCCATCTGCACCGTCGGCGACCCCGACGTCGACGTCTTCTGCTTCGCCGCCGAGATGGGCGAGACCATCGAGGCCTGGGCCGAGAGCCCGGTCGACGCGGTCAACGGCCAGCTCGCGCTGCAGTTCGTCGACGCCCGGGGCGTCTTCAGCGGCCGGGCGGGGCGGGGCGTCGAAGCCGGCGAGATGAGCGACCCCGCGCGGGTGATCAACGTCGTCGGCGGCGACTGGTGCGTGCAGGTCTCGGGGCTCGACGGGGCCCAGGGCCCGTACCAGCTCTATGTGCAGCGCCTCAGCCCGGCCATGGGGATCTGCGCCAACGACGTCGCCGAGGCCAACGGGCGCAACGACCGCCCGACCACCGCCACCGAGCTGATCGACGTCTCCGGAGAGGGCCGGCGCTACGAATACGTCGAGGGCTACATCTGCGACATCGGCGCCGAGAGCGACGCCGACTGGTACAGCTTCAACGTGCCCCAGCTCGGCTCGAGCCTGTGCGTCATGATCGACGACTTCGACCGCACCCGGGCCGACGTCGACCTCGACGTCTTCCCCAGCCAGGGCGCCCCCGGCGGCGACGAATGCCGGCGCCCCGACGAGTGCCAGGACGGCCGGGCGGCGTGCATCGGGCGCCGGTGCACCCCGCCGCTCGACATCTCGGCGGGCAACGCCACCGACTTCGAGATGGTGAACCTGCGGCGGCCGTTCGTCGGCGCCCGGCAGGGTGACTTCCTGCTGCGGGTGGGCCACGACGACCTCGACGAAGGCCCGTACCAGGTCTCGGTCACCGTCACCCCCACCGAGCCCTGCGGGCCCGACTGGCAGGAGGTCGAGGGCGACAACGACGAGATGGCCCGGGCGACCCTGCTCGGCGCCGGCGAGCTCGGCATCTGCGACACCTGGATCTGCGGCGACGAGCGGCTGTTCGGCGACTGGTACGAGATCGAGGTGCCGCCCGGCGAGGACCGCACCGTGATCATCAACTACTCCGGCGGCGTCGAGGGCCGGCTGACGCTCAACGCCACCGCGCCCGACCAGCCCGACGACCCGGACAGCGGCCTGGGCTACAGCACGCTCGCGGCCGGCAACCACCAGTGCATCAACCTGCGGGGCGGCAGCGACCAGCTCCCGGTGCTGCTCCAGGTGGCCGCCAACCAGTTCCTCGACGACGAGCGCATCGACTACTCGCTGCGGGTCGTGCCCACCGACCTCGACGCCAACCCCGAGGGCGAGTGCGAGGCGCTCGGCGCGGCCGACTACGACGTGTGCCCCCCTCGCGAGGAGTGGCGGGAGGCCTTCGGCACCCGGGTGCAGCCCGACAACTGCTGGGTCGCCATCGACCTGCCCTGACCCCCCGGCCGGGCCGCCCTCAGCGGTCGGCCCGGCCCACGTCCCGCCTCAGCGCCGGCAGGCGCGCCCCCAGCGTCAGCGCCCGCAGCACCACGTAGCCCACGAACGCCAGCCACAGCCCGTGGTTGCCCAGGGGCGCCATCAGCGCCCACGACAGCCCCAAGAACCCCGCCAGGGACCAGAACGCCGCGTCGCGCATCGCCCGGGTGCGGGTGGCGCCGATGAACACCCCGTCGAGCTGGAAGGCGGCCACCGACAGCAGCACGTACAGGGCGGCCCACGGCAGGTGGGCCGCGGCCACCGCCCGCACCGGCGCCAGATCGGTCAGCGCCGCCACCAGCGGCCGCCCGCCGAAGGCCACCCCCGCCGCCAGCAGCGCCGCCGCCAGGACCGCCAGCTCGCCGGTGCGCCACAGCGCCCGATCGAACGCCGCCCGATCACCCGCGCCCCGGGCCCGGCCCACCAGCGCCTCGGTGGCGAAGGCGAAGCCGTCGAGCACGAAGGCCGAGAACGATACGAGCTGCAGCAGGACGTGGTTCGCCGCCAGCGTCGCATCGCCGAAGCGGGCCCCGACGTTGGTGAACCAGCCGAAGCCGCCCAGCAGCAGCAGCAGCGTGCGCAGCATGATGTCGAGCTGGGCCGCGAA
Source organism: bacterium (assembly GCA_030426085.1). Taxonomy (GTDB): domain Bacteria; phylum Myxococcota_A; class Bradymonadia; order UBA7976; family UBA1532; genus JACKDM01. The sequence continues at coordinate 15,690 of JAUHYW010000026.1, read as the reverse complement.
GAGCCCCCGCAGCGCGGCCCCGTCGAGCAGCGCCGCCCGATCGACCGGCCCCCACAGCCCGCGCAGGCGCAGCACCCGGATCACCATCCACCCCGCCAGCGCCAGCCCGAACCACTCGGCCAGCGCCGTGCCCAGGGCCACCCCCTGCGCGCCCATGCCCCAGGCCCCGGCGAAGAGCACGTCCAGCCCGATGTTGAGCCCGTTGAGGGCCACCTGCACCACCAGCAGCCGCCGGGTCTCGCCCAGCCCGATCAGCGCGCCGACCAGGGCGAAGGTCGCCAGGGCCGCCGGGGCGCCCCAGATGCGGGTCGCGATGTAGACCGCCGCGTCCGCCTCCACCGCCGCCGAGCCGTCGAGCAGCGCCAGCGACGCGCGCCCGATGGGCCACTGGAGCGCCCACAGCCCCAGCCCCAGGGCCAGCCCCATCAGCACCGGGCGCACGATCGACAACCGCACCCCGTCCCCGTCGCCCGCGCCCTCGGCCTGGGCCACGAACCCGGTGGTCGCCATGCGCAGGAAGCCGAAGCCCCAGTAGACGAAGGAGAACACCAGCGCGCCGAGGGCGATGGCCCCCAGCGCCTCCACCGAGCCGGTGCGCCCGATGACCGCGGTGTCGGCCAGCCCCAGGAGCGGGGCCGACGCGTTGGCCAGGACGATGGGCCACACGGTGTGCAGCACCGCCCGGCGGGTGAGGGGTTCGGCTGTCACGATGCCTCGGCGGACGGCTCAGCCCAGCTCGACCAGACCCAGACCGACATCATCGGCGACGGCGAGTGGGACCCGCCGATGGGGCAGCTCGCCGAACTCGGGCAGGGCGATGACATCCGCGGCCCAGGCCAGCCGCCCGGCCACTTGCTCGGGGGTCGGGCGCTGCGGCGTGGCGGACGAGCCGACCGGGATCTCGACGAGCAGCGGATCGGGCGAGGTCTGCGCGCCGATCCTGTCTCGGCGGAACGCGGTGTAGAGGTAGACCGCGTCGACCTCGATGCCCAGTACGCCGCACAGCGCGTCGAGGCGGATCCGCGTGCCGTGGAGCTGTTGACGCACATGGCGCCAGCTCTCGTCCCCGACCGTCTTCTTGCACTCGACGATGTGCGCCTCCCACCGCCCATCGGGCCGGGAGGCGAGCACCAGCCCGTCGGCCGACTTGAGCTGGCGCAGCCACCTGAACCCGGCGGTGAGCGCGATCCGCTCCAGGCGCCAGCCGGCCGGCGCCGCGAACGTGACCCTCGCCTGCCCGTCGCGGTGCGCCTCGTGCACCTCGACTTGCCCGCCGTCGGTCGCCGACTGGCGGATGTCGGGCGAGATCCGCGACCAGCGATCGCTCAATCGAGCCCCTCGTCTTCGAGCGCCGCGTTCAGATCCAGCGTCTCGCGGGCCATCTCCTGGAGCGCCTCGTTGAACGTCGGCAGCGCGAACCCGCCCGCCTGCGCCGTCGCCGGCTCGACGACCGTGCGGCCGTCCTCCCGGAAGACGAACTCGTGCACGCTCACCTCGTCGGCGGTCAGATACTCTTCGGGGCCGTAGCCGAACGACGCCCGGCGGTCTTCGGCCAGGGCGCCGAGCTTGACGAGGTTGTTGACCTGCTGGGCGACGGTGGCGCTGTGGGTCGTGATGAGGACCTTGACTCCCCGGCGCACGAGGCGGGCGAGGCATCGGATCACGGCGCGCTGGAGGCGCGGGTGCAGGTGGGCCTCGGGCTCTTCGAGGACGAGGAAGGGGATCTCCTGCGCGTTGCGCAGAGCGACGATGAGCGGCAACAACTCGGTGACCAGCGCCGATGAGACCTGGAGGCCGATGCGCTCGCCGCCGATCGGGCGGAAGCCATACCGGGCGACGCCGATATCACTCTCGGCTTCGATCGAGCCATCCAGGCACTGCCGCTCCAAGAGCCTGGCCTCGTCGGCGTAGGGGCCCGGCTCACTGCCGAAGCCAGAGGCGAGAGCCGACATAAGATGAAGTTGGGGGAAAGTGAAGCGAGGCATTCGTTTTCGGCGGCGGCGCTCATCCTCTCGGATGGTTGATTCGTGTTGCCGAGTCAAGAGGGACTGCACATAGGTATGGAGAAAGAGGGCGAACCCCGTCCTTGATGCAGGGAGATACACCGGATCGAAAGGCTCGTACTCGATTTGTGGGTAGCTGCCTGTGTAGCCTGCTATATGTGGCAGTAGAAGCGCGCGTTCGTCGACAGCATGGTTCTCAGTGAACCACAGACTTCTGCGATCGGTGGCATTTTGGAAAGCTGCACCCCAGCGGACACCGGAGGGTTCCTCGAACGCCGAGCGAGCGAACCAAGTTGCCTCAAGTTCGACCATCGGTAGACCGCGCATCTTCCACCGAAGACCTTCACTGTTGAAGATTCCCGACCCGAGCGTCTGCCCGGACAGAGCCACTGCCCGTGCCCAGGCATCTCGCACCTGCTTCTGCTCTGCCGACGTCCAGGCGGTCCACTCACTCCCCGCCTCTCGGCTCCGGCTCAGCCATGCCTCCACGGTCGCCAGAAACGCCCTATCGGGCGGTACCTCTTGCATGGCACCGTTCTCGATGCTCCACACCAGCGACGCCAGGTAGCTCTTGCCGCTGTTGTTGCGCCCCACCAGCACCGTCAGCGGCTTGATCTCGACATCGGCCGTGGCGATGCGGCCGAGATCTTCGAGCTGTATCCGCCACTCTCTGGGCATCGTCACCTCGTCTTGGAGCGGTGGCCATTACGGCGCACCCGCGCCGCGCGGTCAACTCGCTTGATCCCGCCGCCCCGATCCCCCACAATGCGCGGCCGACCGCCACCCATCGGAGACGACCATGAAGACCCGCAAGCAGCGCAACAACACCGCCCGCCGCAAGGCCGCCCGCAAGGCCAAGCTGCGCAAGGCCCGGCTCCGTCAGGGCAAGGCCCTCCACAAGAAGCGCGGCGGTCGGCTCAGCAGCACCTGATCCGGTGCGCATCCGCCAGATCCCGATCATCCCCCGCATGGCCAACTACTGCCACGTCGTCATCGACGACGACGCGGGGGTGATGGCCCTCGTCGACCCCGCCGACCCCGACGCGGTGCTCGACGCGCTCGCCGACGAGACGGCGACTCTGACCCACGTCCTGTGCACCCACCACCACTGGGACCACTCGGGCGGCAACGCCGCGCTGGCCAGGCGCTTTCCCGACCTCGAGATCGTCGGATCGGCCGACGAGGCCGAGCGCATCCCGGCCATCACCCGCAGAGTGAGCGACGGCGACCGCGTCACCATCGGCGGCCTCACCGCGCAGATCCTGTCGGTGCCGTGCCACACCAAGGGCCACATCGCCTACCGCTTCGCCGACCCCGAGCAGGGCGACGCGCTCTTCTGCGGCGACACCCTCTTCGTGGCCGGCTGCGGGCGCTTCTTCGAGGGCGACGCGGCCCAGATGCACCACGCGCTCAACACCGTCTTCGCCGCCCTGCCCGACGACACCCGGGTCTACTGCGGGCACGAGTACACCGTCTCCAACCTCGAGTTCGCGGCCCACGTCGACCCGGACAACGACGCCGTCGCCCGCAAGCTCGAGTGGGCCCGCGCCGAGCGCGACGCCGGCCGGTCGACGGTGCCCTCGACCATCGGCGAAGAGAAGACCTGCAACCCCTTCATGCGAGTCGCCGAGCCGGCCTTGCAGAAGGCGATGGGCGCCACCGACGCCGTGGCCACCATGGCCGCGCTGCGCCGGACCAAGAACGACTTCAAGGGCTGACCGCCCGCCGGCCCTGCCCCGGAGACGGGGCTTGCGGCCCCGACACGCCGCCTCTATCCTCGCCCGTCGCCCCAACCCCGCAGCCCCCGAGGGAGCAGATGGCCGAGCAGTTCATCTACCACATGCGCGATCTGAAGAAGGCGTACCCCAGCGGCAAGGAGGTGCTCAAAGGCATCCACCTGTCGTTCTACCCCGGCGCCAAGATCGGCGTGATCGGCGGCAACGGCGCCGGCAAGTCGACGCTCTTGCGCATCATGGCCGGCCAGGACGAGGCGTACGTCGGCGAGGCGTGGCTCGCCAAGGGGTTCACCGTCGGCTACCTGCCCCAGGAGCCGGAGCTCGACGCGTCGCTCGACGTGCTCGGCAACGTCAAGCTCGGGGTCGCCGGGACCCAGGCGCTGCTCGACGAGTTCGAAGCCATCAGCATGAAGATGGCCGAGCCGATGGACAACGACGAGATGATGGCCCTGCTCGACAAGCAGGGCGAGCTGCAGGACAAGATCGACGCGGTCGACGCGTGGTCCCTCGACAGCCAGCTCGAGGTCGCGATGGACGCCCTGCGGCTGCCGCCGGCCGACGCCGACGTCTCCAAGCTCAGCGGCGGCGAGAAGCGGCGGGTGGCCCTGTGCCGGCTGCTGCTCGAGAAGCCCGACCTGCTGCTGCTCGACGAGCCGACCAACCACCTCGACGCCGAGTCGGTCGCGTGGCTCGAGCAGCACTTGCAGCAGTACCACGGCACGATCGTGCTCATCACCCACGACCGCTACTTCCTCGACAACGTCACCGAGTGGATCCTCGAGCTCGACGCCGGCCGCGGCATCCCGTGGAAGGGCAACTACAGCTCGTGGCTCGAGCAGAAGCAGAAGAAGCTGGCTCAGAAGGAGAAGAGCGAGAGCGCCCGCCAGCGCGCGCTGCGCGACGAGCTCGACTGGATCCGGCAGAGCCCCAAGGGCCGGCAGGCCAAGAGCAAGGCCCGCATCAAGGCGTTCGAGGCGCTGCTCTCGCAGGGCGCCGACGAGCGCCGCAGCAAGCTCGAGCTGCGCATCCCCGCCGGCCCCCGGCTGGGCAACCTCGTCTTCGAGGCCGACGACCTGACCAAGGGCTTCGGCGAGCGGCTGCTCATCGACGACCTCGACTTCAAGATCCCGCCCGGGGCCATCGTGGGCATCATCGGGCCCAACGGCGCCGGCAAGACGACGCTCTTCCGCATGCTCGTCGGCCAGGAGCAGCCCGACAGCGGTGAGCTGCGGGTGGGGCCGACGGTCGAGCTGGCCTACGTCGACCAGAGCCGGGGCGCGCTCGAAGCCGACAACAACGTCTGGCAGGAGATCTCGGAGGGCGCCGAGGTCATCGACATGGGCCGGGGCCAGATGAACAGCCGGGCCTACGTCGGCGCGTTCGGCTTCAAGGGCAGCGACCAGCAGAAGCGGGTCGGCGACCTGTCGGGTGGCGAGCGCAACCGGGTGCACCTCGCCAAGCTGCTGCGCAGCGGGGGCAACGTGCTGCTGCTCGACGAGCCGACCAACGACCTCGACGTCGACACCCTGCGGGCGCTCGAAGAGGCGCTCTTGTCGTTCGCCGGCTGCGCGCTCGTCATCAGCCACGATCGGTACTTCCTCGACCGCATCGCGACCCACATCCTGGCGTTCGAGGGCGAGTCGAACGTGGTCTGGTTCGACGGCAACTATCAGGCCTACGAAGACGACAAGAAGCGCCGCCTGGGCCCCGACGCGATCGTGCCCCGGCGCATCAAGTACCGGAAGTTCACCCGCGGCTGACAGCGACCCGAGGCCGCCGCGCCCCCGGAGGCCGCCATGGCCGACCCCCCGCCGACCGAGACCGCCCCCTGGCCCGACGGCCTGCCCGACGACCTGCGGGCCGCCGTCGACGACTTCGTGCAGGCCGAGCGGTCCGGCGGCAGCGACGACGACCCCGAAGCCATCGGGCGGCTGCTGCTCGGCTGGTGCGACGGGCGGGCGGCCGACGACCTCGACGCGCTGCTCGACGCGCTGCGCGAGCGGGGGGCCTACCCCATCTCGCTGCACATCCTCGAGGCCGCCTGGAACAGCGACCTGCCCCCCGAGCGCCTCGGCCGGATCGCCCAGGACTGGGTCGGCACCGTGCTGCACGGCATCGGCGACCGGGCCGGGGCGATCGAAGTCGCGCAGCACCTCGCCGTCGGCGCCGAAGACAAGGGCCCGCAATTCACCGGCGACCTGGGCCACATGCTGCTTGAGTGGGGCCTGATCGAAGCCGCCGCGCCTCTGATCGAAGCCGCCGCCGAGGCCCTGCCCGGCGACATGGCCGCGCAGTTCAACCTGGGCGTCGTGCGCAAGCTGCGGGGCGACTTCGAAGGCGCCGCGGGCTGCTTCCGGCTCGTATTGAAGCACCACGACGAGCAGGCCGCCCGTTGGAGCCTGGGCATCTGCGCCGTCGCCCTGCGCGACTGGCCCACCGCCCGGGAGTGCTGGACCGACATCGGCATGACGCTGCCCGAGGGCGACGGGGACTACGCCGCCCAGGGCCCGCTGGTGCCGGTCAAGGTGCCCGCCGAGCCCGGCTCGCCGGCCGAGGGCGAGATCATCTGGGGCCACCGCCTGGGCCCGGCCCGGGTCGTGCTGCGGGGCCTGCCCCGGTTCAACCCGGTCGGCTACGGCGACGTCGTGCTCGTCGACGGGGTCGCGGTGGCCGAGGTGATGCACGAGGGCGACCCGACCCCGGTCGTGGCGATGCTGGGCGTCTTCTCGACCACCGGTGGGGTCCGGGTCGCGCTCGAGGGCCCGCCCGCCGGCCCCGCGGCGCGGCGGGTCGCCGGCCGGCTGGTGAAGGTGCTGCAATCCGAAGGCTGGCCCGCCGCCGATCTGACCGGCATCGACCAGCGGCCGGACCTCTACCTCGGGGTCCTCATCCCGCCGACCCGCACCCCGGCCCAGCTCGAAGCCCGCATCCGCGCGCTGGCCGGCCCGCTGCCCATCGACCTGAGCCCCCTGGCCGCGGTGCGGGGCGTGCCCGAAGACGTCTCGCCCGAGGATGCCCCGACCGGCGCGGCCGCCGAGCCCGACGCGCCGCCCGCGCTCGAAGGCCCCGCCGCGCCCCCGGCCCTGCCGTCCCCCGACGACGACCCGGAGCCCGGCCGATGAGGCGCTCCACCTGGCTGAACCTGTGCTTCTTCGGCTCCGTCGTCGCCGTCGGTATCGCCATGGGCTTCAAGATCTACAACGACCCCGGCGGCGGCCCGGCGGGCGACAGCCTCGTGCTCATCAGCCCGATCTTCTTCGCCATGGCCGCCAAGAAGGCCACCCGCTTCCCCAAGATGGCGATCGCCATGGGCACCCTGGGCCTGCTCTTCGCCGTCGGCGCCCTGGTCGCGGTGCTGGGCAAGGCGGGGTGATCGACGCCCCGGCAGCCGGCGTCAGATCCGGTTGATGTGGGTCTCGTCGGTCGCGACGAGCGCCCCGTCTTGGCAGATCCAGCGACGATAGCGGTCCAATTCGGTCTCGTCGTCGATGCCCTCATGGAACCAGCACGCCTCGCCATCCTCGCACGCCGCGCCCGGGCCGCCGGCGCAGACCGGCGGGTTGCAAGCGTCGGCGGCGTACTCGCAGCCGAACACCTCGTACAGCTCGGCGAGCCGCCCGTCCTCGCAGACATAGCCGATCCACGGATCGCCGCAGGGGCACTCGCCCTTGGGGTAGTCGCACTCGGCGCCCGCCTGCCCGCACGCAGCGCCTTCGAAGCCGTCTTCGGGGCAGGGCTCGGGGGCGCCGTCCGGGTCGGCGTCGGGTTCGGGCGCGGCGTCGGGCGGCGTCTCGCCGAGGTCGGGGTCGGGCGCGGGGCGCATGTCCGGCTGGGGCTGGGGGTCGGGCTCGGCGCGTATGTCGGGCTGGGGGTCGGGCTCGGGCTCGGCGTCGGGGGTGTCGGGGGCCGGCTCGGAGATGCAGCCGGCGCCGGGGAGGGCGAAGAGCGCGGCGGCGAAGAGCGGGGCGAGCCAGCGGGGGGAGCAGGGAGCGGGGCTGCGGGTGAGCGGGGCCATGGGATCCTCCATCGGGTGTGTGCCGGACCCGACGACGCCCGGCCCGAGCCTGACACCCGCGGGCGGCGGCGCCTGGACGACAGCGTCGGACGACACGATGGACGCTGAGGAGCCCGAAGACATCGAGCCCGGGCTCAGGCCAGCAGCGCCTGCATGACCCGCGCGGCGCGGGGGCCCATGGCCGCCTCGAGATCGGCCGCGAGCCCGGCGTCCTCCCACGGGGACTCGAAGAACCGCTCGCACTCGTCCACCGGCTGGCGGTGGGCCATCCAGGCCCAGGCGTGGCTCTTGCCGACATCGGCTGGGCGGCGCCACCCGGTGCCGTCGCCGGCCGTCTTCAAGAAGGCGTCGACCTGCCGCCCGCGATCCGCCTCGCGGTGGGCGAGGACCCCGCAGACGAGCTGCTCCAGCGTGCCGCATGGCGGGACGCCGGGGGTGACCGCGAACGGCTGGCATGGCCAGACGAGCGGGTGGATCGCCGTCGCGTCCATGACCAGCCCGCCGTCGACCCGGGCGGCGCTCTGCCCGATGTCGGCGATGCAGGCCTCCAGGGCGTGCACGACGTCCTGGCGGCGGGCCTCGACGGAGCGGTCGTCGGCGTCGATCGCGACGACGAGAACCGGGGTCTGCTCGGTCGCCGCCGCCCGCAGATAGATCCGGGCCGTCTTCTTCAGCCGGGACAGATCCCCCCGCATCGGCACCACCCGAACGAAGCCGCCGCGCGGCGTAGACCAGCCGTGCTGCCCGCCCTTGACCGCCTGCCCCCACGGATCGGTGGCGCGTGCTCGGCAGCCACGGTGCTTCAACCAGCCCTTCCAGAACGCCCGGTCGTGGTAGCCCTCGCAGACGTCACCCGCTGGTCGAGGGTCATCGCAGATCCTCGGCGATCTGCTCGCGGGCGAAGCGGGCCTCGTCGCCGGGGAACCGGCTGGTGCGCAGCGCGCCGTCGACGATCAGGGTGCGGACGACCGCGACGTCGCCCAGCGACCCGGTCTCGTCGGCGGCGTCGAGCAGGTGGTCGACGAGGTCGAGGCTGTGGGTCGAGATGACGAGCTGGTTGCCGCTGCGCATCGACTCGACCATCGCCCGGGCCGACGCCCGCAGCGCGCGGGGGTGCATGTGCACCTCGGGCTCTTCGATGAGGAGCAGCGCGTCGGCCGGCGCGGCGATCCGGAAGGCCAGCCGGGCGAGGGCGTGCAGGCCGTCGCCGGCCACCGCGATCGGCACGCTGCCCCACTCGAACTCGAAGTGCACCTCGGGCTCGCCGGCCGAGTCGACGAGCATCTGCACCGCGAGCAGGCCGTCGACGACGCCGGACAGCAGCTTCTCGATGGCGCGGCGGCCGCCGGACCGGGTCGCGGCGGTGAGCAGGAGGTGCAGGTCGCCGCCCATCGCGGGCTCGATGAGCTGCACGTCGCCCAGGGTGTCGGGCAGGGGGGGCGGCGCCCGGCCCAGGAGGTCCCGCTCACCCGGGCGGTAGACGAACGACTGGGAGTCGTCCACGAAGGTCGGAGGCGCGTCGGCCGGCGCCGCGGGGCCGATGGTCCAGTGCACCGACAGCGAAGGCCCGCCCGAACGCTCTATGAGAGCGACCGAGAGTTCGCGGCCGTCCCCGCTGCTCGGCGCGGTGTGGACCCGGGCGGCCCCTTCCCGCCCCGACCGCCAGAGCAACCACGGCGCCGCGACCCGGATGTGCCGCCGCCGCTCGACCACCCGGCGCAGATCCGCGGCGCCGCCGGCGCCCGCCCCGAGCAGCAGCGCGTCGAGCACGGTGCTCTTGCCCGACCCGTTCTGCCCGACCAGGACCGTCAGCGGCGCCAGCCCGTCGAGCACGCCGTGCCGGATGCCGCGCAGCCGCTCGATCTCGATCCGGGTCACCCGCGCGCGCCCGGTCTTCGGGGCCTCGTCGTCGCTCTCGATCGCCATCCCGGCGCGCCTCCTCGCTGTCCGCGGCGAGCATACCCCAGGCGCCGGGCAGCCGCGTAGAACGCGCCGCCGGGTGAGGGCGGACACCCCATCGGTCGAAGGGAACGCCGGCGGAGGTGTGGCCGGACACCCCACGATCGCGGAGAACGCGCGCCGGGGTCTGGCCGAAGGCCACGATGGGCGGAAAGAACGCCGACGGAGGTGTGGCCGGACACCCCACGATCGCGGAGAACGCGGGCCGGGGTCTGGCCGAAGGCCCCGGCGGGTGATGCGAACGCAGGCGGAGGTCCGGCCGAAGGCCCCGATGGGCGGAAAGAACGCCGACGGAGGTCTGGCCGCAGGCCCCTCGGCTGCGGAGAGCGGAGTGAGGGGGTCTGGCTGAAGGCCCGGGTGGGGGGAACGAACGCCGGCGGGGGCCTGGCTGAAGGCCCCCCGACCGCGGAGAGCGCGGCGAGGGGGCCCGGCCGAAGGCCCCGGTGGGCGGACCGAACGCAGGCGGGGGTCTGGCCGGACACCCCCCGCCCGCGTAGAACGAGGCGATGGGGCCCGGGCGCAGACCGCGCGCCGCGAAGTCGACATGCTCGGGGGCCTTCACCCGGACCCGGCGCTTCGAAGCAGGGCCCCGGGCGGCCTCCGCGGACGCCGCCGCCCCCGAAAGGCCACTCTATCGGGGCCTTCGGCCGCGCCCCGGACCGCGAAGCGCGCGCCGGTGGGCGGGCCGCGGGCATCTCCGCGGGCGCAGGCCACGGCCTCGAGGCCTTCGTCGGGAGCCGGCCGGGCGTCTTCGGCCGCGACCCGATGACCCGCCTCACCCCGAACCGGCATCGGCCGGCGCACCCCGCCTCTGGGGGCACATCCGGGCCCGCAGAGGCGGGCGGCAGAGGTCGACGCCTGCCCCGGCAGCGCATAGGATGCCGCCGGAGGTGGCCTATGGACATCAACGCCGGGCTCGTCGATCAGCGGGCGCGGGCCGTGGTCGAGCAGCACACCGAGGCGCTGAGCCGGGGCGACGCCAAGGTGGCCAACGACGCCCACCAGATGAGGTCGCGGGCGTTCGTCGCGCTCTGCGTGCAGGTGCTGCTCGACATCGAGCTCGAGCAGGCCATCGCGCTGCTGACCGACGGCAGCCACGACCTGGGCGTCGACGCGATGCACATCGACGGGCTGGCCGACGGTGAGTTCGGCATCACGCTGTTTCAGGGCAAGTACAAGCAGAAGCTCGACGGGCAGTCGGCCTTCCCGGCCAATGAGGTGCTCAAGCTGGTGCGCATGGTGGGGCTGCTGTTCGACCCCAACAAGCAGCTCGCAGCCAGCGGCGAGGCCGAGATCCGCATCGAGGAGGCCCGCAGCCTGATCCGCGAGGGCTACATCCCCCGGGTGCGGGTGGTGCTGTGCAACAACGGCCGGGGGTGGGCGGACGACGGGCAGGCCCACATCGAGGCGGCGGGCTACCCCGAGGAGCAGGTCACGTTCGAGCACTGCAATCATGTGCGGGTGATCGACCTGCTGCGGGCGCCGAAGCAGGTCGACGAGACGCTGCGGCTGAGCGGCAAGGCGCTGGTCGAGTCGTTCGACTACCGCCGGGTGCTGGTGGGCAAGGTCGCGGTGTCCGAGGTCGCCGCGCTGTTCGAGCGGCACGGCGAGCGCCTGCTGGAGCGCAACATCCGCCGCTACCTGGGCATGGGATCGAACCGGGTGAATCAAGCCATCGCCCGGACGCTGCGTACGCCCGAGGAGCGGTCCGACTTCTACTTCTTCAACAATGGCATCACGCTGACGTGCCGGCAGTTCCGGCACAACGCGCTGCAAGGCGCGGATCATCAGGTGCGGGTCGAGGACCTGCAAGTGATCAACGGCGGGCAGACCTGCATCACGATCCTGCGCACGCTGCGCAAGCTGAAGGACGTCGACTTCGGGCAGACGCATGTGCTGGTGCGGCTGTACGAGCTGGGGCCGGATGACGCCGAGGTGGTGCAGCGGATCACATATGCCACCAACAGCCAGAACCCGGTCGACCTGCGCGATCTGCGGGCCAACGATGGCATCCAGCAGCGGCTGGAGATGGCGTTGGCCGATCTGGGGGTGACCTATCTGCGCAAGCGGGGCACGCCCAAGGGGGAGGTGAACATCACGCCGGAGGAGGCGGCCGAGGCGGTGCTGGCGGTGTGGCGTCGCAAGCCGCACCTGGCCCGGACCCGGTCGCGGGACTTCTTCGGGTCGCTGTATCCGACGATCTTCACCGAGGACCTGCGGGCGAGCGAGGTGGTCGTGGCCGTGCGTCTGCTGACGCGCTGTCGAAAGCTGACCGACAAGCGCGCGGAGTTGAACCGGCTCGACGACGGGCTGGCGAGCGCGGTCGGGCGGTGGGTGCCGTACTCGGCGCATCACGTCGCGATGATGCTGGGCGATGCGTGGCGCGCGCTCGATGCGCCGCGCGACGAGAGCGACCCCGAGGCCGTGCAGCGATTCGAGGCGTGGTGGTCGCAGGCGGCTCCGCTCAGGCAGCGCGCGCTGGCGCGGCTGATCCTCCTCCTGCACGCCTCCGGGCTCGAGCTGGAGAACGCCAGCCTGCAACGTCTGGCCGGCACCTTCCGCCGCGGCGACCTCGTCGAGCGGCTGTCCGAGCTGCGCGCGCAGTGTGAGCCCATCTACCGGGCGGTCGAGGCCAACCCCGGCGCCTTCGCTGACTCGAATGGCGCAGGCTCGATGCGGCCCCGGCTCATCGCGGCGGCCTTCCCCGCCGCCTTCCCCGACGCCGTCGACTGATCCCCTTGCCCTCGCCCACCCGATCGCTACCCTGACCCGGTCGCCATCGCCCCGAGGTCCCCATGAAGCGCCTGCTCCTCGCCCCGCTCGCCCTGACCCTCGCCGCCTGCGGCGCGCAACCGCCACCGCCGCCGCCGCCGCCCGCCGCGCCGGCCGGGCCGTCCGAAGCCGAGGTGGCCTCGACGATCCTCGGCTGTGAGTACACCGTCGGCGGCGCGCCGGAGGCGCTGGCGAAGCACACCCTGCCGGCGACGCCGTGCTGGACGAACAAGTACGTCGACCGGGTCGACGAGAACGTGCGCTACTTCGCGCTCGACGGGCTGATGGCCGATCACGGGCTGAGCCGGCTGGCGGCGGTCGAGCTGCAGAACCACTACCGGGACCTGATGCGGGCCGATCCGAAGCGCGATCGGGGGCAGGCGTTCGCCACGGCGCTCGAGCGGGCGAAGAAGGGCGAGTTCGAGAGCGGGGTCGACCCCCAGGTGATGGCGGCGGCGAAGTTCGTCGTCGTCTTCGACCTCGACGAGACCTTCTACGACCAGCGCACGGCGACGGCCGCGTGCAGCGACGCCGCGTTCGAGTACCAGAGCGGCGGCGAGACGAAGACGAAGTACATCAAGATGGCGCCCGGCTGGCAGGCGGCGGTGGCCCGCATCCGCGAGTTGGGGGGGCAGGTGGTGCTGTTCAGCGCCAACCTCGACGACCGCACGCTGCTCAACCTGTCGAAGATCATGCTCGACGGGCAGCCGCTCACCGAGAGCCCGGCCATCGCCGGGATCATGACCAACAGCTTCCTGACCCAGCAGTCGAAGACCGCGCCTCCGGGGTCCGCCGAGGCGCCGTACAAGGGGCAGCCGATCTTCGAGCCGTCGAAGGATCTGCGGCACTTCGACCCCGCGCTGAAGAAGGTGGTGCTGGTCGATGACAACCCGCTGCGGTTCTTCCAGTTCCGCAATACGCGCACCTTCCAGAAGTTCCACGCCGATGAGCTGTGCGGGGCGGCCGATCCCGAGCTGCGGGCGGCCTACGAAGGCATGCTGCCGGCGGTCGTGGCCGAGGTCGAGGAGTCGGTGGCCTGGATGGATCAGAACCCGGGGGCCGGCTTCGCGACGGCCTATCTGCCGTACAGCGATCTGGGGCAGGTGGCGCTGCGGTTCCTGATGGACACCCGGCAGTGGGACGCGGCGCAGGCCCGGGCCTACGTGCGGGCCCATCCCGACGTGGTCAGCGCGAAGTTCTGAGCCGGGGCGGGGCGTTGCCCCGGGGCGGTGGAGGGGCTAGTCTCACACTGTACGCCGCGAACCCCGCCCCGGTGGAGGACTGTTGGCCGCACGCCCCGGAGATGACGACGGCACGCTCAAGCGGCTGCGCGACGTGCTCAAGCGGCTGCGCGATACGGCCCCGCTCGTCGACAGCGACCCCGACGCCTTCGCCAAGGGGGTCGACGACATCGCCGCCCGCCTGCGCGATGTGACCGGCTCGGCCGGTGAGATCGAGCTGTCGATCAGCACCAACCGCATCAGCCACGGCGAGGACGAGGTCTTCAAGAGCGAGGCCCGCACCAACAACCTCGCGTTCGACATCTTCCGCCAGGGGCTGCGCCGGCTGACCTTCAAGCCGGGGCTGACCGACGACGAGGTGCACGCCTTCGTGGTGGCCTTCGCCGAGAACCGGTCGGCCGATCAGATCGACGAGGACTTCGTCAGCACGCTGTGGCGGGAGTCGCTGCCCAACATCGCCTACATCGCGATCGATGGCTTCACCGAGAAGATCTTCATGTCCGAGGAGCGCTTCCTCGGGGCGTTTCGGGGGGTCATCGACGACGTCGTGCCGGGCATGGTCGGCATGGTGCAGGACGACCCGGGCGACGACGGGCCCCGGCAGCGGCGCACGGTGGACGACGGGGCGGCGGCCGATCGGGCCGATCTGGAGCAGCGCAAGCTGCGCAAGGCGCTGCCGGCCGAGGCGGCGGGGGTCATCGAGGCGATCCGGGGCGACGCCGAGCTGATCCCGGGGCTCGAGCGGGTGGTCGAGCTGGTCGCCCGGGTGGCGCTCAAGCAGCCCTCGCCGCTGCCCGACGCCGATCTGCACCGGGTGGTGGTCCGGGCGCTCGCGGCGTGGCTGGAGCACGGCGAGTGGCAGGCGTTCGCCGACTCGGCGCGCAGCCTGCGGGCGCTGATCGAAGGGGCCGAGCGGTTCCCGGAGCCGGTCGCGGCCCGGCTCGAGGGGCTGTGGGCGGCCATCGCCGGGCCCGATCCGGTGGCCCACCTGGCCCATCACCTCGACCCGGAGCAGACCGACTTCACCGCCTGGGCCCGGTGGCACTTCGCGACGGCCAAGGCCCTGGCCGCGCCCGATCTGCTGGAGCTGATCGACGCCTGTCAGAACCCGGCGGGGGTGGCCTTCCTCAAGGATCTGCTGCGCCGGCAGGGCACCGAGTCGCTCGACCCGTGGGCCGAGCGGCTGCGCGATCCCAACCCGGGGGTGGTGCTCGAGGTCATCGAGGTCATCGTCGGCAGCGACTTGCAGGCCCAGGCCCGGCCGCTGCTGATGGACACGATGAAGCACCCCGCGCCCGAGGTGCGGGCGGCGGCGGCCGAGGGGTTGGCCGGGGCCTACGACATCGCGGTGCGCGAGGCGCTGCTGCCGTTCCTCAAGGATCCCTCGCCGGTGGTGCGCAAGGCGGTGGTGACCCGGTTCCTGGCGGCCGGCGACCGCTCGGTGTCGCCCTATCTGGCCTCGACCATCAAGTCCGACATGTTCCCCGGCTTCGACGAGGACGAGCAGCGGCTGTACTTCGAGACGCTCGCCCGGCTGGGCGGGGCCCGCTTCGTCGATGTCTTCGAGCAGGCGCTGGGCATGGAGGAGGAGTCGGGGGATCTGCTCAGCCGCTTCTTCAAGCGGGGGCCGTCGGCGCTGATCGATACGCCGACCCGCCGGGGCGCGGTCTCGGGGCTGGGCATCCTCGGCTCGCGGGAGGCGCTGGCCCTCATCCGCAAGGTGCATCAGCGGGCCGATCTGGGGCTGGCGGCGCACTGCGACGTGGTGCTGCGGCTGGCGGCCCGGGGCGAGGCGGCGGGCGAGGCGCCGGCCGATCGGGCGCCGCAGAAGGCGAAGCCGCTGGAGTCGGTGGACGTGGGCGCCCCGCTGATGGGGGCCCGGGCGCTGTTCGACGTGGCGCGCTTGCAGGGGCGGGGGCCGCAGCCGCCCCGGCCGGCGGGCGCGCCGCCGGATGACGGGCCGG
>JAUHYW010000121.1 GCA_030426085.1 bacterium | reverse complement strand
CTCTGGGGAAACGAGGGACCGCCTCCGGGAGGTGGTCGGGCGGCTCTGGGGAAACGAGGGACCGCCTCCGGGAGGTGGTCGGGCGCTTCTGGAGAGACGAGAACAACCTCCGGGAGGTGATCAGGCGACTCTGGGGAGACGAGAACCGCCTCCGGGAGGTGGTCGGGCGCTTCTGGAGAGACGAGGACCGCCTCCGGGAGGTGGTCGGCGGCCTCGGGGAAGCGAGGAACCGCCTCCGGGAGGTGGTCGGCGGCCGCGGGGAAGCGAGGAGTCGCCTCCGGGAGGTGATCAGCGGCTCTGGGGGGACGAGGGGCCGCCTCCGGGAGGCGATCGGGCGGTCTCGGGGAGCCGAGGTGCCCCTCCCCGAGGCGAACGGCAGGCCGAACCCGGGCCGGAACACGCAGTGAGTCGACCGAAGAGTCTGGTGAGGGCGTGGGCTCCACGGACGAGCCGGTCAGCCACGGGGAGGGGAATCCCTCCGGATTTCGGGCCCTTGGGGTTGTCACATAATTCTACTTGCCCTGCGTTTCGGTACACGGCATGGTCGATGGGTCTTCAAAGACCGGGTACTTCTGGGCCCGCCACAAGTTTCGAGTCGCGTTGAGACACACCTCACTCATATCGGAGACGAGCCATGACGCTGCGCAACCTGTCCAATGGTGCGATGATCACCAACACCCGCTACTTCATCGGTGCCCTTCGGGCCGATCTGGACCGACACCCCACCCTGTCCTGGGCGTTGCCCTTGCTCGAAGTCATCCTCGACGACCTGGTCGCGGTGGAGCGTGATCCTCGGGCCGAGCTGGAGGTCGCCCGGCAGACGGCCACGGCGTCCGACGCCAGCTTCGACGACTACACCCGCGGCCTGTACTGGCTGTGCAAGGGCATCGCGGGGATCCTGCGGGCCCGGGGCGCCGGGACCGAGGCGTCGGCGATCGATGATCTGCGGGACGCGCTGCTGCCCGCCGGCATGGCGCCGGTGAACTGGTCGTATGTGGAGGAGGCCGCCGAGGCCGATCGGGTCGAGGGGCGGCTGCTGCCGCGGCACCGCGACATCATGGCCCGGACGTCGGTGCTCGGCGTGGCGTTCGACGCGCTGGTCGGCGAGTGGCAGGCGTCGGCCCGCGAGCTGGGCGAGGCCGATCGGGCCCGCACCGACATCGAGGCCGACATGATCGAGGTCCGGGCGCCGGCCCTCAGCCGCACCCGGCGGCGGTGGATGGATCTCATCCAGGCGATGCGGGCGGCGGGGGCCCTGCTCGACGCGGGCGAGCAGGCGCGGATCTTCCGCAAGCTGGACGAGTCCGAGGCCCGGGCCGACGCCCGGGTGGCCGCCCGCCGCGCGGCGGGGGCGACGTCCCCCGAGGGTGACGTGGACGGGACGATGCCGCTCGACGGGTCGGACGTGCGCGCGCCGGAGGGGGCGGAGGACGAGGGCCCGGCCGAGCCGGAGGCCGAGGCCGCCGGGCCGGACGTCGAGGCCGCCGGGCCGGGCGCGGCGCCGGGCGCCGAGGCCGCCGGGCCGGACGCCGAGGCCGCCGAGCCGGACGCCGGCGCGGGCAGCCGGCTGCGGCCGATCCCGGTGCCGGGCAGCTCCAGCCAGGGGGACAGCGAGCCCCGGGGCTGAGCCGGGCCGCCCCGCCGGTCGGCTCGCCGGGGCCGCCGGTCGGTCCGACCCGCCACGCGGTGGCGCCTGCGGCCTGACGCGGCGCCTCCCGCTCCGCGCTCCCCGCTCCGCGCTCCCCGCTCCGCGCTCCCCGCTCCGCGTTCCCCGCTCCCCGCTCCGCGCTCCCCGCTCCGCGCTCCCCGCTCCGCGCTCCGCGCTCCGCGCTCCCCGCTCCGCGCTCCCCGCTCCCCGCTCCCCGCTCCCCGCTCCGCGCTCCCCGCCTCGTGCCCTCTGGCGCGCGGCGCCCCCTGCCTCGGGCCTCATGCGCTCATGCGCCCATGGGCTCATGCCTCATGCGCTCATGCGCTCATGCCTCGGGCCTCCTGCCGCGCCGGCCTCCTGCGGCCGGCGTCCGGTGGGCCCCGTCGCGTGGCGCGCCCTGATCCCGGCCGCCTGCCGCGCCGCGTCGGCCGCCGCTCACCGCCCGGCCGCGCGCCCCGCCGGATCACGGCAGGACGCACCGCTCGGCGTCGTTGCACGTCCGGCCGGGCGGGCAGTCGTCGTCGTCGTGGCACAGGCACAGGTGGTCGTGGCAGTGCCGGCCCCGGCTGCTCTCGGCGCAGTGGTCGTCGTTGTCGCACCCGCACGTCCCGCCCCCGCGGCAGCGGGTGCCCCGCCGGCTCTCGGCGCACTCGTCGTGCCCGTCGCACGCCCGGCACAGCCAGTCGAGGCCGCAGATCGGCGCGTCGGAGGCCAGGTCGCAGCCGGTGATCGTGCCTTGCACGCACGGCACGCAGCGCCCGCCGGCGGCCGGGTCGCAGAAGCCGGGGGCGCAGTCGGCGTCGTCGCGACAGGCCCGGCAGATCAGCGCCGCGCCGTCGCAGATCGGGCCGGCCTCGTCGGCGGCGCAGGCGGCGTCGTCCGCCGGGTCGCAGATCCCGCACCGGCCGTCCGACAGGCAGAGGGGGCGGGCCGGGTCGCGGTCGGCGCACCCGACGCCGGCCCCGCAGCCGACGCACGCGCCGGCGTCGCACAGCGGCAGGCCGCCGGCCGGATCGCACCCGGCGTGGGTGGCGGGGTCGCACGCCCGGCAGCGCCCGTCGACGCAGAAGCCGCGGGCCGGGTCGAGGCATTGGCCGTCGAGCTGGCAGGCTTCGCAGTCGCCGTTGACGCAGATCGGGGCGCCGCCGTCGGGGTCGCAGCCGCTGTTGTCGATCGGGTTGCAGCCCTCGCAGCGGCCGTCGCGGCAGTCGAGGCCGGGGCCGCACTCCGCCCCGGCGCACGCCCGGCAGCGCTCGGCTTCGCAGATCGGGGCCCCGCCGGTGGGGTCGCAGCCGCGCCCGATGCCGTCGAGGCAGATCCGGCAGACGCCGGCCTCGATGTCGCAGATCGGGGCCCGGCCGGCGGCGACGCACTCGGCGTCGGCGGCGCAGGCCCGGCAGGTGCCGTCGACGTCGCAGATCGGGCGCTCGGGCAGGCCGCAGCCGCGGTGGTCGGCCGGGTCGCACTCGGCGCAGCGCCCGCCGGGCAGGCAGTGGCGCCCCCGGCAGTCGGCGTCGGCGGCGCAGCCGACGCAGCTCAGCGACTCGGGGTCGCAGGTCGGGGTCGGGCCGTCGGCGGCGCAGCCCTGGTGGGTGGCGGGGTCGCAGTCGGCGCAGCGGCCGGCGACGCACAGCGCGTCGTCGTCGCAGGCGGCGCAGGGGTCGGCGGCGGTCGTCCGGGCGTCGGGGTGGTGGTCGGGTCGGGCGTCCGATGAGGACCCGTCGGCGGCGTCCATGGTCACGGTCGGGCGGCCGGGCACGTCGATGCACCCGGTCGAGAGCAGGATCAGCGTCAGCCCCGGCAGCAGCCCTCTTCGCACCGTCGTCCCCCCGCTCCGATTCGTCCCCCCGGCGCTCGTCTCCGCGCGGGGCCGCCCGCCGAGCGTACCGGCCCGCCGGGTGTCGGGGGAAGCGCGTCCGGGGATCGCCCATGCAGGGCGGCGGCGTTTGATCCGATCCCGCCCCTGACGCACACTCCGGGCGCCCGGTCGATGGAGGCGCCGTGAGTCGATTCTGTTTCGCCCTGATCTGCGCGGCGCTCGCCGCGGGGTTGTCCGGCTGCGACGACGGCGGGTCGATGGCCCCGCCCGCCGACGGGGTCCCGCCCGACGCGGCGGCCGAGGTGGACGTCGGGCGCGACGCCGAGCCGGTGGTCGACATGGGGCCGACGCCCGACATGACCCCCGCGCCCGACATGGGGCCCGATATGGCGCCCGACGCGGCGCCCGATCCCGGCGAGCTGTGCGATCGCTGGCCCGAGGAGCGCCTCGAGCCCGAGCCGTGGGGTGGGGGCTGGTCGCCGGAGAGCGGCGATCTGCCGCCCGCGCTGGCCCCGGCGGCCGACGAGTTCATCGTCGCGGTGCTGCCCGACACCCAGATCTACGCTCAGCGGTTCCCCGACGCGTTCGACAGCCAGCTCCGCTGGATCGCGGAGAACGCCGCCCGCTATCGCATCGTCTTCGTCAGCCACGTCGGCGACATCGTGCAGAACGGCGACGCCCGCGATCAGTGGGCGGTGGCCCGGGCGGCCTTCGACTGGATCGACGACATCGACCTGCCCCACGGGCACTCCATCGGCAGCCACGACGTCGTCGGGCGCTATGACTATCCCATCGACTCGAGCTGCGCCGGGCGTGATCCGGGGCGCATGGACTGCGACGCGACCGAGTACAAGGCGAACTTCGGGCCCGACATCTACGGCGACCGGGCGTGGTACGGGGGCGCGTCGCCGAGCGGGCTGAGCAGCTATCAGGTCATCGAGGTCGATGGCATGGCGCTTCTGTTCCTGCACCTGGTGATGGACACCCCCGAGCCCGAGGTGGAGTGGGCCGGCGAGGTGCTCGACGCCCACCCCGGCGCGCTGGCCCACCTGACGACCCATCGCTATCTCTTCGACTATCGCTTGACCGAGGCCTTGCCCACGCCGCTCGATCTCTTCCCGTCCGGGCGGTTCACCCAGTTGACCTACAACGTCGGCGACCAGGGGCTGGTGTACGTCGACGGGCTGAGCGCCAATGAGCTGTTCGAGCGGCTGGTGGCGGCCCACCCCAACATCTGGGCGGTGCACTGCGGGCACGTCGACGCCGAGTTCCGCCAGGCGTCGACCAACGCCGCCGGGCTGCCGGTGCACGAGATCCTGGTCGACTTCCAGAACCTGGCCGACGGCGGCGGGGGCTGGCTGCGGCTGCTGAAGTTCGCCCCGGCGCGGGATGTCGTCGAGGTGATCACCTACTCGACGACCTCGGGCGAGGTGCGGCGCAACGGGGCCGGCTTCGATCACGCGGTGGACATCCTCGATGACTATCGCTCGGCGGCGCAGCCGTTCCTGGATGGCTTCGGGCTCGACGAGGCGACGGTCGACGCGCTGCTGGCCGAGGTGCGCATGCCGGGTGACTTGCAGGATGAGTATTATCGCTCGCTGTATTGCGGGGGGCAGCGGGACTCGCGCTTCGTGCTCGACGTGGACTTCTCCGCGTACATCGAGGCGGGCGGGGTCGGCAACTGAGCCGGCGATGGCATCGGGAGCCGCTGCTGTGGTTCCTGCTGGTGGGCGGGCTGGTCCTGGTGATCGACCGGGCGGCGGGTGAAGGGTCGGCCCCCGAGGCGCCCCGGGCGGCGGCGATCGTGGTCGATGACGGGGTGATCGAGGGGCTGCGTCGGGCGCAGATCGAGGCGCTGGGGCGGCCGCCGACGGCGGGTGAGCTGCGGGCGGCGGTGGAGCGGTGGATCGACGATGAGCTGCTGGTCCGTGAGGCGCGGGCGCTGGGGCTGGGGCGGGGTGATCCGGTGGTCCGGGCCCGGCTGGCGGCGCGCATGGCCGAGCTGCACCGGGCGCGGGTGGTGCCCGATGCGCCGGACGAGGCGGCGCTGCGGGCGCTGTACGCCCGGCATCGGGACGACTATCGGCTGCCGACCCGGCTGACGCTGCGGCAGGTGTTCGCGGCCGGGGCCGAGGGGTCGGCGCGGGCGGCGGCGCGGGCCCGAGCCGAGGCGGCGTTGGCCGAGGCGAAGGCGGGGGGTGTGCCGGCGGCGATCGATCCGGCGCCGGGCGGTCCGCTGCTGCGCGGGCGGCGGCCGGCGCGGCTGGCCGAGCTGTATGGGGACGCCTTCGTCGAGGGGTTGGAAGAGCTGCCATCGGGTGAGTGGACGCTGCGGCCGTCGCCCGCGGGGTGGCATGTGCTGCGGGTCGAGGGGCGCGCGTCGGGGCGGCTGCTGCGCTTCGAGGAGGCCCGCGATCGGCTGGCGGCCCGCTGGGTGCGCGAGCAGAGCGCGGCGGCGGCCCAGGCGGCGGTCGAGGCGTTGCGCGCGGGCGCGGTGATCGAAGGCTGGCCCCGGGGTGAGTGATCGGCGGCGATGGCTCGGTGTCATCGGGCTGGTGCTGCTGGTGGGCGGCGTGGCGCAGGCCCATGACATGGGGCCGGGGGCGGTGAGCCTGCGGGAAGTGGCGCCGGGTGTCTTCGCGGTCCGGGTCACCACCCCCCGGGCGCCGGGCGGGTCGCCGGTCGGGCTGGCGCCCGAGTGGCCGGCGGGCTGCGCGCCGTCCGGGGGGCGGCTGGTGTGTTCGGATGGCCTGTCGGGCGCGCTGCGCCTGCCGGGGCTGGGTGATGCGCAGTGTCTGGTGGCGGTGCAGTGGCTCGACGGGCGGCGCTTCGAGGCGCTGGCGGTCGACGCGGCGGGGGTCGTGGTCGATCGCCCGCGGGCCGGGCTCGGCTGGCTGCGCGCGGGGGTGGGTCACATCCTGCTGGGGCCGGATCACCTGCTGTTCGTGCTGGGGCTGGTGCTGGTGGTGCGTCGGCGGCGGGCGCTGCTGGTGGCGATCACCGGCTTCACGGTGGCCCACAGCCTGACGCTGGCCCTGGCGGTGCTGGGCGTCGTGGCCCCGGCGGGCGCGGCGGTGGAGCTGCTCATCGCGGCGTCGGTTCTGCTTCTGGCCCGGGAGGCGGCCTGCGAGGCGGGGGACGGGCTCGCGGCCCGGTGGCCCGTCGCGCTGGTGGTCCCGTTCGGGTTGCTGCACGGCCTGGGCTTCGCCGGGGCCCTGGGCGCGGTGGCGCCGGGCGAGCTGGGGCTGGCGGCGCTGGCGCTGTTCAACGTGGGCATCGAGCTGGGTCAGGTGGCGGCGGTGGCGGTCGGCGCGGGGGCGCTGTATCTGGCGCCCCGGGCCCGGCGGCCGGCGGCGTGGGGTATGGGCTGCGTGGCCGGGTGGTGGACGCTGGATCGGGCGGCGGCGTGGATCGGGGGGCTGGTGGGGTGAGCGGGCGAGGATCTTCCCGCCCGGTCGACGCCTGTGGCAAGCTGCCCCCGAGGAGGTGCGCGTGCTCGATTTCACGGTCCGGGCTTCCGATTTCCGGGTGCTGCCGACGTTCGAGTGGAGCCCGAGCGGCGTCTGCTTGCTGACCGGCGCCAATGGCGCGGGCAAGACGACCGCCCTCAACGTGCTCAAGCTCCTGGGCGCTCTGTTTCGGCGCGGCCACGAGTCGGCGCTGTCGGCGATCGGGGGCGGCGTCGCCTTTCGTCGGTGGGAGAGCCCGGACGAGTCGCCCGTCGAGTTCGAGGTCCGCGTCGGTCGGGTGCGTTGGAAGCTGCGCTTCCCGATGTCCGATGTCGGGCTCAAGGGCACCTACGGCGAGGAGCTGCACCGGGACGGCGACGTTGTGCTGCGCGCGGGCATGTTCCAGGACTGGTGGTCTCTGGGCACCGAGCGGATGCCCATCGACGGGGCCCGATGCTGCGCGCGGGTGCTCTGGGATCGGGGCGACGCCGAGTGGATGCGCCCTCTGGTCGAGCTGGTCGAGAGCGTGCGGGTCTACGAGTCCTATTGGCTGAACCGGGTGAAGCGGCCCGAGGCCGTGGCGCCGACCCACTCCTTCCTGCACCAGACCGGCAGCAATCTGTGGTCGGTCCTGTCGAATTGGAAGAGCGCGCCCCTGCGGCACGGTGATCGCTTCGAGTGGGTGCAGCGGCAGGCGCGGCGGGCCTTCCCCGACATCATGGGCAGCATCGAGTTCGACCGGGGCGTGCCGTATCTCTTCCGCCCCGGGGCCCACGACCCCGCCGCGGGGCTCCTGCCCGATCGCGCGGCCGATGGCCTGCTGACGGGTCTGCTGCACCTCACCGCGGTGGCCGGCGCGCCGGACGGGGGCATCGTCGCTTTCGACGAGGTCGAGAACCACCTGCATCCACACGCGATCCGCTCCTTGATCGACGCGATGCGGCAGCAGGCCGAGGCCCGTGGGCTCACGGTGGTCGTCACCACGCACTCGCCGGTGGTGCTCAACGAGTTCAAGGATCACGAGGATCGGGTCTTCGTGGTCGATCCTACGGCAGAGGTCACGCCGCGGGCGCTCGACGAGGTCCACGATCCGGCGTGGCTGTCGCACTTCGCGCTCGGTGATCTGTACGAGCGGGAGCAGTTCGCGGCGCCCCGGCGGGGGCAGTCGTAGAGCGGTGCGCGTCGCGCTGATCACCACGGGCAAGACCGAGATGCGGGGCTTACCTCGGCGCTCGTCCGGCTCTTCCCCGGCCATGAGTTCCACGCCGTCGAGGACGTGCCCGGGCGCCCGTTCCGGGGCTTCACGAGCGCCCGCCTGCCCCCGCCGCCCGAGGCGGAAGTGTTGCCGACTCAGCTCGACAAGATCGTCAGCCGGGTCATCGCGCTCGTCGACCCGTTGGTGGGTGAGGGTTGGCATCAGGTCTGCGTCGTCGACGATCTCGAGCTCGTCAACCGTGACCAGCCCGATGTGGTCCTCCGGGTCGCGCGAGAGGCGTTCGAGCGTGCCTTGTGGCGGCTCCATCGGCGCGACCCTCGGCGGGCAGCCCTGATCCGGGGGGCCCTGCGCCGGAAGGCGTCGGTGCATGTGATCAGGCCGATGGTCGAGGCCTGGTTCTTCGGCGCCCCGTCGATCTTCCAGCGCGACGGCGTGCGGTTCGATGCCCGCTTTCACATCGTCGGGGGTGATCCGGAGGCCTTCGAGTCGACCGACCGGGACTACATCGCGGCGACCGAAGCGCAGTGCCCCGAGTGGTGCCTTCGGCGGCGCAAGCGCGGCGACCGCCCGAAGTGGCTCGGGGCTGATCGGGTCCATCATCCGAAGGGCTATCTTCAGTGGCTGATGCGCGACGGGGCGCACAAGGCGTGCACCGCCTACGATGAAGCGCATGGGGGCGCCGAGGCGCTTGCCGGGCTCGACTGGGCGGCGCTCCTCGATGGGCCGAGGGATGCGCCGTTCGCCCGGGCGCTCGTCGAAGACATCGCCGACGGCCTCGGTCAGCCACCGGCTCTCGCGGCCTGGGCGGGCATCACGGCGCCCGAGACCAGCGTGAAGTGCCTGCCGTGCTGGCCGGTCCTTCGCAATCTCTGAGCGCGTCCATCTGCCGGGCGGGTCGGCCGGGGGCGTCAGCGGGTCGGGTCGAGCGGCCAGTCGGGGGGGGGGAAGCCGGTGATGGTCAGCCCGCCGTCGGGGTCGAGGTGGACCTCGAAGGCCGGGGTGGGGGGCATGACGGCCGGGGTGTAGCGGTCGCCGAGGACGTGCAGCCGCTGGTTGGTCGAGGCGAGCCAGCCGCGCTCCCGGGTGGGGCGGGCGCGGTCGTAGGGCCCGGCGACGACGAGATCGGCGGCGGCGAGCAGGCGGCGGTGGTCGGGGGCGGTGAGCGCGTCGAGCGGGTAGCCGGTGAAGATCATCACCGATCCGCCGGCGCGGCGCACCGCCTCGGCGAGCGCGGCGGCGGGGGCCGCCTGCTGGAAGGGCTCGCCGCCGCTGAGGGTGAGCCCTTCGAGGCCGGGGGTCGCCCGGTACAGCGCGAGCAGCTCGGCGACGGTCACCGGGCGGCCGCCGCCGGTCGACCAGGTGTCGGGGTTCCAGCAGCCGGGGCAGCGCAGGGTGCAGCCCTGGACCCAGACGACGAAGCGCTCGCCGGGGCCGTTGGCCGCCGAGCGGGGCAGCCAGCGGGCGACGCGCAGGGTGGGGGACGCTGCGGTCAATGGCTGGGTCAATAGCTGCGGCGCACGAGCACCAGCCGCACGGCGCCCTGCTCGCGCCGCTCGTCGACCCGGTAGCCCAGCTTCCGGGCCCGGGCCCGGATGGCCTGCCGCTGGGCCTCGACCAGCGCCCGGCGCTCGGCCTCGAGGCGGCGGCGCTCTTCTTCGGCGAGCCGCGCCCGGCGGGCGGCGTCGTGGCGCTGGTAGGCCGCGTCGAGGCGGGCCATCCACTGGGGGCCGTAGCGCCGCCGGTCGTAGTCGCTGACGTGGACCCGGTAGCCGGTGGGGGTCGCCTCGAAGCCGATGTCGTTCGAACTGGCGCCGACGTGCTGCCGCCGGATGACGAGGTGGGCCTTCTGTGATCGGGCGTCGCCCCGGTAGCCGGCCAGCGCCACCGGGGCCTCGTGCACCTCGACCTTCTCGGCGCCGAAGCCCAGCTCGGTCAGGGCGGCGAGCAGGCAGCCGCGGTCGGTCATCGGGGTGGCCAGGGTCAGGTAGGCGCTCACTTCGGGCCGCCCCGGCGCAGGCGCACCGCGCGGCGGGTGGTCGCCGATCGGGCGGTGTCGTCCTTGCGCTCGACGGCGACCGGCGGCGCGGCGAGGTCGGCCAGCAGGCGCTCGAGGTCCTTCATGCAGGCGTCTCCTTCGAAGCCGTGGGCGTCGGCGGTCAGGCGCCCGTCGGGCGCGATCTCGATGATGATCCGCTCTTCTTTCACGGGGGGTCTCCTCGGGCCACCAGCGTGGCGTTCAGGCGGTCGGCCTCGCGCTCACCGGCGTCGAGGGCCTGCCAGTCGTCGATGACGAGCCAGCGCGTCCCGCCGGCGGCGCGCAGGTCGCCGACCGCGGGCAGCGCGTCGTCGGGCACGGTCACCCCGGGCTTCGCCGCGTCGCCGGCGGGCACGAAGCGGGCGCCCTTGCCCCGGCCGGGCCGCCCGGATCGGCCCGAGGCGGCCTTGCGTCCGACGCGGGGGGGCGGGTCGAAGGTGAACGGCGCGGCGAGGGTCTGGTCGGCGCGCTCGATCGCGCTGCGCTGGATGCGCGCGCTCTTCTCGGCCTGGGCCTTGTCGGCCTTGAGCTTCTTGCGGCGGGCTCTGCGGTCGTCCTTGGGCAGCTCGAGGTCGTCGAGGCCAGCCAGCGCCGCGTCGGCCTCGGTCAGCGTCGCTTCGGCCTTCGCCAGCAGCTCGACCGCCCTCGCCCGATCGGCGCGGGCCCGGCTCTGCTTCTCGTCGTAGGCCGCGCGCTGCTTCTCTTCCGCGGCTTCGAGGCGCGCCTTGTGTTCGGCCTCGTCGGCGTCGGCCCGCAGGCGCTCGATCGCCGCCTCGATGGCGATCAGCTCGTCGACGGCGGCCCGCGCGGCGTCGGGGCCCAGCGCCGAGGGGGGGTCGCTCAGCGCGGCGAGGCGCTCGGTGAGGGTCTGGCGGGTCCGGCCGAGCCCGAGCAGCGCGCTCTTCAGCCGGGCGAAGGTGCGCGCCAGCCCGCTCTGGTGCTCGGCGATGTGGTCCAGGGCGGCGGCGGCGGCGGCCCGGCGCTCGGCGAACCGGGCGTCGGTGGTCTGCCACTGCTTGATGAGGGGGTCGGGCTTCGTCGCCTTCGGGGCCCGGGGGGGCAGCGCGCGCCAGCTCCAGGTCACCCGGCGCCCGAGCGTCGGCGGCGGCGGGCGGTCGGCGGGCTGCGCGGCGGGCGTCTCGCGGATCGTGGGGGCCCGCACGTCGCCGCACGTCAGGCGTGCGTCGTCGTCGACCCGGGCCGGCTTCGGCGCGCCGGGCAGCCAGACCGGGTGGTCGATGGCCGACAGCGGCGCCCGCCGGGCGAGCCGCCACGCGGGGGCGGCGGCGGCGGCGTCGGTGAGGGCCCGCAGGGCCGCGGCCTGGGGTCGCGCCAGCTCGACGGTCAGCGCCCACGGGCCCTGGCCGAGCGCGAGGGCGCCGCCGTCGGCGGCGAGGGTGAAGGGCGGCAGCGCCAGGTCGGACCAGATGACCTCGGCGCCGTCTTCGAGCCGCGGGGTGAGCGGGGCGGGTTCACCCGACGGCGGGATCAGGAGCCGGCGCAGGTCGCCGGGCGGCGGCGGGTCGCCGAAGGGGCGGTGGTGCACGTCGCCCGGCGGCAGGGTCGCGTCGGCGAAGCGGATCGGCTCGGTCCGGCTGGGGGCGGGGGCGTCGAACGGGCGGTCTTCGGGCTCGGTGAAGTGGGGGGCCTCGCCGTGGGCTTCGTCGGTGGCGGCGTGCCAGAAGAGGTGCAGCGCGGCCCGGAAGAGGCTGGCCCCCTGGGTCGGGGTCAGCGGCATCCACCACCGGGGCGCGGTCGAGCCGAGGAGGACGCCGCCCGCCGCGCCGCGGTCGGTGAGCAGGGCGGTGCACGGCACGCCCGCGACCCGGCGGAAGAGGAGGTCGCGGCCGCAGCTCTGCGCGAGCCGGGCGGCGTCCCGGGCCGAGAGGCGATCGGGGTCGGCGATCACATAGATCCGGGATCCGGCGCGGGCGGCGGGGCGGATCAAGGCTTCGAGGCGGTCGATGGTGTCGGCGCCGACGCCGCCGAAGAGCGCGAGCGCCGGGGCGCCGGTCGGCGGCGGGGCCTTCGGCGCGCGGTCGGCGTCGAGCAGCGCCCGCCGGCCCCGGGCGGTGGGGGCTTCGCGGTGCCCGGTGCGCAGCCAGGCCAGGGGCAGCTCGACGTCGCCCCGGTCGAGCGTGTCGCTGCGCGGGATGGGTCCGATGGGTCCCTGTCGCGGGATCACGATGCACCTCCGATGAGCGCGGCGAGGCCGGCCGGCCACTGGTCCGGCGCGCAGCGGGTCGCCACGAGGTCGCGCCAGCGCAGCGGGTCGTCGGGCCGGGGGCGGTCGATCTCGGGCGCGCGGCCGTCGAGCGGGGAGTTCGAGAGCTGCCACCCGTGGGTCTCGTGGGCGCCGACGATGATCAGGTAGCGGTCGTGCGGCTGGCCCCGCCGCTTCGGGCCGAAGACCTCGCGGTAGCTCTTGGGGGTGCGCCCGGTGAGGTCTTCGATGGCCTCGGGCTCGGCCTCCCGGTGGCGCAGGTCGGTGACGACCCGCACCGCGGCGCCGCGCGCGCTGGCGGTCAGCACCAGCGCGCCGAGCGCGGCGAGGTTGCCCGCGCCCCGCACGTAGCGGTCACACAGGATGATCCGCCGGGCGGCGCCGGGCGGGGCGAGGCGGTCGATCAGGTCGGCCATGCTCAGCCGGGCGCCGTGGGCGATCCGCACGACGGACGGCTCGGCGACGGGCGCGGGCGCCGGCGCGTCGAGGTGCAGCGCCCCGAGCGCGTCGGCCGTGGGGGGCGTGGGCGCGAGGTCGACCGGCGCGGCGAGGGCCCAGTAGCGCGCCGGGTCGTCCCGGTGCCGGGCGAGCAGGGTGTCGTGATCGGGCAGCGTCGGGGCGAACGGGTGCAGCGGGGTGCCTTCGACCAGCTCGGCCCACAGCCGGCGGACGGCCTCCCGGGGGCGCGGGGTGCCGTCGGCGAGGCGGCGGTCGAGCCGGGCCTCGGCCCAGCGATGGGCGGCGGTCGCGTCGGCCGGCGCCAGCGGCACGTCGGTCAGGCGCCCCGGTCCGAACCGGGCGAAGCGGGGCTGACCCGAGACGTCGAGCGTGCACGGGCCGAGGAAGCGATCCTGCTCGCCCGCCGCGACGTCTTCGAAGACCACCCGCAGCGTGCGGGCGTCGGCGTCCCACCGGCCCCGGGACCACGCCCCGGCGTAGCGCAGCCGGGCCAGCTCGTCCCACGGGTCGATGCCCGCCCGCTCGTCGGCGGGGGTGATGGCCCGGGCGCCGGGGGCCAGCGCGCCGTCCAGGGCCCAGTGATCCTGGCCGGCGGCCATGTCCCACCGCCAGCGCAGGTTCACCCGGGAGTGGTCGTCGCGGCGCAGGCAGCCGATCTCGCCGTGGTTGCTCGGGAAGCCGCGCAGGGTCAGCCGGGTGCTCCCGTCGAGGACGCTGGTGAAGGGCTGCCCCTGCGCAGGCATGATCGGCAGCGGCGCGATGGCTTCGAAGCGGTGGTCGCGGTCGGGCGCCTGCCGCTCGGCGTGCAGGATACGGCGCCCGGTGAGCGGGTGCTCGATCACCCACAGGCGGTAGACGCCCTGCTCGGGCACCGGCACGTCCGCGCCGGCGGCCACCGCCCGCCCGGCCGCGGTCAGGTCGCCGGTGCGCCGGTCGCAGAGGCCGAGGTCGGCCACCCAGCGGATGATGTTGCGCGCGGCCCGCTCGCCGACGCCGGGCAGCGAGCGCTCCACGACGGCGGGCTCGATCCGGCCGTCGCCCTCGGCCGCCGCGCGGCACAGCGCGGTGATCTCGGGTCGGTCTTCGAGCCAGCCGACCTCGGCGAAGACGTCGAACTGCTGGACGGGCAGGGTGGCTTCGAAGACCACCTGCATGGCATCGGGTGCCATATCACTCTCCCTCGCGCGGTGATGGGAAGGCGCGGCGCCCGTCGATCCGGCGGCTGTCCCCGGCGAGCGCCTCGAGCTCGGCGACCCGGCACGCGGCGAAGTAGGGGTTGTGGCCGATGACGACGAGCTGCTGCCGGGCTCGGGTCACGGCGACGTTGAGCCGGTTGACGCTGTCGAGGAAGCCGATGCGGCGCACGTTGCGCATCGACAGGAAGACCAGGTCGGCCTCGCGCCCCTGGAAGCGGTCGACGGTGCCGCAGACGAACTCCACCGGGCCCTTCGAGAAGCGGGTGTTGCGGTCGTCGCCGGTGAGCTGCTGGAGCATCGCCCGGATGGCGGCCTCCTGCTTGACGTAGAACGCGAGGCAGGCGACCTCCCACGGGCGCCCGGCGGCGTCCCGCGGCCCGCGGCGCCCGGCCCAGCGGAGGAAGGCCCGCGCCCCCCGGGCCATGGCCTCGACCTCGGCCGCGTTGGCCCCCCGCGCGACCTGCCCCCGCACGTCGAGCCACACCCGGCGGGCGGGCAGCTCGGGCGCGAAGTCCCACCCCAGCGCGGCGTCCCGGTCGGCGATGGTGTTGGCGTCCTTGAGCGCCTCGCCCGAGTAGACGTGGGCCCGGGGGAAGGCCGAGATCGTCGGGTGCATCCGGTGTTGCCAGTCGAGGCTGGTGAAGCGCTGCTCGAAGGCGGCGCGGTTCTGGCCGGGCATGCCTTCGGTCAAGGTGCTCGGGCGCTTGCTGCGGCCCTCGCCGATGCCTTCCTGGATGACTTCGAGGATGCTGGGCAGGCCGATGTCCCGGATCTCGGCGATGGCGTCGCCGACGTCCACCGTGCGGGGGCAGAGCCGGTCGATGTCCCGGCGGTAGCGCTCGCGGATGTCCTGCCGCTGGCTGCGCTTGAGCTCGTGGGTCCGGGTCAGGCGCCAGGTGACCTCGCCGGCCCAGTCCCGCTGGCGGGCTTCGGCGGCCTCGTGGGCCTCGATGGCGGCGAAGGTCTCCAGCGTGCGTCCCCGGGCCCGCAGCGGCTGGAGCGGGCGGGGGGCGGTGCGGGCCCGGTGCGCCCGGCGGAAGCGCCACCCGGCGTGCGGGGGCAGGCCGTCGGCGGCGCCGAGGTCGAGCAGGTCGCCGGGCAGCCAGCGCTCCACCGCGGGCAGCAGCTCGGGGTCGACCAGCACCCACTGCGCGCCGGCCAGCCGCAGGGCCTCGGCCGACCCCCGCTCCAGCGCGGCGACGGGCAGGTGATGGACGGGGCCCCGGGGGCCGCCCCGCCGCCGCCGGGCCACGATCCGCACGGCGTCGGGCGGGTCCTCGGGATCCATCTCGGCCTCGAGCCGGTCGAGCACCGCCGAGGGCTCGGCGATCAGGAGCCGGGCCCCGGTCCGGCGCAGCGCCGGGCGCCCGAGCTGCCACAGCAGGAAGCGCGCCCGCTGGTGCTCGGGCGGGTAGATCGGCCGGTCCTTCTCGTCGACGAGCCCCCGCAGGTTGGCCACGATGTCGGCCCGATCGGCGAACGGGGGGAGCTGGCGCACGTCGCCGACGATCACCCACCGGCGGGCGGCGAGCGCCGGCACCAGGAACTCCTGGATCATGGTCTTGCTCGCCTCGTCGATGATCAGGACGTCCCACTCGGGGCGCGAGCAGATGGGCCGCTGCCACGACTTGAAGTCGGTCTGCGACCGGAAGACGGGGTGGTGCACGATGCCCATCGTCGTGCCGCAGGTCAGGTCGGCCCCCATCACGATCGTGCGCTCGGCCATCGCCCGCAGGGCCGCGTCCCCGTGCTCGGCGAAGGCCGGCCGCCCCCGCCAGCGCGCGGTCAGCGCCTCGACCCGGGCGTCGAGCTGGTGGGCCTGCACCCGGCTGTCGATGCGCTCGGCCCGGCCGATGCGCACCGCGTCGATCTGCCCGCCATCGGTCAGCCGCTCGAGCACGTTGTCGATCGCGGCGTGGGTCGAGCCGCACAGCAGCACCCGCAGGCCGCGGTCGGCGAGCTGGAGGATCAGCTCGCAGATGGCGGTGGTCTTGCCCGATCCCGGCGGGCCTTCGAGCAGCGTGACGTCGCCCGCGTCGGGGGCCAGTTCGCGCGCCAGCCCGCCGAGCGCCTGCTGTACGAACGCCCGCTGGCGGCTGGTGCCGTCGCGGCTCTCGTCGCGCAGGACGCGCCACTCGGCCACCGGCGCCGGGCGGACCTCGGGCCAGCGGCAGCGGCGGGGGTCCTCGCACAGCCGCATCAGCCCCTGGTGGTGGGGGAGCGGGGCGTTGGAGAGCTGGTACAGGGCCCGCCGCTGCAAGGCGAGGTTGCGAGTGTCGAGCGGCAGGTGCAGCCGGGTGCCCGGGGGCGGGGCCTCGGCGACGAGGAGCTGGTAGCGGTCGCGGTCGACCCGCCGCACCTTGATCTGGCGGGCCTCCCGGTGGCGGGGCGCGGTCCACACCTCGTCGACCTGGTCCTCGCAGAAGGCGGCCCGGGGGTCGAGGTAGTCGTCGGCGGCCTCGTCTTCGGCCGGCAGGAGCTGGACCCAGACGCCCGATCCACCGCGGCGGCGATCGGGCTCGTACCACCGGTAGCGGATCCGGTCGTCGCCGTGCAGGACGCGCTGTTCGGGCGGGGCGGCGACCTTGAGGCTGCCGTCGGCGACCGGCCAGCTCGTGCCGCCGTCGTCGAAGAGGCGGGCCAGGCCGTCCCGGGGCGGGCGGATCTCGACCGGCCGGGCGCGTCCGTCGACCCGCCACTCGGGCGCGTCGGGCGCGGCGGCGGGCCACTCGACGAGCAGCCGCCAGTGGTCGGCGTCGCTCTCGACGACCCGGATGGGCAGGGGGCGGCCGGGGCTGATCTCGATCGCGGTCGGCTGCGGCTCGGGGCGGGCCTCGAAGGCGCATTGCCGCCCGCCCCAGAAGACGACGTCGCCCGGGTCGAGGGTGTCGGCCAGGATGACCTTCAGCCCGTCGGCGACCCGCTCGCAGCCGAGGGCGGCGATCTGCATGCTGCGCGAGACGACCATCAGCGGTGTGTCGAGCGGCGGCGACGCGTCCGCCGGCCACCCGGTCAGCACGACCCCGGCCGGGGCCCGGCGCACGGTCAGCCACCGGTCGAGCGCCTGGAGCCGCAGCGTGCGCTCGTCGGGCACCGAGGCCCAGGGCAGGGCGTAGCGCACCTGCCGCTCGCGGGCGGTGCGCACCGCCTGGCGCAGGTACTGGTTGAACGGCCGCAGGGCGTTGTGGGCCTGCCCCGACAGCGCCGGGGCGACCTTGGGGTGGCCGGCCAGAGCGTGGAAGTGCAGGACCTTCAAGCGTCGCCCTCGGGTACGAACGGGTTGCGGCGCTCCTGCGGCAGCCGGGGGATCGACGGCTCCCCGTCGCCGGTCAGCGGCTCGGCGGCCTCGCCGGCGGCGAGCCTTGCCCGGGCCCGGGCCCACTTGCGCAGGTGCCCGATCTGCTCGGCCATCGTCCGCGAGAGGGGGGTGGTCGCTTTCAGGGCGCCTTCGATGTGCGCAGTGTCCAGCTCTTCGCCGAGGGCGAACGCTTCGAAGAGCCCCTCGCGGACCGCCTCTTCGAGCTCGGCGCCCGAGAACCCGACGCTGGCGGCGACGAGCCGGTCGAGGTCGAAGCCGGCCGGCTCGCGGCGCTTCTTCTTCAGGTGGATGCTCAGGATCTCGGCCCGGGCCGCCGCCGTCGGCAGGTCGACGAAGAAGATCTCGTCGAAGCGGCCCTTGCGCAGCAGCTCGGGGGGCAGCAGCTCGATGCGGTTGGCGGTGGCCACCACGAAGACCGGGGCCTTCTTCTCCTGCATCCAGGTGAGCAGGGTGCCCACCACCCGGGCGGTGGTGCCGCCGTCGGTCTGGTCCGAGCTGCCCATGCCGGCCAGCCCCTTCTCGATCTCGTCGATCCACAGCACGCACGGAGCGAGGGCCTCGGCGACGTCGAGCGCGGCGCGGATGTTGCCCTCGGACTGCCCGACGAGGCCGCCGAAGACCCGGCCGAGGTCGAAGCGCAGCAGGGGGAACATCCAGGTGGCGGCGATGGCCTTGGCCAGCAGGCTCTTGCCGCAGCCCTGCACCCCGAGCAGCAGCACGCCCTTGGGGGCGTCGAGGCCGAACGCGCGGGCCGGCGCGGTGAACGCCCGCCCCCGGCGGTCGAGCCAGGTCTTGAGGTTGTCGAGGCCGCCGACGTCCTGCATCGCCGCGTCGGGCTCGTAGTAGTCGAGCACCCCGCTCTGGCGGATGACGTGCTCCTTCTCCTGGGCGACGAGGGGCACCTCGCCCGAGCCCAGGCGGCCGCTGCGCACCGCGGCCCGGCCGAAGGCGAGGCGGGCCTCCATCACCGTCAGCCCCCGGGCGGCTTCGAACAGCTCGGGGGCCGCGACGAGCGGCACGCCCAGATCGGCGGCGACCCCCTCGGCGACCGTGCGCAGGGCGTCGACGCCGGGCAGGGGCAGCTCGATGGCGGGGACCTCTTTGCGCAGCTCCATCGGCAGGCCCGGCTGGGGCGTCGAGAGCACCAGCAGCCGCCGGCCCTCGCCGCGGGGGCGGCAGATCTCGCGCACGAGCCGGATGAGCCCGTGATGCTGCGGCTCGAGGTAGGGGTGGATGTCTTCCATGAGCAGGACGCAGTCCGCCTCACCCATCAGGAAGCCATCCAGCGTCGCCATGGGATCGGCCGGCTCGTCGTCGATCGGTCGGCGGCGTCCATCGACGTCGAGCTCGACCACGCCGCTCGCCGCGCTCCAGACATGCAGCGGCAGGCCCAGGTCCTGAGCCAGCCCGATGCACCAGCCCTGCACGACCTCCCACTCGTACGAGGCCAGATGCACCACGCGGGCCCCGGCCCGCACCAGCGTGCGGGCGTCCTCGAATCGCTTCATCTGCGGGCCTCCCCGGCCGGTCGGTGTGCGGCGATGGTCATGGGATACCATCAGCCCGTCGCCAAGCGTGATATCACCTCATAACAGGCGCCGGCCGGGAGGCGGGGGTCAGGGCAGAGATCCCATCCGGACCTCGATGACGACGCGGGCGTCGCCGTTGGCGAGCTCGTGCAGGCCGTCTTCGAGCGGCAGGTCGCCCTCGAACTGGATGAGGCGCTCGTGGGGGTCGAAGAGGTCTTCGAAGACGCCGTAGCGGCGGTAGTTGTCCATCTCGAGCACCTCGGCCCGGACGCGCAGTGAGGGCTGGTCGTCGTAGACCGGGCCGGCGTAGATCAGCAGGTCGACCGGGGTCGGCTGGTCGTCGGGGATGACCACGAGGTCCGATGAGCGCTCGTCGTCGTCGGGGCGCAGGCGGTGCACGATGGGGGCCTCGCCGAAGGCTTCGAGGGCGTAGGCCCCGAAGCTGACGTCGACCTCGAGCGAGACCTCGGACGGCGGCGGGCCGAGGTCGTCGAAGTCGAACGGGCCGTCGTTCTCGCCGTCGTCGAAGAGCTGGATCTCGCGCAGGGTGACCCACGCCCGGCGGCGGTGGTAGAGGGCGGCGGCGGCGACCATGGCCGCGCCGTGGTCTTCTTTGACCCGCTCGTGGTCGACGTGCAGCCAGGTCCGGGTGGGCAGCACGGCGTCGCCCTCGGCGGTGACGAGGCGCACGGCGTCGGCCTGAGCGTGGAAGAACTGGTCGAAGCTGTACACGATGCCGTCGTTGGGCTCGTCGTCGGGGTTGTTGAGGTCGAGCAGGCGCACGATGTCGGCGGTCTGGCTCACCCGGGGGTCGCTGGCGACGAGGTGGTGGATGGCGATGCCGGTGAAGTTGGGGTTGTCGGCGGCATACGGGCGGTGGTTCCAGCGGGCCGAGGCGTCGACGACGTAGTCCGGGTTCATGTGCACGAAGTCGCTGGTGTTGAACTGGAGGACTTCGGCGATCTCGCGCACGTCGGGGTTGTCGAAGAGGCGGGCGAGGCGGGCCCCGGCGATGACCCCGGTGAAGCTGACCCAGCGGTTGATGCGGCCCTCGCTGGCGAGCCCGGCGAGGTCGTGCTCGATGAGGTAGCGGGTGACGTGGCATCCCATCGAGTGGCATACGATGGCGGCGTGGGTGGCGCCGCTGAGCTCGAGGCGGTGGCGGATGAAGAAGGCCGCGATCAGGGCATAGCGATGCAGGGCCTCGGTGGTGCGGTAGTCATATGACTCGATCTCGGCGATCTGGTCGACGGTGAGCCACTCGGCGGGCCGGGCCCCGTAGTACTCGAACGATACGAACTGGTCGGCGGCCGCGGGGTCGTCGCGGCCGTCGATCCGGGGCACGTAGCGGGTGATGCCGCCGCCGACGCCGCTGAAACCGTCGAGGCTGCCGTAGATCCGGTCTTCGAAGTCGCCGGCGCCGACGAGGTTGAAGCCGCCGAGGCGCACGGTGATGGTCGTGGCCGGGTCGTAGGCCGCGACCCCGGCGACGTCGGGGCGGGGGGCGCAGTCGGCGGGGCAGCTCGCGGCGTCTTCGCAGGGGCCGCAGGCGCCGTCGTCGCAGGCGGCCCAGCGGTCGGCGTCGCGGATGGGGCCCAGGCACAGGCCGAAGAGGCAGGCGCCGCCGGGGCAGGTCTCGGGGGCGAGCGCGTCGCAGGCGTAGTCGAAGGGCTCGGGGGGCAGGCACTCGGGCGGGGCGGCGTCGGGGGCCGGGGGCGCGGCGTCGGGCGGCGTGGCGTCGCTCGGGGGTTCGGCGTCGAGCGGCCGGGCGTCGGGCGGGGCGACGTCGGGGGTCGGCGGCGCGGCGTCGAGCGGCCGGGCGTCGGCGGCGGCGGCGTCGGTCGGCGCGGCGTCGGGCAGCGCGCCGTCGGCGGTCGGGGCGGCGTCGGGCGTGGGGAGCGCGCCGTCGGCGGGGTCGTCGGCGGCGGGTGCCGGCGGGTCGTCGTCGCAGGCGACGG
>JAUHYW010000120.1 GCA_030426085.1 bacterium | reverse complement strand
ACGGTGCCGCCTCGGGTGGTCGTTGGATGTCGCAACCTGACCTCTACCCGAGCGGCGCCGTGTTCGTTCTCCCGTCAGCGGTTGAGTATCGCCCTTGGGTTGCGGGCGTCAGCCCGCGCTATGAATCATCATGAGAGCCCGATGCTCAGGCAGGGGGATCGGATCCCTGCGCTTCGGAGGCCTCGCCCCGCAGCGGCAGCTCGGGCTGGCGAAACGGCGCGAACAGCCACAACTGGCGCGGGCCCCGCCGTCGGGTGCGTCGCCGACGGCCCGCCCGGGGCTGACCGGCCGGGCCCGTGGCCGGCTCGATCGGCAGGCTGAGCTGCTCGCCGTCGACGGGCCGGGGGTCGTGCATCGGCGTGCGGTCTCACGATCGAAGTGCGCGGCGGGGTGTGAGGCTCCGCCGACGGTCCGTCGAGGGTAGCGCCGAAGCCCGAACGACGCGACTTCGCGCTCGGCCCGGGGCCACGCCCCGACGGCCGGAGGCCGGATTGACAGGCCCGGCGGGCTCGCGCTAGAAGCGACGCTTCACGCGCCCGCAGTGGACGAGACCCCCGACCCGGAGCACCCGGTGGCAGCATCGAGCGACGATCCCCGCCCCCAGCGCGAGGACGAATCGAACCCGACGGCCGGGCCGGTGGCGGGCGCCGACTCACCGGCGGACGCGCCACCCGCCGACGGCGACGCCGCAGGAGCGACGGACGCGCCGTCCACGCCCGCCGCGACCGCCCCAGCCCCGGCACCTCCGGCCGAGCCGGCCCACAGCCCGTCTCCAGCCGGTGTGCGCATGTCCGACGCCGGCCAGCGCCCCCCACCGGCGCCCCCGCCCTACTGGCTGCGCCGCCCGGCCGGCGTCTCGGCCGACTGGCGCATCCTGCTGGCGCTGGCGGTGCTCCTGTCGGCCTTCTACTACCCCGGCCTCGGCAGCTACGGCCTCTTCGACCCGTGGGAGACCCACTA
The DNA here is from genome assembly GCA_030426085.1 of bacterium. GTDB lineage: Bacteria > Myxococcota_A > Bradymonadia > UBA7976 > UBA1532 > JACKDM01. The sequence goes on along the minus strand of JAUHYW010000120.1, from coordinate 19,924 downwards.
CGGTGAGGTCGCGCGCAACATGGTCGAGTACGACAACTACATCGACCCCTGGTGGGGGTCGCCGTGGGACACCAAGGACGTCAAGCGCGAGCGCGAGGGCTTCTACAGCAAGCCGCTGCTGATCATGTGGATGATGGCCGGCGGCATGAACGTCGCCGGCTACGGCGAGCTGGGCGTGCGCTTCTTCTTCCCCTTCATCGCCATCCTGGCCCTGCTGGCGGTCTACCTCGCCGTCTCGAGGTTCTACGGCCGCCGGGCGGGCATCCTGGCGACCGTGGCGCTGGGCAGCGCCCCGTTCTTCGCGTTCATGAGCCGACAAGCCGTCACCGACGGGCCACTGGTGGCCCTCATGACGGCCGGCATGATGGCGTTGTGTCTGGGGCTCTTCGGCTGCGACGACGACGAGGAGGCGTCCCCCTGGCTCTACGGGTTCACCGTGGGCCTGCTGGCCCTGATCATGGTCGGCCAGCTCTGGGCCATCCTGCCGATGGACCGCAGCCCGGACATCGTGCGGGCCTACCCCGGCGAGCGGGGCCCGTTCTTCGCCGTGCAGTGGTGGTTCAACGAGGTGTGGACCGTCGGGCGGGGCAAGGGCTGGGTCATCGCCCTGGCCCTGCTGCCGCTGGCCGGCTGGGCCACCTGGCGCGTCGCCCGCCAGCGCCGCCGACGCATGCTCTACATCTACCTGTTCTACATCTGCTGCGGGCTGGTGGTGCCGGCCAAGGGCTGGCTCGGCTGGGCCCCGATGGGGCTGTCGATCATCGGCTACCTGATCGTGACCGGCGAGTGGAAGACGCTGGCCCGGGTCGACATCCCGACCGGGCTGCTGGTGGTCTTCATGACCGGTCACCCGTGGATCGTGGCGATGCTCGGCGGGCACCACCCCGGCTGGTGGAACCGCTTCATCGTGCACGATCACTACAAGCGCCTCTTCTCGGGCGTTCACAGCATCGATGATGGCGCCTTCGAGTACTTCTTCCGCTGGATCGGCTACGGCCTCTTCCCGTGGATCGGCCTCCTGCCCGCGGCCCTGATCCGGGCCTTCGCCCGCCTGCGCACCCGCGCCGAGGGGCTCTCGCCCCGCCGCCGCTTCGAGCTGATGATGGTCCTGTGGGCCCTGTTCGGCTTCTTCCTGTTCAGCAAGTCGTCGACCAAGTTCCACCACTACATCTTCCCGGTCATCCCCCCGCTGGCGATCCTGATCGCGGTCTTCGTGGAGTCGGTCCTGCGCCGCCGGGGCCGCAACCTGGTGCTGATGCTGGCCTGCGCCGGCGCCCTGACGGTGTGGGTCGGCCAGGACCTCTATCGCATGCCGGCGGCCTACGGGCAGAGCGCCCAGAACCTGGTCAACCTGTTCACCTACAAGTACGACCGGGAGTGGTCGGAGTACACCCCGCCCGCCGAGTTGGAGAAGCTGCCCGAGGAGGAGCGGCAGGCGGCCGCGGACGACAACGAGCGCCTGTTCGCCATGGCCAACCCGCTGCGGCTGATGACCGTGATCGCGGTGCTCGGCGTGCTGCTGCTCGCCTTCCGCCGGGAGTGGATCCGCGAGGCAGGGCTGCTCGCGCTGGGCTACGCCTCGATCTGGTGCGCGTGGTGGTGTCTTCAGGAGTACCTGCCGGTGATCTCGGTCGACTGGAGCCAGAAAGGCATGTGGAGCGCCTATTACGATACGTGCGCCCGCTATGGCCCCGACGAGGAGGACGAGTACCGCCGGCACCTGCTGCTGACCTCGTCCCGGGTGCCGACCGACCTCGAGACCTTCCCCACCGCGTGGTGCAAGGAGCCCTTCGTGGCCTTCCGCACCAACTGGCGGGGCGAGACGTTCTACTCGGCCAACACCGTCCTGCCGGCCATGGAGACCAAGTACATGAAGCCCTGGCTCGAGCAGTGGGGGGAGGAGAACGCGTTCTACCTCTTCACCGAGCGCAGCCGGGTGCGCAGCGAGCTCGAGCCGAACCTGCCCAAGTCGATGAAGGGTCAGTACACCGAGGTCCCCATCCCGCCGCAGCTCCCGGCCCACCTCGTCGAGAAGTACCGGCTGCCCGACCGCAACCTGAAGTTCGTCCTGCTGCGGGTGCAGAAGGGCACCGGCGAGCCGGACGCCGCCGAGAAGGCCGGCCGCTGAGCCGGGGCCGGCGGTGATCCGCTCCGGCCCGCCCTGCAATTTTCCGCAAATGGCGTTCCCCGAAGTCCCGGCGTAGCATGGCCGGGCCCCATCCATCGGCGAGCCTGCGTGAACTTCCGAATCGCGATCTCGAACTTTCCGCCGGCCGCCGACCCGGCCCGGGGCCGCATCCTGGCGGCGCTGAGCGAGGCGACCGGGCTGTCGATCGAGCTGCTCGCCAGCCGGCTCGACGCGTCGCCGAGCTGGCTGTTCGACGTCCCGACCCGGGACGAGGCCGAGGCCTGGCGGGCGCTGCTCAACCGCCAGCGCACCGTGACGGTGGCCACCCTGCCCTCGCTCGGCCGCCCGGCGCCGTCCTACACCGAGGCGCTGCCCCGGGCCGAGGTGGCCCTCGGCGGCCGCCGCCCGGCCGGCGTGCGCGACCGGAGCAGCGCCGCGGGCATCGGCGACCGGCGCAGCACCCCGGGCGTCCGCAGCCGGAGCAGCGCCCCGGGGCACCCCCCGAGCGACGCAGTCGTCCGCCGGCGGGGCATCACCGCGCCCACCGACTTCGACAGCCTCTCGACCTCGACCCCCGACGCCGCCGCCGCTTCACCCCCCGCCGCGAGCCCCCGGCGGGGCATCACCGCGCCGGTGGACTTCCTCGGCGACGGGGTGCACCAACCCGACACCGAACCCCAGGTGCAGTCGCTCAGCGAGATGCTCGAGCACGAGGCGCCCCCGCGCGAGCCGACCCCGATCGCCGACGGCGCGCTCGAGCTGGCCCGGCGCCGCCGCGCCCGAGGCCCGGCGCCGACCGTCGCCCCCGCCGGCCTGCGCCGCCAGGGCATCGACGTCCGGGTCTCGACCGGCCGGCGCCTCGTCGGCCCCCTGGTGCGGGTCGGGATCCCGCTGCTGCTCATCGGGGGCGCCATCGCGCTGTGGCGATACCTCGATCGGCCGGTGGTCAACAAGCCGACGCTGGCCGAGATCGAGCTGCTCGACCCCGGCCGGGTGCCGCACGCCCCGCTGCGCTACACGCCCGTCAGCGACGACGAGCGGTTCAGCGTCGCCCTGAGCATCGAGCACCGCGTCGCGACCCGTCAGGTGCAGGCCCGACCGGTGATCGACACCATCGGCGGCGAAGCCCGCCTGGAGCGGCTGGGAGGCGGCGACGACTACTTCGACTACAAGCCCACCGGCCGCGAGACGCGCCGCGGCCGGGTGACGCTGCCGCCGGTGCGGGTGCTCGACGTGGGCCACACCGGCGAGCTGCCGACGCCCTACCTGCCCGACGTGAGCGACGACGACCTGCCCGCCATGCAGGCGTTCGCCCGCCTGCTGCGACCACCGTTCGTGCTGCTGCCCACCGATCCCGTCGGGCCGGGCGCCCGCTGGCGCTACCGCTACGACGACGAGCAGAGCCCGCTGGGCATGCCGGTCGAGGTCGAGGTCACCCTGCTCGGCCGCGACGAGCAACGCCTCGAGTTCGGGCTGCGCTTCACGGTGCCCGACCGCCGCGATCCGGGCGACGCCACCAGCGCCTATCAGCGCCTGGGGCCGTTCTTCGTGCGCTACGACCCGCCGGTCCGGATACTGGACTTCGCCGGGCTCGGCGAGGGGCGGGCGACGATCTACCTCGATCGCATGACGCCGGTCGCCCTCGACATCGCCGTGCAGTTCGCCGCCCGGATCGAGGCCACCACCGACTTCGGGCAACAGCTCATCGACTATTCGCCGGTCGTCAGCCTCGAGATCGGCGAAGACTGACCCCGATCCGCGCGCGGGCCGGTGGCCGGGGGCGTCCAGATTCTGGACGGGCTGGACACACTGGACACCCCGACCGGACCTGCTGACACCCCTGGGGGCGCACCCCGCCACGCTTCGAGGGCTGGCATGACTCCTGCTGACATCCGCGGCATACGCATGCCACCTCAGTACGGAGCCGCTCATGACATCCTGCTCGTCCGCCGACGCCCGACCGCCCGTCCCGCCCGCCGACAGCCACGCTCAGCCGCCCGGGCGCGACTATGACATCGGCTGGCTGACCGGCATGGCCGCCGGGTGCGCCCGGGGGCTCATCGCCGGCCGCCAGCGCGCCCTCCGGGCCGTGCTGAACGCCCGCTTCGGGCCGCTCGACGCCGACGCCGAAGCCCGCATCGCCGGATTGACCCCGCACGCGCTGACCCGGGCGCTCACGACCGCGGCGACCACCGACCGGCTCAGCGCTGTCTGGGAGGGCTGATGGTCGGCCGCGATCTAACCCCGAGCGCTCAGGGCGACCAGCGTCAGATCGGGCACGGCGCCCGGGGTCTGATCACAGAGCTCCACCGCCTCGATCACATAGTCGCCCAGCAGTTCCAGATCCCGGGCCAGGGCCGGCGCGAAGGGCGAGATGCAGACGACGCGCTCCGGCCGCAGCGCCCGGACCGCGGACATCGCCGCCGCGCCGAAGGGGCGCCGCATCGCGTGCATCACGACCCCGTCGAACGGGAGGCCGGCGCCGAGCAATCGGCGCAGCCCATGGCCCGCCTCACCGGTGCGGAAGTCGGCGTTCTCCACCCCGTTGGCCGCCGCGTTGACCTCCGCGTCGAGCGCGGCGTCCCGCTCGATGTCGAGGCCGGTCAGGTGCTCGACCCGGCGCGCGATGGGCAGCGAGAGGGTACCGATGCCGCACCCGATCTCGACGACCCGCCACGTCGGCCGCGGCGCGAGCAGCCGGAGCACCGCCCGCCTCAGCCCGGGCACCGTCGCCGGCGCCTGGGGGATCCAGGATCGGGGGCTCGCCCGAAAGCGGTCGCCGTCGAGCGTGAACCACAGCGCCGCCTCACCGCGCACCAGACGGGGACGGCGGGTGAGCCCCGCGCCCCGGCGAGGCAGCGCGTCGACCAGCAGCGACACGGCGGATCGATCGGTGAGCAGCGCGCCGAACGGGATCGGAGGGCCGGCCCCATCGACGGCGAAGATCACCCGGGACGCGTCGCCGATCGTCTGCACGATGACGTGGCGCAGCGTGCCGCGGCGCGCCTCGGCGTCCCACGGCTCGACGCCCACCGCCCTCAACTCGGCCTGCAAACGAGCCACCAGGGCTCGGGAGGGCCCGCTCTGAAGCGGGCATCGCCCCAGCTCGATCGGCGGCTGCCCGGCCCGGACCATGCCCAGCACGAGCCGGCCGTCCGGGCTCCACAGCGCCCGGGCCACCGCCCGCGCTCGGCCACCGTCGTCGGCGGCGCCGGGCAGCCGCGACCACGCGACCTCCGCCCCGGTGGGCACCGCGGCCCGATGCATCGGGTCGGTGAGCGCCTGTCGGCGCGCGCCGGGCAGGCCTCGCAGCGGGCACCCGGGGCAGGCCTGCATCTGATCACACGCGGGGTCGATCCGCGCCGGAGCAGGCTTTTCGATACGCAGCAGGTGCGCCCGCCGCGACCGGTGAGGGTCGAGCCGGGCCTGCACCCGCTCACCGGGATATGCCCCGACGACGTCGACGAACCGGCCGTCGTCGTCGACCGCCCGACCGGCGCCGGACCAGGTGATTCGATCGATCTGGAGGGTGCACGACGGGCCGCTCTCGGCGGCCCGGGGCGCGGGCGGGTCGGTCATGAGGGCCTCGCGGACACCGCGCGAGTCGCCAGAGCCCCGGCAGCGGAGGCCGGGGTCGGATCAGTTGGGGGGCAGCTCGTAGAAGCGGTTGATGGGCTGCACCCGGCGGTCGCCGGGGCTCCACACGATCGAGGCCACCTCCCAGAAGTCCTGGGTGTCGATGAGCTCGCGATCGGCCTCGAAGGCCAGCGCCCCGCCCAGGTAGATGCGCACCGTCACCAGGCTCGGGCCGTAGCTGGCGACGCGGCTCTCGCGCTCGGCGCGATAGTAGTGGGCTCCGACCCGATACGCCGAGCCCAGGGCCTGGGTGTTCTCGGGATCGTTGAGGTTGATGTTCTCCGGCCCGGCGCCGTTGACGTCGTCGATGTCGAGGCTGGGGTCGTCATCCACCTGACCCAGCACGCCCCAGTCCGGCGTCGGGTTGCCGTAGAAGCAGCGCCGACCGATGTCGCTCCAGGTCAGCGCGCTCGGGTGCAGGAACCACAGGTCGACGTCCGTGCCATCGGCGTCGGTCTGGGGGTTGACCGGATCGGTGTCGTCGCCCGGGGTGTCCCAGACCATCTGCACGTGAATGTCCTCATCGGGCTCGGCCAGGATGCGGACCTGGGCCGGGGCCTGCTGACAGACATCGCTCGGCGCCGCGGCGTCCAGGTTGTCGACCACCCGCAGCTCGATGATGTACTCGCCGGTGAGGTCGACGAAGAACTGCGCGGTGGGCGTCTCGACCGAGTCCGGGGGCCCGCCGTCGGCCGGGCGCAGCGGGTTGTGGAACTGCTCGACCGGGACGGCGGTCGAGCCCTGCGGGCGGCTGACGACCGTCCATTCGTAACGCACCGGGCGGCCATCGGGGCCGTCCAGATCGGTCGAGGGGCTCGCGTCGAGGGTGACGATGTCCAGCGGCAGGACGACGAACTCCTCCCGATCCACCCGGGCCTCGGGGCACTCGTTGAGCGTGCCCCGCCCCACCAGCGGCACCTCGACCATCGGCGTGGCCGGGTCGTTGGTGGTGACCATCAACAGCCCCTCGGAGGCCACCTCGGCCTCGGGCGTGAAGACCACGGTGATACCCCGGCTGGGCGGCACCGGCGGATCGACCGAACGATCGATGGCCGGGAGCTGCGACGGCAGCGGGGGCAAGGTGTCCTCGTCGAGCGTGAACACGCCGCCGCCGTCGTCGACGAGCACGATGTCGTCGAGGCGCAGCGCCTCGCCGCCGCAGCTCTCGATCGTCACCCGCCGACGGTTGTCCCGCTCGATGAGCGCCGCGCCGAACTCCAGGGTCGACGGGGTGACGTTGATGCAGGGGGTCGCGCCATTGGCGGTCAGCTCGACGGTCCGCTCGGGGAGCCGGCCATTGGTGGAGAACACCAGCAGGCCATTGCTCTGCTCATCGGCGTCGGGGGTGAAGGTCACGACCACCTCGAAGGTGGCGCCCGGCGACAGGCCCGGCTCACCGTCGGCGTCGGGATCGTCGAGCACCGACGGGTTGTCGAGAGGGTCCTCACCGTTGATCGTGATGGTGAAGTTCTCGCTCCCGTCCCGCCGCAGCCCCTCGACCGTCAGCAGCTCCTCGCCGATGTTGGTGGCGCGAACGGTCCGCTCATCCGAGGTGCCGGCCGGCACCCGCTCGAAGTCGACCAGGCTCGGGGTGATGTTCAGCTCGGGCCCGCCCTCCATGACCTGGACCGGCACGGTCTTCTGGCGGGCCTCGGGGTCGTTGCTCTCGAAGGTGACGGCCCCCCCGGCGACGCCCACCGCCGACGGGGCGAGGCGCACGATCAGCTCCATGACCTGACCGGGCGGCACGGTGACCACGCCGTCGAAGAAGTTCACCCCGTCCTCGACCGCGATCCGCTGAGTGCCGGCGGCGTCGTTGGTGAGCGTCCAGTCGATGGCGAAGTCGGCCGAGAGGGAGGTCTCGAGGTTGGCGATCTTCAGATCACCGCCGCCGATGTTCTCGATGTAGATCGAGCGGGTGGCCGAGTCCCCGACGGCGATGGAGGGGAACGTCACCTCTTCCGGCGTGACGAGCATGGTCGAGAAGCTCTCGTTCCTGATCGAGTCGTCACAGCCCACCAGAAGCCCGAGGGCAGCGAGCAGCCATGGCAGCGCGCGCCTCGGCGAACGGCTCGGCATCCGAATCTTCGTCATCTCAACCTCCGGCTGGCCACACAGGCGCTGTCCGTCTGTCCGACGTCGCGCCGACGTCGTCATCATCGATACGCTGCCCTCGCCGGCCAGTGCAAAATCCTGCCCGGCGCCCGGCATCTTTCCGCCTGCGGGGTAGATTATCAAGGGCTATCCCAATCCCTTGATATTCCAAGCATTTGCGCGATGTGTGGTGAGGCATCCCCCGCGCCCCGACTGCGAGAAACGGGCCACCTTCCGCATCTGCACACCGCCACGCACCGGCACCGCGAGAGCGTCAGGGGTCACCCATTGTACCGTCAACGGTTGTCGACATCCGTCGGCGATGGGCCCCCCCGTGGCCGGGCTCGGGTTCATCCCACAGCGCGCCGATTCCATCGGATCTCGCCGGCCCTACTCCGGCCGCTCGGCCTCTCCGTCGCCGCCCTTCGACCCGGGCGCCGCCCCCTTCAGCCGCTCGGCGAGCGGCCCGCCGATCGCCGCCCGCAGGCGGGCGCAGCGGTGGATGTTCTCGAGCACCAGACCCAGGTTGCGCGCGGTGCCATCCGGCGCGCGGGCCGGGTCGGCGAAGAACGCCGCGACCCGCTCAGCGTCCTGAGTCGTGCAGAACCCGTTGCCGACCCACGGGAAACGGGCCCGGTAGTCGTCCCCCATCCGCTCGGCGAGGGCCTCGTAGTTGCGGGTCATCCACATCCACACGGCGTCGCGCGTCTGGTGCCCCACCCCGCGCAGCAAGGTGCGGAAGTCCTGGGCGGGCAGCGTGCCGTCGAGGATCAGGTCGAACGTCCGGGTGGCCAGGGCGGGCTCCTGGAAGGAGCCGAGCGCCTCGACGATCGCGACCCGCTTGATCGGGTCCGGCGCGGTGTCGAGCGCGCCGCGCAGAGCGGTCCACAGCGCCTCGTCGCCGTCCCACGCCGCGATGGGCAGCACGAGGCTGGCGACCTCGCCGGTCACCGCCTGAGGGTCGGCGACGAACGCGTCGACCTTCTCCCGGGCGAGCGTCCGCAGCGCCGGGTCACGCCCCATGTAGGCCAGCGGCGTCACCAGGCGTGGGCGGAGCAGTCGCACGGCCACCGGCTCGTCGCCGGCCGGCAGCGCGCCGATGCGGGCGACCTGGGGCGCGATGGCCGCCCGGACCCGGGCGGCGAACGGCTCTGCGAGGCCCGGCTCGTGCACCACGACGGCCTCGAAGACGCGGCCGAAGCCGTCCACGACCCCCTCGACGACCAGCCGTTGCGTACGCTTGGCGAGCAGATCGAGCGCGTCGAGGTAGGTGTCGACCGACAGTTCACCGGCCTCGAGCAGGGTGCGGTACATGCCCGGCAGCGCCACCCGCTCGGGTGGCTTGAGCGCCTCGTAGTGCTCGCCGGCGAGGGACAGCATGCGCGCCCCGGTCGTCTTCCACTGGTAGTAGCCGCGCTGATCGTCGTTGCCGTGCAGCCACTCGGGGCAGCCGGGCTGGCTCAGCGGGCGGCTCGCGGTCTTCCCGCTGAACTCGAAGCACGCCCGGTGGGTGCCGCCCCCGGTCGCGTAGCGGATGCACATCGGCACGATCCACGGCTCGCCTTGCGCCGCCTCGCTGCCCGCCGGCAGCGCGCGCTGCTGGGTGAGGTTCAGCGTCGCCGGGCCGTCGCCGTCACAGGCCACGTCCAGGGTCACCAGCGGCGTGCCCGGCTGGTCGAGGAACATCGCAGCGGTGGCCGCCACGGGCTTGCCGGTCGCCTTCTCGAGCGCGCTCATCAGATCGGCGGTCGTGCCGGTGCCGTAGGCGTGCGCCTCGATGTACGCCCGCACCCCCTCACGAAAGGGCTCAACCCCGGCCCAGGACTCCAGCATGCGCAGCACCGCGGCGCCCTTGCCGTAGGTGATCCCGTCGAACGCGTTGCCGATCTCGCCGCCGTCGGCGATGGGCTGGCGGATGGCGCGGGCGTGCTTCTGGGCGTCGAGGTCCATGACATAGGCCGTACCGGCGACCCGCTCCAGGTTCATCTCGAGCGCCGGATCGACCTGATGCACGATCTTGGCCGCCATCCAGGTGGCGAAGGCCTCGTTGAGCCAGAGGTCGTCCCACCACGCGAGCGTCACCATGTTGCCGAACCACATGTGGGCCAGCTCGTGGGCGATGACCGACTGGCTCCACATCTTGCGATTGGCCGGGGCCGTCTCTTCGTCGAGCAGCAGCAGCGTCTCGCGATAGGTCACCAGCCCCACGTTCTCCATGGCCCCGGCGGCGAAGTTGGGCACGGCGACCATGTCGAGCTTGTCGAAAGGGTGCGGCCCGCCGAAGTACTCGCTCAGCGCCGCGTGGATGAGGGGGGTCCGCTCGAGCGCGTACTCGGCCAGTTCGCCCTTGCCCTTGGTGGCGATGATGCGGAACGGGATGCCCGGGATGGCGTCTTCGGGCGCGTCGACGACGTCGAAGTCCCCCACGGCGAAGGCCACCAGATAGCTCGGCAGGGGCCGGGTCTCGGCGAACGAGACGGTGGCGGTGCCGTCGGCCGCCACCCGGGAGACCTGACGGCTGTTGGAGAGCGCGATCATGCCCTCGGGCACCTTCAGCGTGGTCGTGTAGGGGGTCTTGAAGTCGGGCTGGTCGAAGCAGGGGAAGACCCGCCGCGCCGACAGAGGCTGGAACTGGGTGAAGGCGTACCAGCCTCCGTCATCCTCCACCCGATACAGGCCGGTGGGCACCTCGGGGATGCGGCCCCGGAAGACGAAGCGGAGGGTCGCCTCCCCTGCGGGCAACGGGTCGACGAAGACTGCGCCCAGGCCCCCATTGGGCCCCATGACCGCCCGCCCGGAGCGCGGCTGGCCACCGACGGTCGCGGTCAGCTCCTCGATGGTCAGATCTTCACCGTGCAGTTGCACCATCGCCTGCGGCTCGCTCAGCCGGACGTCGATCTCGACGGTGCCGGCCGTCTCCTCGGTGGTGGGGTCGATCGCCAGCGTCAGCCGGTAGCGCAGCGGCACCGCGGCCCGGCCGAGGCGGGCGTCGCCGTCGGGCCCGGCGGCGGCCGGGGCGTCCTCCGGCGCGGGCGGCGGAGCGCTGCCACAGCCGAAGAACAGGAGCATGATGAGCCAGAATCGCGCGTCGGGCACTGGCGGTCCTCCGAGGGTCGGCAGAGAGTCGGGGCAGCATACAGCAGCCGCCTGGTCGCTGCGACACCTGCGCCGGGGCCGGTCGGGGGCTTCGTCTCACCGCAGCGACCGGTCGACCGGAGGCGCTCTGACGGCCGGCGAGGCCCCTCGGTGACGGTCGACGTCACGACGGGCGCCTTCCAATCGTCGGCGGCGCAACCCAAGATGCGCGTTGGGCGTTCGGAGGCCCGGACACACCGCAGAGGTCGCAGACGTGGTTCGACTCACATTCCTCGGTACCAGCGATGCCTTCAACGGGGGCGGGCGGCGGCACAGTTGCTATTGGGTCGACGACCACGCGGGCGCGTTCGCCGTCGACTTCGGGCCCACCGCGCTGCTGGCGGTCGAGCGCGAAGGCCTCGATCTGGGGCGCCTCGATGCGGTCTACCTGACCCATATGCACGGGGATCACATCGGCGGCCTCGCGCTGCTGCTGTGCGCCTTGCAGCACGCGCACGCCCGGCGACGCCCGTTGACCGTGGCCGGCCCCCCGGGGCACGAGGCCCGGCTGGCGGCGCTGATCGACAGCAGCTACCCCTCGCTGGCCCGGGGCGGCCTCGGCTTCCCGCTCGTCCTGCGGCGGTGGCGGGTGCCCGGCGCGGTGTGGCTGGGGGGTCGGGAGGTCACGGCCATCCGGGCCCGTCACGACAAGCACGCCGTGGCCTGCTCCATCCGGGTGGAGACCGACGGCGTCGGGCTGGCGTTCAGCGGGGACACCGGCTGGCAGCCCGAGCTGGCTCGGCTGGCCGAGGGCAGCGATCTCTTCGTCTGCGAGTGCACCGATGTCAGCAGCAGATACGCGGGACACATCAGCCTCGACGCGCTGGCCGCGCACCGGGCAGAACTCAAGACGGCCCGACTGTACCTGAGCCACCTGAGCGCGGCGAGCCGGGCGGCGGCCTGCGACCGGGCCGCTGCGCTCGACCTGACCGTCGCCGACGACGGCCTGGTGCTCGAGATCGGCTGAGCGTGCGCGGGGGGCTGCGGCGAAACCCACCCGAAAGCAGACATCCCCAAACGGTCATCCGCGCCGGCGAGCAGAAGAAAGAAACACGTCATTCGGACACTCCGGGCTCTTCGATCGGTAGTCATCCAGGGCCGCCCGTGAGGCGGCAGGATGTCAGGAGGCCAAGTGCACCGGCGACAGTTGATGCGGCATGCCCGTATTCTGCACACGATGATGGCGGCCGGGGCGAGCCTCGATCGCATCGGCGACAGCTTCGTGCATCTGGCCGAACACCCCGACTTCATGCGCTGCTCGCGGCCAGTCCGCGATCGGCGCCTCGAAGCCCACCTCTGGGGGTGCGCCGTCGCTGCGGGTCTGGTCGACGCCGATCGGGTCGAGGAGCCGATCCCGCTGATGCGGCACGACGCGGCCGATCTGGTGCACGGCACGCTGCCCCGCACCGGTCTGCTGCCGGTGATCGTGTGCTGGTTCGAGCCCGAGGCGGATGGGCTGTTCATCACGGCCGATCTGGAGCGGGGGCGCGACTACCATCGCCTCTCACAGCCACGGGGCGGGCAGCGAGGCGTCCGCCGGCCGTCGGGTGGCCGCTGGCGCCCGTTCGGTCGAGCGCCGACGGCCCCCCCGGGCTGACGATCCACCTCACAGACCCTCCGCTGCCGGCGCGCTGGACGACGATCGGGGCCGGTCGAAGCGGGACCCGAACAACCCGCTCAGTGGTGGACGCTGCCGAGGATCTGGGCCGCCTCCGCCGCCCACCCGAGGGCGCCGTAGACCTGCGCCGAGAGCGCCCGGGCGGCCTGCGCCTGCGCGTCCATGCCGGCGCGCGCCGCCCGGTCACCGGCGAGCCGCAGGGCCCGGGCGATGTCGGGATCGGTGATGCGCCCGCTCTCGACCGGGCCGAGGCGCTGCCAGCACCGGATCCAGAGATCGAGGTCGGCCGTGTCGGCGGCGACGCTGAGCAGCAATGCGGCCGCGAAGGCCTCCAACGCGACGTGCCGGTGGCGCTCGGCGCGCTCGAGCGTGCGCTCCAGCCGCCGCATGGCGGTGATCGCCCGCGCGCGCTCGACGGCCACGAGGGCGAGGTAGCAGTCCACATCCCGCGGGCCGTCGAAGCCGATGGCGTCCAGCAGCCGCTCGGCCGCGTGGTAGCGGGCTTCGGCCTCGTCCCACGCCCGCCGGTGACGCGCGAGATCGCCGAGGGTGGTCTCGGCGAGCGCCTGACGCTCGCGGCTGCCCGATCGCCGGGTCGCCGCCAGCGCGGCCCGGGCGTGCAGATCGGCTGCGTCGATCCGCCCCCGCTTCCAGTCGGTCCACGCTCGGTAGAGGTGGAGCCGGCCGGCGAGCGCAGGGCGGATGGTCGGCGGGATCTCGCCCGGGCCGGGGCCATCCTCGGCGGCGTCCAGGCGGGCCACCCCCTCGGCCAGCGCGGGCTCCGCGTCGTCGAGGCGGCCCTCGAGCATGCGGCAGAAGCCGATGAACGCCAGGGCCTCGATGGCCGGACGCACCACCGACGACCGCTCGGCGCTCGCCCGGGCGCGCTCGAACCACTCGACCGCCCGAGGGGCGTCGGCGTCGACCAGCGTGCGCCCGAACTGCAGTTCGGCCCACGCCATCGCGGCCGCGTCGCCCGCGGCCAGCCGGAGCTGGCGTCGGGCGTGGCGCCTCGCGTCGTCGACCCGGCCGCCCACCAGACAGTACGAGATCCACGACGCGCGCAGCCTCAGGTGCAGAGACGGATCGGGCGCGTGTTCAAGGCGGCGGAAGGCCCGGAGCGCGAGCCGGACCGCGACCCCGACCGTCTCCATCTCGCCGCGCCCCCGGCGCTCGTCGAGCACGTCCAGGAGCCGGCGCAATCCAGCAGCCGCCGCGCCGCCGGCGACGAGGTGCCGGGCCACGGCGACCGGGTCCTCCCCCTCGGCGTCGAGCACATTCGCGCAGGCGACATGCCAGCGTTCGAACCGCCCGCTGCGGCGCGCCCGGTTCAACAGGGCCTCGCGCACGCCGGGGTGGGCGAACGTGAAGCGCGCGTCGGCATCGAGCCGGGCGAGGCCGGCGTCGAGCAGCCGCTCCCGCCCGTCGTCGGCGGCCACATCCAGCATGCGGTCGACCACACTCTGCCAGCGCCCTTCGTCGACGCTCATCCCAAGCGCCGCCGCGCCCTCCAGCGTAGCCGCGCGGCGGTGGCGCAGCGCGCGCTCGACGCGCTCGGACCAGCCGTCGGTGGAGAGCGTCGGCGACGAGAGCGCCCGACGGACCGGGCGGTAGCCGCGGCGCCCCTCGGTCAGGACGCCGGCGTCGAGCCAGCGACGCACGATCTGCTCGGCTCGCTGCGGGTTGCCCCCGCTCTGCTCGGTCAAGAGGTGCGCCGTCGTGCGGTCGATGGGCAGGCGCCGAGCGAGCATGCCCGCGATGTCGTCGGTCTCCATCGGGCCGAGCTGCACGGCGCTCGAGGCCGGGTGCGCGACCAGCCGTCCCCGATCGCTGTGGGGCGCGGACACGTCGAAGGTGGGCACGACGAGCGCCGGGAGGTCGGGGTGACGGTCGAGCAGATGCTCGACGAACGCGCCCGCCGCCGGCCCCTGGTGAGCGTCGTCGAGCAGCACGAGGACCGGCCGGCGACGGGCCACGCGGCGCAGCGCCAGGCAGAACGTCTCGAAGCGCTCGACGCTCGACGCGATGGCCACCACGCCGCTGTCGCTGCCGTCACTGAACCGCCCCTGGGGGTCGAGGGCGGCGCACAGGGCGCGGGTGAGCCCGTCCTGGTCGTCCAGCCCCAGCGCGACGGCGATCCGCTGGAGTCGGGCGAGCGCCGACAGGCCCGAAGCCCGCAGGTGTCGGCTCCACATGTTCCGCAGCCCGGCCAACGGCTCGTCGGGCTCGAAGGCAGCTCGGAGCACGATCGCGGCCCCGACCTCGTGGGCCCGCTCGGCGAGCCAGTCGATCAGGCGGGTCCGGCCGCCCCCACTCTCGGCCTCGACGACGACGCAGCGCGCCTGACCATCACCGACGACCTGGCGAAGAGTCGTCCACAGGCTCTGGCGGGCCCGCTCCCGACCGGACATCGCCGAAGGGCGCAGGCCGAAGAGCGCCTGGGCCACCTCTGCCGGCGGGAGCGGCGTGTGCCGGCGCGGCGGGTCACGCCAATCTGCGGGGCACGGGGGCGGACCGGGCAGGCTCCCCGCGGGCGCGGCCCAGCTCCCATCATCGACCGCGACGAAAACCGGCGGGACAAGGAGCGTGCGCTCTCCGTCGGCGCGGCGCTCGGAGACGGTCTGCTCCTCACCCTCGAGGCTATATGCGTCGCCCACGGCGGTGATCGAGCCATCGTCGAGCGAGCCGCCCGCGGAGTGGCCGATCCCGGCGGCCTCACCTTCGAGCGGGTCGCGGCCGGGGGCGTCGTCGGGGAGCGCCATGAGCGCCCACGCGGCGTCCGCGGCCCGGCGGAACCGCCGCCCGGGGTCCTTCGCCAGCAGCCGCTCGACCCAGCCCGCCAACCCCGCGGGCACCGGCCGCCGCGGCTGCAACGGCGGGGGCGGCGTCGCTTGCTGCGCCCGGAGGATCTCGGCCGGCGTCTCGCCCCGGAACGGGGGGTGCCCGCAGACCAAGGCGTACGTCAGGCACCCGAGCGCATAGAGATCAGTCCACGGGCCGATGTCGCGCAGCGCGGCCCGGATCTGCTCCGGCGCCATGAAGGCCGGCGTGCCACTGATGCCGCTGTCCACCGGCGCGTCGTCGAGGGTCAGCGCGAGCCCGAAGTCGGTGATCACCGCGCCCCGCGACGACCACATGACGTTGCTGTCCTTCAGGTCGCGGTGCACCACGCCCCGCGCGTGGGCATGGGCCAGGGCGTCGAGCAGCGTGAGCAGCACGGTCCGCAGGGTGGGCCAGTCGAAGCGCCCGCGTCGATCGCGCAGCGGGCCGCCATCGAGCCACTCCATCACGAGATAGGGCGCCCCTTCGGGCACGCTCACGAGGCCGGAGGGCACGGTCCCGTGGTCGTAGATGCCGACGATGCCGGGGTGATCGAGGCCGGCCATGGCCCGGACTTCGTCACCGAACATGCGACGGAAGTCGACCGCGCGGTGCTTCGGCGCCGTGACGGCCTTGACCGCGACCGGGGTCCCGGAGGCCGTGTGCCGGGCGAACCACACGGTGGCCATCGCGCCTCGCCCGGCGCGCGTCTCGAGTTGGTACGGGCCCAGCCTCATCCGGGACCCACCGGTCTCGTGCGTCGCGAACCGCCCACTCGCGCTCCTCGTCTTCCCGGCGCTTCGTCTCGCGCCAGAACCGATTGTATCCGGCCCGCGGCCGTTCAGCCATGCTGCGGTCGATACATCGCGCGCCCCCCCGCTCGCTCCGACGACGCGGTCACGGGCCGCAGAGGCCGATGGGGCGCGGGTCCGACCCAGCGCAGACGCGCGATTCGCACCTCGCCGGGCGAGGCCACGCTCGACGACGCCGTCGACCCCATCCGTCGGGCCCTGGCGGCCGACGAGCCGGCCAGATGTGCAGGAAGAGGGGGCGAAGGTTGGGCGGCCGGGTCGGGACGGCAGCCCCGAGGCTCTCACCGGCCATCGCGGCCGGCGGCGCGCTTCATCGACGGGCAGGTATCACATGGCGTGCGCCGACGGCACGCCATGGGCTCACAGGGCGCCGCAGTCGGCGATGATGATCTCGGCCCGCGTGCGGCCGGACTGGCTGCCGTAGCCCTCGATCTTCTGGACGACGTCGTAGCTCTCGGGCGTCACCTGCCCGAAGACGACGTGCTTGCCGTCGAGCCACGGCGTCTTGACGGTGCACAGGAAGAACTGCGAGCCGTTCGTGTCGGAGCCGGCGTTGGCCATCGACAGCACGCCCGGCCCGGTGTGCTTGAGCTGGAAGTTCTCGTCCTCGAAGCGATCACCGTAGATGCTCTTGCCCCCGGTGCCGTTCCGCCGGGTGAAGTCCCCGCCCTGGCACATGAAGTTGGGGATGACGCGGTGGAACGGCGCGCCCTTGTAGCCGAAGCCCTGCTCGCCGGTGCACAGCTGGTAGAAGTTCTCGCAGGTCTTGGGCACGACGTCGAAGCGCAGCTCCATGACGATGCGCCCGAGGGGCGCGCCGTCGGCGGTGACGTCGAAGAAGACCTTCGTGGTCTGGTTGGTGTGCGGGGCGATGTCGGGCATCGGTCGACCTCTGGGGTTGTCGTGCGGTGGCGCACTCTAGCCCCCCCGCTGCGCGCGGTCAACGGCCGTGCTGTCAGGTCCCGGCCAGATGGTCTTCACCGCGCGCCGCCGTTGACCGCATCGGCGCTCGGTGCCACCGTACCCCCACGTCCATGCGATGGAGGCAGCAATGGCGTTCGACTGGATCCGGGAACACATGGCGCGATGGGATGCCGCCAAGCAGGCGATCATCGCCGGCGCGCCGGCCGGCGTCTTCGACGCCCGCTACGCCGCCCAGCCCGAGGGCGCGCCGCTCAGCGGCGAGTGGTGGCGCGTCGAGGACGGCGGGCGCGCGGTCGCCTTCGGCTGGCTCGACGCGGTATGGGGCGACGCCGAGATCCTGCTGGCGGTGCACCCCGAAGAGCAGGAGCGGGGTGTGGGTGCCTTCGTGCTCGATCGCCTCGCCGACGAAGCCGCCGCCCGGGGGCTCAACTACATCTACAACGTGGTGCGGCCCAGCCACCCCGACGGCCAGTCCCTGACGCGCTGGCTCGAGGCGCGCGGCTTCGCTCTGCAGCCCGACGGCCGCCTCACCCGGCGGGCGAAGGCACCCGACGCCACATCGAAGCCGGGTCGCATCGGTTGGATCGATCTGACGGTGCCGGCGGCCGACGCGGCCCGCGACTTCTATGCCGCGGTGGCCGGCTGGACCGCCGAGCCCCAGTCGATGGGCGGCTACGACGACTATGTGATGCGGCCGTCGGGCGGCGGCGATCCGGTGGCCGGCGTCTGCCACGCACGGGGCCCGAACGCCGAGATGCCTGCGCAGTGGATGATCTACATCGTGGTCGACGATCTGAAGGCGGCGCTGGCCCGGGTCGAAGCCCACGGCGGCGAGGTGTTGCAGGCGCCGGGCGAGAAGCGGCCGATGGCCGTCATCCGGGATCCGGCGGGCGCGGTCTGCGCGCTGTGGGGTGGCTGACCGGGACCCAGGCGACACGGTCGGGGCGTCGAGGTCCCACCCTCTCGCCCCACCGAGACCTGCCCGCCACGCCCTGGGGCGCGACGACCCGCGGGCCTTCAGTGGCCCAGAACGGTCAGGACGTATGGGGCTCGGGCGCCCTGATAACCGGTGATCCGGATCACCTGGGGCCCGAGGAAGACGAGCTGCTCGTCGTCGGTGCCCGAAGCGCTGGCGACCGGGCGGCCGTCGAGGCCGACGGCGTCCGCCCCGCGCAGCTCGTCCCACAGGTAGATGTCGAGATCGCCGACCGCGTGGGTGAAGCGCAGGTCGAGCGTCCAGAAGCCGTCGTGCTGGATCCGGAAGAAGTCGTCGCTGCCGTTGCACACCCCGCCGATCACCTGCTGCCCCGGGGCGATTGGCGGCGCGGAGCCCGCGTCGTCATTGGGCTCGAGCGGCTCCTCGTCGCACCCCGCCGGCGCCGGCCCGGGGCTCGGGGATCCGCCCGGATCACCCCCGGGGTCGTCGGCCGGCGGCGCGAGCTGGGCCTCCTGCCGGGCGAGGGCGGCGAAGTCCAGGTACCCGCCCCGGCTCGGCACGACCCGCATGTCCCGTCGGCGCACGGCGAAGATCGTCGGATACTGCTGCACGAGCGGCGCGTTGCCCACCGCGCCGGCGGGCCACGTCGCGCCGTCACCCACCCGGATGCCCGGCGCGCCGGGCGCGTGGCGGTCGATCACCCGCCGGGCGACCTCGTTGCTGGCCGGGTTGTAGCTGTTGTCCTGGACCTCGACGAAGAGATACAGCGCCCCGGCCCGCTCGGTGGCGGCCATCTGCCCCGCGCTCTGCGCGAGATACTGCGCGCAGGCCCCACACCACTCCGCGCCGACCACCACCGCCAGGATGGAGTACCGGGCGTAGGCCGGATCGCAGCGGAACGCCTCGAGGCTGAAGTCGACCCGCCGCCCCTGGGCGTCATAGGCCCCGCTCCAGGCGAGGTTCGGCGCGACCGCGCCGTCGGACAGCGCGTGGGGGCCGGCCGGATAGCGGCACGGCTCGGGGGCCGGCTCGTCGGGCTGAGCGGGCGGCTCGGCGGGGGGCGGCTCGTCGGCGGGCGGCGGCGCGGGTGGTGGGGGCTCGTCCGCTGGTGGCGGGGGCGCGTCGTCGGCCGGCGGGTCGGCCGGCGCGTCGGGCACCTTGGGGGGCAGATCCTCGGGCGAACCCCCGGGCTCGGCGGGCGGGGCCGGCTGCCCGGCAGGCGGTGGCTCGGCGCCGGGCCCGTCGGGCGCTGCATCCCCTCCCCCACCGGGTCCGGCCGGCGGCTGCAGCCCTTGCGGGGCGCACCAGCCGCCGTCCGCGCCGGGCAGCGGCAGGCACGCCCGGCCCTGACAGTCGCTCTCGAAGAGGCAGGGGCGGATGCAGGTCCCGGCCACGCACTCCAGGCCCTCGACGCAGCCCGTCTCATCGCAGGCCGCCCCCTCGGCCCCGGGCGGCGCGTCGGGGTCGAGCGGCTCGATGGCCGCGCATCCCACCAACAGGGCGATCGACGCCAGAACGAAGGCGGCGTGCGTCCGGGCCGACGGGGTGGTGCTCGATGACATGTGGGCCCCTCCTGAATCGCTGCGCAGGCCGTCGCCCCTCACCCCTAGCAAACACTCTGCCAACGCATCGGCGCCCCGGGCGCCGTCTCTCGCGCCGTCGCGATCCCCGCGATCCCAGCAGCACCCGGGGAAAGTCCCCCTGCTGCGCCGGACGAGCGCCGCGATCTGCGGCGTTGCTCGCCGCTCGACGTGACTCTGCCACGACTTCGGGCTCGCGCCTTGCCGCTCGCGGCGCTCGTCCGGCTCGCGACGGTGTAC
>JAUHYW010000119.1 GCA_030426085.1 bacterium | reverse complement strand
GGTCGACCCGCCGGGTGCCGAGGCTGTAGGTGAAGGGGCAGATGTCTTCCGGGCGGTTGGGGATGTCGTCCCGGGCGGGCACGGGCAGCTCGTCGAAGTCGGCGTCGGGGTCGCAGGCGTCGCCGACGGTGTCGCGATCGTAGTCCCGCTGGTCGGGGTCGAAGATGTCGGGGCAGGTGTCGTTGAGGGAGGCCACGCCGTCGCCGTCGGGGTCGTCGTTGCAGAGCGGATTGTCGAGGTCGGTGCAGTCGTCGTAGACGCCGTGGGGGTCGACGGCGTCGGGGTGCGGGGCCTCGTAGCGGCCGTCGCCGTCGATGTCGGGCTCGACGTAGCACGCGGGCGAGCAGCCGTCGCCGGGCAGGTGGTTGTCATCGAGGCAGCGGTCGGCGCCGGGAGGAGGCTCGGGGCCGATGCCGCAGCCGGTGGGGAGACCGTCGATGATGCGATAGCGGAAGACGCCCCGCTCGCGCACGTTGGAGAGGTGGCAGAGGAGGATGACGTCGTCGGAGAGCGAGCCGGGCCACATCCAGCCGGGGCCGTCGGGGCCCTGTCCGCCGTCGAAGCCCATGGCCGTGCCCTCTTCGCGGAGCTGGCCCCGGGCCCACTCGCAGCGGTGGTAGCGGAACTCCACCTCGTAGTCGTCGGGGTCGGGGCCGGTGATGATGGCCTGCCAGGTGTTGCGCAGGGTGCCCGGCTCGGGGGGGCGGTCGGTGACTTGATACCAGGTGGCGACGAAGCGGCCCGGGGCGCCGTCGTCGCCGGGCGGGAGCTGGCCGACGTAGGTCGGCGGCGGCGGGAAGGGCGGCCCGTCGTCGTATTGGGTCAGCTCGGAGGTGTGCTGGAACGGCACCATGCGCCGGGTGCCCATGCCGTTGATGTTGAACGGCCCCGGGATGGGGGTGCCGGCGCGGCTGTCGAACCGCTCGAGCGAGAGCGTACCCCGCCAGTTGACCCGGATCTCGTCCCACCGGTCGTCCCCGTAGAAGCGGATGCCGTCGGGCAGCGCCGGCGTGAGCGGCACCGGGAAGAGCTCATCGTGGGGCTCGCCGACGCCGAACGGGCCGCCGAGCCCGTCGACGATCGGCGCGCCGCGCTGGGCATGAGTCACGCCCGACGAGAGGACGACGAGAGCGATGAGGAGAGCGCGCATCAGAACGGCTCCGCGGACGGCCAGTCGACGATATCGGGGCGGATGAGAGGCGGGCAAGCGTCGCCCACGCAGAGCTGGAGCAGGTCGAAGACCCCGTCTCCGTCGCGGTCGGGGTCGCATGCGTCGCCGACGCCGTCGCCGTCGAGGTCGAGTTGGCGGGGATCAGGGGTGTACGGGCAGCGGTCGAGGGCGTCGCCGATCCCGTCGCCGTCGGCGTCCGACTGCCACCAGCAGCCCCAGCGACACGGCGTCCGGGGGGCCAGATCGCAGGCGTCGCCCAGGCCGTCCTTGTCGGCGTCCCGGCCGAACGGATCCGGGGCCCAGGGGCAGAGATCGGTCCGGGCCGTCCAGCGCCCGGCCGCCCGGTCGTCCCCGTCGGGATCCGGGTCGCAGGCGTCGCCCCGCCCGTCGCCGTCGAGGTCGAGGTTGGCCCGGTCGATCGTGCGCGGGCAGTGGTCGAAGTCGTCGGGCCAGCCGTCGCCGTCGTCATCGGGGTCGCAGGGGTCGCCCAGCCCGTCCCCGTCGAGGTCGGTCTGGTCCGGGTCCGAGGACCGGGGGCAGTTGTCGAGCCCGTTCCGGACGTCATCGTCGTCGATGTCGGGGTCACAGAGGTCGCCATGGACGTCGCCGTCCAGGTTCTCCTGCTGCGGGTTGAAGTCCCGTTCACAGTTGTCGACGCTGCGCCGCCCGTCGAAGTCCGGATCGCCCAGGATGCCGCCCTCGGCGTCCAGCTCGATGATCCACACCCCCTGCTCGCCGTCGCTCGAGCCCTCCAGCAGCCACTTGGCCCGCCCCCGCATCACGCCGCCCGGCGGATCGGGGAACAGCTCCATCACCGTCGCCTGCGCCCGCCCCCGCTGGACCACCAGCCCCGCCCGGGGCTCGACCTGCACCGTCTCGTCGGGCAGCGCCGCGTAGCGCAGCTCCACCGCGTGCACCGCGCCGGCCGCGTCGAACCGCAGCTCGGCGCTGAACGTCGCCGCCGCGTCCGCCGGGCAGCCGGCCAGCGGCACATCGATCCAGGAGAAGCGGACCCCGCCCGGGGTGTCGGTGCGCCGCACCTCGCCCCGCGTGACGCCGTCGGGGCACGGCCCCGCCTCGAGCGGAGCCCAGAACGGCGCGATCACCGAGCCCATCCGCAGCTCGCCCAAGGGCTGCGGCGCGGCGACGTCGATCGCGCCGCCGAGCCCGATCAGCCCGCGCCGGTGCACGACGAGGTCCCAGACCGGCTGCCCGGCGATGGACAGGTCCTGGCCGACCGCGACCGACCACGGCGGCCCGTCGTCGCCGAGCGGGGCCCCATCGAGGGGCACCTCCGCGGCCAGGGCGGCGCCGGAGAAGACGAGCGAAGCGACGAGCAAGGTGGCGAAGCGCATGGGGACGGCTCCCGGGCCCGGGTTGTAGCGATGATGTGTGTCATGCAGTCTGACTGGAATCGGCCCGCCGATGACATGCGCGAAGGTAGCACCATCCACTCCGGCAGGGAAGCCGGGGAAGCCATGGAATCCTGGGAAGCCATGCCCCCGCCGCCGCGGTGACGGTTCGGCGCCCACGCCGCTCGGATGACAGCCGATCACGGCAGTGAGAGCGGGTCGAAGGGACCCCCCGGCTACGCCTCCGACGCCGGCTGGCCCCTCGCCGCGAGCTGATCCGCGATCGGCGCCCCCCACTTCGGCCCGCCCCGGCGCTGCGCCACCAGCTCGGCGACGATGCTCACCGCGATCTCGGCCGGCGTGCTCGCCCCGATGTCCAGCCCCACCGGGCAGCGCACCCGCCCGATCTGCGCGTCGTCGAAGCCGCGCGCCCGGTAGCGCTTGACGAACCGGGCCCACTTGCCCCGGCTGCCGATCAGGCCCAGGTAGCGCGGCGCCGTCTCGATCGCCGGCAGCATCAGGCGCACCAGCGCCTCGTCGAGCGGGTGGTCGTGGGTGACGACGACCACGTACTCCCCCGGCGCCGGGGGGTGGGCCCGCAGGTGGTCCTCGGGCTCGGCGTCCTCGACCGCCACATCGTCGGCGAAGCGGGCCGGATCGGCCCACTCGGCGCGGGCGTCGATCACCGTCACCGCGAAGCCGGCCGCCGCGGCGATGCCCGCCAGCGCGGTGCCCACGTGCCCCGCGCCGTAGATGCGCAGCGGCGGGCGGGGCTCGACCTTCTCCATGAACACGGTCATCCGTCCTCCGCAGCACATGCCCAGGTCGCGCACGAGGTGCACGTCGAGCCGCTCGACCTGCCCCGGGCCGGCGAGCAGCGCCCGGCTCGTCTCGATGACCCGCAGTTCGAACGCCCCGCCGCCCACGGTGCCCGCGAAGCCGTCGGCCCAGATCGCCATCCGGGCCCCGGCCACCCGGGGCGTGGAGCCCCCGGCGTCGATGACCGTGGCGATCACGAACGGGGTGTCGGCCGCTTCGAGGGCGGCGAGGCGGGCGAAGAACGACGGCCTCACGCCTCGGGCTCCGGCGCCTCGGGGCTCAGCCGCCGCTCGACCGCCCGGCTGATGAGCCAGAAGAGCACCGCGGCGCCCATCACCGCGGCGAACATCAGCACCTGATCGTCGAGGGTCGCCGCCGAGGCCCCGGTGATCGCGTAGAGCAGCGACGGCGGCAGCACGCCGAGGGTCGCGGCGAGCAGCAGCTTCGACCAGCGCATCGGCGAGGTGCCGGCGAGGATCGAGACCGTCTCGGCGAGGATGGGCAGCGGCCGGCTGAGCACCACCGCCAGCCCCCCGTGGCGGGCGATGAGCCGGTCGCCCCGGGCCCGCTCCTCGGCGCTCATGATCCGGTCGAGCAGCGGCCCGCCCCGGCGGCCGATCCAGAAGCCGAGCGCGGCGGCGAGCACGCTGCCCACCAGCGACAGCAGCGCGCCGAGCGCCGCGCCGAACAGGACCCCGTGGGCCACCATCACCAGGCTCGAGGGCACCGGGATGAAGACGTCGGCCACCAGCAGCCCGACCCCCAGCGCGGCGACGCCGACGCTGGCCTCGCCCATCCACGGGGCGGGGTCGGTCAGCAGCGGCACCCCGAGCGCCGTCACCAGCCCGAAGAGGGCCAGCAGCGCCAGCTTCAGGCCCACCACCACGAGCGCATAGCGTTTCATCGGCCGGGACCATACCATCGCCCCGACCATCGAGGTGAACCGTGCACGCCGACGATCCGCTCGCCCGCCGCTACCGGGCCATTCGAGGCCGCACCGAGGCGCTCGCCGCCCCGCTCGGGCCCGAAGATCAGATGATCCAGAGCATGCCCGACGCCAGCCCCACCCGCTGGCACCGGGCGCATACGACGTGGTTCTTCGAGACGTTCGTGCTCGAGCCGCACCTGCCCGGCTATCAGAGCCCGCACCCGCTGTATCGCCCGCTGTTCAACAGCTACTACAACGGGGTCTGCGAGCAGTGGCCCCGCCCCCGACGGGGCATCCTGAGCCGGCCGACGGTGGCCGAGGTCGGTCGCTGGCGCCAGCGGGTCGACGGGGCGGTGCTCGAGCTGCTCGCCGGGGCCGACGACGGCCTGCGGGGCACCGTCGCGCCGCTGATCGAGATCGGGCTGCACCACGAGCAGCAGCACCAGGAGCTGATCGTCACCGACATCAAGCACGGGCTGCTGCAGAACCCGCTCGACCCGATCTACCTGCCCCACGTCGCCGCGCCGGTGGGCCACGCGAAGGCCGACGGGGCGCTGGTCGAGTTCGCGGGCGGGGTCACCGACATCGGCCACGTCGGCGAGGGCTTCCACTTCGACAACGAGGGCCCCCGTCACCGGGTCCTGCTCGAGCCGTTTGCGCTCGCCGCCGATCTGGTCACCTGCGGCGAGTATCGCGCCTTCATGGAGGCCGGGGGCTACACCACCCCCCACCTGTGGCTGTCAGACGGCTGGGCGGCGGCGCAGGCCGAGGGCTGGCGGGCGCCGCTGTACTGGATCGAGGACGGCGGCCGCTGGCGCCAGCGCACGCTCGGCGGGCGGCGCGATCTGGACGACGACGCCCCGGTGACCCACGTCAGCTTCTTCGAGGCCGACGCCTACGCCCGCTGGCGGGGCCGGCGGCTGCCCACCGAGTTCGAGTGGGAACACGCCGCCCGCCGGGTGCAGCCGGCCCCCGACGGCACCTTCGCCGAGGACGGCGCGCTGCACCCCATCGGCCGCGAGGCGCCGGCCCACGGCGGCCTGCGCCACCTGCTCGGCGAGGTCTGGGAGTGGACCGCCAGCGCCTACCTGCCCTACCCCCGCTATCGGGCGCCGGCCGACGCGCTCGGGGAGTACAATGGCAAGTTCATGAACGGCCAGCGGGTGCTGCGCGGCGGGAGCTGCGCCACCCCCCGGGATCACATCCGGTCGACCTATCGCAACTTCTTCCAGCCGGAGAAGCGCTGGCAGTTCACCGGCATCCGGCTGGCCGACGACCGCTGAGGGAGGGTCCGTGAGCACCGAGCAGACCGGCTATCGCATCCTGGAACCGACTGCCTCGGCCAGCGCCGAGGCCAGCCGGCGGGCCTTCATGAGCGAGGTGCTCATCGGCCTGTCGAAGAAGCCGAAGTCGCTGTCTTCGCGGTTCTTGTACGACGCGGCGGGCAGCGACGCCTTCGAGCGCATCTGCGACCTCGAGGAGTACTACCTCACCCGCTGCGAGGCCGAGATCCTCGAGACCCACGCCGCGGGGCTCGTCGAGCGGGTCGGCGGGCGGCCGATCAACGTCGTCGACCTCGGGGCAGGCGACGGGCGCAAGACGGCCCTGGTGCTCGACGCGCTGCTCCGGCAGGGGGTCGACGTGCGCTACGTGCCGATCGACATCTCCGAGCCGGCGATGAAGACGGTCGTGGGCGCGATGGGCGAGCGCTTCCCGTCGCTGCCCATCGGGGGGCTGGTCTCGGAGTACTTCGACGGGGTGCGCTGGCTGGGCGAGCAGAACGACCGCACCAACCTGGTGCTCTTCCTCGGCTCGAACATCGGCAACTTCGACAAGGCCCACGCCCGGGCGTTTCTGCAGCAGCTCTGGAGCGCGCTCAGCCCCGGTGATCTGGTGCTCGTCGGCTTCGACCTCAAGAAGGACATCGAGCTGCTGCTCGCGGCCTACAACGACCGGGAGGGGGTCACCGCCGAGTTCAACCTCAACCTGCTCGACCGCATCAACCGCGAGCTGGGCGGCAACTTCGACCGCAAGTCCTTCCGCCACTTCGCCACCTACAGCGTCTTCTCGGGGGCGATGGAGAGCTACCTCGTCAGCCTCGAGCGGCAGCGGGTGTTCATCGGCGCGCTGCGGCAGAGCTTCGAGTTCAGCCCGTGGGAGCCGATCCACACCGAGTACAGCTACAAGTACCTCGACGAGGACGTCACCGACCTGGCCTACTTCGCCGGCTTCGAGGTCGAGGCGCTGTACTACGACCGCAACCGCTGGTTCTGCGACGCGCTGTGGAAGGTGCCCGGCCGGCGCTGACACCCTCCCGTCACCGGGCCCGGTTGGGTTAAGGTCCCTGCGCGCGGCGAGGAGGTGACGATGGCCGGCGCAGGCACGACCCCCGACGATCCCTACATCGGCCGCGGCTTCGTCCGGGCCGACGGCCCGGCCAAGGTCACCGGGGCGGCGCTCTACGTCGACGACGTGCGCCCCCGGGGCTGCCTGTACGGGGCCACGGTGCGCTCGCCGGTGGCCCGGGGCCGGCTGAAGGGGCTGCGCCGAGACCCCGACTTCGACTGGACCGACGTCGTCATCGCCACCGCCGCGGACGTGCCGGGGGAGAACGTCATCGCCCTGATGACCGACGACCAGCCGGTGCTGGCCCACGACGAGCTGCGCCACGTCACCGAGCCGGTGGCCCTCGTCGCCGCGCCGACCCGCGACCGGGCCCTGGCCGCCGCCCGCCACGTCGAGGTGCTCTACGAGGCGCTCGAGCCCCTGTTCGACCCGCTGAAGGCGGCCGACAACCCGATCCGCATCTTCGGGGACGACAACATCTTCAGCCGGCTGGAGATGGTGCACGGGGACGGCCTCGACGGCATGGCGCAGGCCGAGGCCGCCGGGGCCCGGCTGGTCCGCGGCAGCTACGCGGTGGGCTTGCAGGAGCAGCTCTACATCGAGCCCCAGGGCATGATCGCCCAGCCCCGGGAGGACGGCGGGCTGACGATCTTCGGCTCGATGCAGTGCCCGTACTACATCGTCAAGGCGCTGAAGCGGGTGCTGGGCCACGACCGGCTCAACGTGGTGCAGGCGGTGACCGGGGGCGGCTTCGGCGGCAAGGAGGAGTACCCCTCGATGGTCGCGGCCCACGCGGCGGTGCTCGCGCTCAAGACCGGGCGCCCGATCAAGCTGATCTACCGCCGCGACGAGGACCTCCAGGCGACCACCAAGCGCCACCCGGCGTTCATGACCTACACCACCGCGGTCGACCCCGCGTCGGGTCGGATCCTGGCCGCCGACGTCGACCTGCTCTTCGACGGGGGGGCCTACAATACGCTGTCGCCGGTGGTGCTCAGCCGGGCCATCTTGCACGCGCTGGGGCCCTACGCGGTGCCCCACGCCCGGCTGAACGCGCGCATGGTGGCGACCCACACCCCGCCCAACGGGGCCTTCCGCGGCTTCGGCGCGCCCCAGGTGATGTTCGCCGCCGAGCGCCACCTCGACCGCGTCGCCCGCGCGATGGGCTTCGACCCGGTGGCCCTGCGGCGCACCAACCTCTACCGCGACGGCGACGTCACCCCCAGCGGGCAGCGGCTGTTCGACGTGGCCTCGCTCGAGGTGCTCGACCGGGCGCTGGCCGCCGCCGAGGCGCCGCTGCCCCCGTCGATGGTGGCCACCCGCCCCGGCGGGGGGCAGGCCGCCGGGCGGCGGAAGGCGGGGCGGGGGCTGGCCATCGCGTGGCACGGCTGCGGCTTCACCGGCAACGGCGAGGCGGCGCTGGCCGGCGAGGCCGACGTCTCGATCGACGGGCACCATGTGCTCATCCACACCGCCAGCACCGACATCGGGCAGGGCACGGACAGCATCTTCCCCGCGATCGTGGCCGACGTGCTCGGGGTCGACGTGCAGCGGGTGCACAACGCGCCCCACGACACCGCCGACGTGCCCGACAGCGGGCCGACCGTCGCCAGCCGGACCGCGATGGTGGTCGGGCGGGTGGTCGAGCAGGCGGCGCACAGTCTGCTCGACGCGCTGCGGGCCGAGGCGCAGTGGCCCGGGGCCGAGGACGCCGACTTCGACACGCTGCTCGAGCGCCGCCCGAGCGATGCGCCGCTGCGGGTCCGGGCTCGATACGAGGACGCCGGCGCCGAGTGGGACCCCGAGACCTACCGCGGCGACGCCTACCCGACCTACGGCTGGTCGTGCGTGGTCGTCGACGTCGAGGTCGACACCGACACCGGCGAGGTGCTCTACCGCCGGCTGGTGCAGGCCACCGACGTGGGCAAGGCGCTCAACCCGGTGCTCGCCGCGGGGCAGCTCGAGGGCGGGGCGCTCCAGGGCCTGGGCTACGCCACCAGCGAGGCGGTCGTGCTCGACGATCGGGGGGCGATGCGCAACAACCGGCTGACCAACTACATCATCCCGACCGCGCTCGACGCGCCGCCGATGGAGACCATCCTGGTCGAGTACCCCTTCGCCGGGGGGCCGTTCGGGGCCAAGGGCATCGGCGAGATCCCGCACGACGTGCCCGCCCCGGCGGTGGCCGCGGCCATCGAAGACGCGACCGGCGCGGTGCTCGACCGCCTGCCGATGACCCCCGAAGCGGTGCTCGACGCGCTCGAGGCCCGCGAGACCCCAGCCGAGACCCCAGGAGCCGCCCGGTGAAGATCCAGTTCGAGCTCAACGGAGCGCCCACCGCGGTCGAGGCCACCCCGATGGCCCGGCTGCTGGACGTGCTGCGCGAGGACCTGCGGCTGACCGGCACCAAGGAGGGCTGCGGCGAGGGCGAGTGCGGGGCGTGCACGGTCCTGATCGACGGCCGGGCGATCAACAGCTGCCTGGTGCCGGTGGTCCAGGTCCGGGGGGCGAAGGTGCAGACGGTCGAGGGGCTCGCCCGCGACGGCCGGCTGCACCCGGTGCAGCAGGCGTTCGTCGACCACGGCGGCGCGCAGTGCGGCATCTGCACCCCCGGCTTCGTGGTCGCCGCCGCCGAGCTGCTCGCCCGCGACCCGCAGCCCGACGCGATCACCATCCGCGAGGCGCTCGCCGGCAACCTCTGCCGGTGCACCGGCTACCAGAAGATCATCGACTCGGTGGCCCGGACCCTGAGCGGCGACGAGGAGGCGGCCCGATGATGACCAGCGCCGCGCCGGTGCACACCCCGGCCGACCTCGCCGACGCGCTCGCCCTGCGGGCGGCCCACCCCGCGGCGTGGCTGCTCGCCGGGGGCACCGACATCATGGTCTACCTCGAGGCCCACGCCATCGACCCCCCGGCGTTCATCGACCTGTGGGGCCTGCCCGAGCTGCGCGGGGTCGATTCGCGGGGCGATCACATCCGCGTCGGCGCCTGCGCCGACTACACCACGCTCATCGACGATCCGGCGGTCCGGGCCCACCTGCCGCCGCTGGTCGAGGCCGCCCGCACCGTCGGCGCCCGCCAGATCCAGAACCGGGGCACGATCGGGGGCAACATCGCCAACGCCAGCCCCGCCGGCGACACGATGCCGGTGCTGCTCGCGCTCGACGCGGTGCTCGAGCTGCAGAGCGCCGCCCGCGGGCTGCGCGCGGTGCCGCTGGCCGACTTCTACACCGGCTACAAGCGCACGGTGATGGCCCCCGACGAGCTGATCGCAGCGGTACGCATCCCCAAGCCGGCGAAGGCCGACCGGCTGCACTTCCGCAAGGTCGGCACCCGGCTGGCGCAGTCGATCAGCAAGGTGGTGCTCGGCGGCCGGCTGCGGCTCGACGGCGATACGGTCACCGAGGCCCGGCTGGGCTGGGGCAGCGTCGCGGCGACCCCGGTCCGCTCGCCGAAGGCCGAGGCGGCGCTGGTCGGGCAGGCGCTCTCGCCGAGCACGATCGAGGCCGCCGTGGCCGCGCTCGACGGCGACATCACCCCCATCGACGACGTGCGCAGCACCGCCGGGTACCGCGTCCGGGTCGCCGGGCGCATCCTGCGGAGCTGGCTCGAGTCGCTGCGCGGTTGATCCGGGGGCGGGCGCCGGTCAGGCGAGCGGCAGGTCGAGCGGGCCGGTGGAGTCGTCGCCGAACTGCTCGAGGTCGTCGACCCCGCACAGCCGGGCGAGGCTGACGAAGAGGTTGGCCACCGAGGGGCCGTCCTGGCGGTTGCCCGGGTAGCGCACGTAGGTCCCGCCGGCGAGCTGGCCCCCGGCCTTGCCCATCAGCAGGATCGGCATGTCGAAGTGGCTGTGCGAGTTGCCGTCTTCGATCTCGCTCGACACGAAGACCACCGAGTTCTCCAGCGCGCTGCGGCCGTCGGGCTCTTCGATCTGGTGCAGCCGGTCGCACAGCCAGGCGAGCTGCTCCATCTCCCAGATGTCGATCGCCTCGAGCTTGCGGTGGTTCTCGGGGTTGCCCTGGTGGTGGCTGAGCTGGTGGTGCCCCTCGGCGATGTCGAGCCAGGGGAACGGCCGGTTGCTGCCGCCGTTGCCCAGCATGAAGGTCACCACCGGGGTCAGATCGCACTCGACCGCGGTCACCGTGAGCTGCAGCATCTGGCGGATGGTGTCCCGGAACTGGTCCGGACGCTCGGGGCGGGTGCCCGGCTCGCACGCCTGCTGCTCGGCCAGATCCATCTGCCGCTCCAGCTCGCGCAGGCCGGCGAGGTACTCGTCGATCTTGAGCCGGTCGGTGGGGCCGAGCTTGCTCTGCAGCCGCTGGGTGTCGCTGCGCACGTAGTCCAGGATGCTGCGCCGGTAGCGGGCCTTCTTGGCGACGACCGCCGGGGGCAGCCCGTCGGCGGTGGTGCCGAAGAGGCGGTTGAAGACCGAGCGGGGGTTGGTCTCCTTGGCCGCGGGGGTGTTCTCGTCGATCCACGAGATGTTGCGGCTGTAGGCGCAGCTATAGCCCGAGTCGCAGCCCCCGGCGTTGCCCCCGCCCTCGGCGCCGAGCACCAGCGAGGGGAACCGGTGCCCCTGCCCCACCCGGTTGGCGATGAGCTGATCGATGCTGACCCCGTTGCGGATGTCGGCCCCGTCGGTCTTGAAGCAGTGGGCCGCGGTCAGGAACGAGCCGGTGCCCGCCGCGTGATCGCCGGGCCCATCGGGCCGGGCCGGGCGGTTGTGCACGCCCCCGATCAGGGTCATCTGGTCCCGCCAGGGGTGCACCGGCGCCAGGATGGGGGTCTCCTCGAAGTCAGGCCCCTCGGTGGCCGGATCCCACGACGCCATGTGGATGCCGCAGGGCACGTAGAACGCGATGAACCGGCTGCGGGGGCGGGCGGGCATGCCGCCCTGAGCCCGGGCGAACGACGGGATCATCGCGTCGAGCAGCGGCAGGCTCAGCGCGAGGCCCGAGCCCCGGAGGAACGTGCGCCGGTCGAGCGGCCTGCGAAACAAGCCCGGGGCCCGGCCGCCGCCGAAGTCGAATCCGAATCCGCCGGACTTGGAGTTCTTGCGGGCCATCAGCGGTCCTCCCCGTTCATCGCGACGTCTTCGGGCTCGCCCCGGCGCATGGTGAACCGCGGGCTCTGCGCCAGGATGCGGATCACGTCCTGCAGCCGCCAGTCGACGGCGTCGAAGTCCTCGGCCATCGAGGACAGGCACTCACGCTGCGCCCGATCGCGGATGCGGTCGACGCCGCTGCCGAGCGCGTAGGTCACGATCTGATCCTGGAAGCAGGTGTAGAGCCGGCGGTCCTCCTTGAGGATGTCGGCCAGCTCGACCGCCCCGATGAACTCGGTGCCGTCGGGCAGCACGCCCGAGGCGTCGACGGCGTGCTCGCCCTCGGTGTCCCGCCAGGCGCCGATGCCGTCGAAGTTCTCCAGCCCCAGGCCGATCGGATCCATCGCGTCGTGGCACACCGCGCAGTCGGGGTTCTCCCGGTGCTGGGCCAGCCGCTCGCGCAGCGGCGCGCCCTGGTCGACCTCGCCCAGCTCGGCCTCGACCCCCGGCGGGGGCGGCGGCGGCTCGTCGCACATGAGCTGCTCGAGCACCCACTTGCCCCGCTTGACCGGCGAGGTGCGGGTGGGGAACGAGGTCACCGTCAGGGTGCTGCCCAGGGTCAGCACGCCCGCCCGGCCGCTGTCGCCCAGGTCGAAGCGGCGGAAGCCCGCCGGGGCCTCGGGGTCCTCGACCCCGCTCTCGAAGTCCAGCCCGTAGTGCTCGGCCAGCCGCGGGTTGAGCCAGGTGCTGTCGAAGTCCATCATCCGGGCCAGCGGCGCGTTCTCCCGCATCAGGTGGCCGACCATCGTCAGCGCCTCGGTGACCATCGCCCCCCGCAGCAGGTCGTCGAAGCTGGGGAAGGCGGCGTAGTCCGGGGCGACGTCGGTCATGGCCCGCACGAAGAGCCACTGCCCGGCGAAGTCGTCGACGAGCGCCTCGGCCCGGGGGTCGGCGAGCATACGCCGGACCTGGGCGTCGAGCTCCTCGGTGTCGGACAGCCGACCCGCGTCGGCCGCCGCCCGCAGCTCATCGTCGGGCATCGTGCTCCACAGGAAGTACGACAGCCGGGTGGCCAGCTCGTGGTCGGTCAGCCGGTGGGGGGTCAAGTCGCTCGGGGCGGGGTCCAGCTCGACCTTGTAGATGAAGTGCGGCGAGAGCAGGACCGCCCGGAAGGCCAGCCGGATGCCCTCGACGATCGAGTCGCCCTCTTCACGGGCCAGCCGGACGAGGGCCATCAGCCGCTCGACCTCGCCCTCGCCCACCGGCCGGCGCCAGGCCCGCCCGGCGAAGGCGCCCACGATCTGCGCCGCGCAGCCGAAGTCGTCCTGGTCGGCCAGCTCGCAGACGAAGTACGGGCTGCGCTCGGCGGGCTCGGCCGGCTCGACGTCCTCGGGCGCCGCGCCGAACGGGCCCTCGACCACGATCACGTCGACCAGCAGGTTGCGGTCGCGGTTGGTCGGCTCGGGGTCGTCGGGCATGTAGTAGTCGTTGACGAAGGCCACGGTGACGAAGTGCGGCCCGGCGCCGGCCTCGACCCGGCGGGTGTACCACTCGGGCGCGGCGGCGGTGGCCTCGACGTCGATCAGGTCGACCTCCTGCTCGTCGAACCGGATCGACATCCGGGCCGGATCGGGCCCCGCCTGCTGGCCCCAGGCCCGCACCCGGATGTCGTACTCCCCGGCGGCGGGCAGGTTCAGCTCGACGTCGATGGTGCCGTTGCTCCACAGGTTCCACGCCTCGCCGGCGGCCCCGCCGACGCTGCCCTCGACCTCCTCGGCTTCGAAGATCTGCTCCACGACCGGGGGCGCGGCGGCGCCCACCGGGCCGTCGATGATCACCGCGTCGACGATGAGGTTGCGGTCGCGCAGCGCCCGGTCGGGGTGCTCGGGGTCGGTGAAGTCGTTGGTGAAGGCGACCCCCAGGGCGTGGGGTCCGGCGGGGATGTCGACCTCGGCCTCGTACCACTCGGGGGCGTCGGCGGTGGCCCGCACGTCGAACCCGGCGACGGCCTGCCCGTCGAGCCGCAGCTCCATGTGGGCCGCCTCGTCGCCGGCCTGGGTCGCGAAGGCGAGCACCCGCACCGCGTAGCGCCCGCCGACCGGGTAGGCCCCGTCGATCGTGATCTGGCCGTTGCTCCACAGGTTCCACGCCTCGCCGCGCCACGCGCCGCCGACGTCGGCCCCGACCTCCTCGGCCTCGTAGATCCGCTCGGCGCGCACCGCGGGGGCCTCGACCGCCCGGTCGACGAGGGCCTCGGCCGCCGCGTCGTACTGGGCGACGTGCACCGGCGAGACGCTGAGCACGTCGCCGATGTTGTCGAAGCCGTAGCCGATGTCGTCCTCGGGGAAGTTCTGCGCCGGGCGGGAGTCGTCGCCGAGCAGGTCGCGCACGGTGTTGTCGTACTCGCCCCGGGTCAGCCGGCGCAGGGTCACCCGACCGGGGTCGGCGCAGTCGACGTCGGCCGGCGGCTCGGGCT
Organism: bacterium; assembly: GCA_030426085.1. GTDB lineage: Bacteria > Myxococcota_A > Bradymonadia > UBA7976 > UBA1532 > JACKDM01. The sequence goes on along the minus strand of JAUHYW010000119.1, from coordinate 6,801 downwards.
CGGGCCCCGGCGGCGGTTCGGGCTCGCCGGTCTCGGGCTCGGGCCCCGGCGGCGGCTCGGGCTCACCGGGCTCGGGGTCGGGGGTCGTGCTGCCGTCGGCCTGCACGAAGGGGTCGTCGGGCGCGAGGTCGGGCGGCGGCGGCCCCTCTTCGCAGCCGAGCGCCAGCGCGGCGAGCAGCGCGGCGAGCGGGGCCGTACGGCGGTGGATCACGGGTGCCTCCTCGGCGGGTCGGGGCGCGAACCCGATGCCCGAAAGCCTATACATCGAGCGGTGTTGCCGAGTGTAACCGGCCGTGCGGGGCGGCTCAAGCCGAAGCGCGCCCGTCACCGGATCGACACCGGGCCCGGCGGCCGCTCAGCGGCGCTTGATCTCGATCCGGATGCGGCGGGTGCCCGAGGCGTAGATCGCCAGCGCGACCAGCGGCGCCAGCCCGGCGACGAGCAGCGCCCGCTGCGGCCCGCCGGCGCCGTCGGCGATGGGCCCCACGATCACTCCGCCCCCGGCGATGGCCAGGTCGAACGCCAGCATGAAGATCGCGAAGCCCCGGGCCCGGTGGCTGTTGGGCACGATGTCGCCCACCATCGCGTTCATCGTGGGCACGTAGGCCGAGAAGCCGACCCCGTAGATGATCGCCGCCAGCAGCACCAGCAGGTCGTGCTGCACCAGCCCCATCAGCAGGCAGGCGACCACCATCAGCGCCAGCCCCAGCCGCACGAAGGTCAGCCGGTCGTAGAGGTCGAACCGGCGGCCGATGGCGATGCGGAAGGCGACGACGGCCGCCGCCTCGACGGCGAAGAAGACCTCGACGCTCATCCAGCCGCCGCGGGCGTCGAGCATCAGCGGCCCGAACGCCAGCAGCGCCCCGTGGAACATCACCGCCATGAAGTGGCCCGCGGTGACGATGCGCAGGGCCGGGAAGCGCAGCGCGTCGACCAGCCGCCGGCTGCCGGGCGGGATGGGGGCCGCCTTGGGCTCGCGCACCTGCGCGGCGAAGTACAGCGAGGGCACCGCCAGCACCCCGGCGACCCAGAAGGCGACGTTCACGTCGGCGAACTTCTCGAGCAGGCCGCCGAGCAGCGGCCCGATGAGCAGCGCCAGCGCGTTCGAGGCCCCGAAGTAGCCCAGGATCTCGCCCCGGCGGTGGATCGGGGTCAGGTCGGTGATCGCGCTGACCGCGGCGGTGGTCACCAGCCCGAAGCCCAGCCCGCCGATGGCCCGCAGCACGCAGATCGCCCAGAACGGGGACAGGAAGGCGACCTCGTCGATGAACGGCAGCAGCCCCGCCGAGAGGCCCACCGAGAACGCGCCCAGCCCCATGGTGGGCATGCGGGTGCGGCCCTCCATCATCACCGCGGCGATGGGCCGGGCGGCGACGAGGCCCACCCCGGCGGCGAGGGTCGTGGCGAGGCCGACCATGGTCTTGCTGGTGGTGAACGGCTCGACCCACACCGGGAAGATCGGCAGCAGCATGCCGAAGGCGAGGAAGGTCGACAGGGCCGAGAGGCAGACCCGGACGACGTCCTTCCACGGGGGGGCGTCGACCTCGCTCATCGGCGGATCATCCCCCCCGGCACCGGCGTCGGCTCGCCGTCGGCGTAGACCCGGGCCCCGTCGATCCAGGTCGAGACCACCCGGCTGGCCACCTCGAGCGGCGGCCCGTCGAAGATCGCGAGGTCGGCGGCGAGGCCCGGGGCGAGGCGGCCGACGGTGTCGTCGAGGCCCAGGATGCGGGCGGCGTGGGTCGTGATCGTGCGCAGCGCCCGCGACGGCTTCATACCGGCCCGCACGCTCAGCCCGGCCTGGAGCGAGAGGTAGCCCACCGGCACGATCGGGTGGTCGGTCATGTGGGCCACGCAGACCCCGGCGTCGTCGAGGACCTTCGCGCTGGCGAAGTCGTGGTGCAGCTCTTCGGTGTTGCCGCAGCAGCGGAACGCCGGCCCGAGCACCACCGCCACCCCGTGCTCGATCACCCGGTCGAGCACCAGATCGGCCTCGTAGCCGTGCTCGAGCACCAGCCGCAGGCCGTACGCCCGGGCGAGGCGGATCGCGGTGAGGATGTCGTCGGAGCGCGAGGCGTGGGCCCGCACCGGGATCTCGCGGCGCAGGGCGAGCAGCAGCGCCTCGTGCCCCCGATCCGTCGCGGTGCGCGGGTCGTGCACCTTCTGCTGCTCGTAGCGCAGCGCGGCGTCGAACGCGTCGCGGAAGCCGGCGGCGATGCCCATCCGGGTCAGCGGCGAGCGGCCCGCCTTGAGGCCGTGGCTGTGCTTGACGTTGTAGCCGAAGGCCACCTTGAGGCAGACCGGATCGCGGCGGACCATGCGCTCGACGTCGATGCCCGCGGTGCGCAGGGCGACCCCGGTGCCGCCGACGATGTTGGCCGAGCCGGGCAGCACGCAGACGGTGGTGATGCCCGCCGCCCGGGCCTTGTGGAACGCCACGTCCCCGGGCCAGATGCCGTCGAGCGCCCGCATCTCGGGGGTCACCGGGCGGGTCATCTCGTTGAGGTCCTTCGCCTCGCGGGGCGATCCCTCGGGGAAGAGGCCGAGGTGCACGTGGGCGTCGATCAGGCCCGGGGTGAGGTGGTGGGTCGCCGGCAGCGCGACGATCGGGTCGTCGGTGGCGCCCCGATCGGCCGCGCCCACCGCGACGATGCGCGCGCCCTCGACGATCAGCTCGCCGTCGGTGATGATCCGATCGCCGCCGTCGACGGTGTGGATCGTCGCCCCGCGGAAGCGCCGCCGGGCGGTCGCCGCGGTGATCGTCATCGGCCCCGCGCCCCGAGCCGGACCGCCGGGCGCACGGTGTAGCGGCAGCCCACCGCGAGCGGCTCGCGCAGGCGGTCGGCCTCGATCTCGGCGGCGTAGGGCAGGGTGCCCCCCGGGGTGACGACGGCGCAGTCGAAGGGGTCGAGGGTGCAGGCGCCGACCCCGTCGAGCAGATCGAGCACCGCCGACGGCAGGGTGACCCGTTCGGCGCCGCGGGCGGGCTGGAACACCGCCTCGGGCGCCCAATCGACCACGGTCAGCAAGACCCCCCTCCGATCGGCGTAGCGGGCGCGCACGCCGGCCTCGGCGCACCCTTCGACGAACTGCACCGGATGCTTGCGCAGCACCGCCGTCAGAGTGCCCGGAGTCGTGCGATCGGGCAAGAACAGGATCAGCAGATGCCCCGTGGTCATCCCGCGCTCCTTTTTGGCCCCGCCGGGGGGTTCGAGACCCCGAAGCGTTCTACCACATCGGCCGGGTCAGCGGTTCACTTCGCCGCCCCGGGCGCCGGGCGACCGATCGGACCCCTTGACGGCGAGGGGCGATCCGCGGTGCAATCGGGCCTCAACCCCGACCCGAGGAGGCTCCGATGGACATGTTGGCCATTGTTCGACCCCGCGGGTCGAGGTGCGCCCGCTGACGACCGCCGTCGTCGGCGCCGGCCGCTCGAGCGGCCACCCCTCCACCCGCAGTCCCGATCACCACGAACCGCTCGCGGCGCCTCGCGCCGCCTGATCGAATCACTGCGCGTCGGCCTCGATGGCCGGCGAGGAGAACACCGTTGTCTCACGACAGCTCCGCCCGGGCGCTGACCGCCCTGGGCTTCGACAGCCGCATCCGCTCCGACTTCGCCCGCCTCGCCGGGCCGGCTCACGCCCCGGCCCGGGTCGTCGCCGACCACGGCACCCGCCTGCTCGTCGACGCTGGCGGCGGCCCCCGCCCGGGGGTCGTACGGGGGGCCCTGCTGCGCGACGACCGGCGCCCCGCGGTGGGCGACTGGGTCGCCGTCGCGCCCGCCGAGGGCGAGCTCACCCCCATCGAGGCCCTGCTGCCCCGCCAGCGGGCCCTCGTACGCAAAGCCGCCGGCGAGCGCACCGTGCCCCAGGTCATCGCCGCCTGGGTCGACACCGCGTTCGTCGTCGCCGGGCTCGACGGCGACTTCAACCCCCGCAAGATCGAGCGCATCCTCACCGCGCTGGCCGGCACCGGGGTCCAGCCGGTGGTCCTGCTCAACAAGGCCGACACCTGCGTCGATCGCAGCGCCGCCCGGGCCCAGCTCGCGGTCGCGGCCCCGATCTGCTTCGTCAGCGGGCTGACCGGGGAGGGGGTCGACGTCGTGCCGACCCTGCTCGGCCGGGGGCGCACCGGGGTGCTCGTCGGCGCCTCGGGGGCCGGCAAGTCGACCCTCATCAACCGCCTGCTCGGGCGGGAGGCCCAGGCCACCGGCGCGGTGCGGGACGGCGACGACAAGGGGCGCCACACCACCACCGCCCGGGCGCTGTTCGCCCTGCCCGACGACGGCGGGCTGCTCATCGACACCCCCGGCATGCGCGAGCTGGCGCTGTGGGCCGGGGAGGGCGAGGCCGACGAGGCGTTCGACGACATCGCCGCGCTGGGCGAGCAGTGTCGCTTCCGGGATTGCGCGCACGGCGCCGAGCCGGGCTGCGCGATCCGGGCGGCGGTCGAGTCGGGCGCGCTCGACCCCGCCCGGCTGACCTCGTACGACAAGCTTCAGCGGGAGCTGGCCTACGCCGAGCGGCGGCAGGACGAGCACGCCGCCCGGGCGGCGCAGAGCCGGTGGAAGGCGGTCAGCACCCGCATGCGCCAGCGGCGCAACTTCGAGAAGCGGACCGGGGGCAAGGGCTGGTAGGGGGCGGGCAGGCCGGCTGGGAGCGGGGCGCTACTGGGGCACCTTCTCCCAGTCGGCGAGGAACTTCGCCAGCCCGATGTCGGTGAGCGGGTGGTGGGCCAGCTTGCCGAGCACGCTGAACGGGATCGTCGCCACGTCGGCCCCCACCCGGGCCGCCTCGAGCACGTGCATCGGGTGGCGCACCGAGGCGACGAGCACCTCGGTGTCGAACTCGTCGTACTGGTCGTAGATCTCGACGATCTGCCGCACCAGCTCCATGCCGTCGTGGCTGATGTCGTCCAGCCGGCCGATGAACGGGCTGATGTAGTCGGCCCCGGCCTTGGCCGCCAGCAGCGCCTGTAGTGGGCTGAAGCACAGGGTCACGTTGGTCGCGATGCCGTTGTCGGCGCACCACGCCACCGCCTTGAGCCCCTCGGGGATGAGCGGGATCTTCACCACGATGTTCTTGTGGATCTTCGAGAGGACCCGAGCCTCCTTCTTGATCGTCTCGAAGTCGGTGCCCACCACCTCGGCCGAGATGGGCCCGTCGACGATCTCGCAGATCTCGTCGAGCACCTCCCGGAACTTGCGCCCGGTCCTCGCCACCAGGCTGGGGTTGGTGGTGACCCCGTCGAGCAGGCCCATGGTCTGGGCCTCGCGGATCTCGGCGACGTCGGCGGTATCGATGAAGAACTTCACGGGGGTGCCTCCTCGGCGGCTGGCCGGCGCGAGCCGGCGTCGAGCGGCGCGAGGATACGCGTTCGGCGGGGCGGGGGGAAGCGGTCGCCGCAGAGGACGCCGAGGGGGGCGCCGGGCGCGGATTCTACGGGGTCCGGCGCCGCCGCAGGCGCCAGCCGCCGATCAGCAGCAGCACCAGCCACGGGGGGCCGACCGGGCCGCCGGCGGCGACGCAGCCCTCGTCGGGGTCGCCGTAGGTCCGCCGCTGGTAGGGGTCGAGCGGCGCCTGCCCGTCGGGGTGCCAGGTCAGGGTCACGTCGGCCACCCGCTCGACCGGCAGCCGGGCGTAGAGCCGGGTCAGCATCGCCCGGCTGTCGGCGGGGCCCAGCCCGGCGACGAGGCCCTCGGAGTCGGCCGGCTCGGCGATCACCGCGTCGGTGATCCACAGCGGGCCGGCGGCCTCCGCCTGCAGCAGGTCGATCGCGTCATCGTACTCCAGGTAGCGCTGGTCGAGGATGCGGTCGGCCACGTCGGCCACCGTGGCCCCCTCGGCCCCCTGCACCGCGGCCCGCTGGGGCCCGAGCACGTAGATGAGCACCGGCAGCGTCTCGCCGGCGGACAGCGCCGAGAGCCCCAGGGGGTAGGTCGGCAGGTCGTCGCCCCCGTCGGCGATCGAGAGCACCAGCGGGGTCGGCCGGGTGCCGGTCTCGGCGTCCGCCGGGCGGGTGAGGCGCACGCCGATGAAGTTCATGCCGCCGTCGGCATAGGGCTGCATCGCCGCCTCGCCACCCTCGGGCACCGCGAAGCCGTTGTCGGTCAGCCACTGCGCCGCGGCCGCCGCGTCCCCGCTGGCGATGATCGCGTAGTCGTACTCGCCGATGCGCCCCACCTCGACCACGTCGACCCCCCGCAGGTCGCCCCCCGCCGCGGCGCCGTCGCCCGGGGAGCAGCCGCCGTTGCCGCCCACGAACTCGACGTCGATCACCGGCCGGGTGAGGTCGTCGAGCGCGTCGAACAGCGCGTCGTCGCCCAGCGCCAGCTCGGCGTCGGGCGGGGCGGGCAGGACCCACGAGAAGTCGGGCGCCCCGGGGGCGACGGTCATGCGGACGTGCAGGTCGACCCGCTCGGCGCGGCGGTGCACCAGCACGGTCTGGGTCTCGAACGACGCCCCGGCGGTGGCCTCGGCCGGGGTGAAGATCGCGCCGCAGGCGAGCGCGGCGGCGGGGGCGAGCAGGGCCGCGCTCACGGCGCAGGCCAGGGGGGTGAGGCGCATGTTCTCTCCGGGAGACGGTGTTCGCCAGACGATAGCCAGGGCGCCCGGTCGGGGCCAGAAACAGCCGTCAGTCGGCGGCCAGCTCGGCCTCGAGCGCCTTCACCCGGGCCTCGGCCGCGGTGCGCCGGGCGTAGGTCCGCCCGTCGGGCATCACGATGGCCGCCCGGCGGGCGGCGGTCAGCTCGGCCCGGGCCGCGGCCAGCTCGGCGGTCAGGCGGGCCCGGCGCTCGGCGGG